>JAHZIG010000003.1 GCA_019419865.1 Clostridiales bacterium | reverse complement strand
GGTATACAAAGATTTTTGTTATTTCAACTGTCTACTTGACAGGGATCTGTGCATTTTCCCCGTCTTTTTTATTTCAATCTTTTTAAAATATCAAATCCTAATCCTTCGAACTCGTCTCAACGTCCAAAAATCCGCGTATACGCTCGAGCGTCTCCGCTTGGTTACATTTTTTCAGCTCGCACTCCCATATACGCAAGACCCGCCAGCCGCGGTTTTCAAACATCTGCGTCACTTCTCTGTCGTGCCTGATATTGCGCTCTCTTTTCTTTTGCCAATATTCCCGGTTGTCCTTTGGGCGCGTGTTCCTGCAATCGTGCCCGTGCCAAAAACAACCGTCGACAAAAACCGCAACCTTCTCTTTCGGGAATACGAAATCGGGATGACCCTTTACCTTATAGTTGCGCCGCCAGCCCGTTATCCCGTTTTCCTTAAACATATTTATCAATTTAAGCTCGGTGGATTTATTGTTGTTCGAGCGCACCTTGCTCATTATCTCCGAGCGTTTTTTATCATTAAATACGTCAGCCATATTTTCACCGCTTTATAATTGCTTTTTTTGATTCATTAAACAGTCCCGCGCGGTTTTTAAAATTCGACCGTTTGGATACCGCCCCTACGTTAACGCGCAGTCTCTCTTAATCTAAGCCGCCGCGTTCTAATATTCCCGCGCTTAAAAAGCGAGCGGCAAGAATTTTTCCACGACCTTGGCGACCATATCGACCGGGATCGCGTTGCCCGCCTGTTTGCGTATCTGCGTATCCGAAACTACGATCTTAAATTCGTCGGGGAAACCCTGGAGCCGCAGCATCTCCCTCGGCGTAAGGCGCCGCTCTCCGTTTACCAAAAGATAATTATAGCTCGCTCCAGCCCTGAGCGCGCAGCTGTACGGATACGACGAGATATTCCCGGATTTGTTCTCGTGCCATATCGACGGATACTCCTTAGCGGAGTGCATGGATCTTCTCTTTGCGACGATGTCCTCGGAGGCGTAATATTTTTTATCTACATCCGTCTCAAGTACGTCCGACAGAGTTTTTTTCTTATCTATATCAAACGACCAATCCATCTCAAACGGCTTTTTCGAGCCGACGATAACGATCCTCTCCCGCTTTTGCGGCAGGCCGAAGTCGAGCGCGTTTAACAGCTTATACTCGACGTGATAGTCCAGCTCGTCTCTGAGTACGGAGAGAATGGTCTTGAGCGTATTTCCACGGTCGTGACTCGCGAGGTTCTTCACGTTTTCAAGCACGAACGCCCGAGGCCGTTTTTCCTTTATGATCCGCGCGATATCGAAAAACAGCGTTCCTCGCGTGTTGTCCGCGAACCCTTTTTGCAGGCCGCAGATCGAGAACGCCTGACACGGAAAGCCCGCGAAAAGCAGATCGAAGTCGGGGATATCCTTCGCGTCTATCTTTGTGATGTCTCCGACCGGCTTTTCAGAGAAATTCGCTTCGTAGCTCTTTTGGGCGTATTTATCTATATCGCTGCTGAATACGCACTCGCCCTCGATACCGAGCTTTTCAAACGCATATCTTGCGGCGTACCTAAACCCGCCTATGCCGCAAAATAAATCGATGAACCTTAAAGGCCTTGGATATTCGGTCGGCTCGTCGCATGATACGTCTACAAAAAGCTTATCGACCGCGACCCCTAACGCCTTGCCTATATTCATGGCGATAGAGATCGAGGGCGTCGCGTTCTGCGCCTCGATCTTGGACAGATATTTGCGGCTGATAGAACTTTTCTCGGCCAATTCCTCCTGCGTCAGCCCCCGCTCTCTTCTGATCTCTCTGACTCTGTTCATTAGGCGTATTCTCCTTTTTTGTGAACTAATTTTCTCTAAATATTCTATCACGCTTTTTTAATTTTGTCCATACTCGCTACCCATTTTATTTTCATACATATAATCTATGTAATCCAACCCCCAGTTCTGAAGCTCGCGTAAGACCGGCCGGAATTTCAAACCTATCTCGGACAATTCGTATTCCACTTTGGGCGGGATCTGCGAATATTCGCGTCTTATTATCAATCCGTTTTCCTCTAATTGTTTTAGCTGTCTGGACAGAGTCGCGTGCGTCATATCGGGCAGACGGCGATGCAGCTCGTTAAACCGCACCGGTCCGTCGCTCAGTATATGCATTATGACCAGCGACCACTTCCCGGACAGCGCTTTTTGCGCCGTTGTATAAGGACACTTTCCTATTAATTCTTCTTCCTTCATAAGCCCTCCTTACGGTATCTAATTTGATACCGGTATCATAAAAGAACGTACTTGAATTTATATTATCGGTATATATAATAAAACCATAACCAGTATACTCCAAACCGGTTTAAAATTCAAGATACAAAACTAAAAAATAAGCAAAGCGAAAGGAGCTTAATCATGAAGTATTTAGTAACGGGCGCGACGGGCGCTTTTGGCGCAAGAGCGATAGAGACCTTATCCAAAAAAGTCGGCGTCGGCGATATCGCCGCAAGCGTCAGAGACAAGAGCAAAGCGAAAAAACTGATAGATATGGGGATAGACGTCAGGCAGGCCGATTTCAACGATCCGAGATCATTGGACGAGGCGTTTTCCGGAATCGACCGCGTCTTGATGGTTTCCACAAACGAACCCATAGATGAAAAACGCATCAAGCAGCATACCAACGCTATCAACGCGGCAAAGAAAAACGGCGCGAAGCTTTTGGTATATACCAGCGGAACCAATAATCCCGAGCGACCGGCGCCTCTGGCCGTCGCCCATATTGCTACTGAGGAAATTTTAACGGAAAGCGGGATCCCTTATTGCATTTTGCGTAATAATTCATATTTAGAAACAGAGATCTCAACAATAAAGGCGTGCATGTCCGGAGCTCCCCTCGTAACGTCGGCCGGAAGCGGAAAGGTCGGGTTCGCGCCGAGATCCGACTACGCCGACGCCGCGGTCTCGGCGCTCATAGGGAACGGGAACGAAAATAAGGTCTATGAATTATCCGGTGAGCCCGTCTCTTACGACGAGTTTGCAAAGGTTCTCGGCAAAACGCTCGGCAAGGAGATCCCCGTTAAACATGTAGACGATAAGACCTATGCGGATATTTTAAGGCGTACCGGCGTCCTGGATATAATGATCGATATGTTGGCGGGAACAAAAAAGAGTATCCGCGAAGGCGATATGGAAGTTCGCAGCGGCGACCTCGAAAGGCTGCTCGGCAGGCCTGCGACGTCTTTAGCGGACGGGTTAAGCAGACTCGTAAAATTTCTGCGCCAAGACCTGAGCTGAAACAATAGCCGCGCGTAACGGCGCGGATCAAGAAATATATACTTTAATCATAAACGGCGGCGGGCTTTCCGCCGTTTTTTATTGGCGTTTATCATCGGCGCGGCGCCTTTAAAAATTGCTGCAACGGCGTTTCGGCGCGCGGGTTTAATATGCATAGCCTGTATAAACGCCAAAATATCCCATTAAGCTTCCCAATTGAAATATAAATGTAATTTTATTTTACGGAATCTATGTTATAATAGGTTTGATTACGTTTAAATATAATTTTTCATAAGCCGCCCCGAGGACGCTCTCGGCGCCCGTTCCGGAGGCGACGTAACAGATAATTCAAACGGCTCCGCGCCGTTTTTCAGGAGGGTTGATAATGGCTGCTACCAAGGGAAAGACTTCTACCGGAACAAAAAAACGCGCTTCTTCAAGCAAAAGCTCGTCGTCCGGAAGAAAAAAATCTTCTTCCTCAAAATCGCGAAGTTCCGCCGAATCCAGGCAGGCGATGAAGCGCAAGCCTATGATGCGGGAGATACAAGGGATAATACTGTTCGCGCTCGCGCTGTTCTTCGCGTTCGCGTTTTTCACCGACGCGGCCGGGATCGTAGGCGCCTTTATCAAGAGCGTGTGCTACGGCTTATTCGGCGCCGCTTCGGCGATATTCTTCGTATATTTTATAATAGCCGGCATAAACTGTTTTACAGACGAAAAATCGACCGGCATACTGCTTAGAACCGTTATACTGCTCGGGCTTATGATATGCACGTCGATAATCACCGCCCTATTCTGCGGCGAGACTCAATTTATAGACGGCGGCGTTATAGAAAATCTCATGCTCCTGTACGAAGATGGGATAAACGCCTCGGGCGGCGGCATAATAGGCGGCGGGATATGCGCGATCCTGTGCGCTCTTATAGGAACCATGGGTACGTGGGTGTTCGCTATCGCCGGCGCGCTCGTCCTTGTGATCCTCCTGACCGGCATATCGGTGACGTCAATATTTAAAAAGCTGGCGGCGAAGATACGCTTACTCAGAGAGGAGCTATCCGAACAGGTCTCGGACGGCGACTACGCAAACTCCGAAAACGGAGACGAGACGATCGCAATAGAGGACGTTCCGCACTGTCAGCCGGGGCACGCCCCCGCAAAGCGGAGAAAAAAACCGGGGCTGCTCAGTCGGATATTTAGCAAAAACAAGCAAAAACGACGTTCGGTCAAGCTGGACAACGGCTACGGTCCGGCCGAAAACGACTCTCGCTATGATAATATTTACGGCGCGGACAGAGACGGCGAAACAACGGCTATACCGCTTCCGGTAGACTCGTTTATGACCAAAAACGGAAGATCCGCCGAAGTCAAGGCGCCTAAAACTCCGTCCAAGTCTGAAAAAACAACGGAGTCGAATATCGAGGTCTTAGACGACGATAACGACAATAATGTAAAAAGATTTTCGTTCGATGAAAACGAGGATTTGCTCAAGAATCTGTTCAGCGGCGAGACCGCCGACGCAAAGGATCTCCCGTTCGACCCGGATAACGTCGTCGCCGGAACGCTGACCGAGTACGAAAACACCGGCTTGAAACGATCAAAACTGCCGGAGCTTGAAGATCTGCCGAGCTTTGACGTCTTACATAACGAAACCTCGGGCGGTAAAAAGAAGTCCGGTCTAAAGCTTACGGCGGACGGCGTTCTGACCGAAAGGCCAAACGAAGACGGAACCATACCTAAGCCGCCGAGCGACGATCCCCTCGACTTCGAGCCGCCGAGCGAAGCTAAAATGCAGGACAAACTCGACCCTGCCACCAAGGCCGCGCTCAATATGGGCGTTCCGATCGACGAGGCGGTGGTCAAGGGCAGAAAGATGGCCGCCGAGGGCGAACTTACGCCGCAGCAGCTTATCGAGGAGCAGGCGGCGGAAAAGCTCGAACAGGACGGTTCGGACTATTTAGCTCATTATAAACTGCCTCCTCTCGAGCTGTTGTCGCCGCCCAAGCCCGGAAAGAAAAAGCCGGATGAGATAAAGCGGGAGCTGGAAGCTAAGGCGAACAGCCTGCTCGAGACGCTCGCCAACTTCAAGGTAGACGCCAAGATAATCAACATAACGCAGGGGCCTACGGTCACAAGGTTCGAGCTCCAGCCCGGAGTCGGGGTCAAGGTCTCCAAGATAACCGGTCTGGCCGACGATATAGCCCTGAGCTTAGCGGCTACCGGTATCATATTCGAAGCGCCTATACCGGGCAAAGCGGCGATAGGAATAGAGATACCGAACGACGATCCGAGTCCCGTGCCGATAAGAGAGGTTTTGACCAGCGAGAAGTTTAAAAAACAGAAGTCGAAGACGACGATCGCTCTCGGCAAGGATATAAGCGGTAACGCCGTCGTCGCCGATATTTCGGACTTCCCGCACGTGCTCATAGCCGGGGCTACCGGTTCGGGTAAATCAGTGTGTATCAATTCGATAATCACAAGCATACTCTATAAGGCGCGGCCGGACGAGGTCAAGCTCATCATGATAGACCCCAAGATGGTCGAGCTCGGCGTATACAACGGCATCCCCCATCTGCTCATCCCGGTCGTGACCGATCCGAAGCACGCGGCGGGCGCGCTCAACTGGGCGGTCGTCGAGATGCAGAACAGGTATAACCTTTTAAAGGACAACAAAGTGCGTAACCTCAAGGGATATAACCGGCTTATGGACGAGCAGGGAACGCCGGAGAACAAACTGCCGGAGATCGTTATCATAATAGACGAGCTTGCGGATCTGATGATAGTCGCCAAAAACGAGGTCGAGGACGCGATAAACAGGCTTGCGGCGCTCGCGAGAGCCGCGGGGATGTATCTGGTTATCGCGACGCAAAGACCGTCGGTCAACGTTATCACCGGCGTGATCAAGGCGAACGTGCCGTCGAGAATATCTTTCGCGGTATCGTCCCAGATCGACAGCCGCACCATAATCGATACCCAAGGCGCGGAAAAGCTGCTCGGTAAGGGCGACATGCTCTACTACCCGCGCGGCGCTATGCGGCCGATACGCGTGCAGGGCAACTTCGTCTCGGACAAGGAGATCGAGAATATAGTCGATTATATCAAGAATATCTGCGAAGCGGAATACGACGACGAAATAATCGAAAGCATAGAGAAAGAACACGAAAGAGTGGCCGCCGACCTCGAATCGGCCGCCAATTCGCATTCTTCATCAAACGGACACGAATCCGGCTCGTCGCCGAAAGACGATATGTTCCTCGACGCGGTAGAGCTGGTTCTTGAAAACGGACAGGCGTCGGTCGCAATGTTCCAGCGAAAATTCAAGATGGGCTATCAACGCGCGGCCAAGCTAATAGACCAGATGGAAGAGCGAAAGATAATAGGTCCCTACGAAGGAACAAAGCCCAGACAGGTTTTGATAACCAGACAGGAATTTAACGAGATGAAATTCAACTACGAAAACCGGAGCGACTAACGCCCCGGTTTTTATTTATAGGTTTTTCGATCTGTACTTGTGATAACCCGCGCGTTTCAAATTCGTCGGCTACGGCTTTAATCAGTAGGTTGCATCATATAAATTTGGTTCGCGCGTATCTTATTATTTCATAATAAATTATTGGCAAATAAATTCAGAATATAATATGTTAAACCAAAATTTAGGAATAAAAATTTAAAAAAGCGTAGACATATCATATTTTTTATGATACAATTATTACATTAAATCTTATAGTTTTATAATATATAACAGTTCATCGCAAAACGCGGACTGTTGGTATATTCATGTATAGACGGCCTCGCGCGATATCCTCAATAAAAGATCCATAAGGGAGAGATAAAAGATGAAGAGAGTATTGATTATGTTGTTAGCTCTGTGTACGGCGATAAGCTCATCTATGGTCCTTTCAGTCGCAAGCGCCGCGGGTTATGTATCCTCGGCCAATTACACGATCGTGAGAGTGGACCGCTCGTACTACGACTCCTCTGGAACGCTTCAACTGTCTCAATATTTCGATAAGGTAACGCTGACAGACTCCTCGGATAACGCGAGCAGAATCAACGAACTCATAACCCGGGAGAGCGACGAATTTTTGGCTAACGCGCAGGGAAACATCGATATGGTCGTTGAATATCCGCCATATTATGGCCCGTACGTAAACTACGCTACGGCTGAAGTTACAAATAATTCAGACGGTATTTTGAGTATAAAAATGACGACCGACTGGCATATGGGCGGGGTCTATAACACCAATGTTTACGGGCTGAATTATAACTTAAACACCGGAGAAGAGCTTGAACTTACCGATGTGTTCTCGCTCTCGGCAGGCGAGATAGAAGATTATCTAAAATCGCAGACCATAGAATACATGAATAGCGATCCCGATAGAGGCTGGTGGAACGACGATTTCCAAAACGCGTGGGATATAGTTAACTCTAAAACATTGGATGAGTTCGATTACTATTTACAAGGCGACGATATATTCATATGCTACCCCGAATACGAACTCGGTCCGGGCGCTACAGGGCACGTCGTCATACAAAGCCCGATAATCAGAGACGAAGAGATCAAAGTCGTCCTAAACGGCTCGGAGATCCAATTCGATCAGCCGCCGATAATGAGAAACGACCGGGTGTTGGTTCCAATACGGGCCATCTTCGAAGCTCTGGGGTACGACGTTATATGGCATGACGTAACGCAGACCGCAACGTCCTCCAACGGCTCCAACACCATAATCGTACAGATCAACAATCCCAATATCCTGTACGATCAAGGAACGTACGTATGCGACGTTTCTCCCACGCTTGTCTCCAATAGGACGCTGGTTCCGGTAAGAGCCGTTTCGGAATGCGCGGGCTGTACAGTAGACTGGGACGGCGCCTCTAACACGGTTATAATAACCTCCGGTTCCTCAGCTTCGTCGGGCGGCAGTTCTTCGGGCGGAGGCGGAGTGGAAGCTATGAATTAGTTTGATACATCATAGTATTTATAGAATATCTCCAATATTACTAAACCCGGGGCGACGTCTATCCAAAACCGATATAAATATCTAATCAAAAACGCATGACGAGGGTTTGACCCTATTCATAACTATCCTTCTTTATTAAAAGAGCATATCGCCTCAAACAGCGATATGCTCTCGTTTATTTTCACCGCATATTTAAGATCATCCCTCATATGCGGGCCTTTTCAAATACGCGGTTAGGCCGCTTATTATATCCAGAAACAGATCAGATATTTCCAGAAATAATAGAAGCTCGGATTCAAGTCGCACAGGTTATCGGATATATCGGTAAATATCCATAGTCCGTGGAATATCATACCGAGAACGAACGCTGTCAACACGCCGAGCACAAAGAGTCTTCTGACCGCTCCGGCTCCGCTTTGGGTAAACAACGCCGCGCCGCCCGCGTTTATAAGCTTATTCTTAGCGCCCGCGGCGGACGTCTCCGGCTCTACGTCTTTAGAGCCTTCGCTGAGCCTCTCGTATATCGCGAATACCATTATGCACGCGACTATAAACACCAGCCAGGAGAAATCGGTAATATATCTCAGATATATCGCCGCCACCTGGGCCGCGAGCACCGCCAGTATCACCGACATGATCAGTGCGGCTATAGAAAAGCCGAATAAGGCTCCGCCCTTTTGCTTCAGATATTTCCTCTGCGCGACTACGAAGAACACTATCCAGAGTACCGGATTGCTCATAAATATTCCGTACGTCGGCTCGAGTATGCTCTTTCCTATATAGACCGTGTCTATCGGCGTCGTACTGATAAACGGGAAGTTCGTGTCTATCAATACCGGCGCGAAGAAATAATGGAATATTCCGAGGAACGAGCGGTCGAACTCAAAGCCGCGCTGGCGCATATCGTTGCTCGTAAGGTTGTAATTCGCTCCAAAATCGAACGGCGACCCAAACCTTGCGAAGTTATACGCCATGATCAGCGCGCCTATTACGATAAACGGCGTCATAAGCCCGACCGTTTGCTTCCAGCCCGACTTTGAGAACAGCGTTCTGTCCTTAAACACGGATCTCCAGTAGAGTATAACGCCCAGTCCGATTATTATCAGCGTCTGCGGTCTGCACCCGGACGTTATCGCCACGCAGAGCGCGCCGAGCGTTATTTTGGGAATACTGATACTCGTCGTTCCGTCGGGGTTGTCCTTCAGCGAACCTATCCAAAACGCAAGTCCCAAGATCCCGAAAGTCATACTCATAACGACCGGCACCGAATACAGATCCGGCCGCTGCAGGGCGTAGACTATGCCGCATGAATTTATGAACAAACAGCTCATGAGCAAATACAACGCGAGCGGAGTATTCTTAAACCACTTCTTTATTATCTCCCAAAGCAGAAGCAGGACTGAAATTACAAGCAGTACCGATATTATAAATATCGCCATATGGTCGGGAAGCTGATCGCCGCCTGTGACAAGATAATATGGTATATACATAAGTATTACCGGCGCGACTCCGAAATAGACGTATATCTTCTCGTTGTAATACGCGTGATCCCACTCGTAGTCCCACGCGTTCCCGCCGTTGCCCTTGCTGAGTTCGCTGTAGCGCTGATTCAGATCGTAAGGATTGTCGAGCGCCTTAAGCTCGTCCGACACCTCGTGCTGGATCAGGTAGGTATGCCCCGCGAGCAACGATTCCGTAAGTTCGTGATACTGGTCGTAATAGTGCTTGGTCGGGTCCTTAAAGAACGGATTCAGGTTTACGATATTATAAAACGCCGCAAGCTGAGCTATAACAAGTACTATTATCAAAGCCTTTTGCTTCTTCGACTTGAAATTTATTTTATACTTATACACGCTTGATTTCGGTCTTAGGATATACAATATCCACAGCAGCAGCGCAAGCAGCAGAAACCTTACCGGCGAGATAAGCATAGGGACCCGCGCGTTCAGAGCGCAGCCGTCTATCCGTATCTCCGCGCCGCTCGTCGTCTCGACCTCAAACCTCAGTCCGTGCGTGTTTCCGCCCGAGTGTATTCTAAAATACTTGCTCGCCTCTATGTCCTCGAGCACGTCCTGAGCCGGGGACGAAAAATACGACGCGTTAGCCTCGTCTCTTATCGAGACCGCCACTTTAGCGACCTCGTCGTTTGACAGAGATATGTCCAGAAACATATTCTTGACTTCTATGTCGCTGTCGTCGCCGAGTATCCCTCTTATTTCAAACTCCGCGCTCGAACCGGTTGCCCTGTAATTATCGCCGGATTCATCGGCGCCCGAAACTATCCTCAGATCCTCGACCGCGATCTCGTCGTTGAAGACCGACTCGATACAGCGGTAATTGAATATGAAGATCTCTATCAGCAGGGATATAACCAAAAATATACAGAGAACCGCTATATATTTCCTAAGGCTCTCTTCCTTTAAAAGTTCTCTAAACCGTTTAGCCTTATCCTTGATCTCCACAGCTCCGCCTCCTCTCATTTGTTACGCTCCGCCGCTTTTAGCTCTTCAAACCTCTCGTTCGTCTTTATCAGCTTATATTCAAAATCGTGCCTGCTCCTCTGGCCTATAGTCGATAGTATGAGTCCTGCAAAATACGACTGAATTGCGGCTATAACGATGAAGCCGCTGACTATCAGCGTCGGGAACTGCGGCACCAAACCGGTTTTGATATACGTTACCAGGACCGGCGCGAACAGCGCCGCGGCGATTATCAAAAGTATCAACGAAAACGCGGTGAAAAACTGTCTCGGCTTATAATTTTTATACAGCCGCGCTATAGTCTTGAGCACCTTAAAACCGTCGCTGTACGTATTCAGCTTAGACACGCTCCCGTCCGGCCGGTCTCTGTAGTCTATTATAACGTTTTCAACCAACATCTTCTTATCGACCGCGTGAATAGTCATCTCGGTCTCTATCTCAAACCCGGCCGACATCACCGGATACGTCTTGACAAAGTTATAGCTAAACGCCCTGTAGCCGGTCATAACGTCCTTGATATCGCTCTTAAACAGTCTGTTTATAAACATTCTAACCATCGAATTGCCCAAATTATGGAAAGGCCGCTTATTCTCGGTAAAATACGTAGACGACAACCTGTCGCCCACCACCATGTCCACTTGTCTGTTTAAGACTTTCTCCACCATTTCGGGCGCGTACTCGGCGGGATATGTGTCGTCGCCGTCCACCATTATATAACATTCGGCGTCTATCTCCCGAAACATTCTGCGGATTACGTTGCCCTTTCCCTGCATATACTCGCGCCGCACGACCGCTCCGGCTTTTTTAGCTATCTCTGCGGTCTCGTCCGTGGAACGGTTATCATATACGTATACGACCGCGTCCGGAAGAACTCTTTTAAAATCCTTAACTACTTTTTCAACCGTTTTGCTCTCATTATAGCATGGAACCAACACAGCTATCTTATCCATAATTATTTCATAGCCTTTCTATCATTAATAAACCTATTCTGTAAGATAAATCAAACCAGATACCCCAGCACGTACCCTATAGTTCCGACGAGATTTATACCCAACCCCCAGAAAAACATCGGGTAATTTATTACCGAAAAATCCCTCTTCTCATCTCTCAGCATATATCCGATACCAAACAGAATAACGGGTATCATATCCACAGTATACCTGTTTCCGAACTGCGAACCGCCGAGCGTCTTATGGCAGCAAAGCAGTATCATATGCAGCAGGGCTAACGCAATGACGGCCCACGGGATAACGCGCTTGTAGTTTCGCTTTATCCCGGCGAGGAAATATATCATATACGCCAGGAATATTGGGCTTATCAGCCACAGCGCGCAGCCGTTGAATCTCGGGAACTGTACCACGCCGTTTTCCACTTCGGGCAAATCGAACATCCTCTTTAAATTATCCCACAGATAGGCTACGCTGAACTGTCCGTCCTCCGCTCTCATAAACTCGGGCAGATAATCGTGACCGAACTGGAACGGGTTCCCGAATCTCGCCGCGTTAAGTATCATTAAGAATATACCTACCGCAAGCGCGGGAAGCGCCCACCACCAAAATCTCTTTATCCCGTCAGCGATCTTTATATCGTTATACGCCAGTTTCTTGTAAAGCAGATATATTACGAGCGGAGTATAAACTATCTGAAGCGGACGGCAGCCGAACGCCAACGCCAGCAAGAACAGCGGCGCCCAACCGGATCTCAGCCCCTTTGTCGCCGCGTAATACAGCGCCATCATCGTGAAAGTAAATCCGCATACCTGAGCTATGTACCACACGTCGCCGGTATAGCCGATATGTATGAAGTTGCCGCCTATGGTCGCAAACAACGCCATAAATATCGCGAGCTTGTTCTTAGCGGTATACAAGTAAACAATCTTATACGCGTAGGCCGCGCCTATTATACCGATTATCGTGGTTATCGCGTAATCGGGAACGCTGTTCTGAAAGATGATGCAGAACGGCAGCAGTATCACCGACGGTATCGGCGGGAAACTGCAATAATATCTGCCCTCGTATATCGCAAGCTCGAGCGAGGTGTAATTCTGTCCCAGATCCAAATGTCCCTCGAGCCAGCGTCTCGCCTGAAGCACGTACGTGTTAAAAAACGCCGAGGTCGTAAACGAGACGTCAGTAAACGCCCAGATAACGCAGTAGACGCTGAAAACGGACAATATCACCGCGACTATACCATACGCCTGTTCCCGGGTGACGCCGTCGCTTATTAACTTTGAAGCCGTAAGCTTAACATTTTTCTTTTTCATGCTCTGTCTCCTTAAACTAAGACTCTATAAAAATATTTTAGGCGGCCCGCCTATTTAATTTCTTTCTCAAGTAATCGATCGCATCTATATTGAATCTCTTTTTAAAAACGGCGTACGCTATAGCTATAAGTATCGTAAGCAGGGATACTATATCCCCGAACGTATACGCCGCGCAGCCGAATTTTACCGTTATCGTACCGCCAGTATCTCCGTCTATTCCTATCCTGACGACATTATTATCTCCCGCGGAAACGCCCAGCTTATTCCCGTTATCGTCCTTCGCGGTATAACCCGGATAGTAGTAGAGCGGAACCTCTACATAACCGCCGCCCTTTTGCCCGGATACGCTGAGCTCTATCCTGTCGCCGTCCTTGCTCAATTCCTCAACCTCTATGGAATTATCCGACGTCTTGTATTCGCCCGCCGTAAGCTCCTCGGGTTTAGTGTCAACATCCAGATACTGATACTGATATTTTTCTATCGTGTCGTTCGTCAAAGATACGACCTCGCCTTTTTCCGCATACATAATACTGTTTCGGCTGTACTCAGTCCCATACATAATGAAACTGAGCCCCAATACGACGCATAAGACGGCAAGCGTCGTTTTCTTATATTTATCGCAGTATTTTGCCAGAACGGCGC
Organism: Clostridiales bacterium; assembly: GCA_019419865.1. GTDB lineage: Bacteria > Bacillota > Clostridia > Monoglobales > Monoglobaceae > Roslinia. The sequence goes on along the minus strand of JAHZIG010000003.1, from coordinate 164,267 downwards.
TCCCCGCAGCAGCGCTCAGCGCGGTCGAAACGCTGAGCAGCCGCCAAGGGAACTGAAGCGTATTCTCAAAGAAACGCGCCGGAGCGAAGCTGTCCCTGAGATAATCCCACGGAAACAGATACGTCGACATAAACAGCAGTATCAGCGTCATGATAAACATTTGCAATGTGAACTTACGCTCCGCGATCCTGTCGCCGTCGTTTTTGTTCCTGATAAAATATACCGCGCAGGCTACCAAAGCTATAGTCGCTCCGACTCCCATCGAAAGCGGGATCTCGTCCTGAAGCCCTCTGCTCAGCGACTGCGAAGCCCCTCTCCAATTGCTGAATACGTTAAACAGTTGCAGCGGTATCGCGGCTCCATTTTGAAAGTTAGCCGTCTCGTCCGCCGCCTTTATCACCAAATCCATGCTGAAATATCCGGAGACAAACGGTATTATATACCATAAGCAAAGCGCCAGCGCGAAAGCTCCCGCTTTTACAAGTCCGAATATCCTTCCATCCTTCAACAGGCTCTTTATATTTATCAACAGCATAACGATAATAAGGAGCGCCGATATGAACGTCCCTATTATATGCGATTGAAACATAAAGACGCAGGCCAGCGCCAATATATACCACTTATTTTTATCCCCGAACAGGATATGGTATACCCCGAGTATGATCATCGGGAAGAATATCATAGACAGCGCCTCCCCGAGCGCGCCTCTTCCGTAGAAATTTATCGCTCTCCAAACGCCGAGCGTATAGATCGCCGCGCCTATCAGCCCCGCGAATTTAGATTTGGACACGCCCTTGACCGAATAATACGCTATGAAAGCGGTCGCGATATTCGCCGCGACAAGAAGCGTTTTATACGCCGTAACCTGAGAAATTCCGATAAGTCTCAGCAGCGCCGGAACGTACAGAAACAGCTCGGGATAGAACATCGACACCCCGTAACCGTAACCGTTCAGGTCGTTTCCGTAGATCCTTACGGGAAACTGCCCGCTCTGAAGTCCGTCTGCGATACCGTCTATCCTAAATAGATGAAACAACAGGTCGTGTCCGTACTGCAGATAAAACGTATACAGCGGATAGGACGAAAACAAGCCCAGCGCAATCAAGAACAAATGTATATTCGCGTCGGAGTCGTCTCCCTTTCCGACGAATTTTATATACAACAGATACGCAAGCGCTAAAAGGACGAGCGCCGCCAGAAAATACTTATCGTTGAATATCTCGCCGTCCGACGTAACCGTGATCTTCGACGCGACGGCGGCGCCGTCTGTCTTTACTATGAGTTCGGTCTCGGTCTTGTCGAGCGAGATTTTCCCGGTATTTCCGGCGCTTCCGGAATAAAATACCTCTCCCGCCTTATTCTCTATCCGCGTCTCGGCGTCCGAACCGGCCCCGCTCGAATACGAAAAACTTATGCTGTATTCTCCCGCGGGCAACGAAATTCCCGGAGTATATATGCTAAAACCGGATTCCTCGCCGGTTTGTTCAAGCTCAAATTCGAGCATATTAGAGGAATAATTGTTCATCAGCAGGAATATTATCAAAACGATCCCGAACAGGAAATATAATCCTCCGGTTATCTTTTCTCTCCCGCTCATTCTCCTTATGTTATCTAACATACTATCCTCCCAACACGGATCTTTTATAAAATTCGCCGTACGCTATTTTTTATCATTCTTCGACGGCTAAAGACGCGTAAACGCCTATGAGCCGCCGTACGACTACGCCTGAGACGTCCACGCGCCGTATGCCGCGAGCGAACGTTTTTTAATCAATTACTTTCCGATATATTCTTAACAAACTTCCTTCTCAAGTACTCGAGCGGATCTGTATTAAATCTCTTTTTAAGAACGGCGTACGCTATAGCTATAAGTATCGTAAGCAGGGATACTATATCCCCGAACGTATACGCAGCGCAGCCGAATTTTACCGTTATATTATCGCCCGTATCTCCGTCTATACCTATCCTGACGACATTATTATCTCCCGCGGATACGTCGAGCTTATTCCCGTTATCGTCTCTTGCGGTATAGCCCGGATAGTAGTAGAGCGGGACCTCTACATAACCGCCGTCTTTTTGTCCGGATACGCTGAACTCTATCCGCGAACCGTCCTTACTCAGCTCCTCGACGTCTATAGAACCGTCCGAGGTCTTGTATTCGCCGGCCTTCAAAGCGTCGGGGTCGGCGTCGTCCGTAAGATACTGCCACGCAAATCTCTCCATAGCGTCGTCCGCGGAGGTCGCTACTACGCCTTTTTGAGCGTATATCGAAGCGGTCCGCGTATATTCCGTCGCGTACAACACAAAGCTCAATCCAAGCGTTATGCAGAGCGCGGCGATAGTCAGCTTTTTATGCTTATAGCAATACTTCGCGATTACCATAGCTCCGGTCAGCGAAATTATCGCGGTGATGATACTGAGCAATCTCCATGGGAACTGAAGCGTATTTTCAAAGAAGTATAGTATCCTGCTCGAATCTCTCAGATAGTCCCACGGGAAGAGACTGGTCGTCATAAATATGCAGACCAGCGTAAATATGAACGTCTGCAAGTTGAATCTATGGTCGGATATCCGGTCTTCCTCTTTCTTGTTTCGGATAAAGTAAACCATGCAGAGAACCAACGCTATGCTTACGCCCACGCCGAGCGAGAGCGGCATATCCGGATTTATCCCAAAGCTCAGCACCTGAGAGATACCGCTCCAGTCGTTGAATATATTAAACAACTGCGCCGGGATGATCGCTCCATTCTGGAAATTGCCCGCCGAATTCGTGGCGTTGATCGCAAGATCCATACTAAAATATCCCGAAACAAATGGGATAAGGTACCATAAATTGAGTAACACGATCAGCGCTCCTGCTTTGATAAGCCCGAATATCCGGCGGTCGCTAAACAGCTTCTTAACGTTGGCAAGAAGCATTATCAAAATAAACAGCGCGGATATAAACGTACCTATTATATGCGACTGGAACATAAACGTGCAGGCCAGCGCGAACACGTACCACTTATTTTTATCTCCGAATAAAATATTATATACTCCCAGAATAATAAGAGGGAAGAACACCATGGACAGCGCTTCGCCGAGCGCGGCTCTGTCGTAGAAGTTGATCAATCTCCAGGTGGAGGTCGTATATATCACCGCGCCTATAAGACCGGTAAACTTCGATCTTGAGATCTCTTTTACCGAATAATAAGCTATAAAAGCCGTCGCGATATTCGCCGCTATAAGCAAAGTCTTATAAGCCGTTATCTGAGAGATACCGATAAGCCTTAAGACCGCCGGGAAATACAGAAACAGTTCGGGATAGAACAAAGACACTCCGTAGCCGTGACCGTTTAGCATATCGGGATACAATCTTACAGGAAACTGCCCCGACTGCAGACCGCTGACGATACCGTCTATCCTACAAAGATGAAAGGCCAGGTCGTCCCCCTCCTGCAGATAGAACGTAAACAGCGGATATGATACGAACAAGCCTATCGCGATCAAGAACAAATGTATCAGCGACTCTTCTTCGGATTTTTTTACGAACTTTACATAAAGCAAATAAAGTACGCCTAAAAACAGCAAAAACGCGAGGAAGAACTTATCGGCGTATATCGCGCCGTCCGCTTCCACCCTCAACTCCTTTACGGTAGCGTCAGAACTATCCGAAGTCGTCTTTACGACCAGCTCGGTAACGGTTTTATCAAGCGTCATCTCTCCGCTCGAGTCGCTCATGCTGCCCGAGTAGTATACCTCTCCCGCTCTATCCTCCACGCGGATCTCGCCGCCGTTACGCGTTCCGGAATATGAGAAATTAAGCCTGTACTCGCCGGACGGCAGAGAAAACGCCTGCGAATATGTATAACCTCCGTCCTCCTGCCTGGCTTCGCCCAGCTCGAAACTGAAGCTGTTGTTTGCATAGTCGTTCATAAGCAAAAACGCAAGCATGATTATCCCGATTATAAGATAAAGCGCGCTCCGCTTTTTTGAACTTTTATCCATCGATCTTATTTGTTTTATCAGCGTAATCATCCCCCGACTTCTTATCTATATTCGTATCCTTAACAATATATATAGGCCGGCGCTTGACCTCGATATACGTCTTAGCGAGGTATTGCCCTAAAATGCCCATACATAAAAGCTGTAGGCCTCCGACCAGCAATATGACGCAGATCATCGACGACCAGCCGTAGGCGCTCCCGCCCCAAATCAACTGTCTGATTATTATCCATATTATCCCTATTATCGAGACGATAAACAACAGTATCCCCGTAAGCGAAGATATTGCGAGCGGCGCCGTCGAAAAGCCGACGATCCCGTCGATCGAATACTTAAACAGTTTCCAGAACGACCACTTGGTCTCCCCGGCGCTCCTCTCTATATTTTCATACTCGAGCCATTTGGTATCGAAACCGACCCATGAGAACAGCCCCTTTGAAAAACGGTTACATTCGCACATAGAGAGTATGCTGTCAGTCATCTGCCGGGTCATCATCCTAAAATCCCGCGCGCCGTCTACAATCTCGGTCTGGGATATTTTATTTATAATTTTATAGAAACATCTTGCGAAAAATGAGCGTATCTTCGCCTCCCCGGCTCTCGTTACCCGCCTCGAGGCTACGCAGTCGTATCCGTTCTCCTCTATTTCCTCCAGCATCTTAGGTATAAGCGCAGGAGGATCCTGAAGATCTACGTCCATTATGACCACGTAATCCCCATCCGAATACTCCATTCCGGCGTACATCGCGCTCTCCTTACCGAAGTTTCTCGAAAAGGATATATATTTTACCTTCTCGTCCTTTTCGGACATATCCTTGATCATCTCAAGCGTCCTGTCTTTCGAGCCGTCGTTTACAAATATATACTCAAATTCTGCCTCGGGCGTCGCCGCCGCTACCTTTTGTATCTCGTCGTAGAATATTCCAAGCGCCGCCTCTTCGTTATAGCACGGAACTATTATGGATATCTTCTTCATTAGAAACTCCTCAAATCCTTTTCTCTTTTAAACACTGATATATCAATCGACTCTATAAAGTCTGAATCCGTTATCGTTATATATCTCTTCAAGCCCGTCTATGGCCGAACTGTTTACGTCAAAGTTGCTCAGCTCGTTGTTTGACAATACGATATACTCTATGCTGTTTTCCTCGGCGATCCGTCTCGCCTCGTCCGTACTCGAGGCCGAATACAGATCCTCCAATATCTCCTTGCGCTCGGACGCAACTGCTGAATAGCCGTGCGAACCCATCCACAGATCGCCGCCGTAGAACATCTGTCTTCCGGCCAATACCGCCGTAGGATTCAAGTGCCCGTAATATGCGGCGAACGTTCCGTCGCTGTCAGTGTTTTCCTTAACGAACTCGGCGTATTCAATATCCTCGTCAGAGAACGTCTGATACATATATCCCGAATGATACTCGCGGCCAATGGTCAGAGCTCCCGAAAGCGTTCCCGCAGCTATCACGAGCGCCGCGAGGAAATACCTGCCCTTTACGCCTTTGAGCTTATCAAAAATTGTAAACAGGTAATCGCTTATAAAGATAAGTATCAGCATATACGCAACAAAGAATAACTTGTTGTTGTCGTAGGCGTTAGGCTGGAACAGTATCAGTTCGGCGATCGCAAATATCAATATCCCGCCGACGAGCAAGACCTTATGTTCCTTCTTCGCCGCAAGAAATGCGGGAACCGCGAACAGCGCCGCTATACCCCAGTTCTTAAGCCAGAACCACAGATACGGATCCTCCTCGTTCACCCAGTTGAACTGGAACTTGACGAAGCCCTCGCTTCCAGCCTGACCGAACGTCCAAATAAATAGCTGCGGGACAGCCATAACGACCGCTATGCCGCCGTATATCAGCCAGTTCTTGAACTCGGCCTTTTTATCCTCAGCCTTGATCATATACCATACGAACATTACAGCCGAGATTATCCCGAGGCACATAAACGAATGGGTGTGTATCATCGGCATGCAGCCCGCGACAAGACCCAGCAGCACGAATCTTCCGCTCTTTTTGCTCTCGATCGCGTCCAAAAGCGCCCAGAGCGCGAACATTAAATAAGTCCAGCCCGCCATCGTCGTTCTCTGCGGAACTATCATATCGCAAATAGCGTTCGCCCAGCGAATATTCTCTTCGTTATAGTTTGTCGGGGTCTGATAGTAATCGGTAAATATACGCGTAAACGCAGTCGGATCGGCCTTCGCGCCCTCGAAGAAGTACGAAAACCCAAAACCGCCGCCTATGAAAAACAGGACCGTCGCAAGAACGGCTACTTTCCGCTTTCCGATAAGCTTATACGCGAGAAAATAAAATCCCATCGCGAGCAATATACACATCACATAGCTCGGCGCCAGTATAGCCGCCCTGAGCCCCGTTCCAAAAAGATAGAGACTGGACGAGAGCGTATCCACAAGGAACGGATAGCAAAGCCTGTAGCCGTCTATAAGATTGTGAGCCGGAGGGAATACCCCGCGTTCGGCCACGCTTGTGATGATCCCCATATGCATGGCGAGATCGCCGTACGTAGACTGTCCCGAAGCCACCCCGCCGTCTATCGGAGCGAGTATGTGATTCGTGAGCAATACCCACATTATTATCGAAACAGGGAGAATGACGCACAGGAATATCAGATGCGTCATAGGCGGGTTCTCCTCCCGCCTAAAAAGCCGTTTGTATTCGGACACAGTGTGTTTTTTCCAAACAAATACTCCTGCATAAACTCCTGCGAACGCTACCAGAAGTATTATATGCGCGAGTATACTAAAACCAAATAAAAACGCGAAGGGTATTATTCCCCACATCAAAACGAGGGTCCCTATCAAACCGCCGACCCAAGCTCGGAAATAGATCCCCTTTTCCTTATACAGTAAATCGGCCGTTAAAAATCCCAAAATAATAAATACTGCGTAAATAACTATGCCCAAAACAAACCTCTCCTTATTTGTTTTAAATTAGAAAACGGCGAAGAACGCCGACCGCGAACCGGCCGAAGCCAAAGCTCCCGCCAGATCCGCCCCGCCGCTTTTGACGCGGCTATGTATCGCCGTTTGCTGATCTAAATTAATCCAAACGCCGTCTGTCTATAACTCTTACCGCCTTGCCTTCGCTTCTTGCGATGCTCTTCGGCTCGACCAGTTTGACGTTAGCCCTGATCCCGAGCGCCGAGAGCAGATCGGACGAGATGCGCTTAGCAAGCGCCTCAAGATCGCTTATCTGGTCGGTAAAAGCGTGAGCTGCGACTTCGACCTGAACCTCGAGCGTGTCTTTATTATTGATACGATCGACTATGATCTGGTAATGCGGAGCCACGCCTTTGGTATTCATCAGCACGCCCTCTATCTGAGACGGGAATACGTTGACGCCTCTTATTATCAGCATATCGTCGGATCTTCCCATGGGCTTGCTCATACGCGCGAACGTTCTGCCGCAGCGGCACATCCCCTTATTTAAAGTACAAATATCTCTTGTGCGGTATCTTATAAGCGGCATCGCCTCTTTTGTGATACAGGTAAACACCAGCTCGCCCATACTGCCGTCCGGAACTACCTCGCCGGTATCCGGGTCTATGACCTCGGCGATAAAGTGGTCTTCGTTTATATGCATTCCCGCCTGTTCCTGACATTCATATGAAACGCCCGGCCCGAGCACCTCGCTGAGTCCGTAAATATCGTACGCGCGTATCCCGAGCTTGTCCTCGAGCTCGCGGCGCATATTCTCCGTCCACGGCTCGGCTCCGAAGGCGCCCGCTTCGAGCTTTATATCGTCCTTTGTATAACCCATATCCCTGAGCGTCTCGGAAAGCGAGAGCGCGTACGACGGGGTGCAGGCTAAGAACGTGCTTCCGAAATCCTTCATTATCTGGATCTGGCGCTTAGAGTTACCGCTCGACATAGGCACGGCCATAGCGCCGATCTTTCTCGCTCCGTAATGCGCGCCGAATCCGCCGGTAAAGAGACCGAATCCGTAAGCGGTCTGTACGATCGAATCCTTTGTGACTCCCATAGCCGAAAGCGAACGCGCCGCGATCTCAGCCCAAAGCTCGACGTCGTTTTCGGTATAACTGCTCACCTTCTGCTTGCCGGTCGTTCCGGAGGACGCGTGTATCTCGGTGACCTCTTCCCTCGGTACGGCCAGCAGACCGAACGGATAGTTATCCATCAGATCCTCTTTAGTCGTAAAAGGCAAAAGCGGCAGATCCTCGATAGAACGAATATCCTCGGGCTTAACGCCCGCCTCGTCCATCTTCTTGCGGTAAGGCTCTACGTTCTCATAGACGCGTTTGACTTGTTTTACCAAACGCTCGCCCTGCAACTTTTCAAGCTCGTCTCTCGCCATTGTCTCGTATTTTTGATTCCAAATCGCCATTTTTCTTCTCTCCCATTTTCATAGTCTTATATTTATACCGGTTTGCGCGCCGGAATTTTTCGCTTAAATATACGCATAATTATCTGATTTATTTTACCTTTTATTTTGATATTTGTCAATAAATTTGAGTATTTAGGCCGTTTTTTCAGTAAAATTTACAATTTAAATAAAGTAAATCTATTGAACCGTATAAATAAAAGCCGCAGAAATTACAAAAAAGCCGCAAAAACAAAAAACCGACGCTCGCACGTCGGTCAAAAATGGAGCCGGCAAAGGGACTCGAACCCGCGACCTGCTGATTACAAATCAGCTGCTCTACCAACTGAGCTATGCCGGCTTACAATGACCTAAATATATTATCATATTTTTTTGAGCTTGTCAACACCTTTTTAAATAATTTTTCGGGAGTCAGGACGCAAATCGGAGCTTGATAAAAATACAGCGCGCGACTTTCGCCGCGCGCTTGGGGGAAATGAAAATCAAACGATCTTTTATTTAAAATATAATCGTTCGCCTAACTTGATTTTTATATCTCGGCCGTGTATCCGCCGCCTCTGTTCGGATCAGAGCAAAGGTCTGTATCCGCTGTCCCAAAGGAATAGTCTTACGCGATTTTCTTCGTTTTGTACTATTCCCTTTTGCGTCTCGATCTCGTACTCGGTCCGGCCTGCTTCGATCTCTATATCTATCGCCTCGAGATCGGTCAGTATCCCGTCCTCGTTATATTCGGCAATAAACAGACTTATGCTCTCTCCCGCCTGAGCGTCTTCAGGAACCGTTACCGTAGCCGTGTTAGCCGTTCCGTCGTATTCGACGTTCCAGCCGTCCTCCGGCTGCGTCGTAGCCGTTGGGGTCGGAGCCGTCGTAGCTGTTGGCGTAGGCTCTAACGTAGGTTCCGACGTAGGCGGCGCCGTTGGGGCAGCCGTGGCCGTGGGGCTTATAGTTGGCGCAGGCGCCGTCGTAGCCGTAGGCGTCGGCTCTGCGCTTGCCGTCGGGGTCGAAGCGGGCGACGCTGTTGGAGCCGCCGTCGGAATAGCGGTCGGCGTAGCCGTAGGCGCGGCTGTGGGGCTTGCGGACGGCGCCGCCGTCGGCGTTACCGTAGGCGCGCTCGTCGCCGATGCGGTCGGCGAAGGAGACGGATCCGGCGAGGCTATTATTACCGGCTCCAATATGCCCTCGAGGGTCGCCGTCACGACCTCGATATTCCCTTCGTCGTCGAACGTCATCTTATCTATGCACACTTCGCGGTGGTTGCCCGGTTCGGACGCCTGACCCTCGAAATCGCCGTACAGCGGAATATTAAAGCGGTGGTAACAGATATACCAATTGTCGGTCCCCGGTATATTTATAACGCTGTGATGCGCGTTTCCGCGGATAGCGGGGTCGTCGGTGTTGTTTCTCGACAGTATCCGGGTATTTCCCTCGATAGGACCGAGCGGCGAGGAAGACGTTCCGTAGCGGACGTTATAATTCCAGCTTCCCGTATCGCCGTCCGACCACATAAAGTAGTACGTTCCGTTTCTCTTTATAACAAAAGTCGCTTCTTTATAATTATTTGCTGGAGTTATATCCGCAAGGGTCGACCAGTCCACCGAAACCATATCGTCGTTTAGCTTTGCGGCGTACATCTTGACGTTGCCCCAGTAGATATAAGCCTGACCGTCGTCGTCTATAAACACGTGCGGATCGATCATCTGTCCGCCGCTCGTGTAACCGTTATTCGAGGTTATCATCGGCGTATCCAGCGCTGTAAACGGTCCGGTCGGCGAATCTGCGACCGCGACCCCGAGCTGTTTAGCGTCGTTCATATCTTTTCCCGCCGCGCTGAAATAGAAGTAATACTTTCCGTCCTTCTCGGCTATGGTCGGCGCCCAGCCGTATTTTCCGGTTGACCATGGAACGTCGTCAAGGTCGAGTATCACGCCCTCGTCCGTCCAATTTACCAGATCCTTGGAGGAGAAGCATCTGAACTCTTCGCCGTCCCAGTTTGTTCCGCCGTCGGTGGTCGGATAAATATAATACGTATCTCCGAAAATCACTACATTCGGGTCGGCGTAATATCCGTCGATCACCGGGTTGGCGCGGACGACCGACTTGACCGTCCACTCTTCGGTATATTCATTTTGCTTAAGCGTAAGAACGCCGTCCTCCCATGTTCCCGAAGTCAGCTCTGCGCTCACCCCGTCTATGGTCTCGACCATAAGATCTAAGTTCGACGCGTCGGTTCCGGGATAAAGCGGAACGGTAACGCTCCTCTTGACCGGATCGATAACGACGCTATGCGCCTTAACGCCGTCGCCGCCTACCGCCGTAGGCGCGATCTCGCTCGGCTCGGGAACCTCGCGGATGACCAGATCCTTGATCTGTACCGAGCCTACCGCGCTTCTCACCGTAAACTCAAGTTTTGCCGCGTATACGTCGTCGCCCGCGGTTCGTATACCCGAACCCGAAGTCCAGACAAATTCTTTCTCCTCCCAATCCGCGTCCGTATGGGCGTCTTGGTGGATACCTATGTTATTACTGTTATTTCTGTTCTCCGCAACGTTCGTTATCCGCGCGGCGTCGGTTTGAGACGCGGTCGCGGTCGCCGTATCCGGCTTAAGATAGAAGCCGTGCTGCGAATTTGTAACCTCGCTGAAGTCGGTCTTTTCCTTAAACGTAAGATAATACTCGGTATTCGGCTTTATGTTCTTTATCACCGCAGTAACTCCGTAGCACACATCGCCCACCTGCGCGTTTTCAGCGCTTTTTATCGTGAGAACCCCGTCCTCGTCGAATTCGTGCGATCCTCCGGCGCTGTTATTGCTGAATTTATGCCATACTATCATATCGTCCTCATCGCTTCCGTCGAAGCCGTCGGCGTACTCGTCCCAGCGCTCCGGATAAACTCTCTCAGGAGTCGCGGAAGGCTCGTTTGTCGGCAATACCGTCGGCGTGGACGTTGGACTTGCAGACGGAGCGGACGTTGGCGCCAACGTCGGAGCCGCCGTGGGCGGATTTAGATCTACGATATCCGCATAAAGTTCCGTCTCGCATATATTAGTAGTGGGCCAGCCCTGCGCGGCTATGATGAAATATCTGTACCGGCCGCTGAGTTCGGTCTCGGCCTCGTATCTGCCGTCGGTATTTTCCGCTAAAACGTCTATATTATTTCCGAGCTTTACGGCGTTATATAACTGCGCGAAAGCGTTATACGCCGAACTTTTAGCGCCGCACAAGTCTCCCTCTTCCGGCATTACCACCGTTGGGTCGCTTAGTATTTTATCGTCGTTCGCGCCCAAATACACCAGACACGATTGCTGGTCTTCCGCTATAGCTTTGATCTTTTTTAAGTCGAAGACCTTGCCCTCGCCCGCGTCGAAGACCTGATATGATACGAAATACTCATACCCGGCGTCGCTGTTCCTGTTGGAACTCCACACAGTCTCCAAATTTCCGTCGTACGCGTATGAAGGCTCGCCAATAGAGTTAGCCGAGTAGCTCGTCGCGTAATACTGCGAAAGCGAAAGCGGCGTCTCTTCGGGCTCAGACGTCTCTTCAGGCTCCGCCGACTGCTTAGGTCCGGAACTATTATAACCGAGCGTGATATAATCAAAATACGCCGTTGGACTGCTGTTTGTATACTCTACTCCGAGCACGAGCGCCTTCTCTCCAGCGCCATCGGGTATATTGAGCGGACTCGAATTTTCTTCGTCCAGTACGTAGGCGCCCTCGCTTTCCAACGTAACGTCCGATTTATCGATCGTTATAGCGCTATACTCCCAGCCCGAATTTGAGTCGGTCGCCTTAGCTATCTCCGTACCCAGCGGCGACGCGTCGGTTTTAAACGCGGCGAGCTGTTCCCGCGTTAGCGCCGCTCCGCCGCTGTCGTACGCGTACAGCTTATAGGTCGCGTTATACGCGGAGTTTCCGCCGTGTCCGGCGCGGAGGGTGATTTTCTCAAGACTGTCGAGATCCGCCTGAGCTATATAAAAATACTCCGGCGTAGTGTTTATCAGCCATTCCTGAACGTCGCCGCTGTTGCTTCTCCCGGCTGAAGCGACCGTATCCTCCGTAAATGAATACGTTGTTGTATCGACGCCCGGCTCCTCCGGCTCGTCGTTAGTCAAAGGATAGTTCTCGACAAGTCTGTTATACTCCTCGTTGGTTATCGGTATAACGGTACCGTGGCGCAGCTCGCTTTCTCCGTGATCCGTCTCTTTAAAAGTATATCCGCTGTCTAAAAGATTTTCTGTCATCTGAAGTCCGTAGCCCGACCAGCCGGCGCCGAGACTGTCCACAAACAATCCCCATTTATTCTCTCCGTTGAACTTGAACGCCGTCGGCCCCTCGCAGTTGCCTATACCAAGCTCGGTCGCCGTCCACGGACCGTCAAGGCTGTTTGAATACTCGCAGCCGACCCTCTTTGTAGTCTCATCCTTCGAATACCTGTAGTATATCCCGTCCTGGTAGAGGATCGTCGTATCTATCACGTGATTCTCTCGCTCTATATATACCTCCGGCTTTGTGAAATTCACAAAATCGGACGTGTAGCTTCTGTATATCCTCTGCTTCGAGTTCGCCTTCACCAGATTATATTTTGCGTCCTCGTCCGTCAGGTCGTCGTAACCATCCGGTTTTTCCGGGCATACCATCGACGCCCAAAATACCATATATTGTTGTCTTTCTTCGTCCCAGATACTCTCGGGCGCCCATACGCAGCCCACGTTAAACGCGTCTATATCCTCGCCTATAGCATATTCTCTCTGCTCGGACCAGTTCACAAGATCGCTCGATTCCCATATCATTATCTTCTTAGAGCCCTTATACTGCGCCGCGTCCCAATTCCTGTCGTCGTAGATATGCAGATCGGTCGCTATCAGGTAGAACTTGCTCCCGTCGGGCGAACGCACGATATGCGGGTCTCTCAGTCCGGTCGTTCCCATACTGCTCGTAAGGATCGGTTCGTTTTCATTGAGCCGCTCCCAGGTTATAGCGTCGTCGGATACGCTGAAATATATCTGCTCCCCCGTCTCGGTCTGACGTCCGTCGTTTCCGGTAAAATGCACGAACAGATATTTTGAATACTCGTCGTCCGCGACTTCCGTTCCGTCGCTTGCGGAGGTAATATTCATCGAACTCGTAACCGGATCGGTCAAATACGTCTTTCCGTCATACGTATAACGTATCCGGGCTCCCGAAAGCGTGTATCCGTTCCCCGGCAGGTTGATAAGTTCAACGCCCGCGCCCGCGGTTATCTTGATCGCGTCGCCGGTCTCGGTTCCCGCTCCCGCCGCGTTCTCGGACGTCAGCGCCAAGGGCGCCGTTATCGGAGCCGACTCGTACATTTTGCCGCCGTACGCATATGCGACGGTATCGCCTATGGATACGTAATCGCCGCTCTCGGCGCCGATCAGCTCGACTCCGTCCGACGCGGTAACTCTGTAACCGCTCGGCGCAAGGTCTATCCCCATACGCAGTACGCCGCCCGCTGAGAATCTAATGATTTTCGTATCAAAAACAAGCGTTCCTATACTGCCCTTTATATTTTCGACCGTTCTTTCGGCAGAATCTCCCGCGTTCATGACCTGACCCTGTAAGTAGTTCACGTTTTCAATATACGTCATATTTCCGTCTACATATTGATTGAGCCGGAAGTAGAACCCTCTCTCAGCAGACGTTCCGCTTACCGCATATTCCTTGACTGCAACGTCGTACATGACATCCTCGTCAAGCTGAAGCTGTATGCCCCTATGCTGATACCACTCGTCGCCGGTAGCGTCTGAGGGAACGGTATATTCATACATATAATCATATGTATCGCCTTCGCTTTCAATGTATCCAACTTCATTCACCGTACCCGTAAAATTCACGTCCGCGTTCGCCGTCATAGGCGCCGCCGTAAGCGCGCCGGCCGCCATGGCTGCGGCCAGTATTGACGACAGCGTCTTTTTCAATCTTTTCACATTTTTCACCCCTAATGATTATTTCTCAAAGATTTTAAGCGCGCAGGGTTAGCCGCGCGCTTTTGGGAAGAAATCAAACAATCGTTTTTGATTGATCGTTTTACATTTTTATCGTCTCCGGCATACAGTCGCGTTATATTTTCGTCTGTACGCCGGATGTACTTGTATGCGGCGCTTTCCGCGCCGAAACGGCTTCCCTCGTTCTTTGCTGCGTGTGTGTACAGCTTGTGTGTGTATAGCTTGTGTGCGTGTCGTGTATATGCCGAAAAGCCGTTTATCAAATCTTACTCGTTCGCGCCGTTTTTAATAAATTCTATCGCTCGACCGACGCGCATTAGATCAGCGGACGGTTTTGGCTATCCCAAAGGAAGGTCCTCACACGATTGTTATCGTCTTGAACTATGCCGCGCACCGTGTTTACCTCGTACTCGGTCTTGCCTTCTTCGAGCGTTATGACTACGGTTTCAAAATCCGTCAGTATCCCGTCTTCGCTGTATTCAGCTATATATAAGCTGATACTCTCTCCCGCCTGAGCGTCTTCGGGAACCGTTATCGTAGCCGTGTTAGCCGTTCCGTCGTACTCCACGTTCCAGTCTTCAGGCTGCGTCGGAGCCGTTGGAGCCGGAGTAGAAGTCGGCGTCGTCGTAGCCGTTGGCGTAGGCTCCGCGCTTGCCGTAGGCGTCGGCGTAACTTCCGGTTCGGTCACCGCCGCTTCGCCGCTTATCTTAAGATTCCTGATCTGGACCGTTCCGACGGAGCCCCTTAAGATAAACGTGAACTTCGCCGCATATGTGTCCATGCCGGCCGGCAGTCCCGATCCCGACGTCCAGGTAAAGCTCTTCTCCTCCCAGCCGCTATCGCTTACCGCCTGCGTGTGTATGTCGCCTATCTTTATATTATTTCTGACGTCCGACGCTACCTCGATATTCGCGTCGCTCGGTACGGTCGTGTCAGCCTCCATTGTCAGCGTGTCTCCGTTTAAGTAGAAGCCGTGGCTTACTCTCTCGCTTATATCCGAGTTTTCCTCAAAGCTGATCGTATACTCCGTATTCGGCTTTATGTTCTTGATTATCGCCGATATGCCGTAGCATACTTCGCTCGCCGCCGCTCCGCTCTCGCTCGTTATCGTCATAACTCCGTCTTCATACGCGTGCGAACCTCCGTCGCTGTCGCCGCTGTATTTATACCATACCACATTGTAATCGGGCAGTTCGCCGGTGAACTCGTCCGCTACCGTCTCCCATGTCCGGCTCTCCGGCTCTGCGGACGCCGTCGGCTGCGGCTCGATCGTTCCGCCTCCGCTCGTCAGCTTGAGATACGGAAGCTGC
Source organism: Clostridiales bacterium (assembly GCA_019419865.1). GTDB lineage: Bacteria > Bacillota > Clostridia > Monoglobales > Monoglobaceae > Roslinia. The sequence goes on along the minus strand of JAHZIG010000003.1, from coordinate 148,643 downwards.
GACACGTTCTGCGGAAGCTGGTTTGCAGACGTATTGCCGTTGTTATCGACCGGCGCTATAACATAGTAGTCGTTACCCGACGCCGACGATGAAACTGAAGCGTCGTACGCCAACAGTATATTATATTCGCCCGAAGTCGGAACTTCGCTAAACGCAAGATCCGTCTGGCTGTTTCCGTTATACTGCGCGATATAGCCTTCTCCGTTTACGTAACTAAATCCGCTCTCAGTCTGATCGTATATGTTTGTGAGCTGACCGGGCGCCGTGTTTTGTCTGATAAAGTTCAGCGCCGCGCTTGTATATTCGCCTTCAGGTATATCGAACGTCATACCCAGCGCGCGGTTGCCCGCTATAAAGTAGTTTCTGTTATCCGTCTCGCTTCCGCCTCTTACGCGCTCGATCGTATCGGGTACCACGTAAGTGGTCGTATCTGTGTTTACAAGTCCGGTTATGTTTACCGCTCTCTTCGGCATGGTAAACGAAGCCGTTCCGTCTTCGTTATACGTGACCGTCGAAAGTTCGCCGTTCTCATCCGTTACGAACAGAGAGTTCTTCGCGAAATTACCGCTTACATTTACGGTATCGCCTTCGTACGCCGTTACGGCGCCTTCAACGTACTCCTCCGGAGCCGTCGCCGTTATGCCGTCCTGCGCCGTTATCGTCTGCGGCAGAGCCTGCGCTATACCTATCCACGAAAGCAACGGGTCCGCGCCGCCCGCTTTACTTATCGATACGGTGACGACCTCCGTCTCGTCCAAGGTAAATCCTACGCTCGTCTTAGCGCGGAGTATCTGCGGATCCGCCTGACCGTTAAGCGTAGCCGTACCTACTTCTCCAAGCTGAGCGCCCTCGGAATCCGTTACCGTTACGTTCATATGTCTCGCAGAGTTTGTGAGCCAGAACTCGCCAAAGCCGGCCGTTACGCTGTATCTGCCCGGCTCGAGCGTGAACTGATAATCGAGAGTCGCTCCCGCGTTTAAGTACCAGCCCGTCGCATACTTGTCTCCGGGTACAACGGACGCGTTGCCGCTCGGACTGCCGTAAGCCGAACTGTCGCTCGCCAGCCCCCAGCCGTTATTCACCGCAGTCTGATCGCCTGCCTCGTTCATCAATGTATCTTCGGATATACTCTTAACTCCTTCAAATACCGAAGCGTCGCTGTCGTTACAGTCTACGAAGTAGTACATATTATCGGGATATACGCTTATCACGCCCTCTACAACTCTGCCGTCTGAAAGCGTGCCGGTGATAGTAGTATCCTCGTATACCTCGCAGTCTTCTATCGCCGCGTCCCAAACTACAGATTCCTCGGACGACGTCTCAGTTTCCTCGTCATAGACCGTCACGGTTTCCGGCAGACCGCCTTCCGGCGTGGTGTAGCCTATCGAACCAAGCTCGATCGCAAATTCGGGTATCTCCGTAGTATTTTTAACCGCGCTGAGCGCTATGCTCTCCGCCGTGTAATTATCATACGTTGCCGTCTCGTCTACGGACATCGGCTTAAATGTGTATTCATAGTCGTATATGTAACCTGTGGTTATTCTTGCATTCTCTCTTGTAGCCGGACCGCAGCTCGAGTTACCTATACCGACCGACTTGTGGTCGATGTTGAAGTAGGTGTAGCCTTCCTCCATGGTATATCTGTTGGTCGATACCAGCTCGTACGGGTGCATACTTCCGTTTCTGAGGTCCTTTGTGCTGTAATGGAGAGCCGAAACTTCGAGCGCGTTCTTATCGCTTACCTCCCAGTGAGGATCGGTCTCTAAGCCTTTATACTCGGTATTCGCCGAAGCGAGTATCGCGGTCGTTCCGTTATCCATTACCGCCCAGGATACGTTGTTTACCGTACCGGTCTCCTGCGTATCGAAGTGCGGGAAGAACATATCGGTCGCGGTAGACGAGTATATACCCTTTACGGCATAGCTGTCGCGTTCGCGGTAGCTTTCGGATACCGGATAGTTATAGCCGTATTCTCCGTCTTCGTCAACTATCGGATTGATCCCGTTTCCGTACCAGGTTATGTCTTCAAACTCGTCGTCCAGCTTCATCTCCGAACCAAGACGAAGTATGTATCTGCCGTCCGCGGTCTGATTCGGCATATCGGTCGTATCGAGATACATTCTGTAGGTGACCGCTCCGCTCTCGTCGATTATGTAGCGCAGTAGCTCTTTCGCGTACTCGTCGCCGTCGTACGGGACCTTGAGCTTGACGCCCACGTCTATAACATGACGTCCGTCTTCCAATTGATAAGCGCTTATCGTATTTGTTACCGGTATTATATTTTCTTCCTGATCCGCAAACTTCCAATTATCTATCTGCGGGCTGTCGTTAGCGTGCGCGTCGCGGTAGTAGTTAGGCTTGAGCTGATAGATCAGCGTCTCTCCGTTATATACATAGTTGGAGAGGAAGCCGGTCGATTTGCTTACTTCAAAGCTGAAGTTCGTTCCCGTAACCGTGAACTTATCGTCGTCTTCCGTAACGCTGACGTTGTCGCCGCCAACTTCCGCCGGAGTCGGATCCGCCGGAGCCGAGCCTTTGACCGCCGTCAAGACTGCGTCGCTGAGGCCGAACTGTTCGTGAGCTACCTCGTGTCCCGCGTTTACGCCCCAAGCGTCTTCTCTTGTGACCGCTTCAACATAGAGTTTATACTCTCCGCCGGCCATAAGAGTATCGGGAAGATACTGCGCGTACGGGATAGATATCGTTCCCGAAGCCTTTGGAGCTACCGAAGGAACGTCCGCGCCCGAAACCGTTCCCGAACCTAACTCTCTGCCGTTTTCGGTAAGCGTCCAGTTTATATCGTATTCGTTAAGGTTTGTAAAGTTGTTTTCGTTATATACGACTACCTGCTGATTTTTAAGCGTCTCGTCGGTAGTCCAGTTCGTCTGATTGTAGATCGTGGTCTCCCTGAACCAGAAGCTCTGGTACTGGTACTTGACCTCATAGATCTCAGGCTGTACCTGTCGGTCGGGAGATACGAGTCCGTTTCCGCTGAAGCTACCTCTGCCGCCGCCTGAAGCCGAGCCGTCGGCCGCTACGTTTCTGCCCTCGAAGTTGATGTCGCCCCAGTCGCCGCCGTAGCCGAAGAACCAGCCGTCTCTGAGCTTTCCATATATATTCTCATGCGCAAGATATTTTCCGTCGGCATAGTAATCGTACGGGTCGGGTACTATGTTAGAGTTCGAGTCGGTCTTTTTGACCGTATTATCTTCGCTGTTCGTCACTCTTGAAAGCGGAACTATTCTCGACTGGTCTACCCAATCCCAGATACAGCCGCCTATCATGTTCTCGCCCGAACGGATAGCGTCCCAGTAACCCTCGAGGTCGCCCATAGCGTTGCCCATAGCGTGAACGTACTCGCAAAGGAAGAACGGTTTTCCCGTTGTGTTCTGCTTAGCCGTAAGTCCTGTCGTTTCACTTGCAGCCATGTTCTGTACCTTCTCTACCGTCGGGTACATATTGCTCTCTGTATCCGTGTGCTCGTCCCACTGTACGAACTCGGAGTGAACGAATCTTGTGGGATCCTGAGCGTGGAAGTAATCGGTCATCCAGTAATATATCGTACTGTTTTCAGCCGAAGTCGAGCCGCACTCGTTACCTATCGACCACGATATGATCGAGGAATGGTTTTTGAGCGTTTGATACGACGTTATCGTCCTATCCTTGAATATATTACCCAAATACTCGTTGTACACCGTCGCGTTTGTCCTGTCGCGCTGCGCTACCGCATGGCACTCCGCGTTGGTCTCGGCCATAACGTAGAAACCATAGGTGTCAGCCAAATAGTACAGATATTCGTCGTTGCCATAGTGCGAAGTTCTTATCGTATTTATGTTATACTGCTTCATTGTCTGAAGATCTATATCGTATACGTCTTCTGAAACATATTTACCCGTGATCGGATCCGAATCGTGGCGGTTAACGCCCTTCATAAGGAGCGGCTGACCGTTTATCGTGATAGTATAAGCCTCCGCCTCCGTTTGCGCCGCATCTTCCGTACCTAATTTCTGCGTATACTCGATCTCTCTAAAGCCCAGGAGCTGCGCCGTGGACTCTATCGCGCTCCCCGAATTATCCTCGAGGTTCAGCGACATCAAATAGAGATTCGGTTTCTCCGCCGACCACTGCTCGGGAGCTATTACCGTTACCTGGCAATCGTCAAATACAAACTCCTGACCCGCCGGTATAACTTGATCGGTCGTGAACGTCATAGTATATAGCGCCGTATCGAAGTTTTCCGCGTCTCTATCGTACAGATTTGCCGTAACTTCGTATCCTGCCGGGATCTCCGAATCCGTATTATTCTTCAGCTTAAGGTCTCTGATTATCCAGTTCGCGTCCGTATATGTATTATCAACAAAGTCGGTCTCGACTTTGTAATCCTCTATAGATACTGCGGGAACCGAGATCAGATACACGTCGCGGAAGATACCGCCGTCGTAGATCATATCCTGATCCTCGAGCCATGTGCCGTCGCTGAACTTATGAACTCTTACCGCCAGCGTGTGATCTTCTCCGTCCGAAACATAGTCGGTTATATCAAACTCGTGAGGTCTGTAAGAGTCCTCGCTGTAACCTATAACGTTACCGTCTATAAACACATAGTATGCGGATTCCACGCCCTGGAACGAGATCCTTACTCTGTCGCCGTCGTTTACCGTAAGGTCGCCTGTATTTATAGTCGTTCTGTAGAAGCCTATCGGGTTATATCTGACCGGAGCCGCGCCCGGCTCTATCATTCCGTATGTGCCGGTCTTGGGATCGTCGCTGTCATACGGCTGCTCGCCCGCCTGCCAGGGCATCTTTACGTTGTCGTAGATCGGGTAATCCCATACCCATGTACCGCCTTCGCCGGACGGGGTGTTTACATTATCCCACCAATTTCCGTACGACGTCCAGCTCGACGGCATGGACACGTCCGTCTTCCAATTCGAATCTTGTACGAACCCGGGAGCCGCAAACGCGTTCGTCGTACCGTCCGCGTTGATAAGGCCGCGCTCCGCGCCCATTTCGAGGTTCTTTACGACCGTCATGTCCCACTGCTGATCGGCGGAAGCGTGTTCGCCCGTGAGCGCTTTTATGCGGCTCGAAGTCTCTTTCGCATAATCGCGAGCCGATATGAGAGCCGTAGCCTCGTCCTGATACGGCATAGCCGCGTCCGTACGCGCGTTAAGGCGGTTTACGCCCGCTACCTTATACATCTCGTTTTCTTTGTCGTTGTACTCGTTGAATTGAATAGTTCCGTTTATCGCTCCGTCTGTGGACGGAACCGCCTGAACCGTTCCTGTCGTCACTGTCTCAGCCATCGCTGCCTCATCCCCTGCCGTCGTTGTTTCCGTTGCCGACACGACCGAAGCGGCGGAGCCAAGCATCGAAAACGCTAAAAGTAATGACAATAGTTTTTTATGCATCTTGGCAACCTCCTCATACTCATTCAATAAAAAGTAATACTGCCGAATAAATTATTTTCTCATAAAAAACTATCTTATCAAATCCGGATTTACTAAGATATTTTTAAGATATTTTGATTCTATCAGAAAGCTTTAAAAAGGTCAATATGGTATAAATATTTGTATACTCACAGTCAAATCAGCGCTTGCGACAGTTAAATTTTTGTGCATTATAACTTAAATATTAATAAAAAGCAGCTTGATACTATGCAAAAATTATTGTATAATAAAAGCAAATCAAGCGGCGGAAGGTGAATCAAGATGCTCGTCAGAAAGGAATTATATTTTTATCTTAAAATAGAAAACAATCCCGAATTCATATATGAACACGGGAGAGAATTCTGGTTTATGCAATATTTTAAAGACAAGATGGAGGTTTTGGACGCCCGCGGAAATACAATCATAGCGGAGCCGGACACGATTTATCTCGTTCCTCCCAACACGCGCATGCTGTACAGAAGCGTAAACAGGAAGCCGTATACCCACACCGCGCTGATATTCGACTGCGACGAAGAGTTCATGCAGAGCCTCTCTATTCCTTATATGACCCCTATACATATTAAAAATACAAAAGAGCTGGAGCAACTTATGTTCGACATGGAGAGCAAGCAGTTGTCAAGCTCCAAGTTTAAACTTGAGGCTCAAAACTCTTATCTGACGCTGATACTTCTGCTCATACACGACCAACTTCATCCGGCCGATAAGGATTACAACTGCGAGCCGGGCGACGATCTACAGACCATACGACTGACGGTCATGAACAGCCCCGGGTGCGCCTGGACGGTGGAAGACATGGCGGCCAAAGCGAATATGAGCGTCAGCGGATTCCAGAGAAAGTATAAAAAAATGTATGGCAAAAGCCCGATCGCCGACCTGTACGATTACAGATTTCTGCAATCGAAAAGGCTGCTCGATACCGGCTATTCCATAAGTCATATTTTAAACTCCTGCGGGTTTAAGTCGCAGCAACATTTTTCGCGTTTCTTTAAATCCCGCGCCGGGGTCACTCCGTCCGAATACAGAAAATCCATAAACGGCGGTAAAGCGAATAAGGCTTGACGCGCCGAAATTGCAAACACGCGAGCCGCGGACGTCTATCTATTAATTAATACGACGTCCCACGGCGTTATTATACCCAGCAACTCTTCGTCTATGCCGCCGTTCTCGGTCACGAACACCGCCGCGAGTCTTTTATTTTTATTGGAGCATTTACGCTCGAGCTTTTCTTTTACATCCCATACGTTCGTATCCTTTGGCACAAATTCGAATCTCTCTATGCTGTGCTTGTCAATCGGCAGATATTTCTTAAGCGCGCCGACCCGAAAGCCGTCGTCGATCGCCGCGCCCGGGTTGTCGAGTATATATGAAAATATTGTCGATACCGAAAAGACGCCGTAGAACTTGCCTTCATCGAAGACCGGCGCGTGCGAAAATCCCTTTTTATTCATGGTTCTCATGATCTGAGTAACGTTCTGTTCAAAATTTGTCTTTAGTATCCTGCTCGCCGGGGTAGCGTAATCTATCGCGGGCGGCGGAGCGTTTAGATAGTCGAGGATCGCGTTTAAAACCCCGATCGTTCCGTCCGAGGGGATAAGCGGCGGTCCGCCCGCCACGTCCGGACGGTGTATAAGTATATTTCTTATTTCGCGGCAGGTGTTAAGCTCGTCGCTGAACTCCGCGCCCTCCGGCTCGTTTATAAACTGCATTATCACGCTCGAATATTTAATCCTCCTGCCCGCGTACTTTTCGCCGAGCTTATCCTCTATGCGCCGGTACATTTCAATAAAACGTTCCGCTCTTTCTCTATCAGACAACTCCATATTTTTATCCCTCCATTCTCTCATTTTTCTTTTATGCAATCAATCATATTTGATCGTCTCGTCTATTCCGAATATTTAAAAAAGGGCGGAACCTAAGTCCCGCCCTAAAAATCTTTATCCAATCGTTCTATATTACTGCTGAACTACAGCGAATAATAATACGTCGCCTTCGCTCATATAAACCACTACCTTTGAAGCTTCTATAGACGAACCCTCAAGGTTAGACGAAGCGTTAAGCATGTCTATAGCCGCGCTTATTTCATCGCTGTTTCCACTGCTGTCATGAATAGTCAGCTGGCTTCCCGTATTATCGTACAGCAGAACCTTCGCGCCTCTCATACTCGATACGGGGATCGTGTACTGCTGACCGTTTACGTCTATAACGACGCTCTCGCTCGAATCAGCCGCGTATACTTCGCCGTACATAGCGCAGAAGTCCGCCTCAGCCCAGTCGCTCTGAGATACGCCGGTTCCAACTTGCAGGTAATACGAACCCGGATTATCGAAGTTATAAAGCTGATTATCCGCATCAAGCTCTACATATCCGTCGGAATCCTCGCTCACTCTGAATATATCGCCTATCTCAGCGTTTCTTGCAGCAGACGCGGAGTTGGTCGAAACCCATTCGTTGAACGTGCCGCTCGTAGAGTTCTTGGTTATCTCATATCCCGCGATTCTCCACATAGTCGAACCGTTGTTGATCTCCTGCGAAGGTCTCTCGTTTATAACGTATACCGGCGAAGCGTCGTCTACGCCCGTAGAATCAGCCGAAGTCTCAACGACTACAACCCTTGCGCTGTTCGCCGTCGAAACGTCATAAACCTCTATAGCGTTATACGTTCTGCTCGAACTAAAGTAAGACGAGGTGGTTCTTCTAAAGCTGTCGTAATCGGTCTTAGAATCGCCCGGTACGACAAATACATAAGCTCCGCTTATAGTGAAGTCATATCCGTCGCCGGATAATCTGTTGTTTGAATATCTAAACGAAGCTCCATTAGTACCCTGCATCTTATAAAGCGTATCGTTGGTAATAGTCTGTCCGGAGCTACTCTCGCCCGTAACCGTGTAGATGCTGTCAAGGCACTGTCTGCCGTTGTTTGTCGTTGTCGTGTACTTAATTACCTGCTGGATGCCGGTCACGTCGTTGTTGCCCCTGAACGACGAATATCTTGCGCTCTCCGTCAGGGCGTTGATTACGTCGTTTGAAGTCGAACACTCCTGTCCGTTTATAGTAGTTCCTCTGTAGATATAGTAGTCTCTCTTTGTGCCGTCCTGGCTCAATACTCTAACCTGGAAGTCGCTGTCGTTTGCAAACGGATCGGAGCTTGTGTTGTAAGCCAGCACATAACCGTAGTACTGGTTAGAAACGGTCTCCGTCCTATCGTAAGCGAACAAGTTGCCTAAAATATCAAGCACATAAGTACCGCTGTCGCCGGTCTGAGGCTCGGTCATCTCAGAGTTGTTGCCCGTTACCCAAGGAGCCGCGTCCGAATAGTCGTAGCTCGTTCCGTTTATCGTCGCGCTCTCGCCGGAAACTCTCTGACTTACAGAACCGCTGATTCTCTCCGAAAGCACTACCGCCGTAGCTATCTGAGTTCCCGCGTTAGTACTCTCCGCATACGCTACGACTCCGCCTGTCGGGATCGAGCTGAACGTTACTTCCGAACCGCTCTCGTTAACTATCGAAAGGTTATCGTTAGACGTCGTGTCGAGAACTAAGTTTCTGTCCGCGCTCGGTCTTGTAAGGTTGTCTATGATCGTGTACGAGCTTGAAGACTTGCTCGAAACATAGTACATCTCATAGCTCCAGATATTTACAACTTCATATCTTCCGTCGTCGTTAGGATCAAGAAGGGTGATCGTTCCAACAGTCGGAAGCATACTCGTGTTAAATCTGCTTGCGCTCTCGTTTGCGCCGTACAGCTTGCCGTTATAGATAACAACGTTATCGTTATCAAGGCTCGCCGTCAACTCTCTGCCGCCCGTCGAATCCTCGTAGTATCTGATAGACGTGTCCGTGCAGGACGTTCTTTCCAGCTCGTCGGTCGTAAGCTCGATCGTAGCCGTCTCTCTTACCTCGTAGCTGAACAGGGTACGAACGGTATCCGACGAAGTAGACGACGGTATCTGATAGAAGAACTCTACCTTATGACCGATCATGTTTCTGAGATCCGCCGCCGAGCTCGTCTGATATGTATGCGTAGAATATGTCGATTCATTAGGCTCTATAGCGCGGATCTGGATCTGGTCCGATCTTAAATTAACGTCGGGGTTCGACAAGCTCGTTACGTCGTTAGCCGCTATATAACCCGTGTTTCTTACGTATCCAAGTCTGCTGTTGAGCAGCGTGTTGGTCGTCATTTCGCCGTTCTCTATAAGCGGAACCTCGAGCGAATCGTAGATCATCTGAGCGATACATGCGCGCGTAGCCGCCGTACCAGGCGAACCGAGCGTGGACGCGTTAACAAGGATACCCAGTCTGCTCGCCTGCGAAACAAAGCCCGAATACCACGGATCTACGTCTACAGATATATCCGTACCGTAGCCCAAAGCGCATACGATCATCTTAACGGCTTCCTCGTACAATACGTTGTCGTTCGGTCTGAAAGTGCCGTCCTCGTAGCCGTTGATTATTCCCATGCTGTACGCCGTGTCTATGTTCGGTATAGCCCATGAGATATCGCTGTTCTGGTCGGATACGTCGCTGAACGGCAGATTGGCCGACGAGGTCGTTCCGACGGAACCTACTCCCATCGCTCTCATAAGCATAGCCGTAAATTCGGCGCGCGTTACGTTGTTGTTAGGTTTAAACGTTCCGTCCTCATATCCGGTAATAATACCGAGCTGATTTAATGATGAAACAGCCGTCTCGTATGAAGCGGTCGAATCAACGTCGGGAAACGCCGCGAACGCCGGTATGGTAGTTACCATCATCAAAAGCGTCAATGCAAGAGCCAGAACTCTTTTCACATTTTTCATTTTCTCTTCTCCTCCGTTTACTTATTGAATAATTTAAATAATTTTTATCGTTTTTAATTTTATACCGCCGTGTTCCAAAAGAATTGCAGCCGACCGAAATAAGATCTCGCATTAAGAAATCCGCGTTCGGTCCGCGACTTCTTCGATCATGAAAATATCTAAGCCATAGCCTGTCCGAGATCCGCCTCAAACGGCGCGGCCGCTATACGAGTCGTATCTAAAACTCGGCGTGAAATTTAAAAAAATCTCTAATATCCATCATGCTATAACTAATAAAATATTATCACACATCGCCAAAAAAGTCAATACAAAGTCGATATATAGGCTTAAATATTGCCTATTTGGCAAAACGGCTCCACGTTTTCTTAATTTTTGCGGCGCCTTATCGCGCGCCGACAAAATATCCCGGATTTTAGCCGCCACTAATTTGACGTTTTAGCAAGTCCTTTTGTTCCGTGTAAATCGCAAATATTCTCGGCGCTTTTCTCCGGATACGTCTACTTTTTCCTCTGCATACGCATAAAAGTATCCGGCTCGACCTCTTCGTTTACCTTAAGTCTTACGATACTTTGCGGTCTGTTCGCCACCTCGAGCTCGTTACCGTCGGCGTCCTCCATATATTCTATCGTCTGAGTGAAGAATTTTCCGTACGGTCTTAAAAATTCAACCTCGCTGCCCTTAAAAAACCTATTCTTCTGAACGATCTCCGCCATCTTTGTTTCGGGATCGTACTTTGTTACGACGCCGACCATATCGTACTCCCTTATATATGAACTGCTCTCGTAATGCTGCTCGCTACCGCCCGGCTTTCCGAAATAGAAACCGGTCGTATAGTCGCGGTGGCTGACCTTTTTAAGCTCGGCGAGATATTCGGGATCGAATTTATAGCCCTCGGGATCCTCGAAATAGGCGTCTATCGCCGTGCGGTAAGCTTTTACGACCGTCGCCACGTAGAACTCGGACTTAACTCTGCCCTCTATTTTAAAACTGTCCAGCCCGGACTCGACCAGCTTGTCGATATGCTCGATCATGCACAGATCCTTGGAGTTATATATAAACGTTCCTCTCTCGTTCTCAAACACGGGCATATACTCGCCCGGCCGCTGCTCCTCCATGAGGAAATATTTCCATCTGCATGGATGCGAACACGCTCCCTGGTTGCTGTCTCTCGCGGTCATATAGTTGCTGAGCAGGCACCTGCCGGAGTAGGATATGCACATCGCCCCGTGAACGAACGCCTCGAGTTCCAGATCGGCGGGAGTCTTTTCGCGTATTGTTTTTATCTCGTCAAGAGACATCTCGCGGGCTAAGATCACCCTTTTTGCGCCCAATTTATACCACTCGAGCGCGCTTCGGTAGTTAACGTTATTCGCCTGAGTGCTTATATGTATATCTATTTTCGGCGCGATCTCCTTAGTGACCGCGAACATTCCGAGGTCGGACAATATTACCGCGTCGAATCCGAGATCCTTGACCTCGTTTAAATATTCGGCGTACTTCTCAATATCGTCGTTATGCGGTATTATGTTCGCGGTTAGGTATACCTTTTTACCTCTCTCATGCGCGTACTCCAGTCCTCTTTTTATATCCTCTATGCTAAAATTATCGGCCGCGGTCCTCAGCGAAAATTCCTCTCCGCCTATATATACCGCGTCCGCGCCGTATGTGATCGCCGTTTTGAGCTTGCTCAGGTTCCCCGCCGGCGCGAGCAGTTCCGGTTTATTCATACGCCGTCCCTCCTATCCGTTTATTTTCATCTTTAGTCAAATAACTCTTTCCTATAAGTTTATAAAACGCGCGCTTCATTATTGCGAGTAAAATAAAAATATCCCAAAATAAAACGAGCGCCATCCTCGCAGCGCTATATTTTGAGCAAGTCGATCCACGCTATATTATACAACTTATTTATAAAATTACAAGTGGTTTATCAAGGCTCTTCCGGATAAAATTGTATATCCTCTTTATATAGCCCTGATAAACCACCGCTAAGTTCAATATTTTGTTTTAATTAATAAGCGACGCCAAAGTAATCGCAAATACCTCTGGTTATCGCCTCGGCGTAAAGCTGCTGACAGCCGCCGTCCGCCAGTATAGCCGCGTCCGAAGCCGTGTCTATAAACGCCGTCTCCACCAGCACCGCCGTCATACTCGTATATTTCAAAACGGCGAATCCGGCTTCTTTGATACCTCTGTTTCGAAGTCCGAGCATACTCGAAACATATCCTTGTATATTCTGCGCTAAAGCCGCGCCATACGAATTGTTGTAATAATAATACGTCTCGGCGCCGGTTCCTCCGCCTGCGTTACAGTGTATCGATACAAACAGATCGGCGCCCGCGTTGTTGGCTATATCCGCTCTTCTTCTAAGACTTGCGCTTACCGATTCGGTAGATACGTTATCGTATACGCTGTTTCTGGTCATTATTACCGTAAAGCCTTTAGACTCCAGCAGCGGTTTGACTTTTTCCGCTATATAATATGTAATATCCTGCTCTCTAAGACCGTTTCCAACGGCTCCGGTATCGACGCCGTTATAATTATGTCCCGGATCGATAACTACCGTAAGTCCGTTAGACGCCGGCTGGCTCGTCTCGGGTACGTATACCGGTTCCTGAGTGGGTACGGGAGTCGGATCAGGCGTCGGAGCTATCGTCGGCTCCGGAGTCGGAACCGCAGTCGGCATTGGAGTCGGATCCGGGGTAGGCGCGGCTGTAGGAGCCGCCGTCGGAGCCGGCGTAGCCTCGAATATATCTTCATTCTTATCAGTATCTACTATACTGCTGCCAACGTCCGCGCCGCTTGTATTGCCAAGCCCGCTGTTAGTGAGATCGGACGCGTCTATCGTCTGATCCTCTTCCGTCTCAAAAACTCCGTCGTTGATCAGATCTAACGAATTATATACCATCTGAGCCACAAACGCTCTGTTCGCGCTCTGTCCTATGTTTTTCTGAGTTCCGTCAAGTAAGTCGTATTTGTCGGCGACGCTTATATATCCCGAATACCAGTACGGGCCGACAGCCCTAAGGCTCTCGTCGCCGGTCCCGGTCGAACAGACGACCATCTTAACTACTTGTTCGTACGTGACCGAATCCGCCGGTCTGAACGTACCGTCCAGCATACCGTTTATATATCCGTTTTCATAACAATACGATATGTATCCGAGCGCCCAATAATCCTCGCTGACGTCCGGAAACGGGACCGATTTAGCCGTATAATAATCGGCGTTGTAGCCCATCGCCCTCGATAAAAACGCGCAGAACTCCGCGCGGGTCGTCTGAGCCGAAGGAGCGAAATTACCGTCTTCTCTACCTTGTATTATCCCCATATTGCTTAGCGTGTCTACCGCCGTATAATACGACGCGGTAATCGGCACGTCTGAAAATTCTTTTGCGCTGATACTGCTTGGAATAGCAAATATTAACATAGAAAGAGCCATGACCCCCAATGTTAATAATATGTTTTTCCTCAAAATAATCACCTCGTAAATTCTTTTACAGCCGACCTCTCGCCGCCCGCTTTTCTATAAAAATTTTAGTTTGTGCGTTAAAACTGTATATTTAGTATAACACCTCAAACATTTTAAAGTCAAGCAAATCAGCTTTTTTTTACACTTTATTCATTGATTATTAAAAGTCTTGCAATATTTTTTAGCGTTTTTTCATTAAAAAACTCTTGTTTATCCATACTCAAACCCCTATATATTGTGGCTATATATTTATAATTTCAATATATTGTGGTTTTAACCTTTGTAACATTTTTGATATTCTTTTGTAACACAATTGTAACATTAGTTTTTGTAACAATTTTACATTTTGGTGAAAGTGCACAAAACAGCAAATGTAATACGGCGCACGACCGCGAATAAAACGTTTTATCATAGCCGATATCCGGGGCGGGGCGTCTAAACCGCCGCTTAGCGTAAACGGACGCGGCGGCGCAAACTTCAACATAGTCAGGCTCGGCCCCCGGTTACAGGAAAATCGAGTATACCGTAGTAAAAAGTCCGGCGAGACAGATAGCGATGCCGCTCATCGCGCCCTCGACGTCGCCGATCTCGAGCGCCTTGCTGGTTCCGAGCGCGTGGGAACAGGTTCCTATGCCCACTCCGGCCGCTACCTTATTATGTATCCTAAACAGCTTCACAAAAGCCGGGGCGCACACCGCGCCCATTATCCCGGTTATCATCAGCGCGGCGACGGTTATCGAAGGCATGCCGCCCGCGCTCTCCGAGATCGGTATGGCTATCGCAGTGGTGACCGATTTTGGAGCGAGCGACGCGGTCAGGCTGTCGTCGAAGCCGAACATATGGCAGAGGAATACGACGAATACCATAGAGACCAGCGATCCCACCGCCGTACCTATTATCACCGGAAGCCATTCTTTTTTAAGAAGCTGGATCTGGTCGTATATCTTTACCGCGAGTACTGCGGTAGCCGGGCCTAAAAACAGCTCGACGCAGCTTCCGCCTACGTCGTAGTTTTCATATGGGATGTTAAAAACCAGCAAAACCAAAACGATGAGCGCGTCCGATATAAGAACCGGATTTACAAACGGAGTTCCCGTCTTCTTGTTCAGCCATACGCCGAGCATATACGCAAATATTGTGAGCGCTATCCCAAACGCCGGGAGCGCGGAAATTTCTGTAATCAACTCGATATCGATCATTGCACGCAGCCTTTCTGTTCTATATATATCGTAATATTTAACCGACGACCGTCCAAGACTTTAGCTCTCCCGACGTTTAAGCCTTCTGTTTTTCAGCCCGCTCTGTATCTTCATCACGGCTATGACCGTATACGCGGTCGCCGCGAACGTCACGACCGTCGAGAGCAGACATATTACGAGTATCCCGACAAAATTTGATTTCACCGTGTCGAACACCGTCATTATCTCGACGCCGGACGGCACAAAGAAAAACGCCATGTTATCCAGCAAATATCCGCTCGTGATCCTGATCTGATCCGGCTTTAATATTTTTAGGATAAAACATAAGAACAGCAGAACCATACTGACCACGCTGGCCGGCGCCGGTACGGGAATCAGCGCCGAGACCGCGCTTCCCGCAAGGCATATTAAAAAAATTATCGCTATTTCTTTAAGAAGTTTCAATTTTAAACCTCCCGCTATTAAACAGTCGCCGCGCTTGTCTTTCCGCCGGTCGCAGGACTCGGGCGACGCGGCTCTTAAGCGCTTATAAAACGCGCTTTTTTGATTATACATCATCGCTGAAATCATGTAAATAAAATATTCGACAAGATTTGCGTTAAATATTTCTGAAACATATGTATATTTTTATCCTTTATATTCATATTCGCAATAAAGCCCGTATAATTACTTAAACAAAAAATACGCCCGCGCCGGGAAGAGCGATCGTCTCTAAAGCGCGGACGCAAAACGTTAAATATTAAGTTTGAATTAAATAAAACGCAAGCGGAGTATTACGAAAGTTCGAACGCTCCGGTATAAAGCTGATAATATCTGCCCTTCTGGGCTATCAGTTCGTCGTGGCTTCCGCGTTCTATTATCTCGCCCTGTTCCAGAACCATGATAGCGTCCGAATTTCTTACGGTCGACAGTCTGTGAGCTATAACGAATACCGTTCTGCCCTTCATAAGACCGTCCATACCCTTTTCTATAAGCGCCTCGGTACGCGTGTCTATAGAACTGGTCGCCTCGTCGAGGATCAGGACCGGCGGGTCGGCTACGGCCGCGCGGGCTATCGCTATAAGCTGTCTCTGTCCTTGGCTCAGGTTCGCGCCGTCCGAGGTCAGCATGGTGTTATAGCCGTTGGGAAGATGGGTTATGAACCAGTGCGCGTTCGCAAGCTTCGCCGCTCTTATGACCTCGTCGTCGGTCGCGTCGAGCTTACCGTATCTGATATTATCCATAACGGTTCCCGTGAACAGATGCGTATCCTGAAGTACGATCGAGAGCGTGTGTCTCAAGTCGTCCTTTTTGATCTTATTTATATTGATGCCGTCGTACCTGATCTTACCGTCGGCGATGTCGTAGAAGCGGTTTATCAGATTGGTAATGGTCGTCTTACCGGCTCCGGTCGAACCGACGAACGCGATCTTCTGTCCCGGTTTAGCGTGCAGCGAAAGATCCTTAAGCACCATCTTTCTTCCGTCGTAACTGAAATCAACGTGATTGAGCTCGACGTCGCCCTTGATCTCGCTGTACGTAATGGTTCCGTCGCCGTGTTTATGTTTCCAAGCCCAGCGTCCGGTTCTGTGAGCGATCTCGGTAATGTGTCCGGTCTCGTCGTCGATAACGGCGTTTACCATCTGAACGTATCCGTCGTCTACCTCGACCTCCTCGTCGAGCACGTTAAATATACGCTCCGCTCCGGCTAACGCGTTAAGTATTACGTTTACCTGCTGAGAGATCTGCGTTATCGGGTTCGAGAAAGACCTTGTGTACTGCAGAAACGCTACCAGCGAGCCTACGCTGAGCGCCAGCAGTCCGCCGTCGACGTTTCCGCTGAATATGGTGATAAGGGAACCGACTATCGCTATGACCACGTATTGTATATTGGATATATTGCCCATTATCGGCATCAATATGTTCGCGAAAGTGTTCGCGCTCGCCGCCGAATCTGCAAGCTCGTTGTTTTCCTTATCAAAATCCGCTTTAGCTTCCTTTTCGTGACAGAATACCTTTACGACTTTCTGACCCTCGATAAACTCTTCGATGAAACCGTTGGTAGAACCCAAAGCCGCCTGCTGCTTCTTAAAGAAGAAGGACGATTTCGAGCCTATAAACTTGGTTACGATCACCATTACGCCGAGAAATACCAGCACCAGCAGCGTAAGCAGCGGACTAAGTATCAGCATCATTATAAACACGCCGATAACGGTCACCGTCGAGTTTATGACCTGCGAAAAGCTCTGCGAAAGCATCATTCTGACCGCGTCCGCGTCGTTGGTGAAGCGGCTCATTATATCGCCGTTTGAGTTGGTGTCAAAATATTTTATAGGCAGTTTCTCCAAGCGCTCGAACAGATCCGTCCTGATCTTATACAGCGTGCCGCAGGATACGTCCACCATCAAGCGGTTGTACGCCCATGTCGCGAACGCTCCGGCTACGTATATAAACAGCATCGCAAGTATTATCCCTATAAATGGCGCCAGATTTACGTTCTCCTGTCCTATAAAAGGCGCTATGTAATCGTTTATTATCGGCCTCAGGAAATATGTCCCCGCCACGTTAGCGGCGGCCGAGATCAAAATAGCTAACACAGTCAGAACAAGTTTAGACCTGTACTCGCTCATATAGCTCACTATCCTGCCGAAGGTCTTTTTTGTATTTTTAGGTCTGGCCGTTCCACGGCCTCTTCCACCCATTTGTGGTTGTGGAGGCATATTATTCAACTCCTTTCTGCTGCGATTCATAAACTTCTCTATAGATCTCGTTAGTCTCAAGCAGCTCGTCGTGCGTTCCGACCGCGTTGATTCGTCCGTTATCCATTACGACTATCTTATCCGCGTCCATTATCGACGTCACGCGCTGCGCTATTATTATCGTCGTCGTATCCTTAAGCTCTCTTGCGAACGCCTCGCGGATCTTCTTGTCGGTCGCGGTATCGACCGCGCTCGTACTGTCGTCCAAGATGATTATTCTCGGCTTTTTAAGCAAAGCTCTCGCTATACATATTCTCTGCTTCTGACCGCCGGATACGTTAACGCCGCCCTGACCGAGCATAGTATCGTATTTATCCGGGAACGACATAATGAAGTCGTGCGCCTGAGCCGCCTTACAGGCCTCGATTATCTCCTGATCCGTCGCGTTCTCATTGCCCCACTTAAGGTTATCCTTTATCGTTCCGCTAAACAGCACGTTCTTCTGAAGAACCATCGCGACCTCGTCTCTGAGGTTCTTGATCTTATACCTGCGCACGTCGTGGCCGCCGACTATGACCGAACCGTCGGTTACGTCGTAGAGCCTCGGTATTAGCTGTACCAGAGACGACTTGGACGAACCGGTACCGCCTATGATGCCTACGGTCTCTCCGGATTTTATATCCAGATTTACGTACCTGAGCGCGCAGCTCGAAATATCCTTATGATAGCTGAAAGCCACGTTCTCGAATCTTACCGAGCCGTCTTCGAGTCTTAGATACTCGTCGCCTTTATCGTCGGTTATATCTATCTCCTCGTTCATGACTTCAACAATTCTGTCGCCGGACGCCTTTGAATTTACCAGCATGATGAATATCATCGAAACCATCATCAGCGCCATAAGGATCTGCGTCACATATGTAATAAAGCTTATAAGCTGACCGGTCTGCATGTCGCCGACGATTATCATGTTGCCGCCGAACCACAGTATCGCGACTATACACGAATATATGACGAGCTGCATTATCGGCATGTTGGTGATTATAAGCTTCTCGGCCGCTTTCTGCGTATCCATTACGCCGCCCGCCGATTCCTTAAACTTCTCGTCCTCGTAGTCCTCGCGGACAAACGCTTTGACGACGCGTATCGCGGACAGGTTCTCCTTTACCCTGTTGTTCATTCCGTCGATCTTGTCGAGCATGATCCTGAATTTTGATATGGCCTTTTTAGAAATAACGATCACCGTAACGCCCAGGATCGGGATCGCTACGACGAAGATCAACGCCAGCTCCGCGTTGATGCTAACCGCCATAATAAGCGCCATGATAAACATTATCGGCGCGCGGACGCACATTCTGAGGATCATCTGCGCCGCGTTCTGAATGTTTGTGACGTCGGTAGTCAGCCTCGTGACCAAAGAACCCGTGCTGAATTTATCGACGTTAAAAAATGAAAAGTCCTGTATCTTATAAAACAGCGCCTTTCTGATATTCGCGGCGAAGCCCGTCGCGGCGACGGCGGCGGTTCTTGCGGCTCCCGCTCCGAACATCAGGGATAAAAACGCCATTAAGACCATAAGTCCGCCGGTTCTGAGCACATATCCCATATCCTGATTGGCGATGCCCACGTCGACTAAATTCGCCATGATCATCGGTATAGTCGTCTCCATAACGACCTCGCCGACGATCAAAAGCGGTGACGCAATAGAATACTTTTTGTCCTTGGCGGACATACATGATACCAATTGCTTTATCATTCATTCTCCTCCTTGCTTTAATGATGTTTTATAATATATTAAATATTTTTTGACAGCTCTTGATGTTCGATCAGTTCCTGCTCTAAATTATCCAATATCTTATCGAGTATGCGGCACAGATCCTCGCGCTCTTCGTCCGTCAAGCTTCCAAAGATCTTTATATCGGCCGAATCGAAACTCTGTCTTGTATCTTCTATTATCTTTTCTCCAAGCTCGGTAAGATTTATCCTCTTACAGCGAAGATTATTCGGATCCACCGTCTTTTTGATAACGCCGGCCTTCTCCAGCCGCTTCGTGGACAGCGCCACCGACGCCGGACTTACGTTTAGAGCGTCCGAAATCTCAATTTGAGTGCAGTTTTCATTCTTCTTAACATATCGAATGATCGGCATTTGACTAAACTGTACCTGATCGCTCCCCAAGTCGGCCGCAATCATGTTTCTGCGCATAATATGAAGTTTATCCATCCTCCGCATTATATCCATGTATGGATTCACCTTTTTCACCTCTCTATCCCATAATTTCTTGTGTTTTCGCTAACCAATATTCTGTTTTTATCCAAAAATAATTAAATCCTATCATAATTATGACAGGAATCCCCCATATTGTTTAATAACGCATTAAATAAATATTAAATTTATGTTACACGCTTAACTATCATGCGCTTAATTGTTATCCGCTTAATTATTATATCAGGATTATATTAGAAAGTCAACATATCAAATAAAATAATATTACACAAAATTGTTTCGAGAATACTCAAAAAAATCGGGCTTGCATACAAACATACAAGTCCGACTCAAATTATTCAATTCATATCCCGCGTTACTCGTTTAAAACGCCGTCGCGGGAATTCATATACGGTCTCAGCCGCTCCTGATCCCAGACGAACAGCCTGAGCTCGTCGCCCTCGCGGACGATATCGCCGTAGCTGATATTGACCGGCTTGAACGCTCCGGCCGCCTCGTCGTATTCGACCTCGGTCTCAATTATCCCTGCCAAAAACTCCGCTCCGTCCTCGGACTTTCTGTATACGCCCGCATAGACGGTCGGATTTTGATACTCCTCGGCCTCGCCCGAAAGCTCTACTGTGATAGTCTTAGTATCTTCGTCGTTAACTATCTCTATTTGCGACGCTTTAGACTCTATCGTCATGTCAGAAACTACAATAAAACTATTTAAGCCGCTGAAGCTCGCGCTCTTTCCGTTTATAAGCAGGTCATATATCTCATAGCCGTTTTCTGCTAAGACCTCGTAATATATCCGAGTTCCGTAAGGGATCTTCTCCCCAATATCGAGCGGCGTCATATTCGCATCGCTGTATAAGCCGACCGAGGCGCCCTCGATTTGTTCAATAGTTACGCTGTATTCGATCGGAGCGAACTCCGACCTTACGCTTATACTCTGAGCGCCGGCGGGAATATCCAGAAAATATACTCCGTCCACCGGCTCTATAGCCGCATATTCGCCGCCGTCTACCGAATATTCAAGAGAGCTCAGCTCATAACCCCCGTCTGCCCGCGGCGTAATATACGCTCTGCTTCCGGCTGGTATTTCCGAAATCTCGGCTCCGCTTTCGTTTGTCAATGTAAAACTCCCGTTTTCAGCAGGCTCCTTTATTAAGCTTACGTTATCCGAGCCTTCGGACGCGTTTTCGGCGTACGCTTTTATACATAACATCGCGTTATTGCTCTCTGCAAGGTCGCTCCAACCGAAACCGGTCATGCTCGCGGCGCCGTTTTTGTTATCCATTATGAAGTAAGACCTGATCCAATAGCTCGCTCCCATCTGAAGATCTACGTCCGCGTAGCCGTCGACGCTTCTGCTTACGGGAATCGACAGCGCCGAGCCGTCCGCCAAAGCGTATCTGATATAAACGTCGTAATATCCGTTTACTTCAACAGGCTCGCTAAGCTCTATCACATAATATCCGCTGTTTTCAAAGCCGACGGTCTCCGTCTCGTTTCCGTTCGCGTCGATAAGCGCCGCCGCCTCAAACGACTTTTCATCGGTAATATTCGGCGTTTCCGTCTGAGCGCCGCTTTCATCCTCCGCGCCGTCGTCTATCATCACGCTGATCTCGGCGTCGCTGTTGACCGCCAAAGCCACGGCTTTGACGTATTCGGTTCCGCCCGACCGGGTCGAATATCTGTTCGCCGTATACGTCCGGCCTATTCGTTCGTTGACGCTAAGCGTAACGCCCCCGGTATATCCAAGCGGATCGTACTGGGCTATATTATCCGCCTCGCCGGCTTCAAGCCCGGATATATCGTACGCCGAAGCTCCCATTCCGAAGTTGCTGTCGTAATATGATATATATTCGTATCCGTCTTCTCCCCAAGCTTCTCCCCAGCTGTTCTTGACGATCCAGGCTCCGTCGCCCGCAGGACGGTTTTCCGGATTGAAGTTCGACGCCGGATAATTATCGTCCCAACCGACGAGCGTGACCGCGTGGTTCGGGGATAGATTATTTTCAACGACTACCTCCTTAGTTCCGTCGCTGTAGCTTATTACTCGAACCCTGAACAAATCTCTCTTTGACGGATCGTTGCTTATTCTATAACAATACGCGGCCGTATCCTCGTTATAAAAATCCGTATAATCTGCCGTCTGACCTATCTGAGCCGCCTCGTAAGAATAATAGTTGACCGATACGGCGCCGTACTCTAAAACCGCACTCTTAAGCGCGTCTACTACGTCCTCGTTCATCCGCCAATTTATACCGTAATACACCGTCATACTCTCGTCCATCAGCGGTACCGCTCTGCCGGTCGTGTCGTCGGACTCGGTTATCCGGACCGACGACGCATAGGGGATATCCATCCGCTTCGCGTCTCTCAGCGCAGAATAGTCCGCTCTTCCCGATTCGTTATATGCGTCGTACGCCGCCTCGTCGAATTCGGATACCGCGACCGGACCGTCGCCTCCGAGCAGATAAGCCTCGGTCATATTATTATTTCCGCCGCTTTCGAGCTTAAACGTCTCATGCGCGGCGCTCTCGTCCGCGCTCGTATTCAGCGCCGACGCCATATGATATTCGGACGGCGTATCCGCCGCAGTCTCGTCGTCTTTTTGATAAGCTCCGATCTCAGAATAATCCCCCGCGCCTTCCATTGCAAGCTGAAATTCCAGCGCGCCGAGCGACGAAAACGCCCAGCAGTCGCCGTCGAATCCCTGATCGCGCACAGCGGGCGCGCCGCTTATACTTTCGGCCGAGTTATACCTTTCGGGAAAATCCTCAGCAAGCGTCGCCGAATCGTCGTAGGATACGCTAAGCTCGAACGGCGCGGGAACTATCTCGCCGTATTCGTCCTTATTCTCCAAATATTCCAAGTATTCGTCCGAATACCCCGATTCCGTAAGCTCCGTCTCAACATAAACCTCTTCCTCAGCCGCAAGTGCAGAAAATGTAAAAAGACTTTCCAAAACCAACGCCGCCGTCAACGCCGCGGCAAAACCCAAACGCAACCCTTTTACCATATTAAGGAGCCTCCAATTGAATATATTTTATATAACTTGAATTTCGTAAATTTAAAAAGAACAAAAAACTAATTATACTATTTTATAATAATCATAACACACTTTTTCACAAATTTAAAGATGGCGTTTTAGATAAAATATCCACGTTTTCATATACATTTTATAGACAAAATAGCCCTCGGCGACCAAATAAAAAACGGGATTGCAGCGCAAATCCCGTCGAATCTCAAAATATACGCGAAATTATCCGCAAATTTGCTTAACAAACTCAATGAGATCCCTTGTCGAGCGCGGCTTGCCCAAAAATCTCGCCGCCTGCTTGCAAAGGATCCTGCGCTCGTTGTTTATAAGCATCTCGTACACCGCCTCGTCGAGCGGGAAGGTCTTGCTCGCCTTCACCGCGACCCCGGCGTTTAATAAAAACTCTACGTTTCTGTCCTCCTGTCCCGGAATGGGATTGTTTATGATAAGCGGTATCTTTTTGGCGAGCGCCTCGCTGGTCGTGAGTCCGCCCGGCTTGGTTATCATACAGTCGCACGCGTCCATAAATACGTCCACGTTGTCCACATATCCAAAGCTATAGATCCTTTTACTGAGTTTCAGCCTGTCGATCTTCTCTTTCATCTTTTTATTATTGCCGCAAATTACCGCTATCTGAAAATCCAGATCCAGTTTATCGAGCTGAACTATCTCTTTTTCTATATTGCCGTAACCCATGCTCCCGCTCATGACCAAAATAGTCGGCTTGTCCTCGATCCCGAGCCGCTCCCTGGCCTCTTGTTTGTTCATTTTCTTTTCAAATTTGGGACTTATCGGTATCCCGATCGGCAGAAACTTGGATTCAGGAAATCCCTTTTTCATACCTTGGATTATCAGAACCTCGCTGGCTATCACATAGTAGTCGAGCTCCGAATCCTCCCAGTACGGATGGATCGTAAAGTCGGTCACTACCCCAACGGTTTTCGCGCGCAGGTCGTGCTTGCTCTTGATATAAGTGACCAAGAGCGCGGCGAATATATGCGTGCAGACGATAAAATCCGGATCTTCGTCTTTGAGCAGATCTATCAGTTTCCTTGCAAGCGCCGAATTCGTCAAGCGCTGAAGTCCTTTTACGCCGATATCCGTCTGTCCCGAGCGCATTTCGGCTATCCTGTACGCGCCCCCGTAGATCTTCGGGATCGCTTTGGTGGACATTAAATATATGTTGTTTATCGTCTCGGACAGCATTGGATTAATATATTCGTATACGTCCATATATTTACATTCTATCTTATTGCCGTCCTTGTCCTCGGTCAGGTTAAAATTATCGCATAACACCTTCGCCGTCTGGTTATGTCCCTGACCCGCCGTTATTGAAAAAATCAATCCTTTCACTTAGAACCCCCTGTTTGCATATGCGTCGGTATAAGCCAAGCCCGCCGCCGAAGCTTACATGCTAACGGCCGCCGACGGCTCGAGAAAATATAGATATTTCTCTTTTACGGGAATGTCGAATATCTCCGAGATCCCCCGCGAATAATACTCGATCTGCCGGCTGTAGACCTTCGACCGCTTCTTAACGTCGTATCTGCTTACGTTATCCGTCTTATAATCTATCAAAACTATGCCGTCCTCCTCGAAGAAGAAACAATCGGCGATCCCCTGAAGAAGCAGCGGCGCGTCCGTATCCAGTTCAGGGTATATCTCCGTAGCCTTGATCCTGACGTAGAACTTAAACTCGTTCTCCACCCTTTCCGCTTTCTTAAGGCGCTTACCGAGCCCCGATCCGTAAAACGAATATATGGATTTCGAGCTCACAACGCTCCTCTGCTTACTATTAATTATACCATTTTGGATCATCTCGTCAAGCTGTTTCTCTATCTCCTCCAAGGTATCCGTCCTGTGAATATCGATATGCTGTATGACGTAATGGGTTATGCTACCCCTCGATTTGGAATCGATCTCGTCCGCCGACCTAAAAGACGCGTCTCCTATCGGCTTTATGACCGGAACGTACTCCGACTCGGGCGCCGCTATGCTCTTGACCTCGCTTACCGACATTTTCACGGGTATCGCCGCCAGCTCCGGCGTAGGATACCTGTACTCGAGCCTCTCGCGAAGCTCCTCCGGCAGTCCGCGGCTCTCGCCGCCGGATTTATCCGCAGCTTCAGCGTCCTGTTTGGAGACGTTTTCCCGATTTTCCTCAGCCTTTACCGTTTCATACTCCAACGGCTCCGTCTCGTGGTTTACATATTTAAACTCAAAAGCGAAATCCATATTCTTATCGTCCGCAACGTCGAATGAGAGCGTGTTTTTAAGCCCGCCCGCGTCCTTATGCCGGGCGAGCGCCGGCAGCGTCCAGTCTCTGAGCGTACAGTAGCGGTTTATGAAGACCGGCGAAAGCGCTCCGTCCGGAGCATATACCGCCTTTTCCCAACCGTTTCCCCGAGACAGCTTCCGCGCCGAAAATATCAGCTTCTCCTTGGCTCTGGTCGCCGCCACGTACAGAAGACGCATCTCCTCCGCCGTGTTCTCCCGCTTCTTCTGAGCCTTTATCAGCGCCTTCATAAGCCCGGGATATCTGACCCTGAGCGACGGATCTACGTAATCGAGACCTATCCCCAGATCCTCGTGCCAGACTATCTGCGCCTTGTCGGCGACGGACGTGTCCATATTCGCGACGAACACGACCGGGTACTCAAGCCCCTTCGACTTATGTATAGTAACGATATTGACGGCGTTTATATCCTCGCCCAGCAGCTTAGCCGGAGTCAAGTCGGCCTCGTCCTTTATGCCGTCTATATACTTCATAAAATTGAACAGACCGCTCATAGAGCCGCGCTCAAACTCGGCGGCGCGCTCGAACAACAGTTTCAAATTGGCCGCCGCCTGCTCTCCGCCCGGCGCCGCCGACGCTATCGCGCCGTAGTTTAAATCGTTTACTATCTTCCAGACTATCTCGTCGATCCCCATGTACTCGGCCTCGTCTCTGAGCTTATTCAGGACGTCCAAAAATTCCGCCGCCCGTTCCATGCCGTTCTCGGCCGCTTCCACGACCGCGTAATAGAAATTTCCGTTTCTTTTTCCTATGCGTATCTCGGCCAGCGCGTCCGGCGTAAAAGCGAATATGGGCGAACGCATGACCGCTATCAGCGGAATGTCCTGAAGCGGATTGTCTATTATCCTCAAAAAGTTCATGACCGTCATGACCTCGACGGAGTCGAGATAGCCGCGCCCCTTCTCGCTGCGCACCGGTATCCCGTAGTCCTCGAATATCTGTTCGAACACCGGCGCGGCGGCGCCGACCGAACGCATCAATATTGAAATATCGCCGTACTTGATCCGCCTCTTCTCGCCGGTCTCCTTGTCGTATACCCTCGTTTTTTCGACGTTTACCATATCGTATATGCGTCTTGCTACCGTCTCGGCCTCGAACATATACTTGTCATAACCCGAATACTTCTCCGCCTCGTAATTCTTCGGGTCGCAATCGGTGAGCAAAAGTTCGGTGCGGCAGTCGGCCGTATCCTCGCCCAGATACCCGGCTGAGAATACCAGCCTCTCGTCCTCGCCGTACTCGGTGTCGCAGGTACGCTTGGACATGAGCTTCTCGAATACGCCGTTTACCGTATCGACTACCGTCTTTCGGCTCCTGAAATTATTTGTAAGGCGGATCAGTCTTCCCCCGTCGCCTTTTCCGTAGCGTTCGTATTTCTCGGCGAACAGCTTGGGCGACGCGTTTCTGAATTTGTATATGCTCTGCTTCAGGTCGCCGACCATAAATATATTATTCCCTCTCGATAAGAGTTTAAATATAGTATCCTGAATATTATTGGTATCCTGATACTCGTCAACCAGTATCTCCTCGTATTTTTCCCTCAGCTTAAGCGCGGTCCGGGTCGGATTCCCGTCCTTATCCGATATGAGATTTATAAACTCATGCTCCAAATCGCTGAAATCAAGATAGCCCTTTTCCCGCTTAAGCCGTATATGCCTGCGTCTCAGCGTCAACACGATATTTTTAAGCGTTTTGACCAGCGGATATGTCTTTATATACCTATCCTCCAGTTCGCCTATCCCTATAGTTTTATATTTGCCGAATTCTTCGCTGAAACGCTTCTTCGCTATATCCCGATAAAACTTTATCTGCTCCTGCGCCTCTTTTACATGATAGTCGTCGTCCTTCTTGATCCCCGGCAGTCGGCTTTTAAACTTAAGCTCCCTTACCGCGTCCATAAACTCGCCGATCCCTTTTTCCGCGGCGGAGTAGAGATGTTCAAACCCTAATCTCTCCTCCGCGAAAAACGCGTGATGAGGTCTGTCTTTCTCAAAATTGTCGTCTACGATACGTTCTATATAGTCGTAACACTCCAAAAGTTCCCGCGCGGTTTTGCGTATCTCTCCGAGTATGAGCCGCTCCGCCTTCGTCCCGCTGAAGCCGCCGCGGACGCTTACTTCCTTGTATATATCTACCGCGTCTCTCAGCCAGCGCTTGGGCGAAGCCATACTGTTTATAAACTTATACAATCCGAGCGCGGTATCCCTTAAGTTCCCGTCGCTCTTAACTCCGCCGTAGCCCAAAACAAGCCCCCGAAACGATGGAAGATCGTCGATCTTCGAATAATACCTCTCCAAAACGTCGTCGAGCGCGTCCTTGAGAAGTATCTCGTTTTCCGTCTCCGGGATTATTGAAAAGTCGGTAGGTATGCTCCCGTCCGAATCTCCGGCCGCAGAAAAGACGTTATTGGATATCATTTTCTTACAAAACGAATGAACGTTGCTTATGTCGGCCGCGCCCGCCTTCATGATCTGTTCCTTTAAGAATTTATTTTCCGGGTCCTTTTTCATCTCTTTTTCGAGCGCGGCCGTTATTTTCTGTTTCATCTCCGAAGCCGCCGCTTCGGTAAAGGTGAGAACCAGCAGCCTATCTATCGGGACCGGATTTTCGGGGTCGGTTATCTTTCTTATTACGCGTTCGACCAACACGGCCGTCTTGCCGCTTCCCGCCGCCGCGCTCACAAGTATGTTCTCGCCCTTCGCGTTTATCGCTTCAAGCTGTTTTTCAGTCCAATTTACTCCCATATTACCACCGCCATAAATCTACATATAAGAAAAACGCCGCCATACTCCTGAGCGCGCTACGCCCGAAAGTACTGCGGCGCCGCTTGACCTCTTTATCGGCCAAATAAACGACAAAGCTCCTCTGTAGAGCCGCACATAAATAACTATCGCCCATTCATACGCATTTCCTCGCTCTATCTAAAAGCTATATACCGCTCCTTTTCCACAAGTTACGTATATCTTTCTTAGATAGACCTGCGCGCCGCCGCTAATCGCGGCTATTCTTCAACCTGCGATATAGAAACTATCTTCCCGTTTGTGCTTGCGTACTTAAAATTCATATTAAACGTCGAGCCTGCGCCTAAATACGTATTGGTCGAAGTATAATATCCGAGCGCGTTGACTTCGCCGTCGACTCTGATCGTAACGTAAACGTCGTATCTCTCCGGAACCTCGACCATAGTATACTGACCGCTGACGAGGGAGATCTCCATCTGCGAAGGCTCCGCCGTAACGTCTACCACCTCGCCCAGATATTCTTTTGTATCGTCGTCGTAGACCGGTCCCAGTTTCTCGAGCGCGTCGATAGTGAAATCTCTTACGCTCTTTACCTCGTAAACATACTCGATAGAAGCGGCCTCCGACGACGCGGCCGCGTCGCTGTTTGAAGTATACCTCGCGTATACGCCGATAGCGAGCGCGATTATTATAACGACGACTATTATGTCGATTATACTTATTTTGCCGAACAATTTACCGTCTTTATTAAGCATCGCTTCCATCCTCCTCTATCTCTAAGTCTACTCCCGTTATGTATCCGTATCCCGCCCAGCCACGGCTTCTTATCGCGTCCGAAACGCCGACTCTAAGCGGAACGCCGTCTACTTCGATCTGCGAACCGGTATCCACCGCGTCGACCTCGACGTCGATGTATATATCGTATCTGTCGGGGATCACGCTGATATTTGCCGCGCCTTCGTTTAGATCGTACGCGACCATTTCGGCCGGCTCAACCGTTACCTTAGACACCGTGCCTCTCGCTTTTTCTCTGACTCCGATCGTAACCTCGTCGCCTTCCTTAGGCAGTTCGGTCAAATATTCCTCTTCGTTGGCAAGCTCTATCTGTACGGTTCCTTTAGACGCCGTTCCGGATCCGGTATTTCCGGGAGTAAGGGTTCTAAAATATAAAACGCCTACGGCTATAACGGCTATTACCGCTATTATTATCAGCGCGTCTATAGCGTTAAACTTTGCTTTCATCTGCTGTTACCTCCGTTATTTTTTATTGATTTATACAACTGATTATATATCTCTTCGATTTTTCTTGCGTTCGCTTCAGATGTAAAAGTCTTCGCATATATCTCCAAACAGTTTTTGCTTATCCGGGAATACAGCTCGTCGTCCGAAGCAAGTTTTTCTATTCTGTCGGCAAGCGCCTTTGGATCGCGAGTCGGAACCAGATACCCGTTTACTCCGTCCTTGATCACTCCGGGATTTCCTCCGAAGTCGGTGACCACCGCCGGCTTGCCGAGACTCATGCCTTCGAGCAGCGAAAGACTCGTCGCCTCCGTCCCGAACGAACAGTTGACCTGTATGTCCATAACGTTCATCAGCGGCTCCACGTCGTTTAAGAATCCGAGCATAACGACCGTATCCTCAAGACCCTTTTCCTTTATCAGTCCGCGTATCTCGTCCTCCGTCTCGCCCGTACCGGCGATCAGGAACTTCATATCCAGACCGCGTTTCTTTATTATCTCGGCCGCCTCGACGAAATACTTGTGTCCTTTAACTTCGTTGAGCCTCGCGACTATCGCCGCCGTCTTCTGCCCCGGTCTTATCCCATATTTCTCTTTCGTCTTGCCGAGCGTTTCCGGATCGAAAGGTTTCAGCGCGTCCACGCCGTTTAATACTACGTCTATCTTTTTCTCGTCCACTCCCGTAGCCGTGAGATTGTCCTTCGCGGCCTCGGCCACCGCGATTATCCTATCCGCGGTATGGTTGTTTATAAATCCGTTTATGAGTTTTCCGACGCCCTTCGATATCTTAGCCGGGGGCGGAAACACGCTGTGTCTCGTATATACCGTCTTGATCCCGCACTGCTTCGCCGCCAGCCTTGCCGACATGCTCGCATGGGTGTGGACTATATCGGGTCTGATCTGCTTAAACAGCCGCTTGAGTTTTGACACGGCTTTCAGATCGAGCGATTTTTCCGCCAGATCCTCAAGCTCGTAGACCCTCGTTCCGAGCGCCTTTATCTCCGGTTTCAGCTTGCTGCCGACCGGGATTATGACCGACACGTCGAACTTACTTCTGTCGTAAGTCCTCAAAAACGTCAGTATGCACTTGCCCGCGCCGCCGATATTGGAGTCGGACGAAACTTCAACGACTTTAATCATCCTCGGCTCCTCCTTTCTCGGCTTCGCTGTTTTTATACGTATTCTTGGCTATGTACACGCAGGCCATTCCCAGCGCGAGCGTATACCAGAATATCATAAACACTCTATAGTTATAGAAGCAGTTATCAAACATTCCCTGCAGCAAAAATCCCATCACTCCGGCGCCTATCGCCAGTATCATAATAGAGAATTTGTTGTTCTTTTTGACCGGCTTACCGTCTTCTACGCATCCTCTGTATGCGTTAAATCCTCCCGCCAACTTTTTGACGAAATAGATACATATCAAAATGAAGGTCGCTATTCCGACCGCTCCCGTCTCCACCAGGATCTGGAGGAACATATTATGCGAATGCGGCGCGACTATCCCGCTGTATGAATAGAACGGGTAAACCTGCGTAAACGCGGCCGAACCGAAACCGATACCGGACAGCCAGAAATCCTTTATCATCGCCAACGAACCGAGCCAAATATATACGCGGTAAGAAGTCGACGAATCCTCCATGTTTCCTATACTGAGTATCCTGTTGATTATACTCTCCGGCAAGACCATAGGCAAAAACGGCAGAGCTATCAGCAGCAATCCCCACAGCTTTCCGTAAGCGAACGTCACAAACACCGCCGCCGACAACACAAAGCCTATCCAACAACCGCGCGAGAAAGTCAATATCAATGTGACGAACATCACGCCCGCCATAAGGAGGCATATCAGCTTTTGGATCGGCTTGTCCTTCGCCCAGATCAGACCGACGCTGACCGGAAGAACGAGCAGGATATATTCGCCCAATACGTTTGGGTTCTCAAGCGTTGAATACACGCGCATCGAGATATCGCTGAACATCTCCTCATCCATCCACGCCTGCGTAACGTTCCAGCCAAACACATACTGAGCTATGCCGTAAAGGCAGACGAGGGTACCGGATATGGCGAATATCGTCAGTATATCGAAAAGCTGTTTCTTCGTCTTTACCGTATTTATTACTACGAAGTAAAACGCCATAAACGCAAAGTATATACACCAGATGCTCAAACTGTTGAACACCGCGAACGAGTTTATCACTCCGAATATATATACGACTATCAAACCTAAAATCAAAAAGCCCATGCCGTCGAATTTCCACTTAAAGCCTTTGGTCGTGATAGATTTCACTATCAGCGACATCAGACTTAAGACCGACATCCCGACCATGACCATGGTCGGAGCGAGAGGCGCTAAAAATACCGTAAAATACACTCCGGCCTCGACCTTATACAGAGTAAGGAACACGCCGAAAAGACCGCATATCAAAAGCGCGGTATACAGCGGGTTTCCCAAAACTCCGCCCGCGGCGCCCGCGACTAAGCCGAAGAGAGCGGCGACGAACAGCCTTTTTTTACCGGCGGTCTTGGCGCCGTAAAAGATCTTAAACGAAAATTCAATGCCCGTAAGATACGAAACCAACTTGACCAGCGCGGAATCCTTTAAATATTCGGTCAGATTCACGTCGAATATCGAGATCAAAGCGCCTACCGCAATGATCGCGTATACGTAAAACGCGGGATAAGAACCGATCGCGAAACCCGCGGCGCATAAGCCGACGCCTATACCGGCCGCTAAGATCCCTATAAACCTTGTGTTGAGCGCGAGCAAATTGTGCAGATAATAATTGCAGACCCTAACGGTCGCGCTGTCGTCGATGCGCTCTTTCATTCTGCAGCAGCTCTTTTCCTGTAAAAAGCCGAGAAACGTAAAGACCGAACCGAGCGCGCGGCCCGCCGCGCTCTTTTTGAGCGCCTCATCGGAGAAGAATCCGCGTCTGAACAGACCGGTTATCCCGCTCCTGTTCCAGGCCCCGGCGATCGCGTCGTATATACGGCGAAGCAGTTTATATATCCCGCTCTTTTTGATTATTCCCCATATGAAAAACCAAATCGTTTGGAAATAACCCATGCTATTCATATTAAGCAACCTACTTTCTTTTTCATAGTCGTATGACTTTAATATCCGGCTCATACGCCGATAAATATGTCCGTCTAAACCCCCGTCGGCGCGAATACGATATTTACGCCGCGCGCGTATCGAAGGCCGATCTATTCGCGCCCGGGTATGGCGGCTAAATAGAAGTTTTTATATCTAATCCCGTTTTAAAAGCTTTTCTCTCGCAGTTTTTATCTCAGTAACGCCGAGTATCCACGATAAAATCAAGTATACCACGCAAGCGGGAGCCGCCGCAATACACAATTTGACCAAAGTGAGTATCGTTCCGCTTCCCAATATAGGGTCAATTGCGACATAGATCAACTTCGAGACCGCAAACGCCGCCGCGCCCGAGATCAGTATCTTCAGAATATTCACGAGGAACTCCAAATTGATAATTCCCGGTCTGCGCTTGTTTATCATTATCATCAGCGCTACCGCTATAGCGTTCGAACTTATGGCGCTCGCAAGCGCCAGCCCCTGTATCCCTATGCCCAGCGCAACGACAAATATCGCCGCGCAGGCTATGTTTACAATAACTCCGAATATCGAGGTATACATAGGAGTCTTTCCGTCCTGGATCGCGTAAAAGCTCTTATTGAGCGCCTCGCATATAGCGTAGCCGACCATTCCCCACGAATAGAAGAAGAGCGCCGAACCTGTGATAGCCGTCGATTCTTCGGTGAACGAACCGCGCTCAAACACCACGCTTATAATGGGGTTGGAGAGCGCCAAAAACAGCGCCGAGACCAAGGCTATTATAAAGATTATCCAGTCAACCGACATCCTGGTCGTCTCGGCGAAAGCTTCGTCGTTATCCCCGGAGCTGAGTCTCGACAGCTTAGGGAATATGAAGTTGGTTATCGCATAAGCGAATATCCCGACCATGATTATATATATCTTATTCGCCCAATTGAGCGCTGAAACCGCGCCGTCGCCGAGTCCGGAGCCAAACGACATGTTTATCACGTTGCAAAGCGGCTGAACCCAGGAGCTTATCAGCACCGGTATCGCAAGTTTTAGCGCATCTTTTATGTCTCCGTCTCTTAAATTAAAGGTCGCCCGATACTTAAACCCGGTCTTCTTAAGCCAGGGGAGCTGAAAGAACAGCTGCGCCGCCCAGCCGACGAGCATAGATACCGCGACGCCTGTAAGCCCCAGCTTATCCCTGAATATCAGCAGGTAAGCTATCATAATGGCGTTGGACACTACGCTGATGAGCGACGGCACGGTAAACTCGCCGAACGACTGGAGTATCCC
Organism: Clostridiales bacterium; assembly: GCA_019419865.1. GTDB lineage: Bacteria > Bacillota > Clostridia > Monoglobales > Monoglobaceae > Roslinia. Next base: position 115,168 of record JAHZIG010000003.1, on the reverse strand, counting down.
CACCACGACGTAAGCGGTAGCCGTGAACGCGATGGACGGGAACAGTATCCTAAGCAGTTTCGACGTCTCCTCGATCTTTCCCGGAACCTCGGCGTATCCGGGCGCTATGACCCTTACTATAGGCTCCGCGAAAATCGAGCCCAATATCGCCGCCAAAAGCGCGATCGAGCACACTATGGTTATAAAATTATTCGCAAAATGCATCGCGGCTTCTTTTCCGCGTTTTTCTAAATTTCTGTTGAATATCGGAACAAAGGTCGAAAGTATCGCTACTCCGAGCACCATATCGAAAAACAACAACGGTATCTGCGTGGCCGAATTTATAACGTCCGAAGCGTATCCCTGTCCGTAGATGCTCGCTATCAGCATCTCTCTAAGCAGACCGAGGAACTTCGCCAGCGTTATCAGTACGGCCATTATACTTATCGATTTAACGGCCTTTTTCCCCTTTTCAATTTTTGACATATATATCTACCTCGTTATTTTATAAGGACAGTCTTATTATACAATTCGCGCGGAGCCTCGATCGCCCTGCGCCGGCGGCGCTTTAACTCGACGGCGGTCTTGAGAACGCGTTCGGCGTTCCCGCTTTTCGCTCAGCCGGGGTATTAGACCCTGCCGGTTAAAATACCCGATCCGTCCGCGCCGAAAAACCGCATACGAGAGAGCCGCAAACCGAACTTCGCCGCTCTGAGACGATAGCAACTCCTCCGCGCCGTCCGCTTTAATAGATTGCATTGTATTTTTATATTATATCTTAATAAAATTATATTGTAAATATAATACCGATAAATTTAATATAATAGTAAAATTCTTTTGATTTAAACCGCCGAGACGGACAATGCCGAAACGGACAATAAATAAAAGCTCCCGGTCGTATTCGGACATGGAGCTTTTGTGTTTGGTTGTTTTTAATAATCTGAATTTGGTGAGTTCGACTTTTCAGTCTTTAGGGAAAATGTGTACTAATCCGCTATTATAAGCTTAAAACTAAGGCGTTTTAAATCGTTTTCGGATTAATTGTCCTCTTGACAACGCTGATACTCAACGTCCAATACGGTGCGTACAGTATGCGTAGCCAGCTTGTCCAAGCTGTTGTACTTACGAACCATAGAGATAACGTCGTCGTTGATAACTAAGGGAGTCTCGTACTCGAACACCTGTATGTCCAGAGCCTTACACATTTTCATTACCGTGCTGAACGCCGTTCCGCTTACGCCGTTCTTAAGAGCGCTTACAACCGTGGTCTGCGCAACTCCGATCGCAAACGAGAACTGACGTACGCTTTTGTACTTTTTCTTGATTTCCTGCTTTATAAGCCTTGTTAACTCATCCATTAGAACACCCCCTTTTCAGATATATTTCAATTCTATCACAACTACAGCAATTTGTCAACAAACCTCAAAAAAATTATTTTTTCGTATGCATAAAATATTGCCCCGAATTTTTTTAAGGTTTTCGACTATATATTATATATTGTGTTTTAATGCAAATATTTAGCTATCGTATACAATATATAGATAAAGAACTGCGATTACATTTTTTAGAAATTTTTTAATTATAACGCATTAATTTAGGCGTTTTAGAGCCTTTAATTAATAAAACGATGATAAAATTCCCAAAATTCTTTTAATACATCATAAGCGTAAGATCTTAAAAATGAAACTATTGGTCAACTATCCTATCCCGACGCGACGTTAATTTTCATTCTCAACGCTTGCGGCGCACCTGTCAAACTCTCGCTCGATAAGCATTTTTATCGTCGTTTGTCCTTTCTCATCCAACTTTCCATATTGCGATAAAAATTTAATGGTTTCTTCGTCCTCAAATGCGTCGGCGACGTCAAAAACCTCTACTGACAAAAGCTTGCACATTCGGCTAACGATCGCATACCTGCTGTTTTCAACCTTGTTTTTTAATACGTTAAGCACAGTGGTGTACGGCACGTTAAGCGCTCTCGAAAATTCCGCCAAGCTTTTATACTTAGCTTGAACCCTTTTCTCTATTTCCAACGTTAAATTATCCACGTGGACCACTCCCACTATCATTCTTGATATCAATTTTACCAAAACATACCGCTCGTGTCAAGGAATTTCGATAATTATTTTGTTTTAGCGCTAATTTCGACCATATAATTACGTTTTATAGTATATTTATACAAATAAAAACGATACAATGTAATCAAACACTGTATCGCTATGTATTTAATTGTCATATTTGGTCATTTTCTTTCATAAACGGAGGTTTACCGTTTAGGACTCCGTTATATACACCTTCGAATACATCGGAACGGTCGAGGCCATCCAGTTTATGTATCTAGGCTGACATCTTATGCATCCTAATGAAATTTTTACTCCAACCGAGTTATTATACGGCGTGCCGTCGTATTTAAGCAGAGTAGAGTGAAGCGCGTAGCCGCCGTAGAATATCATGACCGGACCGCAGTAATAATTCGCATAAGGCCACATATTAACATACTGGTTGTACTCATATTGACCGGTTATGGTCTCGGTGCCGTTCGCACCGATCCCAACAGTGAAGTTTTTCAGCCACTTCCAGTTACCTTCAGATCCCTGGAAGACCGTGCAGGTAAACGTACTCTTGTTGACCCAGATCAGGTAATCAGTCGAGCTGGCTACTCCGCTTTCGTTTATCCTATTTTCAAGCGAAGTTATGTATTCTACAGCCATGGGCGATTTAGTCAGGTTTATATCGTAATAATCGCCGTTGTCGGAATATTCGAGCGTACTGCCCCAAGCCTCGACATATGGACGAAGCTCTATATAGGTAAGACTGTTAATATTATCAACCGGATGATTTAAGTTCACGTCGGTACCGAAAACGGTCATATACGAATAGCCAATGTTGACCAGTATCTCATTACCGTTTACGTTAGCCTTAACGCTGTTGTAGTCCGGCCAGTATGTGCAATCCGACACGCCTATCGCCTCGGAGACCTCTGACAACGGCGCGAGTATCGACGAGCCGTCAAAAATCGCCGGAGACGAAAGCTCTACCTTAACTCCGTCCACATAGATATTTATCGGATCCTGCGTCCGCATGTGCGCGGTCATAGCGGCCTCCGCTATTATATCCCGCGTTCCGTCCTCGCTTACCTCGTCGCTGTAATACGTATATATCGGAATCCGATCGCCCGGAACTATGTAATTATCTTCATAATAATCTATCGAATCAAGTCCGCTGGTTTCGAGATAATATACTGTGCCCACAGGCGCCGGCGGCACGTCGTATTCCAGGCTAAAGTCCTCGATCGTCCGTATATCCAGAGTATGAGAGCCTACCATCTCGCCGTCCTCGGTAAAAAGGTTAAATACAGCCGTTCCATATCTCGGCCAGCCGTCTAAGACCATTGTGAAATCGATCTTGACATTCGTTACCGCGTCTGAGGCTGCAGCGGCGTCTTCCTCAGCTCCTTGGTTCTCAGCGCCCACGACTTCCGCCGAAGGATCGGCAGCGCCCGTCTCGCCGGCGTTCGTCCCCGGAGCCGCAGTCGCGGATCCTAAAAGCTCATCCGCCTGCTGTTCGGTCTCCTGTTCCGGCGCAATCTCCAAGGTTTCGTCTATAGCGTCTCCGCCCGTTTCCAAATCCGGATTTTGAGCGTCGGTCTGATCTTGCCCGACATACGAAGGCTGAAACCCCGCTTCAGCTTCCTGCTCGAAACCATCCGCTTCGACGGCTCCGCTCTGCGCCGTAGCCGATTGATCCAAATTTACGATATAATTCGTCTGTTCTTGCGCGGCGGAGTCCTCTGAACCGCCTATCTCGTCGGCGAACGCGCCCGTCGTCAAAACCGATGCAAATACTGCAACCGCGCTAAAAAGCGCTATTAATCTTTTAATTTTCATTTCCTTGTCCTCATAAATTCTTATATTTAGGTTAACTTTTACTGTTTAAATCAGCCTTTGTCGGCGCGTACGAACTAAAAACTCATAGACGGCAACTTGAAGAAAAACTCCCCCCATCTTTTATTCGTAAACATATAATTATTATAAGATATTTTCTCTTTTGTGTCAATATGCAAATCGACAGCCTACCGCTATTTTGATTCATGTAATCTCATATCCGCTGGACGTCAGCAGAAATTTCAATAAATTTGAATTTATGATTAAAAAGGCTTGATTTTTTATGAAAGTCGTGTTATAATATCTATCGTCGTTTGGCAAACAACTTATATCGGGGTGTGGCTCAGTTTGGTAGAGTACCTGAATGGGGTTCAGGTGGCCGCTGGTTCGAATCCAGTCACTCCGACCAAAACAAGGCAGTCGGTGTTCATTCCGGCTGCTTATTAATTTTATAAAAGAGAGTGGATCCCTGATAAGCGCAAATACCGCTTATGGTTCTATCCACTCTCTTTTATTTTATATTTTATCTGCGATTTCTATTATTAAAATTCTCCGGCCGCTCGTATCGTCGCTTTTACGGTTACGCCTATAAGCGACGCGGCGGCGCATTTTAATATATCCCATGGTATAAATGGGATCGCGGTAACGGCGGCTGCCTGCATTACGCTCGTTCCGCTTTGCAGACTGTACCAAAACGTGCCCGTGACGTAGCAGAGCGCTACCGAAACCAACATTCCGCAAAATACGGCGATCGTTCTGAGCGCCGCTTTATTTTTGCCGGCTATCTTCTTAAAAGCCGCTTGAGTTACGAGCGCGGCGAGCCAAGCCATAACCGGATAGATTATTAAATATCCTCCCGTGGGACCGGCGATTTTTTGTATTCCGCCGCTAAACCCCGAAAACACCGGCAATCCAACGGCGCCTATCAGCAGGTATACGACCTGGCTCAGGAACGCGTATCCCGGCTTTAAAACGGCTCCGGCAAGCAGAACCGCAAACACACCTATCGTAATCGGCACCGCGCCGATCGGTATCGAAATCGGCGCCAAAATCGCTGTTATCGCCGCAAATAATCCGCACAACGCCATATCTCTCACGCTTAGCGATTTTTTCTTAACCTTATTTCTAAAAATAACTTTCATATTTATCCTATCCTCCCACGTCTGCACATTATTGTTAACCTTTAATATAATATCATGTTTACAACCATCTGTCAAGAAGGATTTATTAATACGCGTCGTCCTCCATTCGCGGCTTGCGCAAAAAAAGAGACCACACAAATGTGTGGTCTCAAATATTTAAATTACTACTTATTAGTCAGCGTAATTCCAATCGTACTCATATGCCATGTAGTCTATTACATCGCCCTGTCTCTCGTACAGTCTGATGAATACGTAGTCGCAAGCGCCGTATACAGGAGCTGTGATCGTCTGGCCGTTGATTACTACGTCAACGCCTTCTGTTGTAGCTCCGTCAGCAGCTAACGTGTTGTCTACATAGATATCTCCAACCGAACCGAACTGGAACTTAGCGTTGCCGCTTCTTGCCGGGTCGTAGAGGTAGTAGTTAGCCGTTACGTTACCAAGCGAGATAGTCTGGATGCTATCCGGAGTCGGGATACCGTTCTCCTGAGCTGCGTCGTAAGGAACGATCGTCAGTCTCGAACCGCTCTTATCAACAACTGCGCCGAAGTAGATCTCTTCGTCACTTACGCCGTTTCCTAATTCACGAACGTTCGGGATACCGTCGGAGTTTGAACCTATTCTGTCTCTTACAGTACCGTCGAATGTCAAGTATGTCGTAGCGGACGATATCTGATCGCCTGTGAAACCAAACTTGAACAACGAACCGGGAACTGTAGAATCAGACAGGTCGTCAACTACTGTATCCGTCGTGTAAGCCGTCTTCTCTTCGCCATCCTGGATGTAGGATACCGAAAGAACTCTGCTGCCGTCATAGCTTGCAGTACCAACGCTTGTTACATAAGCTATACCGGTCGAAGCCGATACGCCCGCGTTAGTGTTGTAAAGAACTATTACGTTAGCTACGCCTGTTGAATCCTCAACGTCGTATGCAGCTACCTGATCAACAGTCATTGTGCTGAGCTCGGAACCTACGCCGATCTGGCAGTCGTCAACATCCGATACAGCCGCGCCGTAAGACTCGTTAGATCCTGCGGTACCGATGTAGAATACTATAGTATCCTCGTTTACTTCAGGTCTGCGCGTTCTGTCGCCGTTAATCGTGAAGAGCTGCGTATCCTCGTCATATGAACCGCTGCCCTGAGCGTACATTGTAAGCGTCGAGTAGTTATCTGCTACTGCGTCGTAATCCGCAGCTAATGTAAGGCCTCTGATGTAGTTGCCGTTATCGTTATAGGTAACTATCTGACCAATGATACTCTGAAGAGCCGCGTCTACGTTACCTGTAGCGTTGTCATACTGGAACTGAATTTCGTCTGTAGCGCTGTCGCCTGCAGCCGCGTTGAACTCAGCCGTCGGGTTCTCGATCGTTACTGTCGAAGCAAATTCGAACGTACCGATCTGTCCGTCTTTGTTCATAAGCTGGATCATCGGAACTTCCGTGCCCCATGTGCTTATATTAACCGTTGCGTTAAGAACGTACGCATAGTTGTCAGATACTGTAGTATTATCGCCAGGAACGCTTACGGATCTGTCGTAAGCAACTATCTTACCGTACTGATCAACATAGAATCTACCGGATGAACCAGCTCTGAGCGATTCTACAAGATAACCGCCTCTTGCAGCCGGATAGTCAACGCCGTCGATTGTGTAAGCGCTGCCCGTAGCGGACTCGTCGGAAGATACTACACGAGATACCGAACCTTCGATAGCCGTATCGTCAAGAACTTCGATCTCCATGTATGTGCCGTTAGCTTCTGTGTTAGTGATTATCGAAAGAACATCCCACTGCTTGAGTTCAGTGTAATCAAACGGCTGACCGTTCTTTGTGATATTGATTATAGAATCGCTGCTCGTCGTGTTAAACTCTATTCTGTTAACGCTGTTCTGGGTAGCTCTGTCGCCTACCGAGTTAAGGAAGGTAACAACGCCTCTTGTAGAAAGCTCGCTTACAACGCCGGCTGCCGCGATATCTACAAATATTACGTCGTAACCCGCAGACTCGTCGTTATCTATAAGCGTTACCTGACCGCTGAGCGTAGCGTCGTTTAAGATAGTCTCAAGAGCCGCCGCGTCCATATCGTCAGCTATGCCGTTGTATATAACGGGAGCGCCGCTCGTTACTCTTGCGGATGTAGCCGATCTGTCGCTCTCGTTCTGCATGTATTTCATTGTTGTGCCGTCAAAGCTATCGAAGCTCGAAACCGGGAACGAGATCTCTGTGTTAGCGCCTTCAGCTTCTGTTACAGAAATAAGTCTGAGGCTTGTTGAATTTGTGTTTGTATCAGCATAAGCTACAACCTGCTTGCCGAGGAAATCAACAGCGTTCGTATCGCCTACGTAGAACGACTGAGTCTCGTTTACTGCAAACTGATTATCAAACGTCTCTGTGATGTTGATTCTGATTCTCTGCTCGTTAAGCGTGTCGATCGACTTAGCGCCGTCTAAAGTTGTAACGTCGTTCTCTGTTACGATACCCTTAACCTTGGTGATTCTGAGGTATCTGCTCATGATAGTCTCAAGAGCTCTGCCGCCCTGGCCGTCAAGAACGTAGTACTGCTGGTTGCCCTGACCATAGGTCAATCTGTCCATGATAGGCGTGTCAAGAGCGTTATACGCCATCTGAGCAACCTGACCTCTTGTAGCCTGAGCGCCTTCGCCGCCGCCGATTACGCCGTCAAGTACGCCGTACTGCTGAGCAGCTACGAGGTAACCTGTAGGATAACCGCCGTTGTCGTTTGCAAACGGCTTATAGCCAAGAGTCTCCATGATCATCTTGATAACTTCCTGGTACTGAACCGGGTTATCAGGAGCGAACGTACCGTCGCCGTTACCATTTACGATTTCCTGGTTAGCAGCCATCGCTATGTAACCGGAAGCCCAGTGGCTCGAAGTTACGTCCGAGAAGATCGTATCGGTCTGAGCAACTGTTCCCGTGTAGCCCTGAAGTCTTGCTACGATAACAGCTATCTCAGCTCTTGTGATGGTGTCTTCAGGTCTGAAGGACATCACGCCGTCGTTATTTTCGTCATCGCCAGTTAAAATACTGAGATTACTTAATGTGTCAATTGCTTCCGAATAGCTATTGCTTGTATCGACGTCGTCAAATGTCGCTGCGAATGCAACAGTTGAAACCATCATAGCGAAAACAGCTATTAAAGCAATCACTTTTTTGAGATTTCTCATAATTCTCAAATCCTCCTTAAAATATTAAAAAATTTTATTTTTTTACTAATTTAATTGACGCTACACCTATATGACATATAAAAGCGCATTAAAGTTCCATTCTTTTAAAAAATTTTTAAAAATTTTTTAACCGGAGCTAAATATATTGAAAACAAAACTTATTCAATAACTCTTCCGCCCTGATTTTCAGACGGTCTTTGTTCCCGCCGCCCGAAAGCGCCCGGTATTATGTACTTTTACAGTCAAGGACATGTCTATCCTATCATACATATCTGTAGCTTTGCAATGATTATAACATCATTTATGCTAAATTGTCAATATAAATTTTACTTTTTATAAATATTTATAAGTATTTCTACATACTTGACAAAATCTTTTAGCTGTTTTGTCCACTTAGCAGCGAATTGTATATAAATTGTTTAAACAGCGGGTGGGGTCTGTCGGGTCTGCTTTTAAATTCCGGATGGAACTGCACTCCCACAAACCAGGGGTGATCCTTTATCTCCACTATCTCGACCAGACGCTCGTCCGGCGAAGTTCCCGCTATTACCAGACCGGCTTTTTTAAGCTCGTCTCTGTATTTATTATTCATCTCGTATCTATGTCTGTGACGCTCGCTTATATCGTCCGCGCCGTACGCCGCTTTGGCGAAGGTGTCGTCCTTAAGCGAACACGGATACGCGCCGAGACGCATTGTGCCGCCCATGTCCTCTATCTCGACCTGATCCGGCATCAGATCTATCACCGGATACGGGGTGTCGGGGTCCAGCTCAGAGCTGTGCGCTCCCGAAAGCCCGGCTACGTCTCTCGCAAACTCTACCACCGCGAGCTGCATACCGAGGCATATCCCGAAGAACGGTACCTTATTCTCTCTTGCGTATTTTACGGCCGAGATCTTCCCCTCGATACCTCTGTCGCCGAAGCCGCCGGGAACCAATATCCCGTCGGCGTCTTTCAAATACTCGCCCGCGTTTTGATTGTTTATATCCTCGGCGTCTACCCAGTCTATATCGACCTCGGTCTCAAGTTCGAAGCCGGCGTGTCTGAGCGCCTCCGCGACCGAAAGATACGCGTCGTGAAGCGCCACGTATTTTCCGACAAGCGCGATCTTTACTGTATGTTTTAGATTCTTGACTTTTTTAATAATATTCTTCCACTGCGTAAGGTCGGGTTCCTTAGTCTTTATACCGAGCTTCTCGCAGACCTTGGCCGACATGTTTTGATCCTCGAGCATTATGGGAACGTCGTAGATCGTGTCGCAGTCCAGGTTCTCGAATACGCAGTCGGCGTCTACGTTACAGAAAAGCGCTATCTTCTCGCGCTGTCCCTTCTCGAGCGGTACCTCCGAACGGCAGATAAGTATATTAGGCTGGATGCCTATGCTGCGAAGTTCCTTGACGCTATGCTGGGTCGGCTTCGTCTTAAGCTCGCCCGAACTTCTGAGGTATGGCACCAGGGTCACGTGTATGTACAGAACGTTTTCCCTGCCGACGTCTCCGGCGACCTGTCTTATCGCCTCCAAAAACGGCTGGCTCTCTATATCGCCGACCGTTCCGCCGATCTCGGTTATAACTATGTCCGAGCTGCCGTCGTCGCCGACGTCGTATATCTTCTGTTTTATCTCGTTGGTTATATGCGGTATTACCTGAACCGTTCCGCCAAGGTAATCGCCGCGTCTTTCTTTATTGATAACCGAGTTATACACCTTTCCGGTGGTGATATTGCTGTTCTTGGAAAGGTTCTCGTCGATAAATCTCTCGTAATGTCCAAGATCCAGATCCGTTTCGGCTCCGTCCTCGGTCACGAACACCTCGCCGTGCTGATACGGGCTCATCGTTCCCGGATCGATGTTTATATACGGATCGAACTTCTGTATCGTAACTTTAAGGCCTCTGGTCTTAAGCAGCCTTCCGAGCGACGCCGCCGTTATTCCCTTGCCTATTCCGGATACGACTCCGCCGGTGACAAATATATACTTTACAGCCACTAAAACCGCCTCCTCTAAAATCAATAACTTAAGTCCGCATATCCATATCGGGTAAAAGCAAACTATATGCAAAACATATATTTATTATTCTAATACCATATTTAAATTCTGTCAAGAGGAAATTTGAATAGGGCGCTTAAGAATCGTACGGTCGGAAACTATGGAGGGGACGAAACCGGAGCGTCGGGCGGCCGCGCGGCGTACGGCGCGGTCTTAAAACTACGACTGCCGAAACGGAGCTTGCCGTATTGGAAAAATTTTTTTAGATACGCTGCGCATTCCGCTCCGCAGTATTTTCGCAAGCCGCCGGATCGATCCTTTCGCTCCGATTCGCAGTTATTTAACCTCCGTTCTGCATAATGCTTTAATTTTTCCGGTTTTTTTGTTTAAAAAAACGATTGCATTATCGATATATTTATGTTATACTGTTTCCACGCAGCCGCGGAGGCAGGTTATCGGCGCGGGTCTCGACTTATTGCGGGATACCATAACGCCGTCTGTACCGGCGCGGACTGCTTGATAATCGATAATTATATTGTTTGTACGGAGCTTTGATTGGACGTCCAACAGAGACTTTAACATTGGCAAACTATATATATCCGCTCGTCTACTCGGGCGCGGCGGGTCTGATTTCTTCGCCGGGATAATTTTATGCCGGATATGATTCAGGCGAGAATATATAGTTTGTATTCGTCTTTTGTTTACGTCCGCATGTCCGCATGCGGTTTTTTTATTTGCGCGATCAACATCCGCCGGACGAGCCCCCGAATAATTATACCAAAACAGCGGTATGTTATTTTTTTACAATATATTGTTGTCTGAGAAGTCCGACGACATAATATATTGTTGTTTGAGAAAATTATAACGACTATATAATATAAAGGTAGAAACAGGCGCTCTTTTACGCTTTAGGCGTATGATCGGCGCGCGCCAAACGTACGGTTCGGCGTAAGATCAACCGAAATTTTTATAAATTAATTTATTATAAAACTATATAAGACAAAGGAGAAGAAGCGGATGTCTAAAGTAAACGGTAATTTAAAGAAAGTGACGACGAAAACGATACGCGGCATGAAGGGCGCGGAGAAGATAGCGATGCTCACGGCGTACGACTATCCCATGGCGAAATTGGTCGATAACGCGGGGTGCGATATGATATTGGTCGGCGATTCGCTCGGCAACGTCGTACTCGGTTACGACGACACTACGCGCGTCACCATGCAGGACATGATCCATCACACGAAGGCGGTCGCGCGCGGCGCGAAGAGGGCGATGATCGTAACGGATATGCCGTTTTTATCCCATCATCTCGGCGTTTACGAGGCGGTGAGAAACGCGGGCGCTCTTATCTCCGAAGGCGGAGCCGCGGCCGTTAAGATCGAGGGCGGCGAGGAGATATGCGACGTGGTAAGAGCCATAACCGCGGCCGGGATCCCGGTCATGGGGCATTTGGGACTCACGCCGCAGAGCGTGAACCAGCTCGGCGGTTTTGGACTCCAGGCGAAAACGGAGGAGGAAGCCGAAAAGCTGATAAAAGACGCCAAGGCGCTCGAGGCGGCGGGAGCGTTCGCCGTCGTTTTGGAGTGTATCCCCAAGGCTCTGGCTCAGAGGGTCACCGACGCGTTAAATATCCCGACGATAGGGATAGGCGCGGGCGCGGGCTGCGACGGACAGGTTTTGGTGCTCTACGATATGCTCGGTCTGTTCAGCGACTACGTTCCGTCGTTCGTGAAGAAATACGCCGGGCTTGCGGATTCGGTGAACGCGGCGGTAGAGAACTATGTGAGCGAGGTAAAGAGCGGAGAATTTCCGCAGAAGTAAGAATGAAACGGTAGAAAATTCTGCAAAAACAAAAATGAAACGGCGGAGTATCTCGCCGGAAATAAGAATTGACGACGGCGGAGGAGGCTTGTTTTAAAATGATACTTATAGAAACGGTTGAAGATATGAAAAAATACGCGGCCGAAGCGAAGAGCGCGGGCAAGACTATCGGGCTGGTTCCGACGATGGGCTATCTGCACGAGGGACATCAGTCGCTTATAAAGAGGTCGGCGGCGGAAAACGACGTAACCGTCGTCTCGGTATTTGTAAATCCGATACAGTTCGGAGCCGGCGAGGACTTGGAGACGTATCCGCGCGACCTGAGCCGCGACATGACGAAGGCGGAAGAGGCGGGAGCTACGGCGCTCTTTCATCCGCAGGTCTCGGATATGTATCCCGAGGGCTACGATTCGTTCGTCGAGGTCGAGGGGATAACCGGACTGCTCTGCGGCAAATCGCGTCCGACGCATTTTAGGGGCGTGACCACGGTCGTATGCAAGCTGTTTAACATAAGCCGGGCGGACAACGCATATTTCGGGCAGAAGGACGCTCAGCAGCTCGCGGTGATAAAGCGCATGGTATGCGATCTGAACATGAATATTAATATCACCGGCTGTCCTATAGTCAGGGAGCCGGACGGACTCGCGATGAGCTCGAGAAACACATATTTAAGCCCCGAGGAGAGGGAGCAGGCGCTCGTACTGTCGCAGTCGCTGAAGCTCGCCGAGGATATGTACGCCCGGGGCGAGAGGGACGCGGAGACAATAAAAAAAGCCGTAAGAGAGCGTATAAGCGGCTCCGATATGGCGGATATCGACTATGTCGAGGCGTATACCTTCCCGGAGCTTAAGGAGTGTTCCAAGATAGACTCGGCGACGCTTGTGGCGGTCGCGGTCAAGTTCGGTTCGACAAGGCTGATAGACAACACGATTTTAGGAATGTAACATAGAGATCAAAACGCCGCTCCGTTTGCGGAAATAGGAGGAATCAATATGAATATAGAAGTAATGAACAGTAAAATACACCGCGTAAAGGTGACCGACGCGAATCTCAACTACGTCGGCTCGATAACCATAGACGAGGACTGGATGGACGAGGTCGGGATACTGACCAACCAGCAAGTCCACGTTGTCAACATAACCAACGGCGAGAGGCTGATAACCTACGCGATCCCCGGCGAGAGAGGAAGCGGCGTGGTCTGCTTAAACGGCGCGGCGGCCAGAAAGGCCTGCGTCGGGGATATCGTGATCATCATCGCTTACGCGTCCATGGACTACGAGGAAGCTAAGACGCATAAGCCAAAGATCAAGCACGTTCTCCCCAACTAAGCCTGAGTCGAAAACGGTAGAGGAAGAGGAGAGCTTAAAAATACGCGCAAATAAAGACGGTATGGTTTTTCCGTACCGTCTTATTCTTTATCGATAAGATTTGCGCCGTTATTAATAAGATCGAATTACGCCGACGCGGCGGTATTTAACGCCTTGGGGTCGTCTATCGCCTTCGCCGTACCTCTTATAACGCAGGTCTCGGGGTCTTCGGCCAGTTCGGCCTTCATGTTCAGCTCTCTGTTTATCAGCTTGGCCATTCCGTATATCTTAGCTCCCGCTCCGGTCAGGATTATACCGTTTCTGCATATATCCCCGATCAGTTCGGGCGGGGTTTTCTCGAGCAAAGTTCTTATCCCGTCCACTACGGTTCCCGCGCTCTCCTTGAGCGCGTCCAATATCTCGTCGCTCGATATCTGTATCGTCTTCGGAAGACCTGTAATAAGGCTCCTGCCCCTCGCCTCCATAGCCAGCAGCTTGTCCCGTCTGTAGACGCAGCCGATGCTTATTTTTATCTGCTCGGCCGTACATTCGCCGACCAGTACGTTATACTTCTTCCTGATATATCTGATTATAGCTTCGTCGAAATTATCGCCCGCCACCTTTATCGAAGCGCTTATGACGATCCCGCCGAGCGAGACCACGGCTATATCGCAGGTTCCGCCGCCTATATCCACTATGACGTTTCCGGTCGGCTCGCTTATATCGACCCCAACGCCGAGCGCCGCCGCCAGAGGCTCCTCTATCAGATACACCCTTCCGGCTCCGGCCTGCATCCCGGCGTCTATCACCGCGCGTTCCTCGACCTCGGTCACGTCGCTCGGAACGCTTATGACCACCTTAGGCTTCATAAACGCGCCGAACAGTCCGGTGTTGGCCGCCTTGTGGATCAGATACCTGAGCATCTTCTCGGCGACCGTGTAATCGGATATCACTCCTTCGCGTATAGGTTTGACCGCGGTTATATTCCCCGGAGTCCGGCCCAGCATGTTCTGAGCTTCCTCGCCGACGGCCAGCAGCTTTCCGCTCGATTTTTCCACAGCCACGACCGACGGTTCGTCTATGACCACGCCTTTGCCCTTGACGTACACGCGAACCGAAGACGTGCCTAAATCTATACCTATATCCTGACCAAACATAACTTAAAACTCCAATCTATATATGTAATTTCTAAAAATTCACAGCCGCTGAAACTCCGTATCCCCTCATAGTATTATTTTAACCGTTCGCGCCGCTTAAAATACCGCCTGTTCTATCAGTACTATTTTCCCGCACGGCGTCAACGTTAAAAGGTCTTTTGTTACCGTATTATTACAAAGGCGATACAATTATCTAACACTTACATTATTTTAGCCTAAAACGATTACCGTGTCAACATGCCTTTGAAAACAATCGACCGTCAAAATTCCGCATATTTACGCCGGTTATCCGTCTTTGCGACCCGCCGCGATATAAACTGTGATAAAACGATAAAAATACGATCCGCAAAGCGGGATTCTATCCGGCGATCAAGGCCGCGAGCTTTTCGCCGAGCCAAACGCCGAGCAGACAGCCGAACACGCTTACGCAGATATATACCCCGGCTCTTAAATACCCTCCGCCCCTAAGCAGTTCGACGCTTTCGAGCGAGAACGTGGAAAAGGTCGTGAACCCGCCGCAGGCTCCGGTTTTTAGAAACAGGATCAGATTCTCGTCTATCCTGATCCGCCGCGCCGCGCCGGCTATAACTCCTATCGCAAAGGCGCCTATCAGATTTATAAACAGGGTCGTAAACGGAAAATCCGAGCGCAGTTCTATAAGCCCCAGCGCGTATCTGAATATGGCGCCCAGACCCCCGCCCAAGCCGACAAGAAGAATTTTCAGCATAAGAGTTCCCTCCGCTTTATGTTTTATTAACGTAAATAATATATAAGCTTACAGACAGCTTGTCAACCATTGTTCATAACATTTATAAAGATAAAATCATCATATCAAAAAGTTTGTCTTTCCAAATGCGAAACTTTAAAAACAAAAAATTAATATACCGCTGAGGAAACAGATCGTTATTTATCTGTTTCCTTTTCTTTTTCCGCATCCGGTTCCTGCATATGTTCTATAGCATATTCACAACATTGGATAACAAAACTATTCAATGAAACGTTTTCATGTTGAGCTATCGCAGACATATGTTCAAGCAACGATTTCGGGAACCTTATAGTTCGGTTAACGGAATCTTCAACTTTGCGAACTTTGAACATAATTATCACTCCTTCTACTTAAAATTATATTTACATAATGCGCTTTTTCTATGATTTATTTTTGCAATATAATATTATGTGCAAAATGCAATTGACATTTGTGTATCGTTATGATATAATTCAGGAAAAAATATATAAATTTTAGTGTTATACACAATAAATAGGGGGTTAACGAATTATGAAAAAGAAAAGAATTCTTACAACCATGCTTAGCTGCATCTTAGCTCTAAGCTCGGCAAACGTATTTGCTAACGAGATTACAATGTATTTAAACGGAACGGAAATCGCTCCTCTGCCCGAGCAGCATCAGGGAGCCGTGGTTCAGGACGGAACGCTGTATCTTCCCTTGAGAAACGTCTTTGAGGCTATGGGCGCCATAGTCGAATATGACAATACGTATGAAGAAATCAGCGGCGGTCTTGGCGGCATGGATTATTACACGACGGTAGGCGCATATAAAGTTATAATAAACGGATCAGTATACGTTTTGGAAGCTCCGGTTATAACGATCAATAACCGCGCTCTTGTTGTTCCGCAGGCAATTGTTGACTGTTTCGGAGCCGCAGTCGACTGGAACGCGGGAGAAAATAGAGTTGATATCACATATACCCCGGATAGCGAAACGCTTTTCACGATAAACCTAACAAATGGGGAGGGAAATGAAAATGAAGTTCAGTAAAATATTAGTACTATTTCTTTGCGCGGTTTTTCTTATTAATTTAACTCCGGCTATAACAACTGTAAACGCCGAAGACGTCTGGAACGAGTATTGCGTGTTTAACACGCCCGACGTATCGGAAAGCTTTAATAAAACTTCAATATTTGCCATAGAAACCTCTACATCAAATGACGAGCCATCGTTTAACATAACCTTAAGCGGCAGTATGAACGGAGCGACTAAGTGTAAACTCACCGTGTTTGATTCAAACGGAAACCTTTCCGAAACAACCCAGACTGAAACCGGCGAACTCGGTAAGACATTTTATCCCTTATCCGCTTCAATGAGAGATAATTTACTTTCCGGAAAGAAGGAAGTTGATTTCACCTCTCCCGAATATAACAAAATCTTAGAAGAACCGTTTAACGTTAAACTTCCCAAAAGCGCTAACGCCGCAATATATTACATAGTGATAGAACCCACCGGATGCGACGCTAAGCTTTCGGAAGAAGATTCGAGAATATGTAAAATCAGAGAGGTTAACTCGGATGAATACGAATTGATCAACTCCCAAATCGCTTCTAAATATTATAATTTTATCATTGTGAAACCAATGTATTTGTTCCCGGAAAGCGTAGGAAAATATATTGATAATGTCGGCGACGTTGATCATATGCCGTTCGGAGGATATGAAAACGATATTTTGAGCTATGCTCCCGACGGCTGGTACGAAAGCTTTATCGGAACGGTCGGGGCGCTTAATCACGTTGTTGCAAACGGTTCTGATATTGTGGCTAAAATCATTGAACAAAAGGTAAAAAGTAATCTAAGGAGACTTGGCGTGCCGCAAAGCGCCTATGACGACGGAGTTTTTAACCAAACTGATTATGATTCAATTTGGCTTGAACAAACATACGGCGATATACTCGAAAATCTTACTCCGATATATGATGAAAAACTTATAGACAGTTTAAATTCAACCGAAGCTATGGCCAACTATAAACGCATGTCGTCCGTTATTTTATCCGCAACAGATGTTTCCTCATTAAAAAAACTTCCTGAAATGCAGAAATATACGGATCTTATAGACGCAATTGAAAAATCAAATACGGTCAGAAACGCATTAAATAAAATTAACTCAGGATTAAATTGGTGGGAGACCGGAGAAGATTTTCTATCTTTAATGCTGATTTCTTACGACGGAAAAGCGGAATATATAAACGCATTAGATAGTTTATTTGCCGACAGCGATCTTGAAGCGCATAAAAAAGCTATCTCCGAAATAAAGCGAAAATATTCTGAAGATTTTGTTGAAAGATTTTGGAAATTAGCGGAAGACAGTCTTTTCAATAATATAGCGGAATACGGTATCGAATCGACCTTAGGCTCTATTTCATACTGGAAAGCTATAGAGACGGGGTGGTCTATAGCAATGGACGCAAGCGGATTTGGAGCCGAAGTAGACAGATGTGAAAAAATCAAGCTTACCGCTCCGATTTACGCGCAGATCGAAAACAGAATGTCGATAATACACGACAAACGTCTTCGCGGCGAAGAAACTGAAGAAGAACTGTCCGAATATGCATGCTTGTTCGATATTGCAAAATCCCTGCGCGTATATCAGTTTGAGGCGATAAAAAAAGCCTCTACGCAAGATACCAAGGATAACGTTTCGCGAATCGTAAATGAGATTAAAGGTATGTATCTTTCATACGACCCAAACGGAAAAAACGGGATTGAATATTCATTTGCATCTTCTGGTGCCGATGGAAATAGAATAATTTTTACATTTACCAAAGAAGCAGCGCTCACCGAACAACCGTATCTTTTATACAACGGCAAAGGCGTAGATTTAAAAATTGGTTCGTGTAGTGATTATATGAAAAATGTTGTAGATGGTTCAATTACCGAAATGATCGGAGACGCTCGTTTGATCTTTGCATATCGAACCAATTCGGCGAATGACGACGAAGTAATATATGATTTTGAGCTTGATAAAATTGTAACTACTGGGCAGGAAATCGATTTCTCAGATTATGGCGTTCCCGAAGGCTGTATCATCGTAGGTTGGGGGTTAGAGTATGACGACATTAATCTATATAACTCCGAAGAAGAGTGCGAACAAAAAATAGGCAGGGATTTGGATTTTAGTGAATCAGATCGCGTCTCTCTTCCTATTGCATACAACTATATAATAAACTAATTATATGAATATGCGGCGGCTGCAAGGTTGCCGCTTTATTATCTTCCCTTATATGATATAAACGCTAAAAGCCGCGCCGTCGCGTCAAAAAAGCCCCCGCGCGATCCGCGCGCGGGAGCATATGCAAATCTTAAGTTTTCGTAAATCCATATATCACAAACCCGTCTACTGTGCCTTCTTAAACAGTACGGTTATCCGGGTTCCTTTTCCGACCTCGCTGTCTACGCTTATCTCGGCGTTTTGGATCATCGCGGCGTGCTTTACTATGGACAGACCGAGACCGGTTCCGCCGGTGTCCCTGGAGTGGCTCTTATCCACCCTGTAAAAACGCTCGAAGATGCGGTCGATATCCTCCTTGGCTATGCCTACCCCGGTATCCTCGACCGCGACCTTTATCCCGGCGCCGTTTTCGTTTATCGTGAGTTTGACGGTTCCGCCGTCCTTGTTGTACATTATCGCGTTGTCGCAAATGTTATAGATCATCTCGTGCATCAGGCGTTCGTTTCCCAAAGCCGTTGCGCTGTGTCCGTGTATGATCAGGGTCACGTTTCTCTTCTCAGCCTTAAGCTCAAGCTCTTTTATCACGTTTTCGCAGACGGGCAGCACGTTTACCGGAACCAGGTCGCAGTTAAAGCCCTGCTCGTCGAGCTGCGAAAGCTGGATTATGTCCTCTATGAGCGCCAAAAGCCGCGACGCCTCCGAATGTATCCGCTTTAAGAACATTATCCGATCCTCGGGCTTCGCTATCCCGTTTATCATGATCTCGGCGCAGCCCATGATCGAGGTCAGCGGCGTTTTGAGCTCGTGCGAAACGTTCGCCGAAAATTCGCGGCGAAGCTTATCCGCCTGCTCCTTCTCGGTTATGTCCACTATAAACATTACCGCCGCGTATTTACCCGGCACATACGGGGTCCTTCCCCGTCCTTTCACGACCTCGACGGGCGCCGCCGAAAGCGAATACTCGCGTCCGTTCAGTTTGAGCTTAGAGCTGTATTTTTCGCCCCTTAACGCCTTTTCGATCGCCTCTACGTATTCCGGCTCGCGGCAGACCTCTATATAGCTGAGCTTTTTGCCGTTTATGTCAAACAGCTCCTGAGCCATTCTGTTCATCGACAAAATAGTCCCGTCCTTGCCGAGCACTATAAGCCCCTCGCTCATGTTCTCGGTTATATATTCAAACTCCTTCTGAGCCGAATATATCTTGCTCATCTGCTCGAATATTTCTTTATTCTGTCTGTCCATCCTCACCGTCAGCGGCGACAACTCGTCGTATACCTCGCTGGAAATAGGATCGTCGAGATCCAAGCAGTTTATCGGCTTTATTATAGCGTTCGTAAGCGCCTTCGCAACTATCCACGCCCCGATCAGCAGTATTATAATAGCGAATATAAGCCACGGCGCCGCGGTTATAAACGCGCTGATACCGTTTTGAGTCGCCGCGGCTATACGCAGTATATTGCCGTTTTGGAGCTTCAGCGCGTAATAATAGTTCGTCTCGCCGAACGTCTCCGAGACCCTCACGGCGTCGCCCGAGCCGTTTTCCACGGCCTCTTCGACTTCGTTTCTGTCGATATGATTCTCAAGCTGCGCTTCGTCTATATCCGTGTCGTACAAAACCGTTCCGTCCGGACTTATCAGAGTTATGCGGTCGCCCTCTCCGCCGACGATTTGCGAAAGAGCCCCGATCGCCTCCTCGTTCGTACCCGTCGAGACGCCGGGGATGGACGCTATATATCCCGCTTCCGTCGCGATCACGGTTCTGTATTCGTCCATGAAATTATTATATAGTATCCCTATGCAAATTGCGGCGGAAACGACTACCGCGGCAAAAGCCGTTAAAAATATACTTCCGAGTATTCTCCGGCTGATCTTCATCTCGCTCCTCCGATTTTATAACCCACGCCTCTGACCGTCTGTATTATAGAACCCATCTCGCCGAGCTTCTGTCTCAGCGTCCGTATATGTACGTCTATAGTTCTCGTCTCTCCGTCGAAATCATAGCCCCATATACGCTCGAGCAGGACGTCTCTGGTCATAACGCTGCCCTGATTTTTCATCAACAAATGAAGCAGTTCAAATTCCTTTAGCGTGAGTACGATCGGTTTTCCGTTCACCGTGACGCTGTGCTTCTTGGTATCCACCACAACGCCGCTGTAGACGTAGACGTAGCTGTTCATCTCCATCGAACCGCTGCGTCTCAGCACCGCCTTGATCCTCGATATCAGTTCCATTATCCCGAACGGTTTCGTTATATAGTCGTCGGCTCCGGAGTCGAGCCCTATGACCTTATCGTATTCCGTGCTCTTGGCCGTAAGCATGATTATGGGTATATTCCTGGTAGTCACATCCTTGCGCAATTTTTTCAGCACGTCTATTCCATTCTCGCCCGGGAGCATAATATCGAGCAGGATAAGCTCCGGTTTCTCAGTCTTCAGATTCTCGTAAAGCTGCTCCGCGTTCTCGAGGCCTTTGCTCTCAAACCCGGTGTTTTGCAGACTGTACACAACAAGCTCCCTAATACCCGCATCGTCTTCCACAAAATAAATCATAGCAAATCTCCTATATTTTTCAAATAAACCGTTCAAATATAAATATTTATATAAACAACCAAACGTCCGCTCAGCGCGCGGCGTCCGCCCGCGTAAGCCGATACAAAAACGGCGGCGGCGAAAACGCCGGCGCCATTATAACAAGTCAGTCTCAGTTTGAAGTAAACCGGTTCGTTTATTGTCGGTAAAAAGCCGGCGTTTTCGGTCCGCGCCGACGTATTAATCTATCTTCTCCGTATTCTCGGGAGAGAATTTTCTATGAGAGCCGCATACCGCAAACTCTACCCACTCGGCGATATTGACCGCGTGATCGCCTATACGCTCTAAGTACTTGGCAATCATAAGCAGGTCTATAGCGTCCTCGGCGTTGTCCACGCTCTCTCTTATCAGTTTAAACAGCTCATTCTTCAGCACGTCGAACAACTCGTCGACCTCGTCGTCCATTCCCATGACCGATCTCGCAAGCTCCAAGTCGCGCTTAACGAACGCGTCTACGCTCTGAGTCACCATTCTCGACGCCGCCTTCGCCATCTTAACGATGTGCGTGCTGTTCTGATTGTTCTCAAACGAGGACGTCAGGATTATCTCGGCTATATCCGCCGCCTGATCGCCTATACGCTCCATGTCGGTTATCATTTTCAGAGCCGCGGATATCGTTCTCAGATCGCGCGCTACGGGCTGCTGCTCAAGCAAGAGTTTGAGGCAGAGCGACTGTATCTCTCTCTCGCGCTCGTTGATCACTTCCTCGGTCGAAATAACGTCGTTCGCAAGCTTCGCGGTATGGCTGATAAGCGCTTTGATAGCGCCGTCTATCGCGCTTTCGCACAGAGCGCCCATACCGATTAAATCCCTGTTCAGCTTATTAAGCTGCAAATCAAAATTATTGCGCATTTGTATTCTCCTTACATAACAGCGCCATGGCTGCAAATAAATTCTATATAGGCTGCGCGGCGCCGCTTTTGAGCTTAAGGCTCCGCCGACGACGGACCGCCGCCCTGAAATCAAAGCCGCCGCTTCGCCAATACGCGGACAAAGCCGCGCGTAAGTATTATCCAAATCTTCCCGTTATATAATCCTCGGTCCTCTTATCCCTCGGGTTCGAGAACAGAGTCTCCGTCTTGTCGTATTCAATTACCTCGCCAAGCAGGAAGAACGCCGTGTTGTCCGAAATACGCGTCGCCTGCTGCATGCTGTGGGTAACTATGACTATAGTATACATCTCTTTGAGCTCGAGCGCAAGGTCTTCTATCTTAGAAGTTGAGATCGGGTCGAGCGCGCTGGTCGGTTCGTCCATGAGGAGCACCTCCGGCTCTACCGCGAGCGCTCTTGCGATACAAAGTCTCTGCTGCTGACCGCCCGACATTCCGAGCGCGCTCTTTTTGAGTCTGTCCTTCGTCTCGTCCCATATAGCCGCCTTTGTGAGAGATTCCTCGACGATCTCGTCGAGTCTCGCCTTGGATCTTATGCCGTGGGTTCTCGGACCGTAGGCTATGTTGTCGTATATGCTCATCGGGAACGGATTCGGTTTCTGGAAAACCATGCCGACCCGCTTTCTCAAAACGTTGACGTCCATGTCCTTATATATGTCCACGCCGCCGAGCTTAACGTCGCCGTCTATCTTACAGCCCTCGACAAGGTCGTTCATCCTGTTGAGACATTTGATAAGCGTAGATTTACCGCAGCCGGAAGGTCCGATAAAAGCCGTTATCTCATTTTGAGGTATATTCATATTGACGTCTTTCAATGCATGAAAATCGCCGTAATGCAAATTTAAATCCTTAATAGTAAAAACATCCATTTTCTATCTTATCCTTTCGAAATTCTCTTCGCAATAGCCGACGACGCGGCGTTAAGCAATACGACCACCACAAGCAGAACTACCGCGGTAGCGTACGACTGGTTCGTGTTTATACCCTCGCTCCAAAGCGCGTACATGTGAACGGCAAGCGTTCTTCCCGACGACATCAGGGTTCCCGGTATCTGAGCCACCGTGCCCGCCGTGTAGATAAGCGCCGCAGTCTCGCCGACTATACGTCCGACCGCTAAGATAACGCCCGCCAGTATACCGGGCACAGCCGACGGCAAAACTATCCTGAACACTGTTCTGAGTTTCCCGGCTCCCAAACCGAAGCTTCCCTCGCGATACGAGTCGGGAACAGCCTTTAAAGCTTCCTCTGTGGAACGCATTATTACCGGAAGAACCATGATAACCAACGTCAGCGACCCGGCAAGCATGGAATATCCCCAGCCGAACGCGGTTACAAAGAACAGAAATCCGAATAATCCGTAAACTATAGACGGTATACCCGTAAGCGTCTCCGCCGTGACTCTTACGACGGACACCAGTTTATTTCCGCGTTTAGCGTATTCCACAAGATATATTGCCGAGAACACGCCCAGAGGAACAGAGATAACAAGCGAAAGCAGCGTCATAGTTACCGTGTTGACCATCGCGGGAAACAGCGACACGTTCTCGGACGTATATTCAAGGCTGAAAAGATCCAGCGACAGGTTCGGTATGCCCTTTATCAATATATAGCCGATTATACAGGCCAGAACTCCGACAGTGAGTATCGCCGCTATGTAGACGATAGTCCTCAAGAAGCCGGACTGTATTTTTGCGGCCGGTCTGTTTTTCATTTCCTGTTCTCCTCTCATAGCTATAGAACCTACTTCATTAACTTTTACATTTTCCATATTAATTCTGCCCCGACTTTCTCTTTATCAATGAGAATGATAAATTGATTATAAGAATGAACACGAAGAGCACGACCGCCGTAGCGATTAGCGCTTCTCTGTGAAGATCGGTAGCGTAACCCATCTCAAGAACTATGTTCGCGGTCATCGTTCTGACGCCCGTCGTAAGTCCCTGAGGCATTATAGCCTGGTTACCCGCGACCATTATGACGGCCATCGTCTCGCCTATCGCTCTACCGACGCCAAGGATGATCCCCGCGAATATACCCGACTTAGCCGCGGGCACGACGCACTTAAACACGCTTCTCTCATGCGTTGCGCCGAGCGCCAGCGAACCCTCGTAGTAACTCTCGGGCACGGCTCTTATAGCCGATTCGCTCAGGTTTATTATCGTCGGCAGTATCATTATACCGAGCACTATTGAAGCGGCCAGCATACTCGTGCCGCTCACTCCAAACGCGTCGCGTATTATCGGAACTATTACCATAAGTCCAAAGAAACCGTATACGACCGACGGGATACCCGCGAGCAGATCGACCGCCGGTTTCAATATCCTGTAAAGTTTATCGGGACAGAACCGCGTCATAAATATCGCCGTCAATATCCCGATAGGAACGCCAATGATCAAGGCGCCGGCGGTAACGTAGATACTTCCGAGTATCATCGGGAGTATTCCGTATATGTCGTTTCCCGGCCTCCATCTTGTTCCGCCGAGGAACTTAAATATACCGATCTCCTGCATAGCCGGTATGCCGTTTGCAAAAAGAAAAATACATATCAAAGCTACCGCTAAAATCGATACGCAGGCGCTGAACATAAACACGCCCTGCATAAATTTTTCTTTAAATTTTCCCATTTCAATTTCTCCTCTAAACCGGCCGGATATTACTCGCTCCGGCCAAACATAACGTTTATATTAAACCTTCGCGTTTCAAATATGCGCCGCGCCTCAAAACGCCGCATGCGCGAAAGGGATTTTTTCGCAAATAAAGGGAGGCGCCATGCAAATATTTGACTCGGTGTCAATAGATCCAACGCCTCCCGCTCAGCGGTTCTTATATTAATTTTCAGCGAACCCGGCGTATTATTCAGCCGAATCCGAGCTAAGCTCGCTCCAGTCGGTTATCTCGCCGGTGTATATCTGCTTGATCTGATCCGACGTAGCTTCGCTTACCGGGTTGTCGTTGTTAACTATAACGGCTATACCGTCCAAAGCTATAACCTGAGCCGTAACGCCCTGAGACGTCTCGCTGTCCTTGAGCTCTCTCGAAGCCATACCGATATCGCAGATACCCTCGATAGCTCCGTTTACGCCGGTTGTCGAATCCGACTGCTGTATCTCTATCTCAGCGTTCGGGTTTACCGCCGCGTACGCTTCTTTAAGTTTCTCCATAACGGGCGTTACCGAAGACGAACCCGATACCGTGATCTTGCCGGCCGGCGAAGTTCCGGCGTAAGGACCCGTTGTGGACTCGGAAATATAGTTGTTCTCCTCAACTACGGCCTGACCCTCGTCGGAAAGTATATATGCGATAAAGTCCTGAGCCACTTCCGATAAACCTTCTTTTGTTACGATATTGAACGGACGCGAAACCTTATATGTTCCGTTCTTGATGTTGTCGGCGGTAGCTTCCGCTCCGTCGATATTCAAAGCCTTTATCGTGTCGTTCATCGAGCCGAGAGAAATATAGCCGATCGCGTTTACGTTATCCGCAACGCTGGTCATCATAACCGACGTGCTGTTTGTGATGTCCGCCGTCTCGACCGTCATATCCATCGTCTCGCCGTTTACTTCTTCCTCAACTCCGAACAGTTCAACGAACGCTCCTCTTGTACCCGAGCCGTCTTCGCGCGAGATAACAGTTATTCTGCCGCCGCTTGAAGAACTATCGGACGAACTGTCGCTCGCCGTGTCGGTCGTAGAACCGCCCGAGCATCCTGCAAGAACGCCTACGGTCATTACCGACGCGAATAAAACCGCTAATGTCTTTTTGATTGTTTTTTTCATGATTATTTACTCCTTTAAATATAAAGAATTTAATATAATAATTATTTCTATAGGTATAATTTCGGAGCGTCTGTAAAATTCCTTTCTACAGTCTTCTTCTCCATTCGAGCAAATTTATCTTATGCCTGCTATGTTAAATCTAAAATCTGTGTTATGTTAAATCTATGTAAAGTCCGCGCAATACGCTTATTTTGTTATTGTTCACAAAAAAAGACGTCTTAATACATTTGATTTAGACGTCTCGATATTCAATTTACATATATGGAAATAGCAAGTGTTTGTTTTTTTAATCAAAACGCGTCCATATGGTGTTTGTTTTTTAAATATTTTGTGTCCGCGCTGTGAAATAAATATGAAACGTTTCACAAATATGTTATATGGTACAAGGCGGCAAAATAAAATTTTTGAATTATTGCCGCTTAATATTTAACAAATCTAATTTAGGTTTCCCCTGGCGTTTTACAATGTAAATCCGCTTGTTAATATGTTAATTACATCTCCGCGCCCGCTCTAATCGAAAGATTTATCCGCGTCCGAACCCAAGTTTAAAATATAAGCCGTTTTCTCAGACGCTGAATCTATAACCGGCGCCCCAGACGGTCTCGATAAACTTGTTCTTTCCGCCCTTGTCTATCTTATCGCGTATCCTCTGGATATGAACGGTCACCGTCGAAGCGTCGCCCATCGCGTCCATACCCCAGATACGGTCGAATAGGACCTCCTTATTAAATACGATGTTGGGGTTCTCCGCCAGGAACAAGAGCAGTTCGTATTCCTTGACCGGCATTATTATCTCTTTATCGTTTAGATACACCCGCCTCGAATCGCGGTCTATTTTAAGGCCTCTGACCTCGATCACGTTCGACTTCTTGGCCTCGGCTCCGATCAGCTTGTTATACCGGTTTATATGCGCCTTCACTCTCGCGACCAGCTCGGACGGCGAGAACGGCTTGGTCATATAATCGTCGGCGCCCAGACCGAGACCTCTAACCTTGTCTATATCCTCGCTCTTGGCGGATAAAAATATGATCGGCGTCTCCTTCTGCTTTCTGACCGCCGTGCATAACGAAAAACCGTCGCGCTTCGGAAGCATTATATCCACCACCAAAAGCGCGTAATCATTTTTTAGGGCCATCTCGAGACCGGTATCGCCGTCTGCGGCTATATCGCACTCGAAGCCGTTTACCTCGAGATAATCCCGCTCCAGTTCGGCTATGCTCATGTCGTCTTCTATTATTAAAATACGCATTAAATCCACGCTCCATCCGAAATAAGTTGACGCTCAAAAATGCTTTTATCTCGCATTTTACAGCGTTTACACTTGTATATATCTAAAATATATTATTATCCGCGCCCGTTTGGCCGAGTCTAAACGTTATCCGGCCGACGGCAGCTTGATATATATCGAAGTTCCGACGCCCTCCGCGGCGCTTTTCGCGTTCTTCCCGGAACGCAGCCAGATCTTGCCGCCGTGATCCGTAACTATCTTCTTGGCTATAGCGAGCCCCAGTCCGTTGCCCGGAATGTTAAGATTCCTCGACGGGTCGGCTCTGTAAAACGTCTCGAACACCTTCTTGGAATCCTCGTCCGATATTCCTATACCGTTGTCCGACACGCTGACTATAACGCCGCCGTCGTCTCTTTCAAGACTTATCTCTATCCTTCCGTCTATCCCGCTCCGCCTGTATTTTATCGAATTGCTTATTATATTGGAAAACACTCGTCTCATACGAACCGGATCGAATACGGCGTATACCGGTTCGTTTTCCGGATCCTTGAGGATCCCGTCGAAGCTCAGCTCCATACCGGCGTCGGATATGTCTATCTCAAATTCGGCCGCGACCTCTTTGATAAATCCGCTCATATCGTAGCGCTTCATACTATAAGGTATGTCGTTCATATTCAGTTTGGAATACATATTCAGGTTCTCGACCATGCTCTCCAAACTGTTGGCCTTCATAAGTATCGTGTTTAAATACCTGTCCAGCTTTTCAGGAGTGTTGGCGATCCCGTCCTTTATCCCCTCAACGTATCCCTTTATAGAAGTGATCGGCGTTTTTAAGTCGTGGGATATATTGGCGAGAGTCAGACTCTGATTGCGCTCGCGTTCAAGCCCCGCGTTTACCGTCGATTTAAGTCTGAGCCTGAGTTTTTCGAGAGAATCGTACAGCTCTTTAAGCTCCGCGTCCTCCGAACAGGTAAATTCGTAGTTAAGCTCGCCCGCAGTCAGTTTATCCATGGCCTCTGATATCTGCCTGATCGGTTTTATTACGCTTTTGGATATATACGAGGTCACTATAAGCGAACAGCATACTATAGTCGCAATAAAAAAAACGATCAGTCCGGCGGCGTACCTTACGAATATACTTTTATTAAGTATCGGAGCCATGTCGTTTATTTCCACCGATATCGAAGGTATGTAGCTCATCAGAACTATCAGCGCCAGAACGGACGCGAGTATAAGCAGAAGTATCGGCACGACCATCATTATGACCGAAGATACGAAAAACTTACGCTTGATAGACATCTTAAAACCTCCTCTTAAGCATTTCGGAGCAAAAAGCCGCCGCCAAAGCGTAAAGAGCGGTTATTACTTCAGGCGCCGGTCGATATTCCACAATACCGAAACCGGCCGCTAAGACGCGGACGTATCCCGCGCCGAACCTTCGCCGTTACGACGCGTTATCTTCAAAGGCCGCAAAGACGCGCGTCTCAGCATTCCTTAAACCTGAATATATAATAGCCGACCGACGTAAATGTTATTCCGTAGCCGAGCAGGAGCGCGACCCTCGAGATCATCGTACCGACCGGCATACCGGCGCCCAGCCACAGCTTGTGCCACTGCATGTAGCCGGTGAACACAAGACCGCTCAGTCCGGTAAAATACACTCCGGCGAGCTTTAAGCATATATATATTATTATACACAAAAACATCGACATTGTCGAGTTATTTACAAGCTGATTTATCATGACCGCCATCATTATGAGAACCATCATCGGGATTATATCTATTATATACGCCAAAATAGAATAACCCAAATTATTCAGGTTTCCCACTATCAAAAGATCCATCAGGTTCGCGGCGAGCATCACCACGAGCATATTGACGACCGCGAGCGTGAGCACGGCGAAATACTTGCCGAGATATATCTTATACCTCGCTATTGGCCGCATAAATACCGCGCGTATGGTTTTGGACTGAAACTCCTCCGAAAACATCTCGCACGTCGCCATCATAACGATAAACGGTATTATTATTTCTATAAACAGCGTCATGAGCGTAAGCGCGGAGCTTATATTATCGAGCGAAACGGCGCCGCGGCTTAAGCTGTTAGTCAGCAGCTTGGTGAGGATAACGATCCCGCAGATCAAGACCTCGATCGCCATGAACACGTAATATTTCTTCCTGTTAAAAAGCTTCGCGCACTCGTTTTTATAATCAGCCAATATTTTGTTCATTGTTATTCCCCCTATCCGCAAATCTGAAAATATCGCCTTTAGCGTCGTTTACAACCGATAGGAAAAATTCCTCGAGCGACGGCTGCTTATCCAAAACGTTCTCCATGGTCTCAAACGCCTTAAGCTCCCCTTCGTATATGACCGCGACCTTATTGCAAATCTTCTCCAACTCGGACGCCACGTGACCCGAGACCAAAAACGTCGTGCCGTGTCTTTCGGACATATGCTTTATAACGTTTCTTATATGGACTACGCCCTCTATATCCAGACCGTTGGTCGGCTCGTCGAGTATGACCAGCTTCGGGTTTGAGAGCAGCGCGAGAGCTATGCCAAGCCTCTGTCTCATACCGAGCGAAAACTTGCCCGCCTTGTCTCTTGAATACCTGTCGAGATTCACCAGGCTCAAGACCTCGTTGATGCGGTCCTCGTCGATACTCTTATCTATATGATAGTAAAACCGCGCCGCCATTTTGAGATTCTGATACGCGGTCATCCTGTCGTAGATCGCCGGCGTTTCGATCAGTGCGCCTACATTCTCCATAGCCTTTTCAAATTCTGTATCTATATTATGACCGAATATCTCTATCTCGCCCTCGTCCGCATGGCATAAGCCCACTATCGTCTTAAGCGCGGTCGTCTTTCCCGAACCGTTCGGACCGAGCAGACCTATGACGTCGCCTTTTTCTATCTCAAGACTGAGCTTCTTCACTCCGCGGTTGTTCTTGTACAGCTTTTTTAAATTATTGACCGTTAAAACCATTTCGCTCATATCTGTTTTCACACCTTTCCAAGGCAAGCGGCGCCTAAGCCGCCGCAAACTCTCCAAACTCGAAGCCGCCGCCCGTTTTAGGCTCAGCTTCGCTGATATACGCAATAATACTTGAGCTATCCTCTGTTTTTTAATTTATATAATGCGCAAAAAGCTCCCCCTTGGGAGGAGACGCCCCGCATAGGAGGCGGGGGAAGCTTTATTTGCGCTGTATCGATACTTACAGGGATCCTAAAGACCCCTGTAGATTTTTCTTTAATATTCCGCTATGATAGATTCAAGTTAAGCGGCGTTTTCCTCGTTGTTTAGATATTCCGTCAAAGCCTCCTCCGAATCGAAAGTCAATACCTCTCCGTTCGTGTTTTCGTAATATACTACGGAGCTGCTCGAATACGGATCCTCTTGATACTCGTCGGGGTTGACCTTATCTATAACGGTCGTTCCGAAATCTCCTGCGCCGCCGCTCATCGATAAGCTTATGTCTATCTTCTGGCCGCTGAGGTTATAGCCGGTTATAACTATATCGCCGCTCGAAGAAGTTATGCGGTCGTGTTCGTCTATAGTTATAAGCCCGTTCACCGCGCTTATCACCGGCTCCACGTCGCTTCTGAATATCTCGTCCGCGCTTTCTATTTCGCTCGTCGCCGCCGACTGGTCGATATTTTCATACGAAGCCTTGATCGAAGCGCTCACAAGCGAGAACACCGAAGTTATATACTGCGGAAGCTGTTCTCCGGTCATGCTTATCGAATAAGTCCTGTTTCCGTCTTCGGTTCCTACTAAAATTATATTATTCTTCATATCTCCCACGAAGAGATCCGCGAGCGATTCCACAACGTTTACGGTCTTATTCATCAAGTCTCCGCCGTTTATGATCTGCGCGTATACGTCGTCTCCGCTTAGCTCGCTCTTATATGCGTTCGGACTTTGGCCTATCGCGTTAGGATAGACGCTTTTTTCAAACATCCAACCGTCCTGGATCGTCGTAGATCTTTCGTATTCCACTCCATTGGAACTCGAACTCGTCTCAACCGTTTGATATTGAGCTTCGCCGTCTTTATCCACTTTAGAATTTATATTGAACGCGCCTAAGATCTGGTCGTTTACCTTAAATTCTACCGATGTGTTTTCCGTATAATTTCTCTCGTTCATGAGCATGTTTTTAAGCGCGGTTTTTATCGTATCGTAGCCGTTGGCGTTATCATAGTTTGCGAAAACGGCGACCGTGAGCATAACTACTCCCACTCCGATACAAGTTATTGCTCTGAGCGCTCTTTTTTTGTTTTTCATATCAAATATCCTGACCTTTCTGTCCGCAATTTTGATTTTCCCGCGCATTCCCCGCCGCGGACAGGCGGAACGCAATATGGGGGGATCTGTTCGCGCGGCCTGAGCTCAGTCCAAAGACCGCGCGAACGTTTGCTTAATCAAGACAAGGTTTTTGCGGACAAACCTTAAAACCGACCTCTTAGGATTTTTTGTTTGGGTTTAGGTTTTTTATTTTGAGTTTCAAAGTAAGACATGCATGTCTCTTAACTTTA
This sequence comes from Clostridiales bacterium, assembly GCA_019419865.1. Lineage (GTDB taxonomy): Bacteria > Bacillota > Clostridia > Monoglobales > Monoglobaceae > Roslinia. Next base: position 83,723 of record JAHZIG010000003.1, on the reverse strand, counting down.
CAATCACAGTATAATATCCATATATTGAAAACAAATAAATGATATATAAACTTTTTATTAACAATTTTTCCAGTAAAAAGGGACGGCCGAAGCCGTCCCAATTTAATAAATTTCAAAAATAATAGCTCTATTTACAATCTACTAAGTCGCGCCATCGCTTATCATTTTCCAAAAAACCGTAGACATCTTTGTCTCGGAATCTATTAATCAAATTATCTTTCAGATCTTTTATAAAATCATCGTCTATTTCCTTAAACTCCATATGTTCGTAAAGCGAAGATTTACAAAATCCGCCGATCTGCTCTATACTGGATATCATTTCTCGCATTATTTCAATCACAGCCTCGACGTCCTTCTCTAAAACCGCGATTTCAAACCCGGAAGCGGACTCGTGATACTTGCCTATCTCAAAGCATGTCGCCAATTCTTTTTGTTTATCTGTGAGCATACGAGCTTTTTGCATATTATTATCGCGTAGCGCGAGCGTATATATTCCATGAATAGCCGCGCTAGCCGTTTGATACGATGTAAATAAAATTTCTTCGTATACTCTATAAGCCTCTTGAACTCGACCTGTCTCGCTATAAAGTTCCGCCTGTTTTCTCTTTCTCTCCGGGTTCTCTTTAGAAAAATACTCCAAATATTTTTCCGCCCTATCGTATTGTTTTTTCCTCATGCAAAATCCAAATAGAGAATCGGCGGCGGCTTTGCGCGCAGTTTCGTCTTCGCTTTTAAGCGCCCGTTCATAAAGCGAATATAAGTAGTCGTCGTAATCGTCCGCGTTTGGAATTTCCTGAACGATCCGCTGAGCGTCAAACATTACGGCTATTTGCCAAATCAGCGATTCGCAATTAGGATATTTCTCCAATTCTTTTTTAGCCCATTTAAAAGCCTCTTCATATGTTTTTTCCTTTAACATAGAATCCGCTTTGCAAATTATTTTTCCTATTTCATCCGCCGTAAGTTTATCTCTAAAAGATAAAAGCTCGTCTATTGTAATATCAAGCAGTCTTGCGATAGGAGCAAGCAGCATAATATCCGGAAATGAATTCCCGTTTTCCCACTTATTCACCGCCGGAGTCGTAACGCCAAGGCTGACGGCCATTTCTTCCTGAGTCATATCTTTCTTCTTTCTGTATTTACGAATCACTTCGCCTATCTGCACGCCAAACGCCTCCTTATATTTTAAAACATTTTTATTATACAAAATAAATACGGAATTTACAATTGAACAAACGTCAAATAATCTTTCAATAAATTTAACCGATATTTAAATTTAAATATAAAACAACTAAGGACGACCAAAGCCGTCCTTAAACAAATATTTGATTCTAATCTATCTCTATCCAATTATTCTTCAAATTTTCTTTCAGATCGAGAAACATTTTCAGAAAGATCTCTCTCGTATTTTTAATAATATCGAGCGCCACCGCCTCGTTATACGAACGAGCGACGTTATTTCTGGCGGAGAGCGCTTTAAGCCAAATTTCTTCGTCCTCTATCATATTCGCCGCGTATGCGAGCTTTATCGTCATTCTCGGCGAACCGGTCTTACCGCCGTCGAAGCCGTGAACTTCAAGGGATTCCTTCATCGCCTTACACGCCTGCTCGAAGCATATTTCAAACAGGGCTACAAGCCCCGTTTTGGTAACCGTATCGAAAGGTTCGCTGTAATTGTTTATCTCTTTTAAATTTTCAAGCGCCATACAAAAATTATCAAACTTTTTCATATATAACGACGCCCTCCCTTTCGATCGATCTCATAAGCTCCGGCTGAACCGGTCCGTCAAGGTCTACGATATCAAACATCAGCAGAGTATATACTTCCTCGTCCGCCAGACATCTGAACTCGTCCGTTTTTCCGCCCGACACCGCGAGGTCGATATCGCTTTTGGCGCGGTTGTCGCCCCGAGCCCGCGAACCGAATAATATAACCTTTTCAAGACCGCATTTTTCGGCTAAAGTTTTTATGTCTGTAAGCGCTTTTTCCGGTAAATTCACATTATACGCCATAAATATCAACCTCCAAGCCTATTACAGAGCGAACGCTTCAAATATCCGATCTATCCCAAAAGCTCGAACAGATTTATTTGCGAGCTCTCCGGCAGATCGCCGAGCGCGCCGTATTCGGCGAGCGTGTCTATTACGTTTTTGTTGACGCCGGCGCGGTTCTTAAGGTCGTCCTGAGACAGGAATTTGCCTTCCTTCGCCGCTTCCATTATGGACTCGGCCGCCGCGGTGCCCACGCCCGCGAACGCGTTAAGCGGCGGAAGTATCGCGTTTCCTACCTTCTGGAACTTATACGCGTGCGATTTATACAGATCCACCGGCAAAAATTCTATCCCGCGCTCGTACATCTCGAGGCAAATTTCGAATATGGTATACAGGCTCTTTTCATTCGCCGTCATGTTATTTCCCTTGAGCTTGAGCTTGCGCATTTCGTTCTTGAGCTTATCCTCGCCCTGCGCCATCAGCGCGGCGTCGAACAGGTCGGCTCTTACCGTATAATAGGCTATATAAAATTCTATCGGATAATGAACCTTAAAATACGCTATTCTAAACGCCATCATAACGTACGCCGCCGCATGGGCTTTAGGGAACATGTACTTTATCTTTTTACACGACTCTATATACCAGTCGGGGACGTTGTTCTCACGCATAGCCTTTTCGTATTCCTCGGGCATTCCCTCTTTCGCGGCTCTGCCCTTTCTGACGAACTCCATTATCTTAAACGCCATGCCCGGCTCTAAGCCGTGCTGTATAAGATATACCATTATATCGTCCCTAAGTCCTATTACCTCCGAAAGCGTCGCCGTTCCGGCTTTTATCAGATCCTGAGCGTTGTTCAGCCATACGTCGGTACCGTGAGACAGACCCGAAATGATCAGCAGCTCGACGAATGTCGTAGGCTTGGTATCCACCAGCATGCCGCGAACGAAGTTGGTTCCGAACTCGGGAACGCCGAACGTTCCCACAACGCTGTCTATCTGTTCCGGCTTTAAGCCCAAAGCTTCGGTCGAGCTGAATATGCTCATCGTCTCCTTATCGTCGAGCGGTATCTCGAGCGCGTTTATCCCGGTCAAGTCCTCGAGCATACGTATCGTAGAAGGGTCGTCGTGACCGAGTATATCCAGCTTTAGAAGGTTGTCGTGTATCGAATGGAAGTCGAAGTGCGTGGTTATGATATCCGAATCCTTCTTATCCGCCGGATGCTGGACAGGACAGAAATCATGTATATCCATCGTCTTCGGGCATACGATTATTCCGCCCGGATGCTGGCCGGTCGTACGCTTAACGTCGATCATTCCGGCGCTGACCCTCTTAAGCTCCGCGTCGGGCGCTTCTATCTCTTTCTGTTCGTAATATTTTCTGGCAAAGCCGTAAGCGGTCTTATCGGCGATCGTGCCGATCGTGCCCGCCTTAAACACATATTCCTCGCCGAACAGCTCGCCTACGTATTTATGCGCCGTGGCCTGATATTCGCCCGAGAAATTGAGGTCTATATCCGGAACCTTGTCGCCTTTAAAGCCCAAAAACGTCTCGAACGGGATCGTAAGACCGTCCTTTTTAAGCTTCGCGCCGCAAACCGGACAGTTCTTATCCGGCATGTCCATACCGGTCGGATATTCGCCGTTTTCATAGAACTCGCTGTATTTGCACTCGGGGCAAACATAGTGCGGACAGAGCGCGTTTACCTCGGTTATCCCGGATAAAAACGCCGCGAACGACGAGCCGACGCTGCCTCGGCTGCCTACCAGATACCCGGCCTCGTTCGACTTTTTGACCAGCTTATGCGCTATCATATACATTACCGAGTAACCGTACTTGGTTATACAGTCGAGCTCCCTGTCCATCCTCTTTTGAACTATATCGGGCAGAACGTCGCCGTATATATCGTGCGCTTTTTTGTGGCACATATCGACAAGATCCTGCTCGCAGTTTTCTATAGTAGGCGGATACGAGCCGTCCTTTACCGGGCGTATATTTTCTATCTTATCCGCAATTTCTATCGTATTGTCTATAACTATCTCTTCGGCTCTGTCGCCCAGATATGCAAATTCCTCGAGCATCTCCTCGGTCGTTCTGAAAAACAGCGGAGCCTGATTATCGGCGTCCTCGAAGCCCTGGGCGCCCATCATGACCCGCCTGTACACCTCGTCCTCGGGATCCATAAAATGCACGTCGCAGGTCGCCACGGTCTTTCTGCCGACCATATCGCCGAGACGGACTATATACTTGTTTATCTCCCTGAGCTCTTCCTCGCTCTTTACCTGACCGTTTCTCAGCATAAACGCGTTATTGCCTATAGGCTGTATCTCCAGATAGTCGTAGAACTTGGCTATCTCCAACAGCTCGCTCTCCGGGCGCTTCTGCATTATCGCCCGGTACAGCTCTCCCGCCTCGCAGGCCGAACCGACGATTATCCCATCTCGCCAGAGCTGAAGCAGCGACTTGGGTATGCCGGGTTTTCTGTAAAAGTAGTCGAGATTCGACTTGGATATGAGCTTATACAGATTTTTTAGCCCGGTATAGTTCTTGGCGAGAAGTATGATATGATATTTTCTCTGTCTCGTTACGTCGCTGTCCTTTTTCGGGATATTTATCTTTTCTCTGAGCGCCTTGGCTTCTCTCCACTCGCTCATTTCCATCATCTTGATAAAGATCTCGGCGGTAGCGTTGGCGTCGTCCACGGCTCTGTGGTGGTTCTCAAGGCTCACGCCCAGCCGCTCCGCGACCAGGTTCAGCTTATGGCTCCTCTCCTTAGGAAACAGCTCTCTCGACATCAATAGCGTGTCCTTGACCGGATTTTCGACCTTATAACCCTGCTGTTTGGCGTTAAACTCTATAAAGCTCACGTCGAACTTCGCGTTGTGCGCGATGAGGGTCGAATCCTTACAAAAGCTTAAGAACTCCGGCAGAACCTGCGTAATATCGGGTTTATCTTTCACCATCTCGTTGGTTATCCCGGTAAGCTCGGTTATCTCCTGAGGTATCGGCCGCTTGGGGTTTATAAGCTGACTGTATCTGCCTGCAATCTTTCCGTCCTCTATCTTGACGGCGCCGATCTCCGTTATCCTGTCGTATACCGGGCTGAGCCCGGTGGTCTCTATATCGAACACCACGTACGACCCCCGCATAGCCTCGTTGATCTTATTAAGCTCCGCCGAGTCCGTATCGTCTATGAGGTAACCCTCCATGCCGTATATGACCTTGAAATCCTGTCCGCCCTTGTTAACTCCGTCGCAGGCTTTGCAGGCCTCCGGAAAAGCCTGAGCCACTCCGTGGTCGGTTATGGCTATCGCGCTGTGACCCCACTTCGCCGCGCGTTTTATCAGGTCTCCCGCCGAAGTCACCGCGTCCATCGCGCTCATCTTTGTATGCAGATGCAGCTCCACGCGTTTCTTCTCGGCGTTGTCCATTCTCATCTCTTTAGGCGGCAGTTTTTCTATGGATTTTACCTTTATCATATATTTATGTTTAAAGTCGTCGTACTCGTAATCGCCTTCGAGCCTGAGCCTTGCGCCCTTGGCTATTATCTTTGAAGCCAACTTAAGTTTATCCGTATTTGAGAAAATACTGCAGCTGACCGCCCACTCGCTGTCGCCTATATCAAACTCTATAGCCGTTTTCCCGTTCGGTTTTCCGTTCTTCATTATCTCCCTGACTTCGCTGTCTATTACCGTTCCCTCGACCGCGCACGTTCCGGTATTTTCGTTAACGTCGATGATCGGCATAGCCGGATCTTTGATAGCTTTCCCGAAGATCAAACCGCTGACCTCGGACGAGCCCGCGTCTTTTTCGCTTGCTCCGCCGCTCTTTTCCGCTTTTTTGATAACGGGCGCGCACGCCTTTTTGGCGAGTTTCTGTTCCTCTTCGGCCTGCTTCTTTATATATTCGGACTTATCCGGATTTTTAACGTCCAGATCTATCTTTGCGGTGATATCGAGCTCGTTTTTAAGACACTCGGTTAAATATTCCTTAAACCTGTTCTTCTTCAAAAAAGGTTCTCCGCCGTTTATATTTTTGACCGTCAAAATCTTGCCGTCGTAGTCGCAGGAAACATGGCTCAAAAACGCCCGGCAGCCGCTGTGGTTATACACAAACCTGTAGATTATCCCTTTAAAATATTCCTCCGAAAAGCCGAGCCCCGGATAGCTTATATTAAACTTGAAATCGTTTAAATGGTACGCGTTTTTGACCTGCTCTATAAACTGAGTAAGATCCGGCATAGGCATCAGCTCGGCGCAGTTCACGTATGTCTCTACTTCGCTCCGCTCCATATGTATTTTACAATGCGTTATTTCCGCCTTATCGAGCTTTCTCGCGAAATCCTCTACGACCGTCACGCGGTCGAACGCGTCAAGAACTTTTACATTCATTTGATCATTCCCTCTAATATTATTCCCGTTTCCGCCTCTATATATTCAAATCAAACTAAATTTATATATTCTATCCGCCGCCGAAAGCCTTTAGTTCCTCGAGCAGCGTCCCTACTATTTCCGACTCGTCTATCTTACGCACGATCTTGCCCTTCTTAAACAAGACCGCGCAGCCGTCGCCTCCGGCTATGCCTATATCCGCGTCCTTAGCCTCGCCCGGTCCGTTTACCGCGCAGCCCATCACAGCGACCTTGGCCTTTATATTCATATTCTTCACGGCCTCGTTGACCGCGTTGGCTATCGGTATAAGATCGATCCTCGTCCTGCCGCAGGTCGGACACGACACGACCTCGACGCAGTCGCCGCCCAAGCCCAAGGACTTAAGTATCAGCTTTGCGGCTTCGACTTCCTTGACCGGATCGTCGGTCAGAGAGACGCGGATCGTATCGCCTATCCCGTCGAGCAGAAGCGCGCCGATCCCTATGGCCGATTTAACCACTCCCTGCTCGGTAGTCCCCGCCTCGGTAACTCCAACGTGCAGCGGATAATCGAACGTCTCGGCCGCGAGCCTGTAAGCTTCGACCGTGACCTTCACGCTCGACGATTTCATAGACAGAACTATATCGTCGAAATCATATCTGTTTAAGATCTCTATATGCTTCTTTGCGCTCGCGACCATGGCCTTAGCCAAAGACCCGCCGCATTCCTCGAGCAATCCGTTTTCAAGAGAACCGCCGTTTACGCCGATCCTTATCGGGATATTCTTCTCCCGCGCCATTTTCGCAACGGCCGCGGCTCTATCCTCGCCGCCGATGTTCCCGGGATTGATCCTTATCTTGTCTATCCCGTTTTCCATACATCTGAGCGCGAGCCTGTAATCGAAATGGATATCCGCCACAAGCGGTATATCCGTGTTCTCCTTTATATACTTTACCGCCTCCGCGGCCGCCATATCCGGTACCGCAAACCTGACTATATCGCATCCCGCGGCGGCCAGCCTGTTGATCTGCTCCGCCGTCGCCCGCGCGTCGGAGGTAAGCGTATTAGTCATCGACTGAACCGCGATCTTATTATTATTTCCTATCGTTATATCACCGATTTTGACTGTTTTTTTACTCATATCAAAACCGCCTTTCTTAGTTAAATGACATTATTTAATTATATCATAGACGGGCGCTGTTTTCAACCGCTTTTAAGCGACTTTAATCAATCTTTGCTATAAAAAGCCGCCGGCGCTTCAGATATCCGCGCCGGCGGTTCAATCATTTTTATATTCCTTTTTTATACAGCGCAAATGAATATATCGCCGGTATGAAACATGCGACCAATGAAAGCGCAAATATGATCGTCGAAACATATCCGCTGAAAAACGCCGCCAGTATCATGCACAGTCCGGCTATAACGTACATTTTTCCGCCGAACCGATGAGTCCGTTCCCAGTTTTCTTCACTGTTTAGCGTCCACGGCAACTTTATTCCCATCGTATAATTTTGTCTGCATTTAGGAAGATAATTTCCTATCAACAGAATCAACGCCCCTACCAATATCGGAATAAATCTTACCAGATTAAGCGAGTTGTCAAGCGCGTACGATATGATTATGCACTGTACGATAATACTTAGTATCGGTACGATCCACCGCGTTATAGTCTTAAGTCGATCGTTCATACCGCGTTTTTTCGGGTCGACTTCAAGCATACCGACGCACAGAACAAAGATCGCCGTCATAAACGCCGGTATCCCGAACAGAGCGAACTCGCGGCTGCTGTAATCGTCCGGTTGAAAGTTAAAATCAAAATGCGTCGCCATTTGCTCCGGCATACGTCCGTAAAATACCGCGCCTATCGCAAACGGCAACAGGCATACTGCAAACGGTATAAGAAAACTTCTGCTTTTAAATATGTTCTTCATAAATATTGCTCCATTCCGCCGCTTTAAGCGGCAATATTTTAGCGCTGGAATACGTCGCCATATGAAAATTATAACTTCGACCCGACCGCGCGGCTTATTTCCGATCGTCCTGAAACTGCGCGAGCCACGTCATTATATCTTCAAAGACCGACGTATTCAGCTTGTAAAATATAAAATTCTTATCTTTTTCCTCAGTAATAAGTCCGGCTTTTTTTAAGACGGATAAATGGTACGACACCGTAGCGTTTGTCATGTCAAAACACGAAGCTATCTCGCCCGCGGATTTTTTCCCGCCGCGGAGCATAAGAAGTATCTCGCGTCTTACTCCATCGGACAAAGCCTTGAACGTCTCCTGAAATCCCATTTGCTCCGCTCCTTTCACCAGTTATTTAGAAAATTTTCTAAATAGATTATAGCGCTAAGTATAACGCATGTCAATATATTTTATAAGCGACTTGAATGAGTAAAATTTTAATTTCCGCTCACACGGCGGCAACATACGCGCCACGACCTATATACCCATACATCTTAATATTGACATATTTTTTTCTTAAATATATAATCTCATTTAGACAAACTAACCCCTTTTAAACACATTTAACTTAAGGAGAACATATATGGATATATCAAAACAAATAGCCGCCGAGCTCAAACTCAAGCAGTGGCAGGTCGATAACGTTATCGCGTTGATCGACGAAGGAAACACCATCCCGTTTATATCTCGATACAGGAAGGAAGCCACAGGAGAACTTAGCGACGAGGTACTGAGAGAGTTCGACGAGCGTTTAAAATACCTCAGAAATCTGAATCAGCGCAAAGAGGACGTCAAACGCATTATAGAGGAGCAGGGCAAGCTAACGCCTGAGATCGCTGAGGCTATCGACGACGCGGTCAAACTGACCGAGATAGAGGATATTTACCGTCCGTTCAGACCGAAGCGCAACACCCGCGCCGCGCTCGCGAAATCGAGAGGTTTGGAACCGCTCGCAAAAATTTTATATGAGCAGAACATTCAAAATGGAGATATAAACGAGATAGCGGCAAAATATATCGACCCGGAAAAGGAGGTAGACACGGCGGAGAAAGCGCTCGCCGGGGCTATGGATATAATAGCCGAGAATATCTCCGACAATGCGGAATACCGCAGAAAGATACGTTTTCTCACATTCAGTACCGGGGTAATAAGCGTCAAAGCCAATACCGAGGACGACACGGTATACAGTATGTATTACGACTTCTCCGAGCCTTGCTCGAAGATAGCTCCACACCGTATCCTCGCGATCGACCGCGGCGAAAAGGAAAAAATATTAAACGTATCCATAAAGCTCGACGAGTCGGGAATAATAGATTATCTAAACAGGCGCGAGCTTAAAAAGACGCCTTCGATTACTACGGAGTATGTACGCGAAGCTATTTTGGATTCGTATAAGCGGCTTATAAGTTCGTCTATAGAACGCGAGATACGGAGCGAACTGACCGAAAACGCCCAGGAACAGGCGATGAAGGTGTTTAAGGTCAATCTTCACAATCTGCTTATGCAGCCGCTTATAAAAGACAAGGTCGTTATCGGACTCGATCCGGGCTACAGAACCGGCTGTAAGGTCGCGGTCGTCGATAAGACCGGAAAGGTATTGGATACCGGCGTGATCTATGTCACAGCCTCCGAAGCCCAAAAGGATCGGGCGTTTGAATATATTAAAGGGCTTATCCAAAAGTACGACGTGGATCTGATATCAATCGGCAACGGAACGGCTTCTAAAGAGACCGAGATATTCGCCGCGGAGCTGCTGAAATCCATGCCCGGAACAAAAGTCAAATATATTATCACAAACGAAGCCGGAGCTTCGGTGTATTCGGCTTCCAAACTCGGCGCCGAGGAATTTCCGGACTTCGACGTCACCCGCCGCAGCGCTATCTCTATTGCTCGGCGTATTCAGGATCCTCTTGCGGAGCTGGTCAAGATAGATCCAAAGGCTATCGGCGTTGGACAGTATCAGCACGACATGAACCAGAAACGTCTCTCCGAGACCCTCGGCGGGGTGGTCGAGGACGCGGTAAACAGCGTTGGAATAGACCTAAATACGGCATCCGCGCCGCTGCTTCAGTATGTGTCAGGAGTCTCTTCCGCAGTAGCTAAAAATATCGTCGCCTACAGAGAGGAAAACGGCGCGTTTACCGACAGGAATCAACTCAAGAAAGTCCCAAAGCTCGGCCCGAAGGCCTTCCAGCAGTGCGCCGGATTTTTGCGGATCCCGAACGGAACCAACATTTTAGATAATACGTCCGTACACCCCGAAAGCTACGAAGCGGCTGAAAAACTGCTCAAACTTTGCGGATATACAGAGGAGGACGTAAGATCAAGAAAGATAGACGATATAAATACAAAAATATCCGAACTCGGTACAGAAAAGGTCGCTGAAACGATCGGCGTCGGCGTTCCGACCCTGCGCGATATAGCCGCCGAGCTGATAAAACCCGGACGCGATCCGCGAGACGATATTAATCAGCCGGTTCTTCGGAGCGACGTTATGAGCATAGACGATCTAAAACCGGATATGATAATGACCGGAACCGTGAGAAACGTCATCGACTTCGGCGCGTTCGTAGATATCGGCGTGCACCAGGACGGACTAGTTCACATATCCCAGCTTTCGGACAAATACGTCTCCCATCCGACCGACGTCGTATCCGTCGGAGATATAGTTAAGGTAAAAATATTAGACGTAGATAAAAAGAAAAATCGAATAAGTCTCACTATGAAATTTTGATTTCAAAGCGCGCCCATTCTGCGGCGCGCTTATTTTGTTTCACGTGAAACATCTAATTTTGTAGATTATTTTAAAATCCTTGTTCTAATGTTTCACATGAAACATTAAATTCTGACATAATATTTTGAAATTGAAATCAAATTTTAAAATTAAACGCTCTCTTTTTACGCATAGGTTATTGAGTTTTTCCGCATATATGATATAATTATAGAAGTATTTTCATAAAAGACTTTTTATGATCTACGTCAGAAAAATCAAAAGGAATGGTAAGATACATGGGTAAAATAATAGCTATTACCAATCAAAAAGGAGGAGTGGGCAAGACTACCACGGCCGTTAATCTCAGCGCCTGTATAGCCGAAAATGGTAAAAAGGTTCTGCTGATAGACATAGACCCGCAGGCCAACGCTACGAGCGGTCTCGGGATCTTTACGGACGATCTTGAATACACTTCCTACGACTGTATAGTAAACGGTATAGGCATGGAAAAGACGGTAATAAAGACCGACTACGATAATCTATATCTCTGTCCCGCCAGCATCGATCTGGCGGGGGCCGATCTGGAAATATCGGGAGAAGAAAGAAGAGAATACAGATTAAAAAAATCCTTAGAAAACGTAAAGGACGAATATGATTTTATAATAATCGACTGTCCTCCGTCCTTAGGCCTTCTTACTTTAAACGCTTTTACAGCGTCAAACAGCGTGCTAATGCCTATACAATGCGAATATTACGCGCTTGAAGGACTTTCGCAGCTCACAAAAACGATAAAAATGGTCAAACAGTCGCTTAACAGAGCGCTTACCATAGAAGGAGTGCTGCTCACAATGTACGACGGCAGAACTAATCTTTCTGTGCAGGTAATGCAGGAAGTAAGGAAGTATTTCGCATCGACGGTATACGATACGGTAATACCGAGAAACGTCCGGCTTTCGGAGGCTCCGAGCTTTGGAAAACCTATAATAGCCTACGACAAAAGCTCGAAGGGCGCGCAGTGTTACAGAAATTTAGCTATAGAGGTAATAGAACAGAACAAAAGCTACATAAAAAAGTAATATAAATCAAAGGAAGTGAATACAATGCCCGGCAAAGGTAAAAAAGGGTTAGGAAGAGGCTTGGGCGCGCTTATTCCCGAAGTTCCAAGTTCCGATTCCGAAGAAAATTTCGACATATCTTTTGAAATAAACGGCGATAATATTTCAGAAGAGGATAAAAAAAATATATTAAACATAAAAATAATAGATATCGAGCCTAACAGGGATCAGCCCAGAAAAAAATTCGATAAGGAAAAACTCGAGACGCTCAGCCGTTCTATACAGGAACACGGGCTTGTTCAGCCTATCCTTGTAAAACCTAACGAAAACGGAACGTATATGATAATAGCCGGCGAACGCCGTTGGCGGGCTTCAAAAATGGCGGGACTTAAAGAGATACCGTGTATAGTTCGGGATATGGAGGAGGCCCAAATAATGGAGCTTGCGCTGGTAGAAAATCTTCAGCGCGAGGATCTTAACCCTATAGAAGAGGCCGAAGGCTATAAAAAACTGATCGATAATTTTAACCTCACACAGGAGGAAATAGGCGAAAGAGTAGGGAAAAGCCGCAGCGCGGTGGCAAACTCGCTCAGGCTCAACAATCTCTCCGACAAGATAAAAGAACTTGTTATAGAAGAAAAACTTACCCAAGGCCACGCAAGGGCTCTGCTCGGGGTGGACAGCGCGGAGGATCAGTATAAGATAGCTTCAAAGATACTCGCCCAGGGTCTAAACGTTAGACAGACCGAAAATCTGGTCGCCGAATACGCAAGACCTAAACGCAAGCCCGTCGTAAAAAAATCGAATCCGATGACCGAAAACTATTTCAAAGAGGTCGCAAACGATTTAGGCTCTAAATACGGAACCAAAGTAAAAATTACAGAACGTTCGGCTAACAAAGGAAAAATAGAATTTGAATATTACTCCAAAGACGATTTTGAGCGTATCCTGTTCGAACTCAGACGAATGGATTAATATTGTATATTTTTACATTATTTCACAAAATATATGCCTCTAAAATTAGGTCTATTTTCGCCGTTTTGGCGCCGAGCAGTATAATTTATCGATTTAAGAGTAAAATCGATTTTAGACCTAATTTTAAGCCTTGTAGATAATATTTACTTTTTATTGTGTAAATATTAAATATATTAACGTTAAATAATATTACAAATTTATTGACGGTAAAGAGAGGATGAGCAGATCTGGACAGTAAAAATACAAATCAAGATAAAATGGTAAATAAAAGAAAACAGGCGAATAATTTATTTACCTACGCGATAATCATGATAATTTGCGTGATAATTATAATATTGATCGCCGCGATGGCGGACAACCGCGAAGAAGAGATCGACAACCGGATAAACGAGACCGAGCAGACCAGCGCGAATATCCAGAACCAACTGGTCGAACTCGAGGACGAGAACTACGAGCTTAAGAAACAGAACCAGGAATACGCGGATAGAGAGGGCGCTCATAACGATTACGTTTCCGCGCTCGGAAATCTCACCTCGGTTTGGAACCTCTACAGCTCGGGCGACCTCGAGGGCGCAAAAGCCGCGCTCGCCGCGGTGGATACGACCGGATTTGACGAAAACCAACTTTCGTATTATAATGCATTATACGAGCTGTTAGGGCTTGGCGGCGAAGATCCGGCTCAATAATAAAAAATAATTTACAGGAGATAAAAAAATGCTTGATATTAAACTTATAAGAACAGAACCCGAAAAAGTTAAGGCGGCGTTGTCGCGCAGGAAGGAAGAAGTCGATATAGACGGACTTTTGGAGCTCGATAAACAAAGACGCGAACTCTTATACGACGCAGAACAGAAAAAAGCGCGTCAGAACACGGTCTCTAAGCAGATCCCGGTATATAAAAAAGAGGGTAAGGACACCTCTGAGATTTTCGCGGAGATGAAGAAACTCTCCGACGATATAAAGGCCGACGACGAAAAGATACGCGAACTTGACGCCAAGATCGACGGCATTATGTATACCATTCCAAACATACCTAATCCGTCCGTTCCCGACGGCGATTCTGACGAGGACAACGTCGAGATAAGAAGGTTTATGGAGCCGACCAAATTCGATTTCGAGCCTAAAGCTCATTGGGATATCGGTAAGGACTTGGGAATACTCGATCCCGAGGACGCGGCTAAGATAACCGGCGCAAGGTTCCATATATATAAGAAGGCCGGCGCTCAGCTTGAGCGCGCCATAACGAACTTCTACCTCGATTACCATACAGACCACGGCTACAGCGAGGTATTTCCGCCGTTTATGGTTCACAGAAACAGTATGATGGGAACCGGGCAGCTTCCCAAATTCGAGGAAGACGCCTTTAAGGTAAAGGACACCGACTATTTCCTCGTTCCGACCGCCGAAGTTCCTGTGACGAACATGCACCGCGACGAGATATTGGACGGAAACGATCTTCCTCTCAGCTACTGCGCTTATACGGCATGTTTCAGAGCCGAAGCCGGAAGCGCTGGACGCGACACGAGAGGACTTATAAGACAGCACCAGTTCAATAAGGTCGAGCTGGTCAAATTCACAAAGCCGGAACAGTCGTACGACGAGCTCGAAAAACTTACTCACGAGGCGGAAATGGTGCTCCAGGAGCTTAAACTCCCCTACAGAGTCGTAAAAATATGTATCGGCGACTTAGGTTTTACGGCCGCTATGAAATACGACATAGAAGTCTGGATGCCGAGCTACGACAGATACGTGGAGATATCTTCATGTTCAAACTTTGAAGAATTTCAGGCGCGCAGAGCTAACATAAAATATAAAAATTCTCCGAAAGAAAAGGCTCAGTTCGTCCACACCCTAAACGGCAGCGGCGTGGCGATAGGCCGCACGACCGCCGCGATACTCGAAAACTATCAGAACGCGGACGGCAGCGTCACGGTTCCGGAAGTTCTCCGCCCGTATATGAAAGGTTTGGAAGTAATAAAATAAGATCGATAATAAGCGTAACTCCTCAGGCTAAACCGCTTGGGAGCTACGCTTTTTTTATTACGTTTCAGGTTACGTTTATATTACAAATTTAAAATTAAACTCGAATTTTGTTTCACATGAAACATAGGCGTAAAAATATCCGGACGTTTTATCCGGATATTAATTCTTTATTTTCTATACATATATCTTCGGCTTTTTGGTATATTATCTATAATAAAATCAAGCAAGGCATATATATTATAATTATTTAAAGCGGAATAATATACCGGCTTTTTAATTGAAATACCTGTTGAATCTTTAATCCTATTTTTAATAGAAGTTGCTTGTTCATCAAGATATATTTTTAATTTTTCATCAGGGATAGCATTTTTTTCATCCCAATGATAGCTTCCCATCGCTTCGTCCGCTTGATTTACAGCTATAAGTATTCGGTTGGCTGAAATATTAGGTTTTAAAAGCTCGTTTAATAATTTAAACGTAGTACCCATCTCTTTCTTAGAACCTTCAATAATTACTACGACCATATCAATACAGCCGTATTTTTTCTTGGCGTATGTAATATTTAATAGTTTTTTTATTTTCTTCGAATGTATTTTATCCTGAGAAATACCGTCGCCCAATCCCGGAGTATCCCAAAATCTTATCCACTTATTAAATCTATAAGATTTTATATCCATGGTTTCAGGATCGACGCCTCTTCCAACAGCGGCCGATTCTCTTTGTAAAAGGGTATTCAAAGTCGTAGACTTTCCCGATCCGGTAGCTCCTATTATCATTATATCCAAAACGCCAAGTTTTAAGCGTTCTACTTTATCTCTTATATCATATACTCTATATATGCTGTAATCCATAATAATTAAAGCCACCAAAATAATTTTTTTGCTATGACAATACCTGCGCCTACAACTTTTCCTACGGCTTCTCCAACCTTTTCTCCAGTTGTACCAAAAACACCGCCTATTTTGCCGCCTACCTCAGCTCCTTTTTCAGCGCCGTCTATAATTGACTCAATAAAACCTTTTTTAATTTCCTTATTATAATCTATTATTTCATCATCGCTCTTCCAGACCTCGCTGTCGGTGTTCATATTATCAGCGAGCACAAGACGTTTTTTCTTCGGCGTATTCTTTAAAATATAATATAAAAGCTTAGATAAATTATATGGCGGCTTTTGGTCTTCGTCAATCTCTTTAGCTCCGGCACTGTAATATATTGGATCTATAATAACTCCCGTCGACTCTTTTATTCTTCTTTTCACAGACTCCGCCTTTTTATCAAGAAATTCAATAAGCTCCGGTTTGGGCTGATTTTTTATATTATCCCAATGTTTTTCGCTCATTGCCTTATCTGCCTGATTTATCGCAACAAGCAACCTTTGATTTTTTTCATCGCCAAGATTAGGTATTATGACTTCGTTTATCAATTGAAACGTAGTTCCATAATCTCTTGTACCCCCGTCAAGAATGACAAGTACAAGATCTATCAATAAATTTCCGTCTGAATCCAGCTCGTTCAGCTTGTCTATGATTATTTTAGAATGTCTTATATCATCTTTACCGTCGCCAAGCCCAGGCGTATCCCATAAAATAAGATTTTTATAATCATATTTATCTATTTCCATCGTTTCAGGATCGGGAGTACACCCGACTTTCGCCTTTTCTTCTCCAAATAAGGCGTTTATAGTCGAACTCTTACCACATCCAGTCGCGCCAGTTATCATTATATTCAACTGCTGTTCCTTTATCTGAGAAATATTTAAAAAAATCTTTCTTTTATCTTCCTCAGACATGTCCGCATTTTTTACCAATTCATTTAATTCTTCAAGTAGTTTACTGTCTTTATTCATTTATTCCACCCCTACTAAAATCTTTATTTTAAAAATTTATTTTCTGTATAAAAAAAGTGCGCTACTATTCATAGTAACGCACAAAAAACGCATTACTCGAATAGTTGTCACACTAATTATTTGTTCCATAATTGTATAAGGAAAATAGAGTAAGCGTTTTTATCGTGGATAAAAACGTTATACAATTATGGATATTACATAACAATTCTCAAAACGATATATTCAATTAGTGTGACGACAATAGTATAACAAATATCATATAAAATGTAAAGACTTTTATCATTTTAAATATTATAAAAAATAAAAAAAATCAACAGTATATAACACTGTCGATTATTATATTATATTAACACAAAAATATAAATCTAACCTCTATACCGCAAGCGCGATATCGAGGATCATCATTATCAAAAATCCCGCCATAACGCCAAGCGTTCCGACGTTTGAATGTTCGCCGAGATTTGCCTCGGGTATAAGTTCCTCGACCACGACGTACATCATGGCGCCCGCCGCAAAAGCTAATAGCCAGGACATTATCGGCGCGATAAAACCGGCTATAAGAACTACGGTTATACCGAATATCGGCTCCACTACTCCGGATAGCGCGCCGTATACAAATGCGCGCGTTCTCGACATGCCCTCCTGCCTGAGCGGAAGCGATATAGCCGCGCCCTCGGGAAAGTTCTGTATTCCTATGCCCACCGCGAGCGCGAGCGCGCTCATATACGAAGAAAAATTCAAACCTTCCTGAGCCGCAAGCGCAAACGACAATCCGACCGCCATTCCCTCCGGGATATTGTGAAGAGTAACCGCCATCATAAGCAGCGAAGTCCGCTTCATGGACGTATGGACGCCCTCCGGCTTCGTCTCGCCTATATGCAGATGCGGCGTCAGATTATCCATCAATATCAAAAATATTATACCTAAAACAAAACCGCCCGCCGCCGGTATCCAGCCTATCATCCCATCGGCTTCGGCTTGTTCTATAGCCGGTATCAGCAGGCTCCACACCGACGCGGCTATCATCACACCCGCGGCGAAGCCAAGAAAAATACGCTGAACGCTCTTGCTCATCTTCTTTTTAAAGAAGAACACCACCGCCGAACCGAGCGCGGTCATCAAAAACGTAAACCCGGTCCCGGTCGCCGCAAATATCAAAGAATCCCCTAAATTCGACATAACGCTCCTCCTTTTTAGAATATCATATCAATATTATACGCTATGATTATATTTTAAAACAATAAATATGTCAACAAAAATACGGCGCCGGTATAAACGCAAGCGCCGCAAAAAAAATCTGTTATCTGAACAATTTAGCTATTACGATCCCAAGAGCCAACACTATCAAAGAAGCCCCTAAATAAATGTATTTCTCAGTATTATTTTCCGTAATTTGACCTCCGAACCCGCCGAAGTTTGGCTGTCTATTGTTCTCGCCACCCATATTGCCCGCGCCGCCGGGAAAACCGCCCTGCGCCTGAGCGTTTTCAGCTCCTTCGGCCGCCGGAGCCGCAGTTTCTGCGTTATCAGCAGTCGCCGCCGGAGCTTCTGCTCCTTCCGCCGGGTTTACCTGAGTTAAAACGCTTCCCGGATTCCCTGCGGCGGTCTCTTCTCCGCTCTGAGAAATTCCGTCAAAGTTTTCCGCATTTGAAACCTCTCCGTTTGTAGGCGTCTGTCCTTGACCCGCCGCGCCGTCCGCCGGTATTTCTTGCCCTAAAGCTCCGTCCTGCGGCGCGCTATCGTTTGAAGGAGCCACGCCGTCGACCGCCGCGGCGTTTTCCGTTCCTGTTTGTTCGGTCTGGGCGGTTTCTGACGAAGTATTTTCATTTGTCGTTTGCGAGGCTCCGGCTTGCATTTCTCTTCCAAATCCGCCGCGGCCGCCGGGTCCGCCCATACCTCCTGTGTTTTGACTTCCCATATCGTCGATGTTTATATAGCTTGCGTCAACTAAATTCGACGAATCGGCGCTTTGCCCGTCATCGGTGGATGGGATCGTTCCGTTTAGCTGTCCTCTGACGCTCTCCGCCCTAAGCAGGCAGAAAGTCTCTAAAGTATCTATACCGGTCAAAAATTCGTCGTAGGTACAGAACTTGGTCGGATCCTTTTCAACATACGGAGATATAAGCTCTTTTACTCTCTCCATCTCCGTCTCGAACCTGCCGTTCTCAAAGTAATTTGAAATAAACTCGTCCATAATCTGATGATACAGGTTCATATACTCCTCGTTTTCAAGCAGCTTGCCAAGCATAGGTCTGTCTTCGAGCGTAGTTCCCGACACCGGCGTGTCAATCGGAAAGTTAACGTTATAGGTCGCGTTGTCCGTCGTACCTCCCGAGCTTTCGCCGCCGAAACCGCCGCGGCCGCCGCCCATCGAGAACGCTCCGAACGCGAGATTATAATCCCACGGTATCATCGACATAACTCCGTCTTTCTCATATAAATAATAGTTATGCATCATGCTGCCGGTGTAACTGTCAAAGTTATCCACAAAGTTGTGGACGACAAAATATCTAAGGACCTGATCAATATTCACAACCTCTTCAAGATTTTCGCCGCTGTTTAATTGTTTTATAGAACTTATCAGCCTGTTCTTATCCGAATTGCTTACTTCGAACACCGCGTTATCAAAAATGTTCGAATAACTTTCTATTTCATCGTCCGTATAAATAAGGGCTACGTCGTTACCGCCCATGCCTCCGGGTCCTCCGCCCATGCCTCCGCGTTCCCTTTCAAAGCTTTGACCCTCGTTTGATCCTTCAGCTCCCGACGCCGCCTCTTCGCTCTGCTGTCCGTCCGCCGCCGTATTTTCAGAGCTTTGATCCTGAGCAGAACCGGCGACCGTCGCTCCTTCGGTTTGAGTTTCGCTCTGCGGAGCTTGAATATTTGCCGAGTCGCCGCTTACATTGCCGGGCTGAGTTGAATTTTCAATCGAGTTTGTTTCTGTTTGTCCGCCGCTCTGAGAAGCCTGATCTCCGTCCGCAGCGTTGTTCTCTCTTTCGGAACCCGCTTGAGGCGCCTGATTATTAGGCATATTGCCGGGAGGCATACCTCCGAATCCCTGTTCTGCGCCGCCTTCCATATTCTCCGGCGGCTGCGGCATATCTCCGCCGCCGAAATCTTCCCTGTCTCTATCTCCGCCGCCCATAGACATGCTGTCCGGTTTATAGATCTTACCGTAATCGTTTCCGTAATTTCTTTGAGCGAAGGATTCCTCCACGGCCTCAACGCCTAAATAGAGTCCCCATTCCTCGCCGTTTACGCTTATATAAACGTAACTGCAAAGGGGCGCCGCGACTCCCATCTCTCTCATCATTTTATAGCTCAGATAATCCTTCATATAAGTATTATCCTGAATAATATTATTAAGAGCTATCTTATCGAGTCCGTCATAATTTATACTACTGTCATAGTGATCGAATTCTATCTTAAAGCTGTACCTATCCGAATCCATACTCGCAACGCTGGAGAGAGAAGTATTTCCTTTAGGTCTTATGCCTACGTTATACAGCGTCTCGCCGTCTATAGTCACGTTACAGCTGATATACTCCTCAGCCATGGCGTTTTCGAGCATTTCGTTCCAATCGTCTTCATCGACCTCAATATTCAAAGTATGCACGTAAGAATCGTCGAATATAGTATACTCGTACTCCATACTCACGCCGCCCCCGTCTCGTTTCATTCCTATATAGGTAAAAACGCACGTAAATATCAAAGCTACGATCAATACCGCTATGCATACGATCGTTATATATCTGTTTTTTATCATAATCTTATCCTTAATTTTTTCTTTCTTAACCCTAACCGCGTATTACATATATATTATTAAAGGGAGAAAATCATTTCTCCCAAAACTCAGTTCATATACTCTCCGTTGTAGCTCACAAGAACCGCGTTATTTACGCCATGCATATTTGCGAGCGCGTTTATAAATTTAGTGTTTTCCTCTATCAATCTTACCTCGTAATTAAGCTCCACGCCGTCCTTCGAGACGGTTTTGGATTTTATCACGAGCTTTTTAACGTTTTCCTTTAAATATTCGCTTACCTTATTTTCCGTATCTTCGCCCGAACAGCTTATAACTACTATATAGGGCGAATCTTTCGACTTATTGTTGCAAAAAACGAGTAGTATAACGCCGATAACGACGCTTCCGAATACCGCGAGCGGTATCATTCCCGCCGCCAATACTATCCCGGCCGCGATCGCCCAGAACAGGAACGCAATATCGAGCGGTTCCTTTATAGCCGTCCTAAAACGTACGATCGACAGCGCGCCGACCATACCGAGCGAGAGCACCACGTTGCTGGTTACCGCGAGTATAACGAAAGTCGATATCATAGTAAGCGCGATCAGCGTCACGCTGAATCCCGACGAATACATAACGCCGCTGAACGTCTTTTTATATACCAAAAATATAAACAAACCTATCGCGAAAGCCAACGCTAAAGCTATGACCATATCCAATATGGATATAGAAGTCACGTTATCTAAAAAGTCCGATTTAAATATATCGTTAAATGTCATATTCCTTGAGTATATACCGGCGTATATACCTTCCTCCTTAATATTTATTTTATATTTTTATATAGTTTACAAATATTATCCGTACATCCTGCACGCCGCGTATTTGGAAAACGCGCCGCTTCTTCTGTTCTCAAGCTGAAGCGCGTCCTTTATCACCGACGGAATAAATTCGTCGTATTTTACCTCCAAAAGAATAGGCGAATCCATAGCCGGGACCGTAGCCATATCGATATCGAAAATATCGCGGTTGTACATCCCGGTCTTTATATTATAATCAAACGTAAGTCTTACGTTTCCGGCCTTAAATATATACGGCTCCCGCGTATAATCGACTATTACCTTAGGCGCGAGGCCGTTGTTCTTTATCTTGAGATAAAATTCCTAAACGAGTTTATCGCCGCTCTCTATCATCCATTCTATATCGCCTTTTAATATCTTTTCGGTCTCCTCTCTGCTGAGACAGGTAGACACTTTATTGCAAAGACTGTTGATCTTGCTCTTCTTTTCAAGATTTATATGAGAAAAATCGTTGTTATAAATACGTATCCTAAACTTCTCGCGGTTATTTACTCCGTACAGCTTTTCCTTAAGAGCCTTATCGTATATATTATCGAAATACAGGCTTCTTATAAAATACTGTCCCGACTCGCTCGCATGAGGATCCACATCCATAATAAGCTGTATCCTTCGCTTCAATATCAGATAATCGAAGTAATTTATCCTATATTTATATTCATGTCTGAATTTCATTTTCATTTCCTCCTGTTTAAATATTAACGATCCGCTTAATTTATATGATTTTAAAGCGTTTATTAAATCTATGTTAAATATAAATAAAGAACCTTAAATTCACCTTAATAAAATTTTAAACAAACTATTAATTAACTATAAACAAAACGTTACGCGCCGATCCCGCATTGTTTAAAAGTTAAATAAAATAACAAATTACCCACATAATCCACACTATACATGTGGAAAACTATTTAATAACATGTGTATAAAAATTCTATAAAAACAGCTCTGTGTATTCTGTGGAATATAAAAACAGATAACGCACAAATTATCAACAGGCTCAAAATAACGTTTTTACTTATATATTCTGCATTTTATACATTTTGAACACCGCCAACTACAACCGCAGCAACTATAATTATTATATATTATATTATTTATATATAGACTGTTACAAAATTGATCTATCTAAATTATTCTGATCGCGATCGTTTTAGACGACTTGATATTTTGATTCAAAATAAAAATACAAAACATATAAAATTATAATTGACAAAACAGAATTTATGTATTATAATCATATTCAATTAGAGATTAGACGAGATTAGACGAGTTACTTAGATTAGACGAGATTAGAAGCCGAATAATCCAAGAGGATCGTATTCGGAAAAAACAAATATCACTTTGTATTTAAAAATTTTAATATATCGAATAATTAGTCTGCTCTAATAATTTAAACAGAGGAGGCTGTTTTTTTATGTTCTATCCTGAATTTGAAAAAATTAAGGATTACAAAGAAAAATTCAATCTTATCCCCGTATCTATTTCGCTTTTCGCGGATATGGATACGCCAATTTCAACATTTAAGAAGCTGGAGACCGAAAAATTCTGTTTCCTTTTAGAGTCCGTAGAGGGCAGCGAGGAGACTAACAGATATTCCTTTATCGGCAGGAATCCGTTTCTCACTTTTAAGAGTTATAAAGACGAGGCGTATATCAAAGATTTTAACGGCAATACGGTCAAAGAGCGCGGTAATCCTATAGAGATACTCAGAAAATACGTTAAAAAGTATTCCTCGCCGGTCGTAGAAGGTATTCCCTCGTTCAGCGGCGGAGCTGTAGGACATTTCTCCTACGATATAGTAAGGCTTACCGAAGACCTTCCGAACGCGCCGGAGGACGATATAGGTTGTCCGGATATGAATTTTATGTTCATGGACGAGATAATAGCCTTCGACCATAAGGCGCAGCGGATAATAATAACCGTGAATATGCACGTGGACGACGATACCGATCTAAAACTGCAATATTCGAGGGCCACCGAGCGGCTTTTGGAAATACGTTCCGAAATACTCAGGACGCTCGATAGGGTTATAAAGCCGAAAACGAATTTCAGGAGCCTATCGAAACCTAAAAGCAATATAACAAAGGCCGAATTCTGTGAAAATGTTGAAAAAGCGAAGGAATACATAAAAAACGGGGATATTTTTCAGGTAGTTCTTTCTCAAAGATTTTGTATAGAGAATTATAACGATCCTTTCAACGCGTATAGGGCTATAAGGGTGATAAACCCTTCGCCGTATATGTACTATCTTAAATTCGACGGCTACCAAATAGCCGGAGCTTCGCCCGAGTTGCTCGTCAGGGTGGAAAACGGCGAGGTCATGACGAGTCCTATCGCGGGCTCGAAACCGAGAGGAAAGACCGCTGAAGAGGATATGCAAAACGAAAAGGAACTTATAAACGACCCCAAGGAAAACGCGGAGCACGTGATGCTGGTAGATCTCGGAAGAAACGATATAGGCAAGGTATCCGAGTTCGGGACCGTTAAGGTAACAAAGTACAAGTATATACAGAGATTTTCGCATATCATGCATATGACTTCAGATTGTAAGGGCAGGCTCAGAGCGGATAAGGACGCGTTCGACGCGCTGACGAGCGTGCTTCCGGCCGGAACGCTGTCCGGGGCTCCGAAGATAAGAGCGATGGAGATAATAGACGAGCTTGAAAACGTAAAGAGAGGGATCTACGGCGGAGCTATAGGGTATATAAGCTTTAACGGGAACATGGATTCGTGCATCACTATAAGAACGGCGGTATTTAAGGATAATAAGGCCTACGTCCAGGCGGGCGGAGGAATAGTTTACGATTCGATACCCGAAAAAGAATACGAGGAGAGCGTAAACAAGTCGATGGCCATGATCAGCGCGATAGAGACCGCGGCGGATCTTTAAGCGATATGCATATCAAGGAGGACGGAAATGATAATCATAATGGACAATTACGATTCGTTTACATATAACCTCTATCAATATGTGGGAACGCTAAACAGCGATATAGAGGTGTACAGAAACGATAAGATAACGGTAGACGAGATAAGAGAGAAGAAGCCAGAGAGAATAATCCTCTCGCCGGGGCCTAAGTATCCCGAGGACGCGGGGATATGTATAGAGTTAGTAAAACGACTTGGAAGCGAAATACCTATTTTAGGCGTTTGCCTCGGACATCAGTCAATAGGCCGCGCGTTCGGCGGGAATATAGTAAGATCTAAAATTCCCATGCACGGCAAGCCGGACGAGATAGAGATAGACGCGGGATCGAAACTGTTTTCGGGGCTCGATAAAAAAATAACGGTAGGAAGGTATCATTCGCTTATTATTGAAAAAGAGTCCCTGCCCGAATGTCTCAAGATAACCGGAATGAGTAAAGACGGCTCGATAATGGCCGTGGAACATAAGGAATATCCGGTGTACGGGATACAGTTTCATCCCGAATCCTATCTGACAAATGACGGTATGAAAATAATAGAAAACTTTTTGAAGATATCTTAGATAGATATAAAAAATATATGAAAATACGGAGGTAATCATAAATGAATAATATAGATATAAACGCAGTACAGAATAAAATGAGAGAGTACATAAATAAGCTTGCTGACGGCGAAAACTTGACTTACGGAGAAGCCGAGGAGGCCATGGGATATATTTTGGACGGCGGAGCGACTCAGGCTCAGATAAGCGCGTATCTCAC
This sequence comes from Clostridiales bacterium, assembly GCA_019419865.1. Taxonomy (GTDB): domain Bacteria; phylum Bacillota; class Clostridia; order Monoglobales; family Monoglobaceae; genus Roslinia. The sequence goes on along the minus strand of JAHZIG010000003.1, from coordinate 58,542 downwards.
GGCTATACGGATAAAGGGCGAGACCACGGACGAGATAAGCGGGAGCGCGGCCGGGATGAATAAGAAGGCCGTGCATATCACTCCGGACGTTAAGGATTATGTGGACTGCGTAGGAACCGGCGGAGACGGTACGAATACTTTTAATATATCCACGACCTCGGCGTTCGTCATAGCCGGAGCGGGAGCGGCGACGGCGAAGCACGGGAACCGGGCGGTATCGAGCAAATGCGGCGCGGCCGACGTTTTGGAGGCGCTCGGCGTGAATATAAACGTTACTCCAGAAAAAGTAAAGGAATGCGTTGAAAAAATAGGTATAGGATTTATGTTCGCAAGAACGATGCACCCGCATATGACCAACGTGACCCAGGTGAGGAACGAGCTTAAAATGAGGACTATGTTCAATATACTCGGTCCGCTCTCAAATCCGTCGAACGCCAAGCATCAGCTTATAGGCTCTTTCAGTCCTTGCCTTACCAACCCGATGGCTCATTCGATGTTAAAGCTCGGGATCGTCTCGGGGATGGTAGTATGCGGAATAGATAACAATATGGACGAGATCTCAATAATAGGAGAGACGCAGATATCCGAGATAAAGGACGGCAAGGTGATAGATTACAACATAACTCCTGAAGAATTCGGATTTAAGAGGGCTACGCCCGAAGACATAACCGGCGGAACCGCCGAAGAAAACAAAAACTATACTTTGGAAGTACTGAGCGGCGAAAAGGGTCCCAAGAGAGATATAGTTCTGCTGAACGCCGGAGCGGCTTTATACATAGTCGGAAAAGCCGAAACGTTTAAAGATGGGATAGAACTTGCGGCCAAGTCAATAGATAGCGGCGCGGCGCTTGAAAAGCTGAACGCGCTTATAAAAATGACGAACGAATAGATAGCGGGCGGGAGGATCATAAAAATGCGGGCATAGCGTAGGCGCGCCGTCGCCCTTGACAGCTAAGACAAAACAAGCGCTTTAAAAAAGCCGCCGACGGCGAGAAACTCAAGAACAAGTCAGGTTCTCGACCGTCGGATAAAACAGCGTAGCGCTTGTTTAGCGCGCAGTCAAGGGTAAACAAAACTTGCGTTTGCGACTGGATAGTTTGCCTCGGGCTCAAAATCTAAGAACAAATCGAACGGAGAGAGATAAAAATGGATATACTCGAAAAAATAACGGCAAGGAAAAAGGAATACCTTATCGAAAGAAAAAATACCGCCGCCGGGCTTAAAATATTGGATATTATAGACGAGAGCGAAGCGGATAGTAAAAAACTTAAAGAAAAGCTCGGCGTCGTTTACAACAGAAAAAAACAGCCTCTCAGCTTGTACAAGGCTTTGAAAGATAACCCGGATATCTCTATAATAGCCGAGATAAAAAAGGCGTCGCCGTCCAAGGGGATAATACGCGAGAATTTCGATCACATGGAGATAGCGAAGGCGTATCTTGAGTCGGACGTTCAGGCGATGTCTATACTTACCGAGAGGGACTTTTTTATGGGGCGCGAGGAGTATTTAAACGACGTTTCAAGGGTATCGGACATACCGATACTCAGAAAGGATTTTATAGTAGACGAGTTTCAGATCTACGAGGCGTACGCGCTCGGCGCCGACGCGATACTGCTGATAATGGCGGAGCTGGACGATAAAGACGCGAAAAGGTTTAAAACGGCAGCGGATAGGCTGTCGCTTGAATGTTTGGTCGAGACGCACAGCGAGGAGGAGATCGAGCGGGCTTTAAAAATCGGCGCGGATATAATAGGGATAAACAACAGAGATCTTAAGACCTTTGTAACGGATATAAAGAATACCGAAAAGCTGATAGGATATATCCCAGATGATAAAGCGATAGTATCCGAAAGCGGGATAAAAAACGCGGCCGATCTTGAATATTTAAAGAGCATAGGCGCGGACGGGGCTTTGATTGGAGAGGCGTTTACCGGACGCGAGGATATAAAGAAAGCGGTCCGCGATATGCGAGGCCGGCGGGAGCCGATAGGATGAGTATGATCAAGATATGCGGGCTTACAAGATACGATGATATAGAGGCGGTCAATTCATATCTTCCTGATTTTATAGGCTTTGTGTTTTATAGGAAAAGCAAAAGGTATATAAAGCCTGAAAAGGCCGCGGCGCTTAAAAAGGCGCTCGATAAAAGGATAAAGGCGGTCGGAGTATTTGTAAACGAGGATATAGACGAGCTTATAAATACCGCGCTTAATGTAGGTTTGGATATAGTTCAGCTCCACGGCGGCGAGGATAACGATTATATAAAAGAGGTCAAAGACAGGACCGGTCTCGAGGTTTGGAAGGCGTTTGGGATAAAAGACGGCTTCGATATAGAGAAAATAAACCAATGCGCGGCGGACAGAGTCTTAGCCGACGCGTATACCGAAAGCTACGGCGGCGCGGGGAGAATTTTTAACTGGGATATTATAAAGACCGCCGATGGCGTAAGAGATAAAATAATATTAGCGGGCGGGCTTGACGGTACGAATATAGAAGCCGCCGCGCGGGACGTGGCTCCGTACGCTTTAGACCTGAGCAGCGGGGTCGAGACCGGCGGATTTAAGGATGAAAAAAAGATCAAAGAGATAGTTAGAATAGTGAGAAATTTAGAAAGCAAAGCGGGAGAACGATATGGAATACCAAAAACAAGAAAATAACGTAGATTTAAATAAAAAAGGAAAGTTCGGGATATACGGCGGTCAATACGCGCCGGAGACGCTGATGCGGGCGCTCGAGGAGCTGGAAGAGGCGTATGAAAGCGCGAAGAACGATCCCGAATTTGTAAAAGAACTGGATTTTTATTTTAAGGAATACGCCAACCGTCCGTCGCTCTTGTATTACGCGGAGCGGATGACTAAAGATCTGGGCGGCGCGAAGGTATATCTTAAGAGAGAGGATCTGAATCATACCGGAGCGCATAAGATAAACAACGTCTTGGGACAGGCTCTGCTCGCTAAGCGGATGGGCAAGAAAAAAGTAATAGCCGAGACCGGAGCCGGACAGCACGGAGTCGCGGCCGCGACCGCAGCGGCGCTGTTCGGTATGGAGTGCGAGGTGTTTATGGGCGAGGATGACGTAAGACGCCAGAACCTGAACGTGTTTAGGATGGAGCTTTTGGGCGCTAAAGTAACTCCGGTGAGATCGGGAACGGGAACGCTTAAAGACGCCTGCAACGAAGCTATGCGCGCTTGGGCGGGCAGGGCGGACGATACGTTCTATATTCTCGGCTCGACTATGGGTCCGCATCCGTATCCGACGATAGTAAGAGATTTTCAGAGCGTTATAGGCAGAGAGATAAAGGAGCAGATACTAAAGAAGGAAGGACGGCTGCCGAACGCGGTCATCGCCTGCGTGGGCGGCGGGAGCAACGCCATGGGCGCGTTTTATGAATTTATAGAAGATAAGGACGTAAGATTGATAGGAGCGGAAGCCGGGGGCGACGGCGTAGATACCGAGCGTCACGCGGCGACAATGACAAAAGGGAGAATCGGCGTTCTTCACGGCATGAAATCGCTGTTTCTTCAGGACGATTACGGCGGAATCACGCCGGTATACTCGATCTCCGCCGGACTCGATTACCCGGGCGTCGGACCCGAACACGCGTATCTTAAGGATACCGGCAGAGCCGAATACTATCCGGTAACGGATAAAGAGGCCGTGGACGCGTTCAGGTATCTGACCAAAACCGAGGGTATAATCCCGGCTATAGAGAGCTCGCACGCGGTAGCTCAGGCGATGAAAATGGTCCCGGATATGGATAAGGACGATATCGTCGTAATAAACTTATCCGGCAGAGGCGATAAGGACGTATATTCGGTAGCTAAATTTATGGGGGTGAAACTCGATGAAGAATAATGTGGAAAACAGGATAGATATTCTGTTCAAAAATCTTAAAAACGAGAATAAAAAAGCGTTTATAACGTTTGTTACCGCGGGCGATCCCGATATAGATACTACTTTGGATATAGTTCTTGAAATGGAGAAAAACGGCGCCGATCTGGTCGAGCTCGGGATACCGTTTTCGGATCCTATCGCCGAAGGCCCGGTGATCCAGGAGGCGAATATCCGCGCGCTTGAAAACGGGATCAATTTAGATAAGATATTCGATATGGTAAAGAAATTGAGGCTCAAGACCGAAATACCTATAGTTTTTCTGATGTACTTTAACAGCATATTGGCGTACGGAAAGGAAAAATTCTTTGAAAATTGTAATTTATCCGGCGTGGACGGCGTTATAGTTCCAGACCTTCCGGTCGAGGAGAGCTGGGAGATAGAAGAGTATACCGAAAAGTACGGAGTATATCAAATACTGCTCGCGGCCCCGACCTCGACCGAGGAGAGAGTAGAAAAAATATGCGGAAAGGCCAAGGGATTCTTGTACTGCGTATCCTCGCTGGGCGTTACGGGCATGAGAAACGCGTTCGCCACAAACTTCGACGAGATGTTTGAAAAGCTGAATAAGATATCGGATATACCAAAATGCCTCGGCTTCGGCATATCCAAGCCGGAGCACGTTAAAAATCTAAAGGGCTACGCGGACGGCCTTATAGTAGGCAGCGCGATAGTTAAAAGCATAGCCGACGGCGAAACTGTAGACGAGAAAATAAAGAACGCGGCGGCTAAGACCCGCAAGCTCAAAGAGGCTTTTTGAGGTTGGTTGAAAGGTTGGTCATACATAGGCGCGCCGAGTACGCTGCGGCGCGCTTGTTTGGATCTCAAATTTAATCGTCTACATATTCAAAAAGTTCTCCGGGCTCGCAGTCGAATATTTCGCATAATAGGGAGAGTGTAGAGAAACTTACGGCGGTTACTTTACCGTTTTTAATTTTATCAACGTCGCCGCTGAGTAAATGCAGCTTAGCGGCCAGTTCGCTTATAGAAATATTTCGTTCGGACATGAGTTCGTCTAACTTAAATATGATCTTCCCCATAAATATTACTCTTCGTATAATATCATTTATCAAAATATTTAAATATCAAACGATCTGCTTTCGTTCTATCAATTTTTCTCTTCTGTCGAGCCGCTTTGAATATCTTTCGTAATCGGTAAGTATTATTCCCATATACAGCATGTTGTTTATAGCGAGCTGGGTCACCCGCGAGAACATCGCGCCGCCGTATATCACCATATCCGAATTGCCGGTCGGCAGTATCGTATCGGCATATTTGCAGACCGCGCTGTTTTCGTTATTGGTTATGGCGATAGTATTCGCGCCGGAGCGTTTGGCGTTTTTGATAGCCTCGACCGTGTCCTCGGACGTTCCGGACAGAGAGATACATACCGCGGCGTCTTTTTCGTCTAAGTTGTACGCGCTCACTCTTTGAAGATAAGAATCCTGAAACGACATGCATTTTATACCCAGATACGTCAGCTTGTTGACGAGGTCTATGACCGCGGCGTACGAATTTTCAACTCCGTATACGCCTACGCACTGCGAATGGGAGATTATCTCCACCGCTTTTTTTAGATTTTTCAGATTGGAAGCCTTAAGAGTTTCGTCGAGCATATATATCGCTGTAGCGGTCGTTTTTGCGGCCAGTTTTTCCATGGTATCCCAGGGATTTAAGTTGGTGGTCTCTATAATGTTGTTCTTCTTTTCTTCTTCTTCGCTGTTTTTGATATATAAGCTGTGTTTAAACGCCTTATAACCGTCGAAACCCGCGGTCTTTAAAGCCCGCATAACGGTGGGCTGGCTGACTCCGGATTTTTCGCTCAGCTCCCTGAGCGACATCTTCTTTAAGTTGTGTTTGTTGTTAAGTATATATTCCGCGGCCTTTTTCTCGGACGGTCTGAGCAGCGGATATACAGATTTTATCTTTAATTCTATAGAACCCGGCATAATTTATCATTCCTCTATGAAATTCTGCGTCGGCGGATCTGACAGTATAAAAAGTTTACACGATCCGCCCGGCGATTATATTATACGCTCCGATCCTTGTCGTTTCAATCAAAAAGATGTTAAATCGATATAAATTAAATTAAAAATTTTCAGAGACTATCCGAAAAATTTGTAGCGCGGCGCGGTAGAATATGATTTGAAATAAAGCCCGGCGTTTCGGGGTTTAGAAAAAGCGGTCGAAAAACATAAGACGATAAACGCTACATAATAACGGCTTGAGTATTTCGTTTTTTTTATATTTTACAATAACTTTCGATTTTTTTGATAGATGTATATTTTGATAATGCGCTATAATTAACCTGCTCGTAAGAGATAGAAAAAAACATTAAAAAAGAGGTAATAGAATGCTTGAACTCAAAAATTTGAAAAAGAGATACGGGAGCAACGAGGTACTGAGCGATATTTCTTTGGACGTTAAGGATGGAGAGATAGTTTCGGTTTTGGGACCGTCGGGCTGCGGCAAGACGACGCTGCTCAACACTATACTCGGTATTACCGATATAAGCGGCGGACAGATAATCTTCAACGGCGAAGACATAACGAAAAAACCGATGCAGCAGCGCGGATTTAATATAGTGTTTCAGGACTACGCGTTGTTTCCAAACCTTAACGCATATAAAAACATAACGTACGGACTCAGAAACAACCCCGGGATATCGACAAAGGAAGAGGTAGACGAACTTATAGACCTACTCGACTTAAGACCGCATCTGAATAAAAAGATAGGCGAGCTTTCGGGAGGACAGAAACAGAGGGTCGCGTTTGCGAGAACTCTCGTAGTAAAGCCGAAGCTTTTGCTCCTGGACGAACCGCTTTCGGCTCTCGACGGAGTTATAAAGGAATCTATCAAGGAGAGGATAAAATATATAGCCCGCGAGTATAATCTTACGACGATCATAGTCACGCACGATCCCGAGGAGGCGCTCACTCTTTCGGACAGAGTATTGATACTCAATAAGGGCAGGATCTCTCAGTATTCCAAGCCGGAGGATATAATCCACGCTCCTAAAAATAACTTTGTAACCGAATTTATTTTAAACCAGCTGATAATCAAGAGAAATAATATATTCAGTTTGTTTGGAGAGCAGTACGCTCAGACTATGGCTTAAATAAAATTAAATTTACGAGGTGAATAAAATGCGCAGCGGTAAAGAAATTAGAGCTATATTTTGGTTTGTAAGCGCGCTGTTTATAATATTTCTTATACTTCCGGTACTGTTCGTGCTCATACAATCGTTTAGGACGGATATAGGAGTCGGCTTCGGAAGATATATAGACGTGTTTACGTCGAACGGATTTTTGGAGGCTCTGGGCAACAGCTTTTTGGTATCCGCGGTAAGCGGCGTCATAACGGTGATCGTAGCCTTTATACTGGCGTATACGGTAAATAATACGAATATCCCGGAAAGACTGAAAAAGATAATCTCGTCGGTCACGGTATTTCCGATGCTTCTGCCTACTATTACATACGGGTTTGCGATCATCTATTCGTTTGGAAAACAGGGACTTATAACGAATATTTTAGGCTTCGCTCCGTTCGATATATACGGATTCAAGGGTCTGGTAATCGGATATGTGATATATACTCTGCCCATAGCGTTTTTGCTTATAAACAACACTTTTAAGTATATAGATAAAAAATTTATAGTGGTATCGAGACTGATGGGCGACAACAAGCTCGGAACGTTTTTTATAACGTGTATCCGCCCGCTTATGGGAACTCTCGGCGCGGCGTTCATACAATCGTTCTTCCTGAGCTTCACCGATTTCGGTATCCCGGCGGCTATCGGCGGAGAGTTTGAAGTAGTCGCGACGGTTTTATATAACGAAATGCTCGGTTCGGTTCCGAATTTCAACAACGGAGCCGTGGTGGCGGTGGTAATGCTCATACCGTCGGCGCTCAGCATACTGCTCCTTAACTATCTGGAAAAATTCAATTTCAGATATAATAAGACCGGAGAGGTCGAGATAGAGAGGAGCAGGATAAGAGATATAGTATGCGCGGCGTTGTCGATAGCGATACTTATCTGCGCGCTTTCGATATTTCTGGTAATAGCGATAATCCCGTTCGTAGAGATGTGGCCGTACAGGCTCGGATTCTCGCTTGAGCATATAACGTCGCTGTTTACGGACGACAGTCTGCTGAGTATATACGTAAACTCGCTGATCGCGGCGGCGCTTACCGCGGTATTCGGAACGATATTGGCTTACGGCGCCGCGCTCGTGACGTCGAGAAGCCGGATAAGCAATAAGTGCAAACAGATAATCGAGAGTATGGCGCTTGTGATAAACACTATTCCCGGTATGGTATTGGGTATCGCGTTCATGCTTTCGTTCTCGGGAACGGCGGCGCAGGGGAGTATGTTTTTGATAGTGATATGTAATATAATCCACTTCTTTTCGACGCCGTATCTTATGATGAAAAACTCGCTGTCCAAAATGAACGAGTCGTGGGAGACCACCGCTATGCTGATGGGCGACAGTTGGGTGAAGACGATCGTAAGGATAGTTACTCCAAACGCGGGTTATACGATACTCGAAGTTCTCAGCTATTACTTCGTAAACGCGATGGTCACGATAAGCGCGATAATCTTTATAGTGGGGCCGCATACCATGGTCATCACTACCAAGATAAAAGAATTGCAGCATTACGCCAAATTCGACGATATATTCGCGCTCTCTCTGCTGCTGCTCGTTACGAACGCGGCGGTCAAGGGAATATTCAATCTGCTTGCGAAAAAAAAGACCGCTAAGAAAAAAGCGGATAAAAAAGCAAATATAGAAAATATAAACGAAAAGGGAGTTGTTTTATCATGAAAATACTCAAGAAAATATTAGCCGTAGGTATGATAGGATTGATAGCGTTCTCCGCGGCCGCGTGCGGCGGAGAAAGCCAGGATCAGGTAGTAATATATACGAACGCCGACCAGGAAGCCGTAGAAGCGATGGAAAACGCGCTTGACAATAACGGTTACGAAGGCAAATATATACTTCAGACGTTCGGAACGTCTGAACTCGGCGGCAGGATCCTGGCGGAGGGTACGAATATCGAAGCCGATCTGATAACCATGAGCTCGTTTTATATAGAGAGCGCTCAGGCGGAAAATTCCATGTTTTTAGATCTGACTTTTGACGCGAACGCTATGAAAGAATATCCGTCATACTATACGTCTATCACCTGCCAGGAGGGCGCTTTGATAATAAATACCGAAGCTCTGGCCGCGGAAGGGTTGGAAGCTCCGACTTCCATAAAAGATCTGGCCGATCCTAAGTACGAAGGCATGATCTCGATCCCGGATATAGAGGGTTCATCCACGGGCTGGCTTTTGGTTCAGGACGTGATCAGCGGATATAGCGAGGACGAGGCTAAAACGATCATGAGCGGAATAATCAAAAACGCGGGTCCTCATCTTGAAAGCTCCGGCTCCGGACCTATCGAAAAAGTTCGTTCGGGCGAGGTTCCGATAGCGTTCGGACTCAGACATCAGGCGGTGAGAGATAAAAACGACGGACTTCCCATAGATTACATAGACCCGTCGGAGGGCAACTTCTCGCTCACCGAGTCGGTCGCGGTGATAGACCACGGCGAGGAGGCGGATCCGCTCGCGATGGAGATGGCCGAGTGTATTATAAAGAACGGCAGAAGCGAACTGCTCCAGACCTACCCCGTACCGCTTTATAACGGAGAGGAAGCCGATGAAAACGCTATGTCGGCGTATCCGGCGGAGTTCTCGCAGCCGCTTACGGTAGAACTGCTCGAAGAACATAAGGCGTTTGTAGACGAGTGCAGACAGTAGACCGAATAGGATCAAAATTTTAAGCATGAAAGGTGAATTTAAGTGATTAATTATAAATTATTGACTCCGGGTCCGCTTACGACTACGGATACCGTAAAGAGAGAAATGCTTGTAGACCATTGCACATGGGACGAAGATTATAAAAAGATAACGAGGGATATATGCGCGCGTTTGTTAAAACTCGCGCATGTGGATGATGACGAATATACTGCGGTCCTCATGCAGGGAAGCGGAACGTTCGGCGTGGAATCGGTAATATCTTCGGTAGTTCCTAAAGACAAAAAGCTCGCGGTCTTGATAAACGGCGCCTACGGCAGAAGGATCGCCGAGATCGCGGAGCGGCACAGTATCCCGCTCGAAAAGGTCGAGTTTGAATATAACAAGATCCCCGACGCCGAAACCGCCGAAAGGATAATAAAGGAAAACGGGATAACGCATCTCGCCATGGTTCACTGCGAAACCACGACCGGAATACTCAACGATATAAGCTCGATCGGCGAGGTCTGCAAAAGAAACGGCGTCGTTTATATAGTCGACGCAATGTCGAGCTTCGGCGGTATAGATATAGACGTTAAGGATCTGGGCGTAGACTTCATAATAAGCAGCGCGAATAAATGCATACAAGGCGTTCCCGGTTTTTCTTTCATAATCGCGAAAAAGTCGGAGCTTATGAAAACGAAGGGCGTCGCCGACACCCTGTCTCTCGATCTTTACGATCAGTGGGCGGGTATGTCCGTGGACGGAAAATGGAGATTTACTTCTCCGACCCACGTAGTTCTCGCTTTCTCAAAGGCGCTCGAAGAGCTTGAAGAGGAAGGCGGGATCGAGGCCAGATACGACAGATATTTAAAGAATAATACCTCTCTCAGAGAAAAAATGGCGGATATGGGCTTTAAGGCGTATGTTGATAAAAGCGTTCAGTCGCCGATAATCACCACCTTCGAGTATCCCGAGTCGAGCGATTTTAAATTCTCGTTCGACGAGATGTATAAATACATAAAGGAGAAAGGCTACGCTATCTACCCCGGAAAGCTGGACGGGATGAACACGTTCAGGATAGGAAATATCGGAGAGATATATCTTGAGGATATAGAAAAGCTCTGCGGAATAATCAAAGATTATATGGAGGAGAAAAAATGAGCGACAGATATGGAATAGAAGCGGTGATATTCGACTGGGCGGGAACGACCGTCGACTACGGCTGTTTCGCGCCGGTAAACGCTTTTGACGAGGCTTTTAAAGAATTTAACATAGAGCCTACGATGGAAGAGATAAGAAAACCTATGGGTATGCTTAAGATCGATCATATAAAGACTATGCTCGAATTTGAAAGGATAAAGATGGCGTGGTATAAGGAATACGGCAGGGCGTACGACGACAAGGACGTTAAAAACATATACGGCGCCTTTGAAAGAAAACTGCTCGAAGGCTTGAAGAAGTTCTCGGCTCCAAAGCCCGGCGTAGTCGAGCTTACGGGGTATTTAAGAGAAAACGGGATAAAGATCGGCTCCACCACGGGCTATAACGATAAGATGATGGAGATAGTAAAGCCCGCCGCCGCGGAATTGGGATACGAGCCGGATTTCTGTATAACTCCCGACTCGACCGGCGGATTGGGACGTCCTTACCCGTATATGATCTTTGAGAATATGAAAGCGTTCGGTATAAGATCGGTGAGGAAGGTCGTAAAGGCGGGCGATACCGTTTCAGACATTTTAGAGGGAAAAAACGCCGGAGTATGGTCGGTGGGAGTTATCGAAGGCAGCTCAGAGCTGGGACTTACCGAGGATGAATTTTTAAATCTGAGCGAAAATGAAAGAAAATCGCAAAAGGAGCGGGTGAGAAACAGCTTCTTTGAAGCCGGAGCGGATTTTGTCGTAGAACGTATATCGGATATAAAATACTTAGTCGAATCGCTCTGATAAGTTAGGTTACTACAGTTTTTGATTGTTTTTTTCTATAATGGCGCGCCCGATCGTTTTCGCGGCGCGCCGCTCTCCTTTATATACAAAATAACTATCTTTTATCATATTATTTTCGGGTATATATACGAAATTTACAAAGATAAATATAAGCCTTGACAAATCGAAGTATTCCTTGTATACTCCTAATTATCCGATTTCATATAATATGATTTCGTACAATTCTTTGCGGAAAGGAAAGATGGGAATGAAGAAAAATTTAGAGTATACCGCTATGGAATCCGCGGATATAGAAGCTTTTCGCGAGGCGACTATGGAGCTGGACAACACGTATTCGCTGTTTTATAAGGCGTGCGGACTTTCGGAGGCGGAGTATTGGTCGCTCATCTTGATATACGAAGGCGTCGAGACCCAGAGCAAGATAAGCGATATGCTTTATTTCAGCAGACAGACGCTTAATTCGGCGTTTAAACAGCTGGTGAGCAAAGGGATCATAGTCTTGGAGCCGTGCGAGAACGACCAGCGCGCCAAGAAAGCCGTTTTGACTGAAGAGGGAAGTAAGTTTGTGGAGGAGAATATCGTGCGTATGCATAAGACGGAGGATAAGGCGTGGAGCGGACTCGACGAACAGGAGAGGGCTCTGCTCATAGGACTTACAAAAAAATACTGTAAATTGATGAGGAGATCGTTTTTAAACTTAAAGTAGAAAATATATTATAATTATAAAAATTAAATAAGTTCGTCGGAGGATCGGCTGTCGCAACAGCCGGCGGAGTAAAAAACTTCGCCATGATCGAGAAGACGTCGAGTGCGCTCGGTTATTTTTTAACGACCGGGCGCATTTTTTAATTTTAGTTGAGGAAAGGATATGATTTAAAAATGAAGCTGATCTTAAAGTTTTTAAAGCCGCATTGGAAATTGTGCGCTATCACTATAATCCTGCTGATAGCCGACGTAGCGGGCGCGCTTTTTATACCGACGCTCGCCGCGGATATGCTGAACGAGGGAACTTCGGGAGCGACGTTCGATACGATACTTGGCACAGGACAAAAGATGGGCGTCGCGTCGCTTATTTCGGGAGCCTGCGCCATACTCGGCGGCTATGCCTGCGCGGCGCTGTCGTCCCGGCTCGGTAAGGATATGAGGGTCGCTATTTATAAGAAATCGCTTAAATTATCGGTATACGATTTCAGGCAGTTCGGCACCGCTTCGATGACTACCAGGACGGTGTCGGATATCACGACGATACAGTTCGCGGTGATAAGTTTTATACAGATGGTTCTGCCGGTTCCGGTAGTCTGCGCCATAGCGCTCGCGCTCACGTTCCTGCTGGACGTTCAGATGGGATTTATCCTGCTCGCGGCGGTTGCGGCGGTGATCATACTTGCGCTGTTCATAATGAAAAGCGCGTCGCCGCTCTTCCGTAAGCTCCAGAAACTGCTCGACCGGATGAGTACGGCGCTTTTGGAGAATATAACCGGAGTTCGCGTCGTAAGAGCGTTCAACAACGAGGAAAGGGAAAGAAAGCGTCTTAACATCGCGTTTTCGGATTATGCCGAAACGTCTATCAAAGCCAATAGAATGTTCGCTAATCTGGACGGTCTGTCATTCTTTTGTATAAACGCTTTGATGATAGGAGTTTACTGGCTGAGCGGCGGAAGTATCAGCGCGGGAAAATTCCAGATAGGCGATATAACGGCTATCATACAATACGCAATGATGGTGTTGTTCTTCATAATGATGGCTCAAATGGTAATATTGACCCTGCCCAGAGCGCTGGAATGCTGTAGCCGTATACAGGAAGTACTTAATCACACGCCCGAGATACGCGATCTGGTTAAAGAAGATCCGAAAAACGAGAATTTGACCGATAACGTATTGGAGTTTAAAAATGTATGTTTCCGCTTTTCGGACGCCGAGGAGGATACGCTTTCAGATCTTAACTTTATATGCAGAAGAGGGGAGACCACGGCGATAATCGGCGGTACCGGCAGCGGTAAATCCACCGTCGCGTCTTTGATACTCAGGTTCCACGAGGTCACGAAGGGAAATATCCTTTTAAACGACCGCGATATAAGGAGCATGACCCAGAACTATTTGAGAAAACATCTGGCGTACGTACAGCAGAAGGCGTGGCTGTTTTCGGGAACCGTAGCCGATAATTTGCGTTACGGGAACAAAAACGCGTCGAGAGAAGAGCTCATGCGCGCGGTAGAAGTAGCGCAGGCCGGAGAATTTGTAAAATCTCTGCCTAACGGACTTAATTCATACGTGGCGCAGGGCGGCACGAATTTTTCGGGCGGTCAGAAGCAGAGACTGTCTATAGCCCGCGCGCTTGTAAAAAAGCCGGAGCTTTATATATTCGACGACAGTTTTTCGGCGCTCGACTTTAAGACCGACGCGGCTCTCAGAAAAGCGCTCGCTGAGGAGACTAAAGACGCCGCGGTACTGATCATAGCGCAGAGGGTGAGCACGATCAAGAACGCGGATCAGATAATAGTACTCAGCGAGGGTAAAATGGCCGGAAAAGGGACCCACGAGCAACTGCTTGAAAACTGCCCGGTATACCGGGAGATATATGAATCTCAGACGAAGGAGGCTCAAAAATAATGGAACGTAATATAAAAAAGCGTAAATCGATCCAGGATATGCCGCATAATGCGGGAGCGACCGCGGCGCGTCTGTTTAAACGGCTCAAAGGACAGAGAGCGCGTCTTGGCGTCGTAGCGTTTTCTATAGTAGTATACGTAGCGCTCAGTATCTGGAATCCCATGTACAGCGTACAGGTCGTGGATAATCTTTGGCGGAGCATACAGGCCGCGTGGAACGAGGGAATACCTTTTTCGGCGACCTGGACCAATATGGGACGGGAGCTTACCCAGCTTACCGTGCAGTATTTCTTCACCTGGATATTCTATTATATGCAGTCGTATCTTATGGCGAGCGTGGCGGAGAGCCTCAATCTCGACCTGAGAAACGAGATCGCGGTCAAACTTAATAAGCTGCCGCTGAAGTTCTTCGACCAGAATCAGGCCGGAGAGATACTCAGCCGCGTGACCAGCGACCTCGATAAAGTGGCCGAAACGCTCCAGACAGGACTGCTTAAGATGATAGTCGCGATAGGAACGGTAATAGGCTCGGTCGTTGTGATGTTTTATTACAGCGTCTGGCTGACTTTGATATTCCTCGTGTTTATGATAATCAGCGTGATAATTACAAAGGCGGTCGCTAAAAAGAACTTAGAGAGCGCGTCGGAGCGTCAGGAGACGATAGGGGCGCTCACGGGTATAGCCGAGGAGTATTATAACGGCAGAAACGTGATAAAAGCGTATAATAACGAGACCGAGAGCATAGCCAGACTGACCAAGGCGGCCGAGAGGAACAGGGTAGCTTCGCAGAAAGCCGACTTTTTAACGAACTGTATAAATCCGCTGATACGTCTGCTGACGCGCGTCTCGCACGTGGTCATAGCGATCATAGCGGTAAGAGGCATGATAGACGGAAGCATGACGGTCGGTATAGTGCAGGCGTTTTTCCAGTACATAAACCAGGCCGGAGAGCCGCTTACCGAGGCTTCGTATATGATAAACTCGCTTCAGTCGGCGCTGGCATCCGCGGAGCGTATCTTTGAGATGTTGGACGAGGAAGAAGAGATACCGGACGTACCTTATCCCGAGGTATTGGAGAACGTTAAGGGCGCCATAGCCTTTGAGAACGTGAGTTTCGGATATACGCCGGATAAACTGCTTATGAAGAACATAAGCTTTAACGCCGAGCCTGGACAGAAGATCGCGGTGGTCGGCAGCACCGGAGCCGGAAAGACGACCTTGGTAAACCTTTTGATGCGTTTCTATGAGATAAACGGCGGAAGAATAAAACTCGACGGGGTGGATACCTCGGACATGACCAGAAGCGGACTGCGCCATAACTTCGGTATGGTGCTTCAGGACACCTGGCTGTTTGGAGGAACTATCGCCGAGAATATTGCCTACGGCAGACCGAACGCCTCAAGAGACGAGATAATAAAAGCCGCCAAGGCCGCTAAGGTCGACTACTTTATCCGCACAATGCCAAAGGGCTACGATACCGTCGTGGATAACGAAGCCGCCAACCTCTCCGCGGGACAGCGTCAGCTTTTGACCATAGCGAGAGTATTTCTCTGCGACCCGCCGGTACTGATTCTCGACGAGGCGACCTCGAGCGTGGATACGAGAACGGAAGCGGAAATAGGCAAGGCGATGAAAAAGCTGATGGAAGGCCGCACGAGCTTCGTTATAGCGCATAGATTATCGACTATCCGCGACGCCGACGCCATTTTGTATATGGAAAACGGCAATATCACGGAAAAGGGTAATCACAGCGAACTTCTTAAAAAGAACGGAGCCTACGCGGCTCTGTATTACAGTCAGTTTGAGTAGATAAAGAGGTATAATTAAATAGTTATGATATAAGAAGCGCGCCGTTTTTTCACGCGGCGCGCTTTAGCTTGTCCGCCGGGCATAGCGGATATTTTATTGTAGAGAGTTAGAACGCGGGCTTTTAGCGCCGCGTATAGCGAAACGCAAGCCGCCGTATGCGGGAGCGTTGCGTATGATGGGGCGGCGTTAGATCCGTCCGCCTTATGCGCATTAATTAAAATACAAACCTCGGATATACGTCGTCGGTCTCAAACGGCGAGAACTCAGGTTCGGGGCGTATTATATTCTCCCTCGGCGGGATCGGATCGTTCATCAAAAAATATTTGAGTTCGTCGTAGAGGTGATCCTCCTGCTTGGTGTCCACGTCCTCGGGATAGGTCTCGTCGTACTTGAGCTGGGGCAGGGTGCGGATCATGTTTTTGCAGGTGTCGAAGAAATATATCATCGGAAGTCCCTCGGCGTCGAAGGACAGCCTGTAATGAACCTGCATCTTTCCGGCTAAGCGGTCGTTTTTTCCTTTTTCAAAATATACGCCGCAGCGCTCCATCATATCGGCGATACTGCCCTCTGACGAGCCGGTCGAATTCCAGATAGCCGGATCGGCTATCCCGGTTATGTGAAGTCCGCTCTCCTCTTCGATTTCTATCTCGCGTATCTTCTCGGCGATCCTCTGAGCGGTCCAGCGGACTCCGACGTCCGGCTTTCCGGTACAGCCGTAGAGCTCGCGGTAATTGTAGACCCTGCCGTCGTAGTCGACCGCGTACCAGGAGACGGCGAACGGCTTTGAATATCCGAAGTCGAACGAGCGGAACCTGCGCCACTCCTTCGGTATCTTGAACGGCTTTATAACATGGGTGTTCCTGCGGGTCTTGTATCCCTTGGGATTGTTCCGCCACTCGCTGAATACCTGACCGTCGAATATATCCCACTCGCCGTAGAGCAGCGCCCGCCTTTCGTTTTCGGGCAGCTGGCCGAGCCTTTTTATGTAGTTTTCGTCCGCCTGCATCAAGAATTTGTTGTCCTGAACGAACGAAGGAATAAAAAGCCTCTTCGTCCCGTCCTCGGTCGTATGCTCCACGCCCGGCTCGAAGCCGTCTATAAACCGGCTCTTCACCCAGGTATGACCTATCCCGCCGGGGTTGGTGCTGGACTTTATCTGTTTGGGATAGTCGTTTACCCCTCTGACTCTCGAGAGCAGATAGGTGTACTGTCCTTCGGTAAAATGCGTCAGCTCGTCGAACCTGACTATATCGTACTCGGCGCCCTGGTATCTTAAAACGTCGGTCTCGCTCGCGCAGTATCCGAATTCGATCACAGAACCGTTTAAAAATATCCATTTTCTCTCGGACGTCTTATACTTTGCGGCCGAGGTCGGATATATCAGCAGCGAATTCATGATGAGCGAATGCTCCAGCTCCGGAAATGTCCGTCTTAATATGAGCTGATGGCTCCGCGGATATTTGAGCGCGAATAAAAGCGCGTCTATAAGCTGTCCGTACGACTTGCCGCCGCCCGCCGCGCCGCCGAAAAGCACCTCGTCCGCGGTCGAATTTATAAACTGGAGCTGAGTCTTGGTTATATTTAGATCAAGCGTCGTTTGCATAAAATCACCTCGCTTCCCGATTGATAATATTTTAATTATATGCCGCGCGTTCGCGCCGTCTTAGTTTGAAACGTTTTTACGGCGGCGCGAGCGGCGATCGTAGCGCCTGAGAAAAGCGCGTATATTTTCGCCGCCCTTAGAGCGCGCCGAGTCTAAACGATCTTTATATTGACCTCGAGCTTGACTCCCCCGTCCTCGATAACGTTTTCGGGCGGACCCAGCAGATTGAGTATCTCCTTTGCGGCGGACAGCTCTATTCTTCCGTCTCCGCAGCTTAGAAGCTCGCACATCTTACAAAGAGCGCGGTTCGAGCGGTCGTTTACGTCGTCCTGTTTTAAAACTTTGCAGAGCTCGTCCGTATCGTTGTTTGGATCGAAGCCGTTTTCGCCGTTTTCGCATTGTTCCTCGGCTTCGCCGCCGCTTTTATCGTCTGAAACATTATTTGAGTTTTCACATAATTCTTCGGAAGAAGCGTTTGATTTTTTACTCTTTTTTTCAGCGTCGTTATCCTTGGTTGAATTTTCGCCGTTTGTCTCCGAAGTATCTGATTTTACCGCCGATTTTGACGTTGTTTTTTTACTTGTGGTATTTGATTTTTTACTGTTCCTACTTCTTGCGCTGTTTTTTTGCTCGGCGGCGCTTTTATCGTCGATATTTGTGTTTGCGTCTTCTTTCATTTTGGTTATTCGCCTCCGTGTCTATATGGATATATTTAAATATTAACGTCGGATACGGTCTGACCTACGAGCTTGCCGAGCGCCGAGCTTTGAAGTCTGAAGCACTGCCTGCGGCAGATATATGATTTTATCTCCACCTCGTACCAGCTGAGACCGTGTAAATACCGCTTTGTTATAATGTCGGTTTCGTTGACGTTTAGCAGAGAGATCAACCTTTCCCAATCGCTGAGCAGCGTCTGGAGCGTTGAATTGAGCCTGTCTATCTCGTCCTTATAATATTTGATATCGGTTTGATACTGCTCTATGTATGCGTCGTCGTCAAATATGTTGTTCAGCGAACAGCAGGTCAACATATCCTTATAGAAATCCATTTTAAGCTCCAGATCCTTCTTTAATGTGCGGATGGATCTCAGCCATTTTTTTACGTCGTCTTTGTTTTCAAATTTCATATTCATTTTCCTTTCTTCTTTTGTTTTATAAATTTTATAAAGCGGCGCGCGCTAAATTTTTTACTCGTTTGTTTTTATATCGTAGAATTTGTGACAGCAGATCATATCGCAGAACGCGCCGTCGTAACTTGTATAATATTCCGCGTCGTCGAATATGTCCTCGCCGCATTCGCAGCATGTTCCAATATATTTCGGCGAGCGTTCGCTGCGATCGTAGCATTCTTCGTCCTCGTTGTATAAAATGTTATCGTAATCTATCATTATTATTTTCATCTCTTTTCTTTATAATTTTTTATTCAAAGCCTGTTTGGTATTAATTTTTTTCGCCTTTATGATTCAATTCGCCGAAAATTTGCGTCCGGCTATATCCAATTATGCGTTCTAAGTTATCCTTACCTGAAAAATTTGTTATCCTATCTTTATAATATTAAAATATTTGTTATTATTTATATTATATAACAAAATATTTGTTTGTCAATAGTGAAATAACAAATTTATTAATATAATATTGATTTATATTAAAAATGGCGCTATAATTAAATCAGCATAACAGTAGGAGGCTTCAAGGATATGGCTAACGAGATGATCAGCAGAAAGCTTGTTAAGGCGAGGAAGGAGGCCGGATATTCCCAGCGCGAGGTATACGAGGCGCTTGGAGTTAAGCAATCGCGTTTCAGCGCCTGGGAAAACGGCAAATCCGAGCCGGATATACTTTCGTTTTTAAACCTTTGCCGGATATATGGGATAAAGGATATAGACCTGTATTTTTTGGGCGCGCGGGTCTCGGACGCTTCGGACCCGAGAGTTCCGAAGATAATCGAAAAACTCAGCTCATTAGACAGCGACGGGATCGACAGGGCGCTCAACTGCGTCGAGTTCGAGAGCAAGATGAAGTTTGAAAAGAAGCGCGGCGCCAAATTCAGACCAAAGAATATCCGCGTGTTCATGCAGCCCGCGGCCGCCGGTCTCGGGAACTACCTGAGCGATTCCGAATCTGAGATAATGGAGCTCGACGCTCCGGACGGAGCGGATATAGGCGTGCGCATTTCGGGCGACAGTATGGAGCCGGTCATAAACGACGGGGATATAGTGTTCGTCAAGTATCAGCCTTGGGTCGAGCCGGGCGAGGTCGGGATATTCTGCCTCAACGGGGACGCGTACTGCAAAAAGTTGGTCAGGACTTCGGACGGGGTATTTTTGGAATCGTTTAATCCAAAGTATAAACCGATAGAGGTCAGGGAGTCCGACAATCTTACTACTTTCGGCGCTGTGATATTATAAAACGGTTTTAAGGCGCGGCGGGTAAATACAGAAGAATATCGAATTTCGATAGTTTTTATCTTAGTTCGGTAAGCCGCGCCAATGCGTCGTTTTAAATACGGCTGACGGACGGCGTTATCTGAGTCGCAGAGCGAAGAGGTTTTATCGAATTTGAAGAAGAGTCTTCGCCGCCGAGTTTTATTTGACTGTTTTCTTTGCCGTTATTAGTCTCTTTAGTTTCTCTCATGGCGCCAGCCGCTGCTAATTTTTCTTCATATCCGTCTTTTAAGCCTTTTATTCCCTCTATCAGCTTTTCCTTGCCGTCGAGGTGCATACTCTCCAGAAGCAGTATAGCGGATTCCGCCTGATCGGGATTGAATACGCCCATCTGCCAAAGCTCGGTCAAAGTCTGGTTCTGAGCGATACGGCTGTAGGGGTTGTTCTTCTCGCCGCTTACCGATACGTCGAACTCGACCGGGTGATAATGTTCGCCGCCCGGATAGCTCGATTTGTTCAGCTCCCGGCCCGTGAAGCTGATATATTCGCAGCTTCCGTTCTCGCAGTTTATCCTGTACGATCGCGGAGAGTTGTAAAATTGGCGCATAAGCTCTATGCAGAGATAGACTATGCTCTTAAACGAGTTGTAACTCTCTATCAGCATATCCCTCGCCAATTTTTCTCCGGCCTGCTGGAGCGCTACTATAGCCGAATACGCGGTGACTCCTCCCGAGGTGCCGCCCTGCTGAAAGTCTCGGTTTCCCGCTATTTCCTTAAGCTCCAATATCTTGTTTTGCCGGTGCTCGATTATGAAATTGTGCAGAGGATTAGCCTGCAGCTCGCGTATGTTCTCGTCGCCGACCGAGCCGGCCACGTGGATGATGTCGCTGTTTAAGTCGGTCAGCTCGTATTCGTTAAGTCCGCCGTTGTCCTTTATCATAAACCGCGTCTTGCCGGATATGAGCGCGTTCTTGCTGATTATGCTGTCCAGCTTGTCTATGTAGAGCTGCGGATTCTTAACGATATCCACAAGTCCGAAACCCACCGGGCTGTCCTCGTCCGGGTAGAGCACGTCGAACACAAACGGATACATGCCGTGGTCGTATATCCCGTTCTCCCCGGTATCTTCCGACGCGGCGAGGATGGTGTCGTCGTAGAATTTTATAAGCTCGACCGTGGTCCTGTTTCCGCGGCTCTTTTTGTAATAGCAGTCTACGACTACGCTTTTATCCTTTAGAGCGTCGTTGTTTTTGGTGTTTTGCATATCGTCGTAGGTCATGACCTCTATCGCCGCGCTGCCGGTGAATTTATCCGCGTGTTCGGGGTATTTGAGCTTGAGCTCGTCGTTGTCTACCAGCGCGGTCAGGAATACGAAGCGGCTGTCCTGTATATCGGTTATACCCGGCTCCCAGAACAGGTTCAGCAGGTCTATCTTTTTGATGTCTATATCCCCCGCGCCGTTGTTTAGCGTGGGATTGAAGAATACGCCATAGCAGGAGGCGCCGTTTTTCAATTTATACCACCAGGCTCTGCTGTACGTCTTTTTAAAGTCGCAGATGTCGAGCTGCATCGGCAGGATCTTAGTCAGCTTTTCGGCGAGCTGCCTGTCGCCTTCGCTGCGTTCTAAGATATTCGGTTCGGGATAGTTGTCCATAGCGTCGGCGTGCTTGTTGGCGATCACGTTAAAGAGGTAGGGCGTCGCCGGTTCGGGTATGTTCGAGTCGGGATCGGACATATACCGGCTCTTATACCAGTTGTTGTTGTCGATTATTCGCCGGTCGTACTGCTGTTTATGTTCCTTATAGAATCTGAAACATTCGCGGATCTTTCCGAAAAATTCGGCTTTGATAACGCCCGCGTACGACGCGTTTGCGGTTGAGGTTGAGTATATTTCCATTTATTTTTATCCTCCGTATCTGTATTTTTCTTACTGCTGCGCAGAGCCGCCTTGCTCGATGGCGCTCAGCCTGTCTTTTATATCGTCTATTTCATTAAGTACGTCTCTGCCGTTTATCAAAACTCTGTCTCCGCTCAGCCAAAGCTCCTGAGTGGATTGAAAGAAGTATATAAAAGCGGTGGTTCCTACTATACCGAGAGAAGCGGCGTCGGTCTCTTTCTTAATATTAAAACTCCCCCTGCTGTATACCACGCCGTTTATGTTGGTGACCGAAGAGCCGTCGCCCGCGCCTAAAACCATGTACGCCGTCCCGTCGTCGCCCACCGACATTCCCAGCTTTTGGAGCCTGTTTGAATTTTCGTCCTGGTATATCTTTATCCCGGTCTGATCGAGCGCGGGGAATACTCCGCCGCTGTTGGTCTCGTACGATGCCACGTCCGTTCCGATTATCGTCGAAGAGTATATCTCGGAGCTGTTGACCATACCCGAGAATATCGCGTTGCCGAGACTGTTTATGTACACTGTCGGAAGTCCTTCGTCGTTGTAGAGCGCGAAAGTGAAGAGGTCGCTGTCCGGATTGTACGCGGCCTTGAACCTTACTTTATCCTGGTCGCTTATCGATATGCTGCTTCCGTTTATCTCAAGATTTCCGTTTTGGTCGGACACCGATACGTTGTTGGTGTTTATATTCCCGGCTATGAGTTTATCCGCTGTCAGAACGCCTATCTGCGCGTTGGTTATCTTGGCGTTGTTGGTGTTGATGTTCTCGGCCTTGACCTCCGCCGCCTCGGATACGTTCCCGGCGTCTAAGTTGTTGATTATAAAGCTCAGCTCGTCTATCAGAGCGGTTCCCCAGTTTTTAAGCATTTTTATATCCGTTTCGTTGTCGCCCGTCAGTTTTGAAGGTATCGGCGCTGTTAAGTTTGGCATTTTTGTTAATCTCCTTTTTTGATATATTTTTTAAATTTGTAACGTTAACGTCCTTACATTTTTTATTATATACATATAAAAGTGACATGCGGGGACATGTTGATCGGATCCGGAATAAATTTTAAGATGAGGATAACTCAGCTGGAATTTTGGAATGATTGTGGATAGATATAAAAAGCGAAAACTCAAATAATAAAATGAGACAATAAAAAAATCCCCGACCGAAATCGGGGATTAATATGTTTCTCTTATGAAGTTTTTAGCTCGCGCTTTCGGTAAATTCTACCGGGTCGCAGTAGGGCGAATAGTTATCGTTCCAGATATACGCCTTGGCTCCGTTTGCGAGACCGGTCAGGGTTATCTGTTTTTCAGCGCCCGCGGCTATCGTATCGGTTACGCTGCCGGCCGAGGTCAGCATATCGCCCTCCTGTCCGTACTGCGCCGTGAAAATGTTGACCTTCTTCTCCGAATCGGTCAGGTTCTTGAGCGTTATAACGGCCGCGCCGTCGGCTATCTCGCCGACCGAGACGACTTCTATCTCGTCCTCGACATACGGCCTTATCGACATATTCGCAAAGTACGGCTCTACGCTTCTCGCGACCAGTCTTATCTGTTTGAGCGACGCGTCTACTCCCGAGATCGCGGGCATGGAGGCGTTTACAAGTTCGACGTCCTGAGCGTCCGTGACTGTTAACGTTATAAAGTCGCTCGCGGAGCTGTCTTTTGAGTAGTCTATACCTATCTCAATATTCACCCAGCCGGGCTGAGCCGAACCAAAATTATATATCCCGGCTGAACTTCCAAGGTTAGGCCCCGCGCAGAGCGAGCCGTTCGAGGAGTTGATTACCTCCGCTATGACCCCGCCTAAGGCGTTAGAGCTGTCCTGATAATCTTCGGCGTTGCCGTTTTCAAGGTATATCCTAAACCCGTTCTTATCGTCCGGGTCTAAATACAGATCCGTACTGAATATAACTTTTCCGGAGTTTATCGCGCTGTCCAACGTCTTATATACGTTCCTGTCTAAAATGTGCAGAGAGGTCTTGCCCTCGTATTCTATCTGTTCTGCGTCGCCGTCGGTAGCGTCCGCGCTTACCTGACCGACTTTCCAGCCCGGATATACCGGGAACGGATATTTTATACCCGGCTCCGGAGTCGGTTTTACGACCGGCTCTTCTATGTTCGCCTGGTTATCGAGCGTGAGCGCGCTGTACTGCGCCATCGAGTAATAGCCTTTGGGCGACGCGTCGGACTGACCCTGATGAGCGTCTATAGTGACGCCGACGTATAATTTATCCGCGAGTCCGCTCATCGTCATGGTATACGGCTGGCGAATATTGTCGGTCCAATCCGTACCGCTGTCAGATACCGAGAATATAAGCTTGTCGCCGCTTCTCTGGATCCTTAAATAGTTACCGGGTTCGCAGGAGCCGCCCGGGCTTGTGTCGTATTTACTCTCGCCCATTACGTTGCCCGAGACTATGTTACCGCTCGAGTCTTTCATAAATATGCCGATCTTATTATCGGTACTGTTACTGTTATCCGAATCGGTAGCAATATTAGAACCTTTCTTAGTACGAGCTACGATCCTCTGGTTGCGCCCGTATTTGAGCCATCCGTCTACAAGCGCCGCCATTCTTGAATTTGCGTCCAACGTCTCTCTGACCATGAGCCCGAACGCCGGTCCGTTCTCATTGGCGGGGATGTTTTCAAGTTTGATAGATATGTCGAAGTCGCCGGAAACTTCCTTATACATAAAGTCGAACTTATCCGCCGTTCCGCCTATCTTACCGCTGCCGCCCATGGTGTATATCCCGGTCTCGGCGTCGTATGAGGTAGCGCCCTTGCCGGAGAATGTCGGCGAGCCTACCTGTCTCTGCGTCCAGCCCTCGGGAGCGGTCGAACCGTTTACGTATACGATCGAGGTCGTACTGCGCGTACTCTCGCCTTTGTCGTTATACGCAACGCAGGAGAGGTAGTGAGTTCCCATATCGAGACTGAGGCTGTCGTCTATGGACGCCGCGCCGTCGTACGTCTTTATCAGCTCTTCGTCGTCGTAGAGCTCCATCTTGGTAACCGAAGTATCGCCTACGGCCGCGGCGTTGGCTCTATAGTTAAGCGTCTGGGTATCGTTTATTACCGTCCAGTTGCCGTTGTTTACGGTCTGTCCGTTTACCGTGCTGTTTATCGAGGCTATAGCCGGGCTGAGTACGGTTATATCGGGATTCGTAGGCGCGCTCTGAGCGTCCGTCCACTCGTTTACGTACGCCTCTATCCAGGTATAGCCCGCGTTTTCGCCGCTTTCGATTATATCGCCCTCGCCGGCGTCTTGAGGCATTCCGTTGGCCGCTTTCCAGTCCTCGGGAATGACGAACGTTTTGTGGGTCTCTTCAAAACCTATTATCCCGCCTACTTCTTCTTCGTTGTTGATTATCCTTCCGGTCTGATTCTTAACGTCGGCCACTACTCTCGCGTCGGTAGCGTCGCGTTTTGGGAGCGTGGCTCCGACTGTGGGAAGAATGCTGTCCATGACTTCCGCGCCCGGCAGGATCGACGTGAGGTTCAGGTCTGAGTATATGTCGTCGCCCAGCGAGAACGGTTCGTTTACGCGCCGAGCCTCGGAGCCTTCGTTTGCGCCCGCGCTCGCCCAGTTATTATCAGTGACTGTAGAGCTTCCGTATACGTAGTTGTCGGTCATGTAGAACTGGCTCTTGTATACTGTTCCGTCTGAATCCTCGTAAGATTGATCTTTAAAATCGAATATCCTGTAGCGCTTGCCAGTTTGCGTGCTAGGACCGTACTTATAGTAGTTGTTCGAATAGTTGACGAGCGAAGGAGTCTTTATATCGCCGTGACGCGACGCCGCCTCTCCGCCGTAGGCAGAGTTGGTAACGCCCCAGTTGTAGACTATATTGTTTCTGAAGTCGGTCTTTTGGAGCGCCCTGTCGAGTCTCGGCGAGCGGCTGTCGTGATGCGCGAACAAGTTGCGGTAGTAAGTCGCGTTCGTGCCGCCTATGATACCGCCGTAGCCGTGCGCGCCCTTAAAGTGCCCGGACATTCTCATACTCTCGGAAGTTATTGTGTTCTGGACCGTGAGCCTGTGTCCGGCTTCGCCCTTTTCCTGGTCTCCGGCGTACAGAGTGAGCGCTTCGTCTACGCACCAGCTGGTCGAGCAGTGGTCGATTATGATGTCTGTGTTGTATTTTCCGCCGATACCGTCCACTTCCTGACCGTTCTTGTTGGTCGGACGTATGCGCAGATAGCGGATTATTACGTTCGACACGCCGTCGGCTATCTGTACGTCGCCGCCGGTTATCGTTATGCCGTCGCCGGGCGCCGTCTGACCGAGTATGGTTATATTGTCGTTCTCGATCCTGAGCGTAGACGGCAGGTCTATTACGCCGCCCACGTCGAATACGATCAGTCTGCCCTGACGGCTGACCGCGTCGGTAAGCGAGCCTTCGCCCTCGCTGTTTAGATTGGTCACATGGTACACCTCGAGCGTTGTCGGGTCGTTTGAATTCGGATCGTTATCCAGTACCCCTCTCGCGCCCTTGGTATATTTTCCGCCGCCTTCCGCGCCCGGAAACGCGAGCAGAGCCGTTTCGTCCGAACTGAGATCCGCCGTATTTTCATCGACGGTTTGATTTGCCGATACCGCGATAAAAAGCTGCGAAGAGATCGTTATGATTACGGCTAATGCAATCGATAAGATTTTTTTCATGATAAGCTCTCCCATTACAGAAATTTTGAATATAAATTAATGTCCATATATTTGCGCTGAAGAGTAATTTAAGTTACTTTGCACAATATATCTTAATTTTATAAGAATATTTTAGCATATAAGTATAATATTTTCAATATTTTAAAAGACAAACGCTACTGTTTATAAGCTGAAAATTACTGTAATTATGATATTATTAATTGCGTTTCAATAGAAAAACGCCGCCGTATAGAATAAAAATACGGCGCCCCGGTACGGGGCGCCGCCTTGCGCGGTTTATTTATTAAACGTTTTTGATATGCAGTTCTTTGTTTCCGCGCGCCGCCGGTTTATTCGTCGGCCGCGTCGGACTGATCCGCTTTAGCTGTTTTTTGCCATTCCTCGGCCGAATCGGACGCTATGAAATCGTGGGCGATAGCCGCTTCGATTATATCGTAGTACGCCCAATGCGCGGTTGTTACATCCGGGAATATATCCATATCCACGGCGTTTTCGTCGACGTATTCCTCGTCCGCCGAGCGGTCTATAACGTTGTTTACGACTCTTACGGCCTCCGCGCGGGTGATGTTATTATCCGGTCTGAAAGATCCGTC
The DNA here is from genome assembly GCA_019419865.1 of Clostridiales bacterium. GTDB lineage: Bacteria > Bacillota > Clostridia > Monoglobales > Monoglobaceae > Roslinia. The sequence continues at coordinate 31,378 of JAHZIG010000003.1, read as the reverse complement.
TTCATATCCGGTTATCCATTTCTCATGCACCGCGTAGTTGATGTAGGCGTAAGCCCAGTGGTTCGCCGTTACGTCGCTGAATTCGTTGATAGTGTCTACGGCCGTATAGGCGTCGAATCTTGTGCATATCGTGACGAATTCGGCGCGGGTGATGTTGTCGTCCGGCTCGAACCTGTTCTCTCCGCGGCCCTCGAGTATATTGTACGATTGCAGATAGGTAACCGCGTCGTAATACCACTCGCCGTCCTGAACGTCTACGAAAGATGTGACGAGGTCGGTCGGGATCCCGTCGTCGCCCGCCAATATTCTCGCGAACATCATCGCTGCTTCGGCGCGGGTGATATTGCCCTCGGGCATAAACGTTCCGTCTTCGTAGCCTATGATATACGGGTCGTGGTTTCGTATCGTCGGTTCGGGAGTAGCGGTAGAAGAACCGCCGCCGCTTCCCCAGCTTCCGCCGCCCGAGCCGCCGCCGCTCCAACCGCCGCCTCCGGTATTGCTCGAGGTGCGTTGAGCCGTAACGACGGTTTCCTCGCTTGACGCGGCTTTATAGTGTTCGTCGCCTTCAAACACGTAGCTGAATACGTATTCGGCGTTCTGGTTTGGAGCTTCAAATACGGCGGTATATACGCCGTCAGTCTCCGTCAGAGCTATAGGCTCGGATTCTTCGCCGTTTTTGGTCGTCTTAAGCTCGGTTATCGAGGCGTCGTCCGGCATATTGGAAACCGTAACGGTAAGCGTTATGTCGCCGCTGCCGCTGAGGGAGGTCGGGTTAGCCGTAATTTCTATAACGGGCTGGATCTTATCTATCGTAACCGTCTCGCTGTCCGTCATGCTCGCGCCTTGATAGCCGTTTATTCCGGTCGCGGTCACGGTATAGACCCCGGGTTCTATCATAGAATTTACCGCGTCTTCGAGAGAATCGTACTCCGTCGCCTCTCCGCCGTCTTTTGAAACGGTCAGCGCGTAGTCGGTATTTAGGACTATCTCTCCGCCTCCGTAAGTTACGCTTATGCTTCCGGCGTTAGCCTTTCCGTCGTATATCCAGGAAGTGTTTTCAACCGTGAGGTCGAACGCTCCGCTTGTGCGTTCGGTCACTACCGCCGCGGCTTCGGCCGACGCTTCGTTATAGTATTCGTCGCCCTGAACCGATATGCTAAACAGATACTCGGCGTTCTCGTTGGGAGCGGTAAGCTCGGCGGTATATCCGGTCTCCGTCCTTGTAAGGGCGAGAGGCTCGAGCGCTTCGCCGTTTCTGATAACGTTTAATTCCGTGAGGACGCTTTCGGCGGGCAGGTTGGCCGCGGATACGTTTATAACGATCTTACCGCCGCCGATCAAGCTCGAAGGCGACGCCGTCATATCGATCAGAGGCGTTATCTTGTTGATCGTAACGGTCTCGCTATCTTCCATACCCTCGCTCTCGTATCCGCCCGCGCCGACCGCTGTAATCGTATACGCTCCGGGATCGGACATAGCCGCTATAGCTTCGTCGGTCGAGGTATAAACGACCGCTTCGCCGCCGTCTTTGGATATCGTCAGCGTATAATCGTCGATTATGTTTATAGCTTCGCCGCCGTATGTGACCGCGACGCTTTCAGCGTTTATATCCGGATCGTAGATCCATTCGGTTCTGCCTATTGAAAGGTCGAACAGGTTGCCGGTGCGCTCGGTTACCATTGAAGCCGATTCAGCGTAGGCTTCCGCGTAGCGGTCGCTCTCGGGGATAGATATGCTGAATACGTAATCGGCGTTCTCGTTCGGAGTATCGAGCTCGGCCAAGTAGCCGCCCGCCGTCCGAGTTAGAGGGATCGTTCCCATATCCTCGTCGTTTCTGTCTACATTCAGCTCGGTCAAAGCCAAGCCGTCGGGCAGATTGAGAGCCGAGACGCTTATGGTTATTATGCCGCCGCCGGTAAGTCTCTCCGGCATAGTCGTAATATCTATTACCGGACGTATTTTATCGATAGTAACGGTTTTAGAATCGCTCATACTTTCGCTGTCGTAGCTATCTATACCGGTCGCCGTGACCGTATAAGTCCCCGGCTCGATCATCGCAGCTATCGCGTCTTCGACCGTCTCGTATTTAGCCGCGGCTTCTCCGTCCTTAGCTATCGTAAGCTCGAATTCCGAACCGATCGTAAGAACTTCGCCGCCGTATCTTACGGTTATGCTCTCGGCGTTGGCTTTTCCGTCGTATACCCAACCGGTCCTGCCTATTGAGAGCTCGAACAGGTTGCCGGTGCGTTCGGTAGTTACCGTTTGAGCTTCGCCGGACGCCGCCTTATGATATTCGCTCTCGTCCAGCGAGACGCTGAATACGTATGTCGCGTTCTCGTTTGGAGTATCGAGCTCGGCGGTATATCCGGTCTCTGTTTCGGTAAGAGCCAGAGGCTCCATAGCTTCGCCGTTTTTGGTTACGCCAAGCTCTTCAAGCGCCGTTCCTTCCGGCAGGTTTTGAGCCGTTACGGATATAGTTATCTTGCCGCCTCCGATAAGGCTTGAAGGCGTTGAAGTAATATCTATTACCGGCTGGATCTTTTCGATCGTTACGGTTTTGGTATCAGTTGGGGCCGAAGCGTATCCGTTTATACCGATCGCGGTCGCGGTATACGTTCCGGGTTCGATCATCGCCGCCCTCGCGTCGTCCAAGTCCGTATATTCGGTAGCCTCGCCGCCGTTTTTGGAGATTGACAGCTTGTAATCGGAGCCTATCGCTATTTCTGAGCCGTTATACGTTACGGTTATATCTCCGGCGTTAAGCGCGGGATCGTATACCCAGTTCGTATTTTGGATCGTCAGGTCAAATACGCTGGAGGACGCTATAATGTTAAACGTAACGTTATCTATTGAATCCTTATAGTTGCCCCGTCCGGTTATCTTGACGTTCGCTTCGCCTATATCGATATTGTTCGTATACTCCGCGGTATATTCCGAAGCGTTTAGAACATAATCCCCGTCGGGATCGGTCACGGTAAGCTGCGGCGCGATCGCTTCGCCCGTGTGTATTTGATCCGGTATATCCGCGACTGAGAAGCCGGATACGGATCTGGGCTGAATGGAGAACGCCGCCGTTTTGACGCCCATAAAGTTGTTGCTGTCCGCGTTCGCCGTAAGCAGCGCTTGAGCGGTTCCAGCGTTTACGTTGTTTTGGTAGCTTATCGAGTAGTCGCCGTCCGTCAGCGCCGCGCCGTTTGAACCGGTATAGGAAGCGGTAACTTCGGGCTTCTGCTCGCTCCTGTTATAGATAACGTCGGCTATTTCCGAGGTATCGATCGTGTTCATATCCCGTTTTTGGATCAGGAATACGAATGTCCCGGCGCCCGTATAGCCGCCCTTGGCCGTCGCGGTTACGATATACATGCCGGCGTCGCCCAAAACGTCCATACTGAACGCGGTTCCCGCGTCTACGTCGTTCTCGCCGTCGTTTGAAATATACTCGTAGCTCAGGTCGTAATCGGCCGTCTCCGTAAGAGCGACTCCGTCTTGAGTTTGAACGGTTATCGTCTCGTCTATAACGTCGCCGTAGGTAGTAACGAGTCGGGACGAGCCTTCTATCGTGACCCTAAGCCCGTTCTCGCTCGCCGCCGGCAATAACGTATAGGCGAGGTTTATCTCTCCCGAATAGTTGCCCTTGGCGGTTATTGCGATCGAGTACGAACCTACCTCGCTGAACGCGATCCTGTTTCCGTCTATGACCGCGCCGCTTGGGTTGGTAACGGAAACGTCGTAGTCCGTTCCGGCCTCGAGAATAACGTCTCCGAAAGAAACCGTCGCGGTAGCGTTATTTGTGTCCTCGTCGCCGTATACGCCAAAGTAGCGGTCGAGGCTCGCCGCGAGCGAATTCATCGAATAAGCCGTTATGTCGAACGTTACGGTAGCTTCGCCGGTATAGTTGACCGAAGTATCTTTAGCCCTTACGGTTACCGTTCCGGCGTCTTCTCCCGCGTTTGTGTTCTCTCCGTATATTATCTCGTAATCGTCCGTCGTAAGAACCGCGCCGTTATATGCGACCGTTACGTTCGGCTCTATCTTAGAACCCGTATAAGAGTAAGAATCGCTTACGCTTCCGCTGAACATATCGGCGGTTATCGGTTTCTTGGAAATACTTACCTCTTCGCTTCCGGTTACCGTCCGGTATCCGTCGGCGGTTATACGGTAGTACACGTCGTAGTCGCCGGCGTCCGTAAATACCGGAGCCGTTTCAAGCGGGTATGCGCCGTCGTCTACCGTGTTGTATGCGACTGCGTATCCGCTTTCCGGAGCCGTTATGTCGAGGGTTATGCCGTGCGGCCGTCCGTCGTATACTCCTTCATAGCCCGAAGAGGTATGAACTATGCCGGCCGTTCCTATGTTTAGCGTATAGGTGAAATCTTTATCCTTGTAGTTCGCATCTCCGGACGCTCTTGCGGTTATAACGGTAGTTCCGTTGTTTCGTATCGTGAGTTTGTGTTCGTTTATATCGTCTACGCTTGCGACAAACGGGTTAGAGCTTATATATTCGATCTTTCCTTTGAAGTTTGCCGAAACGCTTAGTTTGTTTAACGTATCGCCGTCGTAGCTTAAGCCGCTTGCAAAGTTATACTCGATCGTATCTTCCGCGAATCCGCCTTCGATATCCGCCTGCTTGATCTCGGCGTCTACATATCCGGACGCGGTCGCGTAGCCGTTCAGTTCGGCTTTATAATAAACCCTGTATACGTCGGCGTCGGTCCCGCTCGGTATCTCGGAGGTATACGTTCCGTTTTCCTCAAGACTGTACGAGACTGCCGCGTCTCCGGGAGTTACCGTGACGTCCTCCGGATCGAACAATTTCTGTTCGGCGCCGGTATATTCGAGGTCGTTCGGCGTTATAACGACGTTTATGCCCTCGGCTCTGGTTATTTCAAACTCCGCGGTTCTCGTTCCCGTGTAGTTGCCCTGTCCTGTGATCGTTATATTCGCCGTTCCGTCGTTTACGTTGTTATCGTACTCTACTTTATAATCTCCGCCGCCGAGCGCGGTCCCGTTTTCTCTGAGCGTGACCGTCGGAGTCAGCGGATTTCCGGTATAGACTTGGTCGGGGATATCGTCTATTGTAAATTCGTCCTCGTCCTCGATCGACTTCGGCCGGATGGTAAACGCCGTTTGTCTTATCCCTGTGAAATTATTTGAGCTCTCGCTAGCGGAAATTATAGCCTGCGGCGGGTTCTGCGAAGTCTTATCAGCCGCGTTAACGTTATTCCTGTAATCTATCGTATAGTCGCCGTCCGTAAGCGCCGCGCCGTTTGCGCCGCTGTAAGAGACGGTAACTCCGGGCTTCTGCTCGCTTCCGTCGTATACGAGGTCGGATATATCTGTAACGGTAACTTCGGCGTCGTTTAGATCGCGTTTTTGTATCAGTACTACGAACGTTCCCGAACCGGCGTAGCTTCCTTTAGCGGTAGCGGTTATTACATATAACCCGCTTTCTCTCAGCAAGCTCATGTCCGTAAATATCGTTCCCGCAGGTATGTCGCCCGATCCGGTATTTGATTTGTATTCGTAGGTCAGATCGTAATGGTCTGAAGTAATATGGGCGTTATCGTCTGTAGTTACTTCGATCTCGCCGGTTATTTCATCGCCGTAGGTTGTAATCTTAGGCGACGGATCGCCGTTTAACGTAAGGCTCAGACCGTTGTCGCTTGAAGCCGGCAGGAGATAGAATACGAGCTCGGTCTCCGAGTTTGTATAGTTGCCCGCTCCGGTAACGATAATTGTATGCGCTCCGACCGAACCGAATGTAACCGTATTTCCGTCTATGCTGCAATTTTCATGTCCGGGCGCGCCCGCTTCCTTACACGACAAAGTGTAATCGGAGCCTAAGTTTAGGGTGTTTTCGCCGAATTTGACGGTCACGGTCGCGTTGTTGGTATTTTCGTCGCCGTATACGCCGTGGTATCTGTTCAGCGTCGCGGTCATGTAGTTGGCGTTTATCGGATTTATATCGAAGAATACCGTAGCTTCGCCGGTATAGTTCTTATTATCTCCTTCGACGGCCTTAACGGCGACCGAGCCCGCGTTTTGTCCGGCGTCGGTGTTGGTTCCGTATTCTACGGTATAGTCGGCGTCTTCGCCCATCGTCAGCGCCATTCCGTTATAGGTTACGGTAACCGGCGGTTCTATCGGAGAACCGATATAGGTGTAGGCCGCGCCTATGCTCGAGCTGAACATGTCGGCGTCGATCTCTTTTTTCGCTATGGTAACGGTTCCCGAACCAAACGTCTGGTTATAGCCGTTCGCGTTGATCGCAAACTCTACCGTATACGTTCCCGCATTGGTGAAGGTCGGCGTATCCGTAATGGTATACGCGCCCGAGCCGTCTTTGTAAAAGATACGGTATTCGCTCGGACCGGTAACGTCTATGCCGAGACTGTGAGACTGTCCGTCGTAGGTAACGTTTGGATCGGCCGCGGTATAGTTTATCGTCCCCGCGTCGGTCACATGCAGCGTATATGTTACGGTCGTCTGTTTATAGTTGTCGTCTTCCGGAAGAACGGCTGCGATCACGGCGTCTCCGGTTCCTCTTATGGAGAGCGTGTGCGAGAAATCTTCAGCCCACGCTACGCTCGGCATATTGCTTGAATAAGTAATATCGCCGGTTTTGGTATAGTCGTCGGGAACGTCTATAAGCGGATTGCCGCTTGCGGCGTCGCCGCCGTAGTAGGTAAGATTTTCCTCGTACGATATACTCTTGGTATTGTTGGTAAATCGCGCCGGGTTGTCGGCTTTAGCTATCGTTACATCCCTGTAGTTCTCGACTGAAGCGTATCCTGCAAGTTCCGCCCTATAATATACGCGGTAGTTTCCGGCCGCCGTGCCTTTGGGGATTTCGTCCAGCCATTCTCCGTCTTCGCCGAGTCTGTATTGAACTCGAACGCCTTCGGGGCTTACGTTTGAAGTCGTGACGAGCGCCTGTTCGCCTCCGGTATAGGTCAGAACGTTAGGATCGACCTGCAGGCTTATGCCTCCGCCTCCGGTCGCTATACGCAGGATATACCAGGTCTCGCCGCTCGCTTTGTAGTTGCTTGTTTCGGCAACCGAGACGTTTATTTGCACGCTTCCGGTTCCGGCCGTTATATTGAGCGTCGCGGACGCGTCGTCTCCGACGATTATGCCGCCGTCGTTTGTAACGAGAGATTCGTTGTTTGAGGTATACGACGCCGCGTCTTTTATAGCCGCTACGTCGCTTTGCACCGCTACCGCCTCGCCCGTCGAGGTATTGGTAAGAACGAGCTTGTTTTGATAGGTAGGCTGGTAGGCGATAGGTATGCCGTCGGGATCCTTATCGCCGTTTGTAAAGCGTATCTCAAGCCCGGCCTTGTTTATCGTATACGTCGCCTTTGCGCCGTCTCCGCCGAACGGCGTCTCTCCTGCGTAGGTCACGGCGTAGTTGCCTATGACGTCGCCGCCGTCTCTGGTGATAGAAGCCTCGCCGCTTATCGCGTATGTCCCGGCGTTTGAGTTTTGATTTCCCGGAACGTTTTCAGCGTCTGTAGAAAGAACTACGCTTAGCCGATCTCCGGCATATACGGCGGTTTTTTCCGAGTCGCCCGTATAGGCCGCGCTGTAGTCGGTATTTAATACCGGAGCGGCCACGCCCGAGTCTATAGCCTGTAAGTAGTCGCTTTCATGGTCGTTTATCGTTATGGTTATCGGTCTTTGGTTTATCGTATATGTTCCGTTTGAAAATTCTACGTCGTAATTGCCGTAAGCGACGGACGTATCTTCCGCGATCTCGGTAGAATCGCCGCCGACTGCGTAGATCTTATAGCTTACGTTATCTCCGCTTATAGGGCGCCCCGCGGCCGCGTTCGTACCGAGGTTTACGCCAAGATTTTCGGCGCTTTCGCCCTGAACGATACCGCTGTCCGGATCAGTCGAGGTATCGCTTATATCCGTCAGCGCGGCTCCTCTCAAATCCGGGTCGTCTCCGTATATGCCGCTTACGTCGCCGATCTGAATACTTACCGGACGGCGGGTTATGGTATACGCGTTTTCTCCGCCGGTGAACGTTACGGTATAGTTGGTATTGGTATATTCGCCCGAGATCGTATAACTTCCGGCGTTTATAGAACCGTTCGGGATATCTAACGAAATACCGAGATCGTCTTTAACGCCGCCCTGCGAGTAAACGGCGTCGGTTGTAGACCAATTTTCAGTCTCCGCGTCGCCGACGTCGGGTTTATTTCCATCGTATACCGAGGTCTGAGTATAGATCGTTACGGTTACCGGCGCCGTCGTTATAGCGCCGTTCTCGGTCAGCGTTACTGCGTTATTTACAGCCGCCTGAGCCGTATTGTCTTCCGCGCCCTGCGCCTTGAATACGTAGTTGGCGAGGTTTGTGTTTTCTCCGGCCGTCAGAGTGTACGTCGCGGTTACCGAGTCGGCTTCGGTCACGTTCGGGCTGTTATATTTTGCCGCGCCTTCGCCGAGCGCCGCATTTATCGTCTCGTCGGCTATAGCGCCCGAGTCGATCGCAACTCCGGTCTGGACGGATATATTATTAACGGCCGCCGCGTCGGTCCCGTCGTACTGTTTTGTTACGGCGTCGTGAACTATCTCTACGGGCTTAGGCGTTATCGATACCGATACTGAGCCGACGACCGGCTGATAGTTGACCGCCGTTACCTTATACCAATATTCTCCGCCGTCGGATACGTCTTTGACGTTAGTTTCCGAGTTCCAGCGAGGATCCGAGCTTTCGGGCTGAGCCTCGTCCGCGTCCGCTTTTTTGATATAGCCGATATCATAACCGATAACTCCTATACCGCCCAAGCCGGTAACGCTCAGCGAAGCGTAGGGCTCGTGTTCCGCGCCGTCGTATTCGTCCGTATACCCGGTTATGTTGACTCGAAGCTCGCTCGAATCCGTTATATCGATCCGCGCCGTGTCGTCGTCGCCGTTATAGTTGATATCTCCGGAGTACTCCGCTTTCACGTAGTAAACGCCGACTGCGGACGGGATACCGCCGTTTTCCGTTACCTGATTTGTACAGTCCGGATCGGAGTAGAAATTATAGGTCGTCTCTCCGGTCGGGTTATCGCCGCTTACGCCGCTTAAGACGGCCTTCTCATACTCGCTTTCTAAGATCGGAGCGCCCGTATATCCGACGCTGTATGAATCCTGACCAAATTCGAGAGTCGAGTCCGCTTTCGCTATATCAACGCTGGTTTCGGCTATCGTAAAGCTGTAGTTGTTCGCGTCGGTCCCGCCGATCACGACTGAGTCTAAGCTCGCGGTAACGGTTTTGCCGTAGCCCGCGTTAGCGTCCGTCATGGTTCCTTCGGCGCCCTCGGCGAGGGTGAACGTTACGTTATCGCCGTCGATAATATCGTCGCTCTGCGGAGTTCCGCCGAGGACGACCGAATCGTCCGCGTTATAAGCTCGATCCACGGCCGCGATACCCGCGATTTCGGCCGATTTTTTGGTAATAACGCCGTCGTTTGTTACCGCTTCGATCGTAGCGTCCGTTAAGACCTGACCGCCGAAGCTGTAATTGCCCGGGATAAAGTTTTCGCCCGTCGTCAGAGTATAGGTTATCGTGAATTGTTTGTTTTCTCCGGCGTTCTTGTCGGCGTATGCCGCGGCTGCGTCTATACCCGTGATCTCGCCCGTTACCGCGCCGCTGTTTGCCGCATCGGCGACGTTATTTACCGTCGCGGTATTGTTTCCGTCGTATACCTTGGTCTTTACAGGCTCCGAGGTTATTGTAAGAGGTCTCGCCGATACGCTTACGTTGTCTACCCTTCCGACGACCGTCTCATAATTGTCTATTTCTATTCTGTAGAAATACGAACCGCTGTCGGATACGTTTTTGACTCCGGCCACCGAAGAGCTCCATCTGTCGCTATCCGCGGCGGGGGTCTCGGTCTCGCCGCTTTCCGCCTTGATCCAGGTTATAGTCGGCTGCGCGTTATCGGGTATGCCCGTGAAAGTCGCCGGATCGTGAGTTTCTCCGTCGTATGCTCCGCTGTAGGCCGTCGGCGCCGGACTGAATCTTTGCGCGGTTATGCTGAGTTTGGATACCGCGTGGGACGGATTATAGTACTCGTCGCCGGGGTAGTCGGCTCTTACATAGTAGTCGCCGATGTCCGTCGGAGTTTCGATTCTACCGGTCTCGCCGCCCGATTCCGCGTTTTCCTGAGAATCGTAGAACGTATACGTAACTTCTCCGGTCGGCTGATTTTTGCCGCTCACTCCGGTAACCGAAGCGTTAGCGTAGCCTGTTACCGGAGCGCCGGTGTACGCGATCTGCTGCTCCGCAAGCGTTACGTTGGGGTCCGCTTTGTTGATTATAAGGGTATAGGCCGCGTTTGCGGCTTCTACGTTGCCCGTCGCCTCGGCCGTTACGGTTATCGTTATACCTTCCGCGGCGGTCGGCTTTAGAATCGTAACGTTGCCGTTTCCGCTGTCGATCGTTATGTAGTCCGTTCCTTCGGTCGAATATGAAATACGCGCTCCCGCGTCTTTCTCGCCCTGTCCGGTTATACTGAAATCAGCGTCTCCGTAGGTCTTGGTAACGGTATTTGTTTCGCTGTTCCAATGCCCCGCGCCGCTTGTCGCTTCGTCGGGACTGAGAGTTATTCCCTGAGTCGTCTTATTTATGGTAAGCGTGCAGGTTACGGCGTCTGAACGGTAGTTTGTACTATTTACATTAACGGTGACTTCATATTTACCGGCATTAATAAATGAAGTCCGGTTGTTTTCTATTGATATAGGACCTACAGGTTCGCCGCCGACGGGAGTATATGTGTACGAGGCGTATGTAAAGCTGTAAGCCGTTTCGGTATCTTCTCCCAAAAGTCCTGAAACATATGATGGGTCGTCGACCTGTTTTGCATTTCCGTCGTATGTTTCGGTTTTATCGGTTCCATTAAAGGAGATCGGCGCCTGAGCAATTGTAAAACTTTGTCTTACGTCGTTTATTAGGCTAAAGTTTTCCGCTTTCAATTCTCCCTTAAAAGTATAGGTTGGTTTTACCCAATAAGTACCCGCGTCTTTAGGCGTATAATCCATAGAAGCCGAGTCGGCGTTCCTTGTATAATATTGATATCCGGATATTCCTAAAATTTGATCATAGTACTGCGAATCGGGTATTTCATCTCTTTGGGAGAGAACCGCCGAAGCGTTGATGTTATTTTCATCAAATTCGTATCCTGTATAGGCGACCGGCGTGTTTATTGCCAGATTTCCTAAAATTATTTGGAACGGGGAGATTCTCCACGAACCTAAATTAAAGGAAGGTTCGTCTCTGTGATTCTGCCAGTAATAATTTTTAGGTTCTTTTAGCTCTGCAATTACTTCATACGTACCGGCGTCCGTCTTCCGGGCGTTTGTAAGTTCGAATACGACCTCCGGCGTTTCGATAGCGCCGCCGTTATCAAAAGAACCGAAATAACTATCGCCGTCGTAGTAATAATCGAAGGAGCCTAAGGTTGGATTGATTATGCCTTCAATGGGATTAAAGTTGTAAGTAGCGGTGTTTGTAGAGGTATTATATCTTAACGTAGGTTCTAATACAACGCGTTTATTAATTACCCATTCCAGCGTTTCTGAGGTTTCGTTCGTACTTGACCATTTATAATTTCTGGTATCGGTTAAAACAGCTTCCGCGGTATAGGAATCGGCGTCTATTGCTCGATGGTTGTTTAAGCTGTAAACTCCATCTGCGGCAACGTCGCTATTTTCGCTGTCTACAACCTTTACCCCTGTGAACGTAGTTCCTGGAGTATATGTTTGGTTATTTCCCGCATCATGAACAAGCGTAAGCGGTTTAGGAGCTACAGTAACCGTAAGCTGATTGTCGTACGGATCGTATTGTAAATATTCCGCATGGATAGTTACGGTATAGGTACCAGCTTCAGTTATCTGAACTCCGTTAAAGTTAGCGCTGCTCGCAGTAATTTCGCCTTCGCCTTTATCGTCAGGGTCTTCGTTGTTTACCCAACTGTACGTTATTGTTGTGTTAAGAGGCGTTCCACTGAAATTGACCGTATTCTGAGGACTTCCGTTATATACGAGATTTTCGGTAGCGGATGTTTCTATCATATCCAGCGATAGCTGGTTGATACTGTACGGCGCCGACAGGTAAATCGTTCCGTCGATCGCTGAAATTTCATATCCCTGACTAATTTGAAGCTGGGTCAGCTCAGTATTTAAGGAATATTTTTGGTTATCGTATTCGTATACCGCGCGTACTCTAAAGTCTTTATCGACATTTTCTTCGATGTCTGCGGGAGCGTCGGATACCCATTTCCCGTCCACATAATATTCGATTGTAGGCGGCGACACGATATTATCGTTATGACCGTCAACAGAAGCGGGCGGAACTGCGGTACCGTCTCCTATATAACGAATGGTATAATCGAAGGCGACGTCTTTCATGTCGAATTCAGTTGCGCTTACGTTTATTTCGACAGTAAGCTGAACGCCGTTTAGTTCGCTTACCGGTCTGTTTGTTGGAACTCCCGTGTTTCCGCCCGGCGTATATGTTACAGGAATATTATGTACTCCGTATACAATATTTCCGGAGTCGTCTACTATACCTAACTTATTAAACTCAGTTTCATTTAAGCTGAGTTTACCGCCCTGAGTAGATACTATTCCGCTTATTTTAGATTTTAACGTATCTATTGTGTCGGCTGTGGTAGCGGTAAGCGTAGTCGGAGCGATTTCACTGCTGAGACTGTAATTACTTTGATTACTGTGTCTTTCGCCGTTAGCGCATGAATAAGTTATGATCGTGTTTCCGCTGTTCGACCCTTTTATAGCTATATTTTCTATATTCGACGGCTGGTAATTGTGACCAAGAGCGGTTTCATGAGCTATGCCGCTGCCGCCGGTTTCGGTTTCAAGACGTTCGTCTCGGTGCGTTTCTCCCTCAGTGCGGGTACAGAGCCATAAATCATATGAATCTCTTTCGCAGGTCGCGGGAATATGCTTTGAAAATTCGTATTGATGGCCGAGCTGTTCAAGATATAGATAGAAGGTTTGTTCTAAACCGCCGTATGTAAATTTGTAAGCTTCCCAGCCTTCTTCATCGCACGTAGCTTTTTTATCATTTTCAGGTTGGCGCACAAACGGAGTTATTTCGCCTAAGTAACAGTTTTCGCCGCTTACGAACAGTTGGGAGATTTCTTCGTTCGGCGTTCTGAAATCCGCGCCTTTCGATACGTCTTCAAGCACAAGCCCGCCGTCTCCGCCGAGTTCTATATCGGTTGTGGTCGCGTACGCGTTGTATTCGTTTGTACCAAACGCGCCCGCCCCCGGTTTTTTAAGAATTTCCGAGAGGACCGTCACGGTAGCGAGCCCCGTATAGTTATAAAAAGCGTTCTCTCCTATAGTCGTAACGGTTGACGGAAGCGTTATTGACTGGAGAGTTGTGTTAGGCGTGCCGTTTTCGCGGGTGAAAGCGTTAGCGCCTATACTCGTAAAACCGTCGGGAAACGTCATACTTGTCATATTGCTGAGCGGACAGTAAGCGAACGCGCCGTCTCCTACCGATTTTAAATTTGACGGAATTTTAAAGCTGCGTATTCCCGAATTATTAAACAAATTGTTCGGGATGCGTTCTAAGTTATCGCCCAATATGACCGATTGAATACTGTCGCAGTTATAGAAAGCGCTTTCGCCCAGATTGGTTACGTTTGTAAGATCAAGAACTTCTTTTGAAAGCCTTGTGTCGTTTGCAAACGCGCTTTCGCCTATAGAGGTAACCGTTGACGCTATGGTTGCGTCTGATAAAAGTACCATATTAGAGAAAGCGTTATTACCTATCCCTGTTATACCTTCTTCAATAACAACGTATTGTATTTGTTGATACAGCAAACCCCAAGGCGTCTCTGTAACGTTATTATAATCGGGGATGTTAAAATTTGAACCGTTTTCTTCCGGTTCCAAAACTATACGATATGTATTAGTAGGCTGACCGTCAATTATTTCCGGTTTTTGGTAAATGTAATAATGGACGTTAGAACCCGGCAAAGTTGCGTCGATCCAGACGGTTTCACCAGATTCCGGCGTATATGCGAATACCGAACCCGGGACAAGCGTTACGATCATCGCCAGCAAAATTAAAAACGCGGTTATTCGTCTTCTCATAACTTTTTCCTCCTTTTCTTCCGCGAATTTTTTATTTACGCTTGACGGCGTTTTTTAATAATATTTGTCAAGCCTCGATTGATTAAATTCGTTTTTTGATAGATTACCCACTTTTCGCCCTCCTTTTTTATATGCGGATATTCGCGTTTTTATCCGTTTAAGAACTGTTCCAAAACCGGAATATGTCCGTAAACTAAAAAAACGCGGCGCATACCGGCGTCCGCTTCTAAAAATAAGCTATAATTTACAATATATTACTATCGTCGGCGCGCGTGGTTTTTATTATCGTTGGGTTTGGTTAAACGACGTTGGCATAGTATATAATGTAAAATATAATATTTAGAATGTGGATATCCGGCTGCGTTCTGCCTGAATTTTAAAAAAAGCCGCCTCCTCTCTCCGGTTAGTCGCTCGCGAATATGTCTTCGCGCCGCGCGTTATATTAATTAATTATTTTGCGTTGACAACGGGTAAATACATTTAATAATATTTTAAATATTGACCCCTGCTGTAATCAAAAATAACGTCTAATCATGTTTTAAAGAGTTTTTAACTTGCGTAGGTAATTTTAACCTCGTAAGATTATATTCGACGTCATTTAAAAATATTATATTTGTATTATAACATTTTATATGTTAAAAAGCAAGCTATTTTTTGAAATTAAAATGTTAAACAAAAAATTATATGATAAACAGTAGAAATATATTTAAAATCTAATCTAAAAGTTTAATATTCCATATCTGGAATAGATAATTTATCGTATTATATATATTTGCGCAAAAGAGGGGGAATGAATATAGAGGTCGCGCGTAGAGAGGAGGGAACGGAAACGAACGGAAAAGCGCCTGAATAATATATAAAGAAAAAAGCGACCGCTTAAAGCGATCGCTCTTGGTGGAGGGAGATGGATTCGAACCATCGAAGCAAGATGCAACAGATTTACAGTCTGCCCCCTTTGGCCACTCGGGAACCCCTCCGTATTAGGTTTTTTAGCGCTGCGATTTTATAGTCGAATCGCGACGACTCAAATATGATACCACGAATAAAACTTTTTGTCAACACTTTTTGAAAAATTTTTTCAAAAATTTTATTGCTATTTCTCTTGCAATTACTGTAATGTTATGGTAAACTAAAATGACTGGAAAATTAATTGATATGTAATCTTATTATAACCGAAAAAACGGAGGACGTAAAATGGAGTTTGACGCACGGCAGATAATGGAAGTAATACCGCATAGGTATCCGTTCCTGTTGATAGATAAGATAGTCGAGTTTGAAGAAGGAAAACGCGCCGTTGGTATTAAGAACGTAACCATGAACGAACCGTTTTTTCAGGGGCATTTTCCGGGAAGACCTATAATGCCCGGGGTTTTGATCGCCGAGGCTCTCGCTCAGACGGGCGCTTTCGTAATACTTCAAAAGCCCGAGTTTAAAGGGAAGATAGCGGTGTTTACCGGGATAAACAACTTCAAGTTTAAGCGTCAGGTGACGCCGGGCGACACTCTAAGGCTCGAGGTCGAGCTGACAAAGTTCCGTTCGGTAATGGGCAAGGCCGACGTCTGCGCTTATGTGGGCGACGATATCGCGGCGAAGGGCGAGATCTCTTTCGCTATAGTGGATAATTGATCGCCAACTTGAGAATCGATTAGAAAACGGAGATAGCGTAAACGCGGAGCGTTACGGCGGTCGGCAGACGGCGCCAAAAGGAGAATAAAGTATTCCTTTTCCGCAAACGAAACCGTTTAGGCGTTACAAAACCCATTTCACCGCCTATTCGCTAATCCCTAATCCCTACGTTGGTAGCAAGGGCTACATTTTCTCAAAGCCTTAAAATATTAAATCATGCGAAAATGACACGGTTTGTTTTATCTGCCGTGTCATTTTACTTTTTAAAATCATTTATTTGGAGATTCGTTATACGGGCAAAATGAAAAAGGCGCCGAAACAGCGCCTTTAAATTATCTTTAAGTTAAAATTTTACTGATTAACTTTTTCTTTTAAAGCTTTGCCTGGTTTGAAAGCGGGAACCTTAGCGGCGGGGATATTCATCTCTTCGCCCGTCAAAGGATTTTTGCCCGTTCTTGCAGCTCTGTTTCTTATCTCAAAACTGCCGAAACCAACAAGCTGGATCTTGTCGCCCTTAGATAATGTTTCTTCAACCGTCTCAATAAAAGCCGCCAAAGAAGCCTCTGTATCTTTTTTAGAAAGACCGGTCTTTTCAGTCATAGATGCAATAAGTTCCTGTTTGTTCATTGTAAAAACTCCTCCTATATAATTTTGTTTACTATTTTACAAACATATATTTTGTTTAAGAGCGCCAAGACTGCGGATAATATAAATAAATATACCCGCGTCTGTATGCCATAGACAAAATTAACATATATATAATACAACAAAAGCTGAAAAATTTCCATACATTTTTTTTGTATTAGAATTTTTTGTTTATTTTAACCATTAACATACATTATTATACAAAAATCATAGGTAAAAATTGTGCAATACTCCGATAAAATATCAGAAAATTAATGCATTTTGTAAGATTTTATATTTTAGTATGCGTCTATGGCGGCGAGGAGTTTGTCTGCGCGGCGGCGTTTATTCGGCCTGCGTCAGCTTGAACACGTCCTTGGATTTACCCATTACGACGACGTGGTCGTCCTGGTTAAAGATGTAGTTCGCGCTGGGCATGGGGCGAAGCGAATTGTTGTGCTTTATCCCTATGATGTTTACGTTATACTTCTGGCGTATATCGAGGGAGAGTATGCTTTTTCCGACCCAGGACTTTACGACCGGGATCTCGTAGAGCGAGTATTCGCTCGTCAGCTTGATATAGTCGAATATATTTTCAGCGTTGTATCTCATCGCGAGTCTTTCGGCTATTTCGCGTTCGGGATAGACGACCTCGTTGGCGCCTATCATCATAAGGAATTTCGCCTGACGGTCGTCCTTGGCCTTCGATATGACGAACGGCGCGCCGAGCTCCTTAAGCAGAGAGGTTATCTCAAGCGAAGCCTGAAAGTTTTCGCCTATCGCGACCAGGCAGATATCGAAGTTGTTTACGCCGAGAGAGCGGAGCACGCCTTCCTGGCGGCAGTCGCCTATCTGCGAATCGGTGAATATGGGGGCGAGGTGATCGATGACCTGTTCGTCCATATCGACGATCATAACGTCGTTGCCAAGCTGGAGCATCTTTATTGCAAAACTTCGGCCGAGACGGCCCATGCCTATAACAAGAATAGATTTCATAGTGATTCACATAACCTTTCTGCCCGCGATTTGATTGTTTTATAACCGCGGCTTTGTTCGCGAGCCGACAAAGACGGGATAATTTTCGTTATTTTATATTACTTTGCGTAATAGCCTATGCGCGCGTATAATAGCCGGACTTTAGCCGATCAGGATCTTCTCCGCCGGTCTTCGGGTCTGAACCTGTCTTCCGCCCTCGGTGAGCAGCAGCATCAGAGTCAGTCCGCCTATACGGCCCGAATACATGAGCAGCATGAGTATTATATGCGATATCGGTCCGAGCTCCGTCGTTATTCCCTGAGTTATGCCGACCGTTCCTATAGCTGAAGCGACCTCGAAGAGGACGTTCTTTATACTGAACGGCTCGAGCGCGCATATGATCATCGTCGCCGCGGCCGCGCCTATTACGTAGACGGTAGCGACGGAAGCGGCTTGTCTTAGCGTATCGTCCTCAAAGCGGCGTTTAAACAGGGTTACAAACGAGTTACCGCGCGCCGACGAAACTATGGAAACTATAAGGACGGCGAGCGTTGTGGTCTTTATACCGCCGGCGGTCGAGCCGGGGCTTCCTCCGATAAGCATCAGGATGGTCGTAAGCAGCGAGCCGCTTTCGGACAGATCGGCCTGGCTGATCGTATTAAAGCCCGCCGTTCTGGGCGTTACGGCTTGAAACGCCGAGTAGAGCAGTCTCTGGCCGAAGCTCGCTCCCGCCATAGTCGTATCTTTTTCAAATATCATAAACAGTATGGTCGACGAGACGAGCAGAAGCGCGGTCGTACAGAGCGCGATCTTGGAATGAAGCGAATACTTGCTAAAATGCAGACGCTTTTGAACGACGTCGCTCCAAACCAGAAAGCCGATACCGCCGACGACTATCAGCCCCATTATCGTGAGGTTGACCACGACGTCGTCTTTGAAATGCGTAAGCGACGAGAACGCCTCGTATTTTCCCATCAAGTCGAAGCCGGCGTTACAGAACGCGGAGACCGAGTGGAAGACGGCGTTGTATATCCCCTCGCTGAGTCCCATTATAGGGCAGAATCTGGTCGCTAAAATCACCGCGCCGCAGCCTTCAAAAATAAACGTGCCGATTATAATGCGTTTCAGCATCTGCACGATACCGCTTATACGGGTGTTTCCGGCCGACTGCATCAAGAGCTTGCGCTCGTGCAGGCTTATGCGGCGTTTTAAGAATACCGAGAACATGGTTATGATGGACATCAGTCCAAGTCCGCCTATCTGGATCATCACGATTATGACTATTTGCCCGAAGGTAGACCAGTGAAGATATGTATCGCGGACGATAAGACCGGTAACGCAAGTCGCGCTCGTCGCCGTAAACAAAGCGTCCAGCAGCGGAGTCCATTCGCGGCTCCTGGATGAAATAGGGAGAGTTAGAAGAAGACCGCCTATCACGATTATCGCGAAAAAGCTGAAAGCGATCAACTGCGTTTGAGTAGGTTTAAATTTCCTGTTCGATCGTATAATTTCTATGTCAGATTCCATAAAGATTATCTCCTAAAAAATTTTAAATAAATTTTTTATTTACAAGTTTCAGCGTATAAATACAGAGGTATTATATATATACTTATCTCATTTGTCAATACCGTTATCCGACCGATTTTATTAGTATAATCGCGCTTATTTTGGCTATTTTAAAGTTTTTTTCGCTGAATCAGCGTATTGCTAACATAGCAACATAGCGATTAGAGAATAGCGAATAGGAACATAACACGCTTCAGTAATTGTAAAACGGTCATGTGATCATATTGGAAAACAGAGTATTCCATTTCCGCATACGTTCGTGTCAGGCGTTACAGAACCCCGTTTTACCCCCTATTCGCTAATCGCTAATCCCTAATCCCTACGTTCATACCGTTTGCGTTCCGCATTCGGAGCAGAACTTGCCCGAAACCATTTTCCGGCATTTGGGACAGAATCGATCCGCGGCCGGCTGCGGCTGAGCTTGCTGCTGCGGCCAAGCTTGAGGCGCCGTTTGTCCGTTCATCATCTGCTGCGCCATGGCCAGACCCATGCCCATCTGAGCCCCGGCCGAGGCTATGTCGGCTCCGCCGCCGTTTGGGTTGTTGAAGCTCTGCGCCATCTGAACGGCCGCGAATTTGCCGACGTCGCCGACGAACGAAGTAGCCGCGGCCTGTTCCGCCACCCTTTGGACCTCTTCGGGATAGTTGACGTCCGCTATTATAAAATCGACCGCCCTCATACCAAATTCGCTCAGTTCCTTGTCAAGCTCGGCGCAGACCTCTTTGGCGATGCTTCTGTTGTTTGCCTGAATGCTTATCAGCGCGTTCGTCGGTATATTGCTCTGTCCTTTTAGGATAGCCTCGGCGATGACCGCGTTCAGCTCGCCCATAATACGCTCAGATATATCGTCTACTGTAAACGCGTCTCTCACTCCGGCTATATTGGTTATGAAACTTTTGTAGTCCTCGCTGTTTTCGCCGAATTTTACGACTACGTTGCCGTTCATGCCGACCGGGATGCCGGTAGGGACCTCGGGGGTCGGGATCATTATCCTCTGCCTTGTTCCCCAGTTCAGCGTGAGCTCTTTAGTGTTGATAAAATATACTTCTGCGCGCATACCGGTGTCGCCGCGGAGCTGGAACCAGCCTTTGAGCGTACTTAAAAACGGGGTTATCTCGGTTACTATATCGAAATTTCCCTCCTGCTCAAACACGCCCTCGACCACGCCGTCCGCGTAAAATATCGCCTTTTGCCCCGGCCTGATTATAAGATGAGAGCCCTTCTTTATCTCGTCTCTCGGCCACTTGTAAAACAATACGTCCATCCTCGACTCGTTCCACTCTATGGTGTCGCGTCCCTGTCCAAACCATGCCATAAAAAACACGCCCTTTCTTAATTTCTGTTATATAAATCTTAAAATCATCCTTATCATACAAAGCTATAGATTAAACTATAATACCTATAGCTCGATCTGCAGATCGTCGTTTATTTCAGATCCGCTATCGTACTCGCATTGATATTCTAAATTACCGCTGAACTCGCCGAACTCGTCGGACGCGGACTGCGTATCTTGATCCGCAGAGAGCGCCATAAACATAATTACCGCCGCCGCGATCGCCGCGAGGACGGCGAGCGCTATCTTGACCGGGCTGTACGGACGCTCGCCCGCGACCCTGCCCGTCTCGCCGTTTATCACGTACATATAGTTTTTATTATTGAATGTAAACGCGGACGTCCACACGGGTATCATGATCAGTTTAAAGCCCTCGTTGGCGTAGACCGGGTTTACTCTGTCTACCATAGCCTCGTCGTATCTTAAAAGTATCTGTTCTCTGGAGAGTTGTTTCAGCTCCGCGTACATAAGTTCCCTGGCTCTGTTGTGAGCGTCGGCCGCGGTTATCTCGTAATGCTCGGCCATAAAACCGGATAATAACGCCGGCGAATACGGTATCGAGTCCGACTGCGTTCCGTACGGTCCCGCTTCGTCTATCAGCTTAGCCGTTCTGTCTCCGGACGCCACGATAAGCATGTCGTCGAACCTGCGGCTCACCCGTCCCGAGACAACATGCCATCTCGTCCTCGTGCGGCTGTTGCCTTTCGAGTCGCGCTCGTGAACGATTATCCCGCCCTTGCCTATGTAGTCGGCTTCAGCGTCCGCGTCGAACGTCCAGCAGGGGATATACACTCCGCTGAGCTTTCCCTCCTGATACGCGTACTTGAATTTGTTTGGAGCGAACCAGCGTTTTTTGACCCAGCTTTTAAACATTCCCGAAGCGTCGTAAGAATCTACCGCGAACGGAACTATCCCGTCCGGCCTTATTCCGCGCTCCTGCCGCGCCGCCGAGACCTGCGGCGAGCCGCACATCGGACATGCCGCCGCGGTCTGCGATTCCGAAAATTCCACGTTCGCGCCGCAGCGTTCGCATTTGACTACCATACGTTCGTCAAGACCGCCGAAATTTTCGGCCTCGTCGTACTCGTCGAGCGAATGTTCCTTTATCTTGGAGTTGTCCTTATCCGACTCAAACTCCGCGCCGCAGGACGCGCACGCTATCTCCCGCTTTTTTATATTCCATTTGAGCAAGCCGCCGCAGTTGGGGCAGACGTAGCTCTCCGCGCCGGAATTATCCTCCGTCTTAACGCCGCCGCTCGCGGACTGCTGCGCGGCGGTCTTATTTATATCGTCGCCTGTGTTGTTCAATTTTGATTTCTCCAATCGTATATGTCCATAATTTTAAGTAATAGAGGAGCGTTTCGGCTGTTTCGCAGGACGATCGTATGATTATTGACCGTCCGTCCGCGAAACATACATATATCTTCTGTGCGAACAGTTTCTAATAAAAACGCTAAAATACCGGTTTTAACGTCTATGTTTCCATTATTCAGAAGACGTCCGATTTTAGCGGGCGCCGCCGCTCCTTTGTTTGAAAACATTATAGCGCTCTTTTATGTATTTTGCAATTACGCGCCGCTTACATAAAAAAAGCCCCGACGGACTTGAGATCCGCCGGGAGCTTACTTACGTTTTACATCCGGCGTTGAATAAACCCGGATCTATCTATTCTTTTTCGACCAGAGTGTGTCCCAGCTCGGTTATGCTTCCCGCGCCCATCGAGATGACCAGATCGCCGGGCTGGGCGTTTTGTTTGATGTACTTCTCCATCGCCTTCATATCGTTCATATACACCGAGCCGGGTATCAGCGCCGCAAGGTCGCAGGCGTGCACTCTGCCGTTGTATTTCTCGCGCGCCGCGTATACGTCGGTTATCATGACCTTGTCCGCAAGTTTAAGGGCCTCTGCGAAGTTCTCCAAAAACGCCTCAGTCCTCGAATACGTGTGCGGCTGGAACGCCACCCATACGTTTTTATAAGGCATTTTTTTCGCGGTCTCTATCGTCTTCTTTATCTCGGTCGGGTGATGCGCGTAGTCGTCTACTACGTCCACGCCGTTAAACGAGCCGAGTTTCTCGAATCTCCGCTTCGCGCCGACGAATTCCTCGAGTCCCTCTTTTATCGCCGCCGGGTCTATCCCGAAGAAATCCGCCGCGGCCGCGACCGCGAGCGCGTTTAATATATTATGCTCTCCGCCGACCGAGAGCTTGATCGAAACCAGAAATTCCCCGTTGTGATACACGTCGAACGCCGGCCTGTCGTACGCGTCGATCTCGATATTCTCAGCAATATAATCCGCATTCTTATTGTTTATCGCATAACCTATAATCTTTCTATCTACATTTTGCACAACTTTCATAGCATTTTCTTCATCAAAACAAACAATAATGCACCCATTTTTATCAGTAAGCCTTGCAAATTTACCAAAAGATGATATAATATGATTAAGGTCTTTGAAGAAATCCATATGGTCTTCTTCGACGTTTGTTATAATTGATACGAATGGTTCAAAATGCAGGAAACTTTCAACATACTCGCAGGCCTCGAAAGGCAGATATTCTCCGCCTCCGATATAGTAGTTGCCGTTTATCTGGTTAAGCTCGCCGCCGACGAGTATGGTTGGATTCTTTTGAGCGGCCAAAAGGACGAGAGCCATCATCGAGGTGGTCGTCGTTTTCCCGTGGGTGCCCGCTACCGCTATCGGATATTTATATTTTTTCATAACGGCTCCGAGCAGTTCGGCTCTTTCTATTACCGGAACGCCGAGCGTTCTGGCCTTTACAAGCTCCGGGTTCGTCTCGGATATCGCCGCGGTATAGCAGACCAGATCCGGGGAATCTATATTGTCCGCGCTTTGACCAATGTATATCTTGGCTCCGTTTTTCCTGAGCCTTTCTATGAGATTTGAATCTCTGACATCACTGCCCGTTACTTTATAGCCAAAATTAATCAAAATCTCAGCTAAAGCGCTCATACTGATACCGCCTATTCCTATCATATGGACGGAGGAACCGGCCGGTAGATCGGAAATCGAGAATTTACTCATAGCATAAACCTTCTTTCGTGTTGATTATATACGCTCGCTCATATCAGGCGAAAAAACAGTCGCGTCTTTAAAATCGTGTATCGGTCTTTAAGGATACCGAGGCGGGTCTGAACGCGGTTTTGGTCTTTAAGCCGTTACGCGGTCGGTAAAAGCATTCGGGACGAAAAAACGCTCTCCTCAGCTCCTGAAAAACCGATTACGCTGAATTGTTATATATCGCGAAGCGTGATAATATTTTATATTGTTATGTTTTAAGTATACTATAAATATACAGGATTTTCAAGACGCGCGGTCTAAAATTTAGAAAAATATATACTTTAGGGAATTTCCCGGAAAGGCGGTGTACTGATGGAAATAACAGACATCAGGGTCAGAAAAATAAACTCGGACGGGAGAATGAAGGCGGTCGTTTCCGTTACCTTCGACGATTGTTTCGTAGTTCACGATATCAGGATCATAGACGGTCAGGATAAATTATTTATAGCAATGCCGAGCAGAAGGACTCCGGAGGGCGAGTTCAAGGATATCGCGCACCCGATCAAGTCTGAGCTGCGCGCGCAGCTCAGCAAAAAGATCATCGAGAAATATCAGGAAGCGCTTCTTCATGAAGAATCCTTTGTATATGAATAATATTTTTAAGACATTGTTCAGCGCGAACCTTTAACGTATACGGATACATATTACTTTTTACTTACGTTAACTCATACGGCGTTCGCAGAGCGAGCCCGCCGTTTATGCGGCCGGTATTCGAAGCCGCGGCTATCCTTCTGCTAAACGTTAAAGCGCCCGCGCTATGATAATGATAAAAAGACTCCGGCGCATGATCTTCAGCCCGCGAGTCTTTTATTGTTCTTAATTATATTTATAAATTTGCGCGTATTACCTACTACGCGCTAAGATCTGTTATAGTCCGATCGCCATCCGCGCGGTTATACCCCCAATTTTCTCGCTGAGACGCGGCGTCCTTAGATCATACCACGTCGGGGATACCGCCGCGCAGCCGTCTCCACAGTAGGAGCGCGACCGCTCCCATCGCGGCCGTGAGCGCCCAGAAAAACGCGGTATAGCCGAGATCGATCACACCCGAGCCGCAGCCGAACGCCTCTCTGAAGCCGTAGACTATATAGGTCGCGGGGTTTAGTTTAAAGATCGTCCCCGCCGCGCCCAAAGAAGATATATCCCAAAACAGCGGAGTTACCCAATACCCCAAAAGCAGCGCCACCGAGACCGCGCTGGAAATATCCTTAAAATATGCGTTTATGATAGAGGTCAGATACCCGAGCG
Source organism: Clostridiales bacterium (assembly GCA_019419865.1). Classification (GTDB taxonomy): domain Bacteria; phylum Bacillota; class Clostridia; order Monoglobales; family Monoglobaceae; genus Roslinia. Next base: position 6,804 of record JAHZIG010000003.1, on the reverse strand, counting down.
CCGCGCACAGGCAGATCTCGCATACGATAAAATATATCAGCGTAAGCGGCCTGATCTTACCAAAGACGCCGCAGAGCGCCGCCGTTAGGAATACCAGCGCTATAAAGAACATATGCGCAAAACCGCTCGATATAAGTCTCACCGCCGGCAGAGCGGCGGGGTCGAACTTCATTTTCTTGCATAGATACGAATAATCCGTAAGCGCGGTCGTCTCAGCCTGAAACGCCTCCGCGAAATAGAGGTAGGGCGCGATCCCCGAGGTCAGCCAGAGTATATACGGCGCGTCCGACGCGGCGTCGGTCCCGACCGCGAACGCGAACACGAACCAGTATATGAGGACCATTACCACGGGGGAAATAAACGCCCATACGCCGCCCAAAACGGACCCCGCGTATTTAGCCTTAAAATCGTTCGCCGCAAGTTCAAACAATACCCTAAGTTTCATCTCAGCCTCCGAGCGGGATCTAAGCCGCGCTTTGTTTACATTACTCCGCTTAAATATTTGGCGAAAGCGTCCTTTAAGTCGTCGCGTCTGAGCGCGTACTCTACGGTAGCCTCCAAAAAACCCTCTTTGTCGCCGACGTCGTATCTTCTGCCGATAAAATCGTAGGCGTACATATCCTGAGCCTTAGCCAGTTCCTTAAGCGCGTCGGTGAGTTGTATCTCGCCGCCCGCGCCCGGCTGGGTCGTCTCCAGATAGTCGAAAACTTCGGGCGTTATTATATACCGGCCTAAGATCGCCAAATTGCTGGGCGCCTCTTCCCGTTTCGGTTTCTCCACCAAACCGTTTACCTTAAACAGCCTTTCCGTATCCGTGGCGACTCCGTCTACGCAGCCGTATTTATGGATGTTTTCGGGATCGACGCTCTGGACGCCGAGCACCGAACTCCCGCAGTCGTTGTAGACTTCGATAAGCTGTTTAAGACAGGGCTTGGCCGAGGTATAGACCACGTCGTCACCGAGCAGGACGGCGAAAGGTTCGTCTCCTACGAATTCCTTGGCGCAGAGTATAGCGTGTCCGAGTCCGTTGGCCTCTTTCTGGCGCACCGAATAGATATGAGCGAGTTCGGATATCCCTTTGAGTTCCTTCAGCTCCTTAGTCTTTCCGCCGGACATAAGTACGCCCTCGAGCTCGATGCTCCTGTCGAAATGGTCTTCTATCGCGGTCTTTGTCCACGAGGTTATAAAGCATATCTCCTCTATCCCCGACTCGGCCGCCTCCTCGACGATATACTGTATCGTCGGTTTATCGACTATCGGCAGCATCTCCTTGGGGATAGCCTTTGTGGCGGGCAAAAATCTCGTTCCCCAGCCCGCGGCCGGGATCACCGCCTTGCGTATTTTTTTGTAGCTCATAATAATCTCCTCTTCGTTCTATAGAATAAATTAGCTCTCTTATTATTCAATTATCCAGTCCTTAAGTCCGGTCTGTATCGCGTGCATCATTCGCGTCTTAAAGAACTTGTCCTCTCTCTGTTTTGAGTTTATAAACTCCTTCATATCTTCGCGCTTAGACTTTCCGTCCATCGGACAGGGGTTAAACACGACCGGAAGCCCGGCGCGTCGCGCGTAGCCCTTTATATCCCCCTCGGGAACGTAGATCATCGGACGTATCACGTTTATATCCTTTCGCGACAGATACGTCACGGGCGAGAAACAGCCCAGCCTGCCCTCGTAGAACAGCGAGAGGAAAAACGTCTCGATAACATCCTCGTTGTGATGCCCGAGCGCCACTGTAGTGCAGCCGCGCTCCTTGGCTATGTCGTTAACGCCGCCCCGGCGCATCTTGGCGCAGAGCGAACAGGGGTTCTTCTCTTTCCTTATATCAAAGATTATCTCGGCGATGTCAGTCTTTTTAAGTACGTACTCGACCTCCAGACTCTCGCAGAGCGCGGCTACGCCGCCGTAATCCATACCCTCGAAGCCCATGTCCAAAGATATGGCGATAAGCTCGAATCTGTTCGGATAAAATTTCCTGAGCGCCGCAAGAGCGCAGAGCAGCGTAAGACTGTCCTTGCCGCCCGAAACGCCTACCGCTATCTTATCCCCGTCCTCGATCATGCCGTAATCGTCCACGGCTCTCCGGACTCGACTGAGTATTTTTTTCATAATAATCTCCATTCCGCCGCCCTGCGTCGGCGCCAATAGGAATGAATTTCTCTTATCCGCAGGGCAAGGAATGATAAGAGATTATTACGCCCATGCACGTTTCCGAGCGCTATATGCGAGGAAAATTTCGCGCGGGCAATCTAATCCTGCCGGAGGCTAACGTGAAAGGAACTTTCGCGTTAATCTCCTTAAACAACGCGAATCCCGAACAGACTGAAACACCCACGCTCTAATCTGGCATCCGCATATAAATATTTTACCATACATATATTAATTTTTCAACACGCCGCGCAATAAATTCTATAAAAATATCAATTCCCGCGCCCCGGTTTGTAGCCGCACGCGTCGTAATAGTTACAGAACCTGCACGCGTCGTATTTTGAGGAGATATACGGCTTTATATCTATGTCGCCGCTGAATATACCCTCGACGGATTCCTTTATCTTTTCCTTCGCCTCGCTAAGGCGTTTTTCCATCTCTTCGCCGGTCAGGAGCGACTCCGTACCGAACGGGACGAAGTTCTTCTTTTTCTTGCCCGAGTCGTACGACTTGTCAAACGCGTACTCCAGCTTTCCGTCGCTTACGAGCCAGCCGTCCATCGCGAGCGATTCGTGTTTCTTTATATCCAGCTCCTCGGGATCCGGTGCCGAGTCCGCCTCGACTATGGGATCGTTCATTCCCATATACAGGAGCGCGGCGGCCTTGGTATTATCCGAGCCGTCCGTGAGCGCGTCCGCGTATACGAGCGGCTGGAACCTCACCCCGTCCTCGGCCAGCTTTTTGTCCAGTCCCCGCGGCGAGGACTTGTAGTCGATAACGCTCATATATTTTACCCCGTCGATCTCCACCGAGTCGGCTCTGTCGATAAATCCGTTTATCCGTATCCGTCCGTTTTTAGTGTCTACGAACATAGGCGGTATCTCGCCGCCCGCGCCTATCTTCATCTCGAAGCCGTAAGGACGGAAATCGCTGTTTCTGTAGAAGCGGATTATCTCCCACGCCGTCGCGTGCGAAACGTCCGCCATCCGCATGGTCATATATTTATAATATGCCGAATTTTCATACAACAGCTCGGCGCTCTCTTTCGCGGTCTCGTCGGCTATCTTGTTTATCCTCGCCCTGCATTCGTCCTTGTCTATCTTGGAGTAGTCCGCGCCGTCGTTTTTCAGCTCCTCGAAATACCGCCTCAGTATCTCGTGAAGCGCGGAGCCCATGTCCTTAGACTCGAAATTCGCGGTCTCCCTCGGATTTGCGAGCAGGCCGTAGCGCATGAAATACGAAAACGCGCAGGAGTTATACTTCTCCAGTCTCGATACCGAGAACGCCGTGTTTTTGCCGTACAGTCGCTCGGCTGTCTCCGGAGAGATCTTTTTCGCTCCGCTCCGGCTCCGCGTGACGCTCGATATTACCCGCTCGAGCCTCTTTGAATATTCAGCGCTGTCCTTAAAATATCCGTACAGCTCCCTGTACGTTTTGGGCAGCTCGTCTATCTCGCCGCCCCGCTTGGCTATCTCGGTCAAAAGCTCCGAAAACGCCGCGCTCTCATATTCCAAAAACTCTATTTCGCCGCCGCTTTTGGGAACTACCGGTTTTATCTTCGGAAACAAATCGTTTTGTATCCGCCCGATTATCTGCGACTTTAAAAGCTCGCCGCCGTCCTTGTCGGTCGCGGGCGAGAACAGATACAAATGTTCGGACGCCGAGGATATCACGTTGTATATAAGGTTCTGCTCCTCGACCATTCTGCCTTCGTCGGTCATAGCAAGCTCCGCGCCCAGCCGTCTGAGTTTGTTCCTCTCCGCGTCGGTTATAAGCCCCTCGGACGAATAGCCCTTCGGGAAAACGTCCTCGTTTACGCCGAGTACTATCGCTACCTTGACCGATTCCGCCCTGAACCTGTCTATCTCGCTGAATGTCACGGCGTCCAGCGTCTGCGGCGTTATCGCGATCTCCGCGTTCGAACACGCGGATTCCAAAAGCTCGAGGAATTTAACGTACGTTATCTCCGTATCCCCCATAAGTTCGCTTAGCTGGGCGAATATGCTTATAGCCGCGTTCCACGCTCTGCGGTATTCCTCGGCGGTATAATTTAAGCCCCTGTTTGCGAAAGCCGCGCATTTTTCTTTGATTTTCTCCTCGAACTTATTATCCTTTATAAAATCGATAAACGCGGAGCAGACCATGCCCACGTTCTTGCCGCCTTTGATCGAGTTTACCAATTTGTTAAGCGGATCCAAAAGCGCGCGTCTTATTCGGTTTATCTCTTCCATGTCGAAGACCCGGATATTGGGATTATACTCCCAGTCCTCGCTCGAGCGCCACATCTTATGCCCGGGATTGGACGCGAGCAGGTAGTTGTCGAAGATATCTATATCCCCCCGCTCAAGACCGGTAAAGCCGTACCTCGCTACGGCCATAACGCGGTCGTACGAAAAGCCGTAGGCCAATATCTCCGCCGCGGTCAGCAGCGTTTTGACGCATGGATTTGAGAGTATATTCCTGCGCTTGTCCAGGAACACGTTGAGTCCGGCTCGCTCAAACAGAGCCGGCGCGATCCGGTCGTAGTTCTCGATATTCCTTGCAAGCACGAGAAAATCGCTCTGCCTGTACCCCTCGGTTCGGCAAAGCTTGCGTATCAGCTTAGCGCAGACCTCTATCTCGTTGTAGTAGTTGCGCGGCGCGTAGATATGCACGCGCTTAGGCTCGTCGGCGTACGGCTCCGCTTTGATGTTAAAATAATTCTCCCGAAGATACCTAAGCTCCGGCTCGCCGCCCTTCGACTCGAGCCTAAGCGGCTTTTCCGCTAAGCCGCCCGCGGCGTCGCAGAGCCTTATATAGGTATCCGCGGCCGAAGCGAACGGCGCCGACGGGTTCTTAAGGTCGTCGCAGCAGAGAAACGCCGTGCAGTCGCAGTCTTTCATCAGTATCTCCAAGACTTCGAGCTCCACCGGAGTAAAGCTCTTGAACTCGGATATATATATATCGCCTCTAAAAAAGTTGTTATCCCTCAGTTTTCCGCAGACCATAGCCAGATCGTCGTCCGCGTCGGCGCCCAGATCGTCCAGTATTTTCTGATATTCCTCGATAAGCGTCGATAGATCCGAGAGTTTGGCCTTAAGTTCCTCGTCTTCGGCGGATTCCGAAGCGGCGCGTATCTTATCCGGAGTAAAGCCGTATCGCTTGAATTCGGACACAGTATCCGCCAAAACCGCCGCGAATCCGCGCTGTCCGGCGTTCGCCCGCAAGATAGTCAGATTCCTCCCGCAGACCTGAAGCGTTCTCTCGGCTATTATCCGCTTTCCCGCCCCGTCTATATAGTCCATCCTGAGCGGTCCGAGCCGGCTCAGCGCGGAGCGGCAAAGCCTTGAAAACGTCAAGACCTCTATATTCTTCTGCGCCTTTACGCCGAAACGCTCTATCAGATTCCGCTCCGAAGCCACAGAAAACTGTTCTGGAACCAGCATATAAGCCTTTTTGTCCGATTCCATACAGCTTAAAAGCCTCGTTCTCAATTCCTCTCTAAGCGCGTTATTATCCGCGCCGTATATTATATTCAGCATAAAATCATACCTCGGTCGCTAAATTGCCTAAGCGCCGCCCGCCCGCGCTTAAAACGACGGCCTAAAACCGCCGCGGCCGGGCGAACGCTTGATCCAATATATTTTCGTTATGTAATAGCCGCGCTCCTTGGCTACAGCTCCTCGAAAATTTCGGCCAGATCGCCTACTACGCGGTCGGCGCCGGCTTCTATTAGCTGGTCCGCCTTAAAACTGGTGGTCACGGCGATACATTCCATTCCAGCCGCCTTGGCGGACTTGACTCCGCTGACCGCGTCCTCTATCACAACGCAGTCGGACGGGCTTACGCCGAGCCTTTCGGCGCCGCTCAAATACGGTTCGGGCGACGGCTTTTTCTCCTTGACGTCGCTGCCCGAGAGAACGACCTTAAAGTTCTTCTCGTCTATCCCGGCTTCCTTGAGCGAGACCGACAGCTTTCTCCGCGCCGCGCTGCTGACCAGCGCGAGGGTGTACCCTAAGGAGACGAGCTTTTCGATAAGCGGCTTCGCCGCCGGAAAGACTTTCATCTTATCTATATCCGCCTCGAAGTTTTCGAACATTTTAAGGATTATCTCGTCGATAAGTTCGGGCTTTTCGTATCTCTCGCAGAGCGAAATGATAAACTTCTCCTCGCCCGCGCCGATGTAAGGCTCAAAGTCCGAATACTCGGCCGGTATGCCGTAGGAATTAAGCGCGTCCTTCGCCGCCTTCATGATCACCGGCTCCGAATTTACAATAACGCCGTCCATATCGAAAATAACGTTTGGTTTCATAATAATATCACAACCTTTTCAAAGGATTTTTTCGGATCGTATTTTTAACACATTATAGCATAAAAGAAAGGCGAGAGCAACATAGAGATTAGCGATTAGCGAATAGAGAATAGGGGAGTGAAAATCGATTCTTTAACGCCGAACAGGAGCGGCGGCGGAAAGGAAATGCTTTATTTTACATTATATGTTGATTATTTTACTTGACGATAGTGGGAAATTAGTGTATAATAAAAGCAGAAAAGAGGTAGACCGAAAAAATCGGTTAGCCAAATAAGTTGTTCTTAATATAACCGTCTATCTGGCTTTTTTTTGAAGTGAACCCAATTAGTTAGACAAAAAAGTCTAATGAAAGGGTTTTTTTCATG
>JAHZIG010000029.1 GCA_019419865.1 Clostridiales bacterium | reverse complement strand
GTTTTTTGTGATTTTCTTGAAAATTAATCACTACTATATTATACGAGGGATTAGGGAGTAGGGGTAAAACAGGCGAATTTAACGCTAAACAGAAACGTATGCGGAAACGGAATACTCCGTTTTCCTATAACGTTACAGACGCCGTTTTCACGTTACAGAAGCGTTTTCACCGCCTATTCGCTATTCGCTAATCCCTAATCCCTAATCGCTACGTTATTGGAGCTGATAAATCATGAAAGCAAAATCTATAATCAAAATAACAGTAGACTTAGCCATGACCGTGATACTTCTATTGCTCATGGCTTACGAATTCACCGGTTCCAGGCGGCATATGTCGCTGGGGATAGCGGAATTTGTACTTTTTATTATCCACTGCTTCCTAAACCGCAAATGGTACGCGGCTCTTTTTAAGGGTCGCTACAACTTGTCGAGGATCGTGCGGACGCTTATAAACTTTGGGGTCTTGGCCTCGATGGTCGGGCTTATGATAAGCGCCGCGATCCTCTCCGACGGGTTCGGGCTGATAGATATCCGCGCGGGCGTGTTCTTTGCGAGACGGCTGCATATGCCGTCCTCGCATTGGGGCTTCATATTTATGTCGCTGCACCTCGGTCTGCATTGGAGGGCGATCCTCGGAGCGCTCAGAAAACGCTTCGGCGCTCCGAAAAATACCGCGGCGACGGCGCTCAAGATCGCCGCGGCGGCGATAGCGGTTTTCGGGGTATACGCCTTCATAAACGACGATATACTCTCGTATATGCTGCTGACCCGGGAATTCGCGGGCTTTGACGACCCGAAAGGGTTCGCGGGTATTATCGCGGACTACGCCTTGATAATGGGAACCTGCGTATATATCTCGCACTACGCGGCGCCCGTATTCGATCGGATTTTCAAAAGACTTAAGAAAACCGGCGCGGGCCTTTCTCCGAGGAAAGTCGGCGGCATGGTTAAATAATACAAATACTAATACAGATATAAATCAAACTAAAATTATATATCAGGAGGTATAATTATCATGGAAAACAAAGTAAAACAAACGGCGGGCAGAGACAGTCTGGGCGAGTTCGCGCCCAAGTTCGCGGAGCTGAACGACGACGTGTTGTTCGGAGAGGTATGGTCGAGGACGGATAAACTCCCGCTCAAGCTGAGGTCGATCCTCACCGTCAGCGCGCTCGTCTGCAAGGGTATGGTGGACAGCTCTTTCGCATACCACGCGGAGACCGCGAAGAAGAACGGCGTCACCAAAACGGAGATGGCGGAGATACTGACCCATCTTGCGTTCTATGCGGGCTGGCCTAACGCGTGGGCGGCGTTCAGGGTAGTTAAGGACGTTTATGAAAAAGACGGCGGCGGGGGCGAGACCCATGGCGGCATGTTCGGCCTTGGCGAGGCGAACGACGCTTACGCTCAGTTCTTTATCGGAAACAGCTATTTAAATCCGCTGACCGATCCTAAAGAGACCGTGTTCGTCGCCAACGTGACCTTTGAGCCGGGCTGCCGCAACAACTGGCACATTCACCACGCGGCCAAGGGCGGCGGTCAGCTGCTGCTCTGCGTAGACGGCGAGGGCTGGTATCAGGAAGAGGGCGAGCCAGCAAGGAGCCTCAAGGCCGGGGACGTCGTTACCATTCCGGCCGGGGTCAAGCATTGGCACGGCGCGAAGGCCGACAGTTGGTTCAGCCATTTGGCGGTGGAATGTCCGGGCGAGGATACCTCCAACGAATGGCTCGAGCCGGTGGACGACGAGACATACTCTAATTTATAAAGGAGCGCGAACAATGAATATTTTAGTTATAGAAAGCAGTCCGCACAAGCACGGTTCCTCCAATCTGCTCGCCGACAACTTTATCCGCGGCGCCGAGGAAAAGGGACATAATATCACGGTATTCGACGCGGCGAGCGCCGATATCCGCCCCTGCAAGGGCTGCGACTTCTGCGGCATGAACGGGTCTTGCAGTCAGAAAGACGATATGGCCGAGCTGAGCGGGCTTTTGCTCAAGACCGACATGGCGGTATTCGTCACGCCGCTGTACTATTTTGGCTTCTCCGCGCAGATGAAAGCGGTCGTAGACCGGTTCTACAGTTTCACCGGCAGGCTGAGTTCGAGAGGGCTTAAAACCGCGCTGATAGTCGCGGCCTGGGACAGTAACGACTGGACGATGAAGGACGTCAAGGCTCACTACGAGACGCTTTGCAGGTATATGCATTTTAAGGATCAGGGAGGATACTCGGGATCGGCTGCGGAACGGTATCCATGACGGCTCGAACCGAGTTCCCGCAGAAAGCGTATGAGCTTGGAAAGGCGCTGTAGAGACGAATAAATCTTTTTGTAAACTTAAGCGCGCCGCCGGACGAATAAACTAAAACGCAAAGCGAAGCCGTTCTATTCCTTTCGGCCGGGCGGCGCGTCTTTTAACAATATAACTCTAAGAAAGGGGATACTGATTATGGAATACGTAAAATTGGGAAACACGGATATCGAGGTCTCAAAGCTTTGCGTCGGCTGTATGAGTTTCGGCAAGGCGGGATCCATGCACGACTGGACTCTGGACGAAGAAAAGAGCGAAGAGGTAATAAAACGCGCGCTCGAGCTTGGGATAAACTTCTTCGACACCGCCAACGGATATTCGGCGGGGACCAGCGAGGAATACTTAGGACGGGCGCTTAAGAAAAACATAGCCAGGGACAAAGTCGTTATCGCTTCTAAGGTCTACTTCAACGAAGGACGGCTCGCGCGCGCGGCGATCATGCGGGAGATAGACGGTTCGCTCAAGAGGCTCGGTACGGATTATCTCGATCTTTATATAATCCACCGCTTCGATTACGACACGCCTATAGAGGAGACGATGGAGGCGCTGCACGATCTGGTCAAGGCCGGAAAGGTCCGGGCGCTCGGCGCGTCGGCTATGTACGGCTACCAGTTCCACAACATGCAGATCGCGGCCAGAGACAACGGCTGGACGCAGTTTTCGGCAATGGAGAACCACTATAACCTGCTTTACAGAGAGGACGAGCGGGAGCTGATCCCCATATGCAGACAGACTAACGCGTCGCTTATGCCGTACAGTCCGCTCGCGTCCGGACATCTGGCGAGAGCCGAGTGGAAGTCCGACTCGCTCAGGAGCAAGACCGACCGCGTAGCCATGGGCAAATACGACCGGATGGAGGAGCATGATATCCGAATAGTGGACCGCGTCCGCGAGCTTTCGGAAAAACACGGCTGCAAGATGAGCCAGATAGCGATAGCGTGGCTTTGGGCGAAGGGCGTAGCGTCGCCGATTATCGGCGCGACTAAACCCTCTTATTTAGACGACGCCGCGGAGGCTTTGGACGTAAAACTCTCAGACGAGGATATAGCCTACCTCGAAGAACTGTACGTTCCGCATCCGATCGTCGGCGCTATAGATAAGAACCCCGATCAGGGCGTGGTTCTCTTGGACGAGAAGAAATAAGCAAAAGCGAGGTATTTTATATGAAGAAGATAATAGCTCTTATAATGTGCGGACTGCTCGCGGTCAGTACGATGACCGGCTGCGCCGCGGACGGCGATCCCGAACAGACGGACGCTGCGGTTACGACGGAGCCGGATTCAGGCGGCGTTACCATAACGCTCAGGATAGGCGATCCCATGATGACGGTAAACGGCGTCGAGACGGAGATAGACCCCGGGGTCGGAACGGCTCCGGTCATAGTGGACGACCGCGCCCTGCTCCCGGTCAGAGCCGTGGTCGAGAGTCTCGGCGGCACGGTCGGCTGGGACGAGGCGACGAGCGAGGTATCGCTGAGTTATAACAACAACGAGATAACTCTGACCATCGACAGCCAAACGGCCTACCTAAACGGCTCGGCGCGGCCCCTGGACGTAGCTCCTACGATAATGAACGACAGGACTATGCTGCCGATACGGTTTATAGCCGAGGGCTTCGGGCTCGACGTAGAGTGGAACGAAGCCGATCAGGAGGTCTTGATAACCTCGACCGGCGCGTCGGTAATATCCGGCATGGCTTTGATACAGGGCGGAACGTTCACAATGGGCAGTCCTGAGAGCGAACCCGAGCGCGATGCGGACGAGGTCCGGCGCCAGACGACCGTAGGCGGGTTCTATATGTCCACGACCGAAGTATCTCAGACCGAGTACAGCGCGCTCATGGGCGAGAATCCGAGCGACAGGCAGGGCGACACTCTCCCGGTCGAAAACGTAACCTGGTACGACGCGATAGAGTACTGCAACGCTCTGAGCGAAGCCGAGGGATTTACCCCCTGCTATACCGTATCGGGCGATACGGTGACCTGGGACAGGAGCGCGAACGGCTACCGTCTGCCGACCGAGGCGGAATGGGAATACGCCTGCCGCGCGGGTTCGGATACTCCGTTTAACTTCGGCGACTACGTAAACGACGACGACGCGAACTGCTATAACGCCTACGGCTACAACAACGACGCGAGCGGCGTCTGGGTAAACGGCTACCTCGAGCGCACGGTGGACGTAAACGAATGCGCTCCGAACGGCTACGGCCTGTATAACATGCACGGCAACGTCGCGGAATGGGTTTGGGACTGGTATAGCGAGTACGACCGGACCGCGGCCGACGACCAGACCGGACCCGAGAGCGGGAACTACAAGGTAGCCCGCGGGGGCGGCTGGAACGATATGCCGAAACACATTCGCTCCGCGTACAGGAGCGCCTATCCCGCGGACGCCCCGCTCTACAGCATAGGCTTTAGGGTCGTCAGAAACTCCGGCGAAAGACAGGGTACGGTCTCAAGCGTAAACAACGCGAACGCGGAGCCGTAGGGGAATACTCTCATCGTCTACTTCTCCCAGACCGGCAACACGCAGGGCTTTGCGGAGATAATACAAGAATTGACGGGAGCCGACGTATTCCGCTTAGAGAGAGCGGAACCGTACTCAGAACAGACTAATTCGGCGCCGCTATACGGCGAGGCGCTCGACGAACTGAGATCGAGCGCGACCCCGGAGCTTCGGGTATATCCCGAAGACGATGGGATAGACGTTGAAAGCTACGATACGATACTGCTCGGCTACAGCAACTGGTGGGAGTCGATACCCGCGTCGGTACGCACATTCCTCCTCCGCTACGACCTGTCCGGCAAGACTATAATACCGTTTTGCAGCATGGGCGGCGGACGTTTCGGTCAGAGCATAAGCGCGGTCGCCAAACTCGCGCCCAACAGTACGATAAAAGAGGGTCTGTACGTGACGTACGCGTCGTACGACAGGAGCGAGATAGAGCAGTGGCTCAGAGACAGTTCCCTGCTCGCGGGCTGATCCGGCGCGCGTTTAGAATATTGAAATAAAAATCAGAAAAGGAGACCGACTATGAAAAAATTATTATCGATCTTAACGTTATGTTTTTTGCTTCTGACTCTGACGGCCTGCGGGAGTACGAACACCGCGACCGCTCCCACCGAAGCGGAATCCGGGAGCGCCGCGACCGAAACGGAGAACGGCGCGGCGGAGTCAAGCGACGGTCAGACCTCGGACGGGCGCGCGCTCGTGGTATATTTTTCGGCCACCGGCAACACCGAGGCTTTGGCCGAGACGATAGCGGAGACTACCGGCGCGGAGCTTTATGAGATAGTCCCCGAGGAGCCTTATACAGAAGAGGACCTTAACTACAACAACGACGACTGCCGGGCGAACCGGGAGATGGACGACGAAAACTCCCGTCCCGCTATCTCCGGGAGCGTGGAGAACATGGACGATTACGACACGATCTATCTCGGCTACCCGATCTGGTGGGGAGATATGCCGAGGATCATAAACACCTTCTTAGAATCCTACGACATGTCCGGGAAAACTATCATGCCGTTTTGCACGAGCGGCGGGAGCGGCATAACGAGTTCGGTCTCGAATATCAGAGCCGCCTGCCCGGACTCGAACGTGACCGACGGCTTTAGAGGAAGCTCTTCAAGCGGCGCGGACGAGATCGAGGAGTGGCTGAGCGATAACGCTTAAAATACGCGGCGCCGCTTATATAGACGGGAAAACCCCGCGCGGCGGCGCCCGATCCGCAAATTTACGTTTTGCGTTATTTATAAAGACGTTACAACTTTACAAAAGATATTACAGCTTTACAAAAACCCTTTTTCTATAATAAAACGGACGTCCTTAAGAAGCGATCGCTTTCATGGACGTCCGTAAATTTTTGTTTATTTTGAACCGCGCTCTTCGCGTTGAGGCGTCAAAATAATTACTTCAAATATAATTACTTCAAATATAATTACTTCAAATATTCGCTGAAAAACTCCGTCGTTTTATCGAACGGTATCGCGTCGGTCTTATCGTACAGATCGGTATACGCCGCGCCGGGTATTATCATGAGTTCTTTATTATCGGCGTAAGCGGAGTATTTCGGCTGGCGCCGCCCGTTTAAGCGGCGCGGGATCTCTTAAACGTTCAAGCCCGTTTCATACGCCTGCGCGAACGCGGGAGTATCCTTTATCTTTCCCGGCTCGTACACGCCGGTTCCGTAGATTACGCCCATCTCCTTCGAGCCGCTCAGGCAGTCCGCGAGTCCGCGCATACAGGCCAAAGTACAATCCATCGACGATCTTTCGGTATCCGCCGCGGTCATGATATAGTAAAATTCCTTATCCTTTATCACGGTCCATCTCGCCACCGTCCGGTCTATCACAGTCTTAAGCTGCGCGTCGATCGAATAGAAGTATACCGGGCTTGCGAGGACGATAACGTCCGCCTCTATCATTTTGTCGAGGATCTCGGCCATGTCGTCCTTTATCGCGCAGGCTCCGCCGTGGTTCTTGCAGTAATAGCAAGCCGCGCAGTAGCCGATCTTTTTATCCCTGATAAATATTTTTTCGACGTCCGCTCCCGCGTCCGCCGCGCCGCGCGCGAACTCGTCGCACAGCAGATCCGAATTTCCGCCCTTTCTGGGGCTTCCCGATAAAATCAATACTTTCTTGCTCATAGCGTCTCTCCTTATTCCAAAAAATCCGTAGTCCGGCTCGCGGCTTTGGCGATCCCTCTGCCGATCCCGCTCGAACAGCCGGTTATTAACCATGTCTTCACTTTAGATCGCGCTCCTTTACATACGCTCCATAAGGATCTCGTATATCTCGTCTCTGCTCAGCTCGCGTGGATTGCATTTTATTATGTTACAGGTGTCCGCGACGCTGCGCAGAAGCTCCGGCGTTATCTCCGCCGTAGATTTAAGCTCCGAAAGCTTGGTCGGCAGTCCGCACTCCTTGATGAACTCCGCCAAAGCCTCGACGCCTTCCTCCGCGGTCTCGATGCCGAACACGACCTTGGCAAACCGCGTGAACTTAGTCTCCGCGTCCTTTAAGATATGGCGGTAATATGCCGGGTGAATAACCGCGAGCCCCTGACCGTGGTTACAGTCGGTGTACGCGCCGAGCTGGTGCTCGATCTGGTGCGCCTGGAAATCGGTGAGGCGGCCTACCTTTAAGATCCCGTTCTCGGCCATCGCCGAATCCCACATCAAATTGCCGCGCGCCTGCATATCGTTAATATCCTTAAGCAGTCTGCTCATATTGACTACCGTGTTTCGCATTATCGCAAGCGCAACGTCGTCCGATACGTTGTCCTCGTCCGAATTTCCCAAATAGGTCTCCATAGCGTGGCTCAAGGTGTCGAACGCGCCGGAGAGTACCTGCATACGCGGAACCGAAGCCGTATACGCCGGATCGAGAACCGCAAACGTCGCCGCGCTACCTACTATAGGGCCTTTCCACTTCTTGTCTTCGACCGTGATAACGGCGCCCGAATTCATCTCCGCGCCCGTTCCCGAGGCCGTGACCACCGCGCCCATAGGAACGCCGTCGGTCGGGAATTTCCCGGACTTATACTCCATATCCCAGATATCCTCGTCTATCTTAGCCTGAGCGGATACGACCTTACAGCAGTCGATAACGCTGCCGCCGCCGACCGCTAAGATGAAATCGACGTTTTTATCCTTCGCGAGCTTCGCGCCCTCTTGAACCTTAGAGTATTTCGGGTTGGACGTGATCCCCGAAAATTCTACGACTTCCTTGCCCGCCTGAGACAGGAGTTTTATAAGTTCGTCGTATACGCCGTTCTTCTTGATCGAGCCGCCGCCGTAGGCGAGCATGACGGTCTTGCCTATCTTTCCCAGCTCGGCTTCCAAAGCCTGAGCCGCGGCGCCCTCGCCGAAATATACCTTTGTCGGATAAGAATAAGTAAATTTGTTCATAATAATCTCCATTCCGCCGCCCTGCGCCGGCATAATATAGTATTAAAATTTCTCTTATCCGCAGGGCAAGAAATGATAAGAGATTATTATACGCCCATGCGCGTTTCCGAGCGCTATGTGCGAGGAAAATTTCGCGCGGGCGCTCAAATCCTGCCGGAGGCTAACGTGAAAGGAACTTTCACGTTATATCTCTCCTTATATTTTAACCAAGCGCCGGCAACGCGACTTGCCGGTTCGCTCTGCGATCGTATTTAATCGACCGACCCATCCTTAAACCGGTCGGCGTCGTTCGCTCTTATATACTTTAATATAATCGAAGGAGACGCGTATTTCACGCGCCCCGCTCCGTCCGTATTTATTCGCCGCGCGCGGTTATTTCTGTTCGTCCACCGGCGGAACCATTTTCACATAGCTTTCAAGCAGTTCCGGCGTACTCGTGTAGTAGCGCTTCTGTTTGTCCAGCGCCGCGATCTCGCCCATCTCCTCGTCCGTCAGGGCGAAGTCGAACAGGTCGAAGTTGTCGCGGATATGATCCGGGTTCTTAGAACCGGGGATGACGATGTTTCCGTCCTGGATATGCCAGCGCAGGATTATCTGCGCGGCGCTCTTGCCGTATTTTTCGCCGAGCCTTGCGAATACCGGCTCCTCGAGCAGCGCCTTGTCGCCGTGACCCAGCGGATACCACGCCTGGATCGCTATGCCCTCTTTATTTAAAAATTCTTTGAGCGCCTTCTCCTGAGAATACGGATGGACTTCGGTCTGAAGGACCGTGGGCTTTACCTCGCAGACGTCCAGGATCTCCCGTATCTGCGCCTCGTTGAAGTTGGAGAGGCCTATCGCCTTGACCTTGCCCTCTTTATACGCCTTCTCCATCAGCTTATAGCCAGCTATATAGTTCCCGGCCGGCTGATGTATCAGCAAGAGGTCGATATAATCCGCGTCCAGTCTCTCGAGCGTTTTTTCCACCGCGTCCTCCTGCTCGTAGAACGACGGCCAGAGCTTGGTCTCGAGGAATATCTCCTTCCTGTCCAGTCCCGACTTCTTCATAGCGCGGCCGACGGCCTTCTCGTTCACGTACGCGTTCGCGGTGTCGATCAGCCTGCATCCGAACTTAAGCGCGCTGATCACCGCCGCCTCCGCCTCGTCCGGCGTAAGCAAAAACGTTCCCACGCCCGCCATAGGCGCCTTGACTCCGTTGTTTAAAGTAATAATTTCCATAATGAAAAAACCTCCTAATATAGTTATTAGTAATTAGGGATTAGGGAGTAGGGATCGAAAGGGCGCGGCGCCGTTCATGGCCGCGCGAGCGGGATAGGAAACGCGCGTCTGTTTTTATTCTCGCCTTCTCTTTCCGCTCGGCCTTTCTTTATCGATATGCTCCTGAGTCCAATGTTTGTTTTAATTATTATTTTCAGTATTTTACTTCGTTACTCCGAATACTCCCGACATGGGTATCTTATCCAGCGCCTCGTCGAGTTTTTTCACTTCCCGCTCGGTAAGCTTGATGTCCGCGGCGCCGGCGTTTTCTATCATACGCTCCTCCTTGCGCGTTCCGGGTATCGGAACGATCCAGGGCTTTTTGCATAACATCCACGCCATCGAGATCTGCGCCGAAGTCGCGTTCTTAGCCTTAGCAAGGTCGCTCAGCAGTTGTAAAAGCTCCCGGTTCCGTTCGGCCGCCTCGTCGGTAAACTGCGGCATGGAAGCGCGGTAGTCGTATTTCGGGTCGAACTTCGTCCCCTTGCCGTACTTTCCGGTCAGGAAGCCGTTGGCCATCGGCGAGAACGCCACCAGACCTATTCCCAGCTCCTCGAGCGCCGGGAAGAGCGATTCGTAGCCCCGCGCCATCATGGAGTAGCGATTCTGCACGGCGGTCACCGGGCAGACGGCGTGAGCGCGGCGGAGATATTCTTCGTTCGTCTCGGATATTCCCCAATGCGCGATCTTCCCCTCGCGGATCAGATCGGACATCACGCCCGCTACTTCCTCCGGCTCTACATTCGGATCTATCCTGTGCTGAAAATACAGGTCTATACGATCCGTCTTGAGCCGCCTCAGCGAACCCTCGACCGATCTTCTGATCGTCTCCGGTCTGGAATCCGGGATCAGCGGGTAGGGGATCTTTCCGCTCTCGGTATCGAAACTCAGCCCGAACTTTGTGGCTATAACGACCTCGTCTCTAATACTTGATAGCGCCTCGCCTACCAGTTCTTCGTTTATGTGCGGGTCCTCCTGAGTACCGTAGACCTCGGCGGTGTCGAAGAAAGTATAACCTATCTCGGCCGCGCGGCGGATCAGACGAACCGCCTCTTTATCCTCCGTCGGCGCGCCGTAGGCGTGGGAGAAACCCATACAGCCAAGGCCTACCGCGGATACTTCCAGATCCTCGCCCAATATTCTCTTATCCATCGGACTTTCATCTCCTTTAAGTTTTATCTATATTTTATAGTAATCCTTACTTATCGTCAATCTATAGTTTAAAAGCGCTGAAGACGATCATTTCAGCCGCTTCCATGTGTGCGCGTACATCCCGAGCGAGACCGGGAGCATGATCACCTCGACCGCAAGCTGCGTCCAGATCATACCGTAGAGCCCGAATATGAGATTCATTATTATGAGCAGAGGTATGTTGAACGCGCCCTGTCTGCTGAAGGTGAGCGCCGCCGACTGGGCGCCTTTACCCATCGCCTGAAGCGTGTAGCTTATCAGAAAGTTGACCGAGGTCAGCGGGACCGCCAGGCAGGCGATACGCAAAAACTGTGCTCCGAGCTCGCTGGTCTGT
Organism: Clostridiales bacterium; assembly: GCA_019419865.1. GTDB lineage: Bacteria > Bacillota > Clostridia > Monoglobales > Monoglobaceae > Roslinia. The sequence goes on along the minus strand of JAHZIG010000029.1, from coordinate 18,613 downwards.
TCTTCCGGTATAAACAGATGGAGTATCTGCGGCGCGAAGATCGCAAAGCAGGCTATGAAACACGCCGACATGATTATAGCGACCTTCCACGAGAAAAACGAGACCGCCCGCATACGCTTATAGTTCTTAGCCGCGAAGTTATAGCCGACAAGAGGCATAAAGCCCTGACAGAGACCCATCGACATATTAAGCGGGAACTGGTCTATCCTCTTTACTATGCCGTAAACCGCGACCGGGATATCCCCGTAGCCGGAGGCGAGTTTTACCATCACCATGTTCGCGGCGTTGCCTAACGTCGTCGCGAGCGCGGACGCCAAGCCCACCGAAAAGATCGGCTTTATAAACCGGAAGGTGAAATATTTCGGTTTTAAAGAAACGGACGTCCGCTCTCCGAGCCGTATATACTGGACTATAAAGAAAACCAGCGAAGCGGCGTTTGAAATCGCGGTCGCGAGCGCCGCTCCCGTAACGTCCATGTCGAAGCCGAAAATCAGTATCGGATCCAATACGACGTTGAGTATCCCGCCGAACATCATCCCCGCGCTGGCCGGTCTCGCATGGCCCTCGCTTCTGAGCAGATGTCCCAGCGTAAGACTCAGCATCGTAGGAACGCCGCCCAGGACTACGACCCAGTTTAAGTAGCTCTCCGCATAGCCGTACGTGTCGGGGCTGGCGCCCAGGAAATTCAAAAGCGGAGCCCTTGCGAAATAACTGCACAGCGAGAATATCAGCGTGGCCGCTCCGCCGCCCCAGACGCTGAACGCCGCGACGTATTTGATACTTCTGCGGTTGTTCGCCCCGAGCAGTCTGGAGATCAGGCTGGAGCCGCCCAGCCCGAACAGGTTGCCGGGCGCGGTCAGCAGATTGAACCACGGCGATACCAGCGACACGGCCGCGACCATATACGGGTCGCCTATCCGGCCGATAAAAAACGTGTCGGCGAGGTTATATATCATCGTCGCAAGCTGGCTGATAACGGTCGGAACCGCCAGCGTGGCCACCGCTCTGGGAACGGAAACAGTCTCGAATAATTCTTTTTCAGTATAAGCCTTCATAGCTTAGAGTACGCCTTCTTTCATACATGTACCGTCATATACCGTCAAAACCCGTATTATAACGCCCGCGGCCTCCGCATACGTTCGGTTTTTGTATCTCGCCAAACGGCGCGGCTTAGGCTTAGCGTTTCGGCGGCGTTATAGACGGCCGTCAAGATCCCCCGCGTCTCAGCCGTGGATCTTCCTGCTGTGGAGCGCGCGCACGAACGCGGGGTCGGCGTGATTTACGATCTCGCTGCGGCCTATGTCCAGCTTGGCGATCTCGGCCATATCGTCGTCGCCGAGCGCAAAATCCCAGATATTGAGATTCTGCTCCATGCGCTCTCTGTGCGCGGATTTGGGGATGACTACGACGCCGCGCTGCACGTTCCATCTCAGCGCGACCTGAGCCGCGCTCTTTCCGTATTTATCGCCGATAGCGGTAAGTACCGGGTGTTTGAACAGATCGTGGTTCCCCTCAGCGAACGGAGCCCAAGCCTCGGGCTGGACGCCGTATTCCTTCATGAGGGCGAGCGCGTCCTCCTGCTGGAAGAACGGGTGAAGTTCCACCTGATTCACCGCGGGCGTTACCTCGACCGTCTCGCAGAGATCCGCCAGTCGGTTAGGATAGAAGTTGCAGACCCCTATAGCCCGCGCTACGCCTTCTTTATACGCCTCCTCCATCGCGCGATAGGCTCCGATATAGTCGCCCATCGGCTGATGGATCAGATACAGGTCTATATAATCGACCCCCAGTTTCTCCATAGACGTATCGATCGCCCGCTTGGCGCCCTCGAAGCTCGCGTCCTGCACCCACAGCTTAGTGGTTATAAACAGCTCGCCGCGCGGCACGCCGCATCTGCGGACGGCGGCGCCCACCGCCTCCTCGTTGCCGTAAGAGGCCGCGGTATCGATCAGACGATAGCCGCTGGCTACGGCGTCCAGGACCGCCCGTTCGCAAACCTCCGGATCGGGCATCTGAAACACCCCGAACCCCTCTTTCGGCATTTTTACGCCGTTATTTAGCGTAACCGTACCAATATTATACATGTCCGTCTCCTCCTCGTATAATATCTCTTATATGTGTAACTTTCCTTTAAAACTTGATAAAATTTGTTCGATCGGCTTGGTCGAACTCATGATATAGTCGTCCGAACAAATAACGTCCCGATCGGATCCGGTCTTATACCGCGCCCGAGCCTCCGTCTACCGCGTATACCGAACCGCTGACGTAGCTCGCCTCGTCCGATACGAGAAAGGCCGCGATATTCGCTACCTCCTCCGGCGTTTTACGCGTCTGTAAAATTTAATATATATTTTTATATAATATACTTATCCGTTTACGTCGTCCACTTGCGCGCGTCCGGCGCTTGTATATTGGTCCAAGCTACAGTCCTAATTCCGCTATCCATTCCTCGGCGTCCGCCGCTGTCAGTCTTGAAGAGAACCTGCGTCCCTCGAGCCAGTTTCCCGTGCCCGCCAGCTCTTCAAGCAAACGTCCGCTCTCGCCCAAGCCGGAGCTCGACGAGGTGCAGAACGGTATCACCGTCTTACCGGTGAAGTCGTTGGCCTCGACGAAGCCGTCCACCGGCCAAGCCGCGATCCCCCACCAGATAGGATAGCCTATGAATACAGTGTCGTAAGAATCCCAATCCGGAACCGTAGTCGATACCAGTTCGACCTCTCTCTGATCCGGATTCTCATGCTCGACGCTCACGCGGCTGTTATCGTCCGTCCAGTCCAGATCGTCGTCCATATACGGCTCTACCGGCTCCAGCTCGAATATATCGCCTCCGGTCGCGGCCGCGATATAGTTAGCGGCCTCCTCCGTGTTGCCCGTAGCCGAGTAGTAGACCACCAACGCGCCGCCGTTTCCCGCTCCCGTATCGCTCCCGCTTTCGGTTTGAGCGGGCGTCGCCGCCGTCGCAGCCGGAGCTTCGGTCGCCGTAGTCTCAGAGCCGCCGCCGGACGTGGAACTCGTCTGATTGGAAGAGCCGCACGCGGCGAGGCTAAATACCAAAATAAACCCCATCATAAGTAACGCTAATTTTTTCATAATAATATTCCCTTTCATTTTCATATATTTTATATATTTTTATTTATTATAGTTCCAAACTTTCGACCCAATCCCGAACGGTCGCCTCCGACGTCCCGGACGAGAACCTGCGTCCGTCCAGCCAATCTCCCGTGCCGGCCAACTCTTCAAGGAGCTGTCCGCTCTCGCCCAAGCCGGAACTCGACGAGGTGCAAAACGGTATCACGGTCTTGCCGCTAAAGTCGTTGGCCTCGATAAAGCCGTTCACCGGCCAAGCCGCGATCCCCCACCAGATGGGGTAGCCTATGAATACGGTGTCGTAAGACTCCCAATCCGGAACGGTAGTCGATACCAGCTCGACCTCTCTCTGATCCGGGTTATTGTGCTCGACGCTGACGCGGCTGTTCTCGTCCGTCCAGCGCAGATCTTCGCTCGTATACGGATCCGTCGGTTCGAGCTCAAACACGTCCGCGTCCGCCGCCGACGCGATATAGCCCGCGACTCTCTCGGTGTTTCCGGTCGCCGAGAAGTAGACTACCAGCGCGCCGCCGTCCTGAGGAACGTCTTCTTCGCCTACGATCGCGGTCTCGCTCAGCGGGCGCATACTCCCGGTATCGTCCCAGAGGAAGAATCTATCCCCGGGATCTGCGGCTATAGTTTGAGTTCCGTTCGCGGCGTCCAAAAATTCTATGCCGGTCAGGATACCGCCGGAGTATGAGGCGCGTATCAAGTTGGCCTCGCCCGTAAGACCGCTTATAGTAAGCGCCCCGTTTTCGTAAGACATGGATACGTCGGCGCTCTGAGTATCGATATCGACAAGGTTATATTCCCTGCTTCCGAGACCTATCTCGGCCGCGTGTTCGAGCGTATGGAGTCCGTTCCTCTGCTCGATCCTGTTTATCAAAGAGCCGCTCTGTTCCCTGTCGGTGTTATAGACTATGTCTATGCACGCCTGATCCAAAGCCACCGGGTCGGTCGAGGCCAATATGCCGACGTCGTGCATGTCAGGCGCCGCGGGGTTTCCGTCGCAGTCGCAGTCGATGGATATGTTGTTCATCACGTTTACGTATACGACCTTGCCGTCCATATAATCGATAACCGAACTCGTCGCCTCGGCCATCGACTCGAGAAAACCGTCCTGATCTCCGCCCCACGGACTCGTCGTCGAGTTACCCGACGTGTGGATCCAGGATTTGCCCTCTCTCGAGGCGACGCCTATCGACATATTCTTTATCGCGCCGCCGAAGCCCGCCATAGCGTGACCCTTAAAATGCGAAAGAGTTATCATCGAATCGTAGTTGGCAAGGTGAGAGCCGACCAGGTTCTCCGTGAGATTAGTCCCGCCGGTCACCGGGATCGACATAGACCCGTCCTCGTCCATTATGTCCACGTTCGCTATCTCGGTAAACCCGTGATCCTCGGCCACCTGTCTGTGCATCGCCGTACTGCTTCTTGAGCCGCCGTAAGCGGTGTTGCACTCGACTATGGTCCCGTTCACGGACTGAACCAGATCCTTGATCAAATCAGGGGCTAAGTAATTGCTCGCGGGCGGCTCGCCCGTAGACAGCTTCACCGCGACGTTCCCTTCCGGAGTAAAGCCCAGCCGGTTATATACCGCCATAAGCCCCTCGGGGGAAATATCCGCTGTCATATAGACGTCCGGCGCGCTCTCGTCCTCGGTCAGGTAGCTTACCGCCGCCTCGGAAGCCGACGCGCCGTCCGTATCGGCAAGCCGCGCCGCCGCTGTAAAGCCGAAGCAAAGCGCGGCTACGACCGCGATAAACGCTATCTGTTTCCTGAAATCTTTTACCGTTCTCATTTTTTGACAACCTCCTTGTCGTTTTGTAAGTTTGCCTGTCGGAGAGGGCTAACGACCCGCTCCGTTATCTTTTTGAGAACATTATAAGCGCTAAAGTCGGCTTTAGGTCAATACATATTTTAAAGAATATTTCGTAAAAATCTATTTGAAGAACCGGTTTGCCCGGCCGAATATTTCAATGTTTAAGATCGGGCGCGGCCTACGTACTCTTTATTATAAATTTCCCAAAGGAAGCGCCCGAATATATCGCCCTATCTCGCGTCCGATCAGTATACGTAATCCGGCGCGAGTATCGACATCAATTCTCTGTCGTGGTTATGGGTAAGATAGGACTCGTTATCGAAAATCATAGTAGCTCCGCCCTCGCGGGTATACGGTTCCCATTCGGGTACGCCCTCGCCGTTCGGGTCGCCCGTCCTTGCGAAGTTGATCCAAGCCCGGCTCATAACGTCCGCCAATCTCTGAGCTTCTTCCGGATCGCCGCTCACCGTAACCCTGTCGATGTTATTGAACACGAACGGGATCTCCGCGGTGTGATAGGACGTTCCCCAGCTAAAGATATACGAATACACCGGCGCGCCGTTTTGATCCGCCTTATGGGCGGTAAGTTTCAGGATAGGCAAACGTATCAGCGTCGAATCCACATAGAGCGCGGCCGTCTCCGGCTCGTTCGGATACGCCTCGGCGAACGCCGCTCTCACTCTGTCCGCGTTGTCGCCGTAAGCGGCTTCGAGCCTCTCTCTCAATTCGTTCTCGCTCATAGGCGCGTTGGGGTCGGCCATGGGATCGCCGAACACCGTCCACTCGTTTAAGTTAGACCCTATAAGCAGAGGTATATCCCGTCCCGCCTCCGCGAATGAGTCGTCCGTTACCGGACCGGTCGGCAGGAAATCCCCGTCTACGACCGGCTCCCACAGAAGCGAATAGCCGTTTACAAACGCCTCGTATATGCCGAGTTCCTCCGCCGTTTGGACAAGCGCCCGGTCGGACGCCTCCGTCAGCTCGTCGTACGGGATATCCTGAAGTTCTTCTATTCTGTCGGGAGTTATGCCGAGGTTCTCAAGAATTACCTCGGTAAGTCTCCGGCTTACGTCTAAAGATGTGAAGCTTGCGCCCATATTCTCGGTCGCGCCGCTCTCTACGATGCCTTTGTCAAAAAGTCCTTCCGCGTACGGGCTGGTCATGAGCGCCAACACCTTGGTTCCGCCGCCCGATTCGCCGAATACGGTCACGTTGTCCGGGTCGCCGCCGAAGTTTTCGATATTAGCCTGTATCCACTGTAGCGCCGCTATTATGTCGGTCATGCCCGCGTTTGCGGAATATCTGTATTTATCGTCGTACGCGGACAAGTCGAGATGTCCCAATACGTTAAGCCTGTGGTTGATAGATACGACTACCATGTCGCCGTTTCTGCTAAGGTTCTCGCCGTCGTAGGCCGGGCTCTCGATCGACGAACCCGTTGAAAATCCGCCGCCGTGCAGCCATACCATGACCGGACGGCGCTCGCCGTCGTTTACGCCCGGCGTCCAGACGTTCAGGTTCTGGCAGTTCTCGTCCATCTCCGGCAGATCGTCCGATCCGGTCTGGGGCGCGATCGCTCCATAGTCGTAAGCCGTCCTCACGCCGTCCCAGCTAACCGTTCTCTGCGCGGGTACGAAACGCTCCGGAGCCTCCGCGTAAGGGATACCGCGATAGGTATATATCCCTTCGCTTATATAGCCCTGAACGCCGTCCTCGTCCGTCTGAACGACAGCGATATCCGAGCCAGCCCGGACTGCGGAGTATTCCTCGTCCGAAACCGCGTCGCCCCATGTTACAGCGTCGTTACCGGGAACGCCGCCTACCACTATATACGCGAACTGTTCGTCCGCCGCGCCGTGCCAATGATTTACTCCCGGCTGAGCGGTGATAACGTCGCCCGCTTTTATAACGCGTGGCTCCTGACCTTCTTCCTGATATATCCCCGTTCCGTCTGTCACGAGTATTATCTGTCCGCCTTGGTGCGAATGCCAATCGGTTCTCGCGCCCGCTTCAAACGTATAATTATCGACTTCGGGGCAATTGAACACGCTCTCATGCTCGACGAGCAGATTCTTATGCACTTCGCCTCTGTAGCCTTCTTCGTTTAGCTCCTCGCCGATCGGGAACATGGTCTCTCCTCTTTCCCTGATCGTACCGCTTTCCCGAGCCGTAGCCACGGCCGCGGCGTATTCCTCGTCCGAGACCTCTTCAAACCAGTTGGTCGTTCCGACCCCGGGATTTACTCCGATCGCGATATGCGCGAACCAGCTGTTGTCGATCGCCGAGTGGAAATGTCTCCTGCCCGGCGGGATCAGTATAACGTCGCCCGCCTGCATAAGCCGCGCGGGTTCGCCTTCCATCTCGAACACGCCCACGCCCTCGGTGACCAGCAGTATCTGACCGCCGTCGTGGGTATGCCAATCGGTTCTCGTGCAAGGCTCGAACGTGACCTGACCGAACGCCGGTATCTGCAGGTTCTCGTCGTACTGAGTCAGCCAGTTCATATACGATACTCCCGTAAACGCCGGAGCCGCCGGGTTCAGGTCGCCTCTTGCAAACACGTTCTCTATAGTATCCGCGTCGATTATCGTGACCGTCTGGGTATCCTCCGCCCAGACGACTGTAAAGCCGAAGCTCTCGGCGATAAATCTTATGGGCAGCATTGTCCTGTTATTTACGATGATCGGAGCGACGTCGAGTCTGCGCTCCGCGCCGTTTAAGTAGGCGATATTAGAATCTATCGTAAGCCTTATCTCGTCGCCGTTATACGAAAGGGTTGCCGTCCGCGTATCCGCGTCCCAGTCGGCGCTGCCGCCGATCCCTTCCACAAACGCGCTAACCGGCGTCAGAGTTCTGTCGTCCTGCGTGATCGGAGCCGTTCCTTCGCCGTCTATCGGCTGTTCGACGCCGTTTATCGTCATATTCGGATTACCTATCTGCATTGTGACCGTCGTTCTCGCCGTTTCTCCCGCGTTATTATCTATATTCTCCAGCGCGGAGCTTACCGCGCTCGTCATGTTCAGCGTTCTCGGGAAGCCGTTGTACGGAGCGTTCAAAAGCGATACTGCAAGAACCGCGTCCTCGCTGTTTCCCGCCGCCAGGCTCTCCGCTACCTTGGCCGGTATCTCCGACTCTCTTCCGCCCTGCGCCGCCATGACCGCAAGATCTATAAGGGTCTGGGTCGCTTGGTTATCCGAGGTCGGGATCTGAGTTCCGTCTATTACCGCGTTGGTCGCGCTTATAAGTATATCCTGCGTCCCGGCGTCGAGACTGGCGTCGATATAGCCGTCCGTATCGTCGGTCTCAAAATGATCCATGATAGCGAGAAGTTCTTCCGAATCGCTCGAATACTCCGTAGCTATCGTCTCGGTCGGCTGCTGAGGCTCCGCCGCCGGTTCGGCCGCGGTCTCGTTTTCGGTCGCGTCGATCATATCGAGAGCGAGCTGCGTCTTTTCCTCGCCGTTATACTGTTCGTTAAGCAGAGCCGCCGCGCGGAGCATATCCTTGGTATGTCCGACGCTCAGGTTGCCGTTTATATGTCCCGTGAGCTGACCCGCGCAGTTGCCGTTTCCCACTATAGTACAATACGTCAAAAATTCTCTGGTATAGAGCGATAAGCCCGCGCGGTTATAGAAATCGCCGAAGCAGATCCCCGACAAATACCTTGTCTGAAGCTGCATATTCGGGCTCATATCCTCGGTTATCGTCCCTATCTGAGGTCCGAACAGGAATCTCTGCACCGCGAGCCCGTCTTCATATCTGTCCTCTTCGGTAGACGTTATCCGGCTCGAATACGAAACATCCTGACCGAGCGCCTCAAGAGCCGCGTCCGCCGCGTCGAGCGCGAGCGCCGCCCTCGTATATCCGCAGTACGCCGCGCTGTGATAGAGCGCTTCCTTTATCTCGACCGCCGTAAGCCCGTCGCCGAGCGCCGCCTCTACCTCGTCCGCTATCTCGTCGTACAGCCTGTTCGCGCTGAGCGTTACCAGCGTCGATAAATGCTGTAGCCTTACGTCGAGGTTTTCGTTTATAAACGCTTCTTTTTCGCTATCGCTCATCTGCATAAGTCCGCCGCTCGTCGCGTTCGCCGTCTCGGCCGCGGATACGCCCGTCATAACGCTTACCGCCAGAGCGAGCGCCGCCAAAATGGATACGATTCTTTTCATTTTGATATTCCTCCTGTCTGAGTAATTCGCCCGATCCCGCGCATAGCCCGCGCTAAACCGGGCTTATTTTCTTTTATCTTTTATGCTTTAATTATAATAAATACGCCCGTTCTTCGGAAGTCTCAATAAGTGTTTTTGCTTTAACCCAAAGGTTATAACCAAAGCGCAAAAAAACGACCGTCCAAGACGGCCGCCTAAGTATATTATAGTATTATAACTTTTGTCGTTTGCGCTTACGCGCCGATATGCCTTTCCCAGAAAGCAACCGCGTCGTCAACCCAGTCCTCGGCGCTGGTTCCGAGACCTATGCCGAAGCCGTGTCCGAGGTTTGGATACAGATGAAACTCCACGTCTATCCCGAGCGCCGCCAGCGCGTCGGCGCGGCGTTTCATGACGTCGGGGTTCGCTATACCGTCGTTCTCGCCGACTCCGACGAAGGTCGGCGGGTCGTTCGGGGTATAGTCGGAGCGGCCGGTGTACATAAATACGACCGTCGCCGGGCGGGAATCTATCTCGCCGCCCCAGTAAGCCGTCCCGTACGAACCCATATCGGCCGCCATTCTCGCGCCCGCGCTGCCGCCCCAGACGGAATAGTCCTCCGCGCTCACGCCGAGCGTTTCCGCGTTTTTGATGATGAACGAGATCGCCGCCGCAAGATCCTCGGCCGCGCGCTGTTCGCCGCCGACGCGGTATTTGATCGCGAACGCGTTGTAGCCGTGTTTATTTACCTCGACGCAATGCGGCATACTCTCGTGGAGCGAGCCGACGTACGAAAATCCGCCGCCCGCGCACTGCACGGCGAACGGCTTGCCCGGCTCGCCGCGGTAGAAGAACAGTCCGGTATCCTCCTTGGAAGGATCCGCCGCCTTTTCCTCGTCGCTATAAAAATCATAGAATATCTGTTTGCCCTCGGCCGCGTCGTCGATGAGCCGGTTCAAAGCGTCCACCGAATTCTGCGGATCTACGTGACTGTGATACGGCATGAGATAGGCCATATCCGAAAGTTCCATGCTCTCGTCGTACGAGCGTCCGTCCCAGGGCAGTATCTGCTCCGCGAAACCGCTAAACGCCGGATGGCTCAGCAGGTCGCCTATAGTAGAACTCGTAGTCAAATGTTCGTACTCGGCTCCCGCGCCGCTTTTATTCCAATTTGAGGACGCGAAGCTCAGCCGCGGCCTCATTCCGTCCATAGAATCCCAAAAGAACATCTTGCTCATTCCTTCTTCAATCTCGGCGGTTACGGCGATCGTCCACTCTGACGCCGCCTCCGGGCTATCCTGCACGGTAATGCCGCAGAGCATGCCGCCGCTGTTGTACGCCGCGCAGATCAGGACTCCGGACAGCTCCGCGTCCGAGCTCAGCGTATAAACTATCCTATCGCCCTCGAAGGTCTCGCTCTCTATCCTAAGCTCCGGCTCCGCGGCGGCGACCCGGATCATTATCAGACCCCAGACGGCCAGTATCCCGGCCGCCGTAAACAGTATCTTATTCATCTCGATCCGCTCCTTGTCAGCGAATGAAATTCGTCGCTGCGCGAGGCTCTCTATACGGCATAGACACGCCGTTTTTCAGACCGGCCTCCTTGCACTTCAGCATAAACGCCATATTCCTCGCGAGCGTCCGCACGATATACAGCCCCTCTTCGTCCTTAAGAACGTCCTCCGGCTTCGCGCCGTGAACCATATTCCAATACCTCGACGAGACGACCGGCATTTCCTGTATGGTAAAATACTTGTTCATCTGGTCGAAAGTCGCCGTCGTTCCCGCGCGGCGCGCCGAAACTATGCACGCCGCCGGTTTCATATAAAAGGTACGATTGTCGTTCCCGCAGAGGTCGGAGTAGAACAGTCTGTCCATAAACGCCGTCATCGAGGCGCCCATAGCCGCGTAGTGAACGGGCGAGCCGAAGATAAAGCCGTCGCATTTCTCGGCTATCTCCCTAAACTCGTTTACGCAGTCGTTGAACGCGCATTTTCCGGTCTTGACGCAGGCCTTGCAGGCCGTGCAGCCGGGGAGCGCCTTTAAGCCGATCCAAAATATCTCGGTATCGACGCCCTCCTCGTTTAATATCCTCGCCGCTTCGCGCAGAGCCGCGTCTGTGCAGCCGTTTTTATGCGGACTGCCGTTTACCAACGCTACCTTCATATCGCTCTCTTCCTCCTATATCGTTATTGTACGTTTTCCTGGATCCAATTTTCAATATGCGACGCGATCTCCTCGCTGTTGAGTTCCTGGAACATAAAGTGCGAGTTGCCGGTTATCCCGATATCCGGAAGGTTTATCACCGTGCAGTTTCCGCCGTCCGCGTTATAGCTCTCGGCGAACTGGACCGCCGTATCTCTCACCGTTCTCCAGAACGAAGTGGACTGAATGTCCTCGGAGCCGTTGTCAATATAATCGCCGAAGTAGATAACTATCGGAATATTCGCGCCAAGCAGCGCGTTATACTGCTCCGATCCTATCTCAGGCGTACCGCCCGGCTCGATAGCAACGATCGCCGCGACATTCTCCGGATCGACTTCCCAGCCTACGGCGCCGCCCTGCGAGTGGGTCACATAAATACTCTTTTGGCCTGTCATTTCATATACGTCGTTCATGACCTCGTCCATCGCCGCAGCGGCTACTGTTATGTCAAAGCTGCCGGTATTCGGGGTCATCTGGCGGAAGAACTGATCCTGAGCCTCTTCGCCCGCCGGGAACTGCGATCCCTCGTATCTCTCGGGCGCTACGCGGCCTATGCGGAAGTGCGTGTACCAAGCCTGATCGCCCGGCATATATTCCTTTGAATCCTCCGACCACGTGTCTATCGAATCGGTCGTCATCGCCGCCGTCGAACCCGCTTCGCCTCTGCGCGGCTGATCGACCAAGAACACGCCGTGGCCTTTTCTGAGGAAGGACGTAGACCAGCCCTCTCTGCCGTCGGGCGTCGTCATCCAGCCCATTCTCGACTGGCCGTAGCCGTGAAGGAATACCATCGGAAGTCCGGTCTCGGTCTCGGGTATCTGATACAGCACGTTCGCGTGGTCCACATGAGCGGTGTTGCCCGCGCGGGTCGAATCGAGCCAGTTGGCGGTCGAATCAAACTCGCCCGCGACCGGTTCGGTCACAGCGCCGCCCGATGAGAACATTCCCTGATCGGCGAGCGCTATCGCGTTCTCGTCCGTCTGAGCGTCCGCGTTCGCGTTTGCAAGTCCCTGCGCTCTCTCAAGCATGGTCGTGTATTCGTCGGCCGTGATCGGGGTATCTGGGTCGAACAGGTTGTCGCCCACTCCGGTCGTTATGCCGGTTCTGTACGCGTAAGCGGCGTATCTGTCCGCCCAGTCGGGAACGTCGGTAAACGGATTCTCCGCCGTCTCGGCCAGCGCGTCCGCTTCTCTGCCTATGGTCTGGATAACGGTCACGAGCGCTTCGATCCTGCTCGTCGAGTCCGCGAATACCGTTACGGTCGCGGCCGCCTGGATCAGCAGCGCTAAGGTCAATACGATGGATACAAGTTTCTTTTTCATTTTGTAGTCCTCCTACTTACAATTATTTAATATTATTTTTATATCCTGCGCAGTCGTTTTCTTGTAGCCGCCCTGTGAAAGAGGCGCCGACTCCGCAATTTCATTGATTATTTTTTCGTCGCTGATACCTATCTCCCCGAGCGTCGTCGGGAGTCCTATGTCTCTGATAAACTTATCCAGCCGCCTCAGCCCCTCGAGCGCCGTCTCCTCGTCGGATCGGTCTTCGGTCGAGACGCCCCATACCTCGGCCGCGAATCTTTTGAATTTATCGAGACCGTATTTATATATATATCTGTAGTACGCGGGCTGAACGACCGCCATAGCGAAGCCGTGGTTACATCCGGTATACGCGCCCATCTGGTGCGCGATATGATGCGACTGAAAGTCGGTGTTCTTGCCCAGCTTGATTATGCGGTTCTCCGCCATAGTAGACGCCCACATAAGATTGCTCCTTGCGGCGTAGTTTTCCGGCTCTTTAAGCGCCTTCGGCAGGTTAGCTATAACGCTTCTCATAAGCGCCTCTGAAATATTATCCGAAATATTATCTTCGTCCGGTCTGCTGAAGTAGATCTCCATGATATGGCTGAGCGTATCGTAGCCGCCCGACGCCGTTTGCAGTCTCGGAACCGAGAACGTATACGACGGATCCATCAGCGCGAACCTTGGATTGCATCTCGGATAATCCCTGCCCGTCTTTATCTTGAGCTTTTCGTTTGTGATAACCGCGCCGCCGTTCATCTCGGCGCCGGAGCCGCCTACCGTGACTATGACCCCGAGCGGCAGAGGCTCGAAGTAGACGATCCCGACCGAACTGTAATAGTCGTTCCACAGATCGCCGTCGTATACCGCGGCCATCGCCGCCGCCTTACAGCAGTCGATCACCGAACCGCCGCCTACGCCCAATATAACGTCTACGCCGTTGTCCCTGGCGAGCTTCGCGCATTCCAATACCTGGGCGTAGGTCGGGTTCGGCGTAATGCCGGGAAATTCAACTATATTTTTCCCCGCCGCCCGCAGCAGCTCTATAACAAGTTCGTAGATCCCGTTCGATTTAATGGAGCCGCCGCCGTAGGCTATCATGACCGTATCGCCGTAGCCTTTTAAGTTGGATACCAGATATTCTTTAACGCAGCCGCGGCCGAAGTAGGTCTTGGTAGCGTTTTCAAATATAAAATTGTTCATAAACGGCTTCCTCCTTTACGGTTTTTATTATAAATTATTCCGCTCTCTTGCGGAAGTCTAAAAAAGTTTGTCGGCTATAACCCAAAGGTTTACGCGGCCGATTTGCTGTGGCTGAGCGCCCAGCTTACTATCTCGTCGTCGTTCGCGAAAAGCCCGCCCGAGCCGTGGTAGTTACCCGTAAGTCTCCCCTCGAAATACGAGTCGTCCTTAAGGTCGAGTATCACCAGCTCGTCCGTCTCCTCCTCGGATATCCCCGCGACCAGATACGCCTCTCTCAGACCGTTGTACGCGGCTCTCGCAGTATCCGAACCGTAGTACTCGTCTCCGAGCGCCATGCATATATACACCGGCAGTCTCCGCTCGGCCGCCGCCTCGTAGCCGCCGTCCCACTGCGACGAAGCGTGCAAATACGCCGCGAACAGCTCCGGCCGCATATTTATCGCTCTGGACAACGTCTCGCCGCCCGCGGAGAATCCCGCCGCGTATATCCTATCGGTATCTACCGCGAAGTTCTCGATAAAATAGTCGGTCAGCGCTATCGTCTGTCTCGCCGAACGGTCGCCCCAGTCGGTAAGGCTCGGCGACACGACTATCATATCCCCCGCGAGCCTCGTCCACGTCTCCGCGTTCCTCAGCGCGTAGTCGTTTTCGGTGAGCGGGGTCGTCTCTATCGTGTTGAATCTTGCGCTGTAGCCCGGCAGAGTCAGCAGCATCGGATAACTTTTGTTTTCGTCGTAGCTTTCGGGCAGGTAGTACGTATAGTGTATATCGCCGTCCGGGCTTTCGAGAATATTGTTCAGCATGACCCGAAATTCCCCGGTCGAGCCCGACCGCAGACCGTCGAAGCTCTTGCTTTCCATAAGCGGTCTTAATGTATTTCTTTCCCATGCGAATATCTTGAGCCGGTACGTCCGCCCCTCCTCTATGGAAAAGCTCCCGTCTAAGGCGCCGACCCTGATATCCTTAAGTATTCCGTTATCGTACAGCGCCGCGGCTATTATCGCGTTCGAGACGTCCCGGTTCGCCGTAATGGAATACCTGAGCTCGTTTCCGTTCACGCTCGGCTCGGCGACGCTCAAAAGCTCCGTATCGTCCGGCGCGAGCTCTCCGTTCTCCGAAAATACTTCGGTCAAAAACCTGTCGTAGTCGCCGAACCAGTTCCCGTTCGCGCCGAAGCCGTGACGGTAGCCCTCCAAAATATGCGACTCCACCGAAACTCCCGCCTCTCTGAGCAGACCGACCTGGTTCTCTATCTGGCCTCTGAATATCTCCTCCGAGCCGTAGAGGACGTAGGTCGGCGGCAGATTCGCCCGTCTGAACTCTTCCACGTCGGTCGACGCGACGCTGAGCCTGCCGTAAAACGAATACATCAGTCCCACGGCCGCCGGATCCGCCGATACGTCGTCCAGCGCGTCCGGCGTATAACCGGCGTCTAAAACGCTCCCATTAGCGGTTCCGTCGAAATTCAGCGCGAGCTCGCCGCTGAGGATCCCTCCGGCCGAAAAGCCCATTACCGCAATGTCCTCAGGGTCTATCCCGTAGACGTCCGCGTGTCTTCTAACGAACCTTACTCCTCTCGCAAGATCCAGCGCGGCCTCCTCCTGAGTATACGGTCTGAGCCTGTAATTCACCACGAAACATTGATAACCGTAACGGCTGAGCGCCTCCGCGACCGGCGTTCCCTCCGCCGGGCTCCTGTATTCGAACGCGCCGCCGGGACAGATCAAAACCGCGCCTTTTATCTCGCTCTCCGCAGCGGCCGGTATAAACGTCATATACGGTCTAAAATCCGGCGGATCGGAATACGCGGGGTCGTCTTCGGTATAGCTCGTCTCAGCCGGCGTATTCCCCTCGTCCCAAAAATATATCGTCTGCCTAACGTCCGCGCTCGGTATAAAATCCGAGGCGTTCCCGCTGTTTTCATCGGACTCCGCGGCGAAACAGACCGCCGACGGTATTAATAAAACAAATAGCGCTATTATAGCGACGCATATACTTCTCATATCTTTCACTCTCCTTAAAATCTAATCTCGTCCAATCTATATTTTCATCGCTTAAACTGCTCTACGCTCTTATTATAATCCCGCGCCGCGCGTAAACGGAAGTCTAAAAAAGTTTGTCGGCTATAACCTAAGACTTAAAACAAAAAAAGCCCGATACGGGAAGTTATATCCCGTATCGAGCCGCGTAACTCGCTCTATTTGTCCATTTCTATTACTTTTGACGCCGTGTCGAGCAGAAGTTCGACCGATTCCGAAGGAGTCGGCGAATGCAATATCCCGAACGGCACGCTGCATTCCCAGCGCACGGGGATATTTTTAAGCATAGGATGGATATTCTCAAGCGGGCGCATTATCGCCAGCGCCGCGCCTTCCTGCTCGCATTGATTGAACACGTTCACATTGAAAAACGCGAAATCTTCCAACTGGATCTGCGGATGATTCTCCCATAGCTCGTCTCTGAGCGCGTCGATATACTTATTCCAGCCTCGGGCGATCATCATAAGCGTTCTGCCGTACAGATCGTCTATATTGAGAACGTCCTTTGCCGCGAGCGGATCGTTTACCGACACCGCGCAGTATACGGGTTCGTCGGAGAGTTTAAGCGCCGAACACGCCCTCGACTTTAAAAACTCGTCGTCGTATGTTCCGGCGACAATATCGATGTTCTCGCCCAAATTCCTCAGTATATCCCGGGCGTTTTCCGGAGTGTTCTCAAACGATACGATCTGAAACTTCAGATCCGGACACATGTCGGATATCTTCGGCCACAGATCGATAATAAACTTGCTCGGCGTCATAAGCGACGTTCCGATCCTGATCACGCGTTCGTTCTTTTTCATAGCGTTTTTCGCGCGATTGATAGAATCCCTTGAATAGCGTATAATATATTTCGCGTCTTTATACAGCGACTTTCCCGCCTCGGTCAAGGAGATCCCGCGGTTGGTTCTCACAAACAGCGGAAAACCCAACTCGTTTTCCAAGAGATTGACCTGTTTTAAAACCGCGGTCGGAGAGATGAACAAAACCTCGGCCGCCTTTGAAAAACTGCCGTGATCCGCAACCTGTATAAAAGTATCGAGCTGTCTGTTGTACATACGCGCCTCCTTTTAGCTTGCGCGGCCGCCGGAGAAGACCAAAATCGGCCGCTCCGCTTCGCCGCTTCCGAGTAAATACTGCGCCGCCGCTATTTTAATATCTCGTCCTTCTTCTCAAGGATCGCCGCGCAGGCCGCGCAGGCCGGACAATCGCAGTACTTCTCGCCCGCCGCCTTAAGTTCCTTGGCGTGATCTACGATCCCCTTAGCCTTATCCGCTCCGAAATAGTTCGCTCCCTGCTCGGATCCGGCAAAGGCTATCAGATTGTCGAGCGGCATAATATCAGCCTCGAGCTCGGCTATGTATTTCCTGGTCTCCTCCGCCTCGTTCTCGGTTCCGACCGCGGCCAGCCACGCCTGAGCCGCCGCTTTAGCCTCGGCGCTGCAGCTGAACGCGTTTATAAGATCGTTAGTCTTTTCGGTAACGTAATCCAAAATCTTTTTTTCCATAACAAAAACCCCTTTATATTTATCGTTTTCATATATTTTACTATTTTAATCGGAGCTTGTCAACGCGGAAATATGTATTTCCTCGACGTTAATCAGCCCGTATTCGAGAAACGACGTATGCAACCGTTTACAGTATATTTTCACATTTTTATTGACAACGTTTCATATTTAGTGTATTCTTATTTTATTGGATTAAACGTTTTTATCGCCGTTTAAACCGGATTTAGACGGCTGAGCGAGGTGAAGATCATGACGATAAGAGAAATAGCGGAAATGGCCGGAGTATCTAACGCCGCGGTATCCAGATACCTTAACAACGGATACCTCAGCGACGAGAAAAGGGAGAAGATCAAAAAGGTTATCGAGGAGACCGGCTACTCGCCCTCGCATAACGCCAGGACGCTGAGGACGAAGCGCACGAAACTGATAGGCGTGGCTCTGCCGAAGATCGATTCAGAGACGATAAGCAAGATAGTGGCCGGGATAGGCATGGAGCTTTCCAAATACGGGTACTATTTGATCCTGGCAAATACCGACAACACGGTCAAAAAGGAATACGAATACATCCGCGTGTTCAAGAACAACCTTGTGGACGGTATGATCATAATCGGCACAATGATGGATAAGACCCACAAAAAGCTCATAAAATCGCTCGACTGTCCGGCGGTCGTCGTAGGACAGCAGGTAGACTACTGCCAGTGCGTATACCACGACGACTTCGAGGCGGCGAGACAGCTCACGGAACTTATGATCGAGGCGGGGCGCAGGAATATCGGTTATATAGGGGCGCCGAAAACGGACGTCGCGGCCGGGCTGAGAAGGTTCGAAGGCTACTCCGCCGCGCTCAAAAAGCACGGGCTGAAACCCATGGATGGCGGAGTTTTAGAGGGCGCTTTCACCTCCGAATCCGGTTATCTCTCGGCCTCCAAACTGCTCAAGGCGCGCCCCGATACCGACGGAATATTCTGCGCGACCGACAATATCGCGCTCGGCGTCTACGAATATCTCGAACAGACAGGCAGAAAGATCGGCGACGACATATCCGTAGTCGGAACGGGTCACACGAGGCTTTCCACCATCGTCCGTCCAAAGCTGACCACGGTCCATTTCCAGTACAAGACCAGCGGCATAGAAGCTGCGAAAATGTTGCTCGGCGAACTCGAGTCTGACTCCCCGTCCGTCCGCAGACACGTCGAGATAAAACTCGAAGTTCAGCTTATCAAACACGATTCTGTATAAACGTAGAGATTAGAGATTAGACCAGCTATAAAAAGTCAAGGGGAATTTAAGAAAAAAATAAAAAT
>JAHZIG010000028.1:35769-37689 GCA_019419865.1 Clostridiales bacterium | reverse complement strand
AAGGCGCGGATCATAATCTCTGAAGAAGTCAAAAAGAAATTAGGTGAGATGTTTGGTTAGTATGTTACTTAGCGGGATAACCGTCAAGCTGGACGAACTGTTTAACTCGGGCGGCGATAAGTATAAGATATATACGAATAACGTGGAGCAGGGACTCGAGTCGCCCGCTTTTTTTGTATCCGTGATCCAGAGCGAGGTTACGCCCCTGCTCGGCAGACGGTGTAAATGCAGCGCGTCTATGGATATAAAGTATTTCCCCGAGTCCGACCTTGAAAAGACGGGCGAACTGCTCGAGGTAGGGGATACCCTTATCCACAACATGAGGTTTATCGAGCTTTTGGACGGGTCGAAGGTTCAGGGGATCAACAGGTATTACGAGGTAGTGGACGGCGTCCTGCATTTCTTTATCGACTATCTGTATACGATGAACTTCATAGAAGAGCCGGACGCTTTGATGAGCGGACTTGAGCTGAAAGGAGATGTGAAAAATGGCGGTTAGGACGAAGACGGGGACTGCGGCGGCCAAGACGGCGGAGGCCGAATCCCCTAAGAAGACTAATACTAAGCCGAAGGCTAAGACCTACACTAAAGAGCAGATCCTAAGATCGGACGTCTACAGGTACAGACGCGATCTTGTGGGCGCGCTCTTGGAAGACGGAAAGAGCTACGAAATAAAAGAGGTAGATAACATGATAGAAAATTACTTAAATGGAGGTAAATAGATATGGCTTTAGGAGGCGGAACATTCATAACGCAAAACAAGGTTTTGCCCGGCTCATATATCAATTTCATATCGGCGGCGACGGCTTCGGCCGGACTGTCCGAGCGCGGTATAGCCGCTCTGCCTATGCCGCTCGATTACGCGCCGACCGGCGTGTTCGAGGTCACGGGCGAGGATATGCAGAAAAATACCAGAAAGCTGTTCGCCTGCGATTATACGGACATCAAGCTAAGACCGCTGAGAGACGCGTTCAGGCATTGCACGAGGGCGTACGTATACAACATAAACGGCGGCTCTGCCGCGAAGAACGCTACAAACACATACGCGACCGCGAAGTATCCGGGCGCGGGCGGCAATAACTTTTCGATAAAGATAGAATCGATCGCCGGAGACGATACCAATTACAGGGTGTCCACCCTGCTTGCGGGAGTCGTACTTGACGAGCAGATCGTGCCTAAGACGGGCGGCGCGGCTCAGCTTGTAGACAACGACTATGTGACGTTCGCTAAAGAGGCGACGCTTGCGGAGACGGCGGGAACGGCTCTCGCGGGAGGCGTAACGGGTACGACCCCGACTTATCAGGACGCGCTCGACGCGCTCGAGGCGTATTCGTTTAATACGCTTTGCTGTACGGCGACCGACGATACCACAAAGGCGCTGTTTGCGAACTATACTAAGCGGCTTCGCGACGAGATGGGCAAGAAGTTCCAGGTCGTTATACACAAGTGTCCGGCGGCGAACGCCGACTTCGAGGGAGTCGTAGACCTTGACAATATAGTCGCGGGAACGCAGGCAAGCGACGCGGACTATAACGCTCTCGTGTACTGGCTGACCGGAGCAGAGGCCGGGTGCGAGGTGAACCGGAGCTGCACCAATATGCTCTACGACGGGGAGTATTCGGTCGATACCAATTACACACAGCAGCAGCTTATCGACAATATAAACGCGGGCAAACTCACGCTCCACAGGGTGGATAACAGCGTTAGAGTTTTGACGGATATAAACTCGCTTACTACGTATACGAGCGATAAGGGCAAGATATTTGCGAGCAACCAGACGATCAGAGTCATAGACCAGATAGCTAACGACATAGCGAGCCTGTTTAACTCTAAGTATTTGGGCGTATACCCGAACGACGTTATGGGTCGCGTCGAGCTTAAGGCGGATATAACTTCGCACCACGAACAGCTCCAGAATAT
>JAHZIG010000028.1:30846-35669 GCA_019419865.1 Clostridiales bacterium | reverse complement strand
GAGGAACGCGACGTTATCATAAGCGACAGATTCATAGGCGAGGACGGCCAGCCGTTGCCGTTTAGGATCAAGCCGGTCGGAAACGACGTTATGAGCGCGCTCGAACAAGAGGCCGTAGAGCAGACGACGGGCAAGGGTAAGAGCGTAGGTATAAAGACCGACACGCGTAAGTATATAAACGGGCTTTTGGCGGCGTCGGTAGTCAGCCCCGATCTCGACGCGGTGGATATTCAGGACGCTTACGGCGCAAGTTCGGCGCGGGAGCTGATAGATAAAATGCTGCTCGCGGGCGAGAGAAACAGGCTTTTAGAGGCCGTCAACGAGATAAACGGCTTAGATAAGAGCCTCGACGATATGGTCAAAGAGGCAAAAAACTAATAAAGGGCGATGGGCTCAGCAGTTACGCTATGCATTATCTGTACGAGTTCCACCGCCTGCCTTCCGAATTTCTGGCGCTCAGCGACGAGGAAAAGGCCTTTATCATGGCGTGTATAGACGTGCATGTGGAAGAGAAGAAAAAGGAAGCGAAGAAGGCTAAGAAGAAATCGAAGGGGCGGCGATGATCTCCGCCTCTTTTTTATTATCTTAAGAAAGGGGGCGGAGCTATGCCCGATACCTTGCAGACCAGTATTGAATTGTATGATAAGGTCACCGCGCCTACTAAGAATATGGTAAACGCCTTGTCGAAGATGTTAGACGTTTTTAAAAGCCTTGACAGTTCGATAGCGGGCGGTTTGGATACGTCGGCGCTGACAAGCGCGGAAAGGGAACTGAACGCCATAAAAGCGACGCTAAACCAGACCGAGCAGAGCGCCGGCCAGGTCAGCGGCGAGTGGAATAAGATGGGCGACGCCGTGAAACAGGCAAGCGTCGATACTAACGCGCTTATAGGCTCTTTAAACGGAGCCGCCGCAGCGGCGAATAACTTAAGAGAACCCCTTACGGGTCTCGAGAGGGTTAACAGAATGAACGAGCTAAACAGGCTGTTCAGAGAGGCCGGGCAAGGCGCGGCGGAAGCGGCGACGCATGTTACCGCGTACGCTTCGAGGCTCGATAAATGTAACGTCGAGGCCGCCCAGCTTAAAAGTACGCTTGAAAGAATGCGCAGCGTTCAGCCCTTAAGCGGGATCAGCGCGGATATAGAGGAGTTTGATATTCGCGTGTCGCTTTTAAAAAGCAAATTATCAAATTTATTCAGCGCTATAAAGCCGTCCAATGTATTTAAACAGGTAAGTAATCAGGTTTTACAGCTGCAATGGAATATATCGAGCGCTATGCACTCCATGAAACAGTTCGCGTCTACTAAGCTGAGTAATCTTAAGTCTGGGCTGACGGGTATAAAAAATACGCTGACGCAAGGCCAAACGGGAGCTAAGGGGTTTCTTGCGGCGCTTAAGAATATAAACAAAATATCGGTAGTAAAACTTTTAAACGGCGTAAAAGATTTAAGCCGAAATTTAAAGACGGTGGCCGCAACGAATTTTTCAAAACTGAAAAGCTCTATATCTCAGGTGGTCAGTAATATAAGGCAGGCCTCGAAGGAAACAACATCTTTTAACAGTAAGCTGAAGAACGTAAGCAGCGCGGGAAGCAGTTTGGCGGGAGTGTTCACGAGAGTGGCCGGAGCCGTAGGCGCGGCGTTCGGGGTAAGTACTATAATAAAAACGTCCGACGCGGTAGCGCAGACAAAGGCGCGGCTTGATTTGATGAACGACGGTATGCAAACTACTCAAGAATTGCAGGATAAAATTTTTGAGAGCGCTAAGCGTTCAAGAGGCGCTTACTTAGATACAGCCGACGCTGTGGCTAAGATGGGCGTATTAGCCGGAGACGCTTTTTCGTCCAATGAAGAGACGATAGCTTTTATGGAGCAGGTCAATAAACATTTTGTTATCGGCGGCGCCGATACCCAACAGCAACAGGCGGCTATACTCCAATTGACGCAGGCGATGGCGTCCGGTGTTCTTCAAGGCGAGGAATTAAATTCAATATTAGAAAGCGCTCCTACGATAGCAGAGGCTATAGAAAACTATTTGGGAGTATCGAACGGTTTAAAAGATATTGCCTCAGAGGGGCAAATCACCTCAGAAGTGGTAAAAGAGGCCTTACTCGGCGCAGCGGAAGAGACTAACGCTAAGTTTGAGAGTATGCCTAAGACATTCGGACAGATTTGGATCGAATTTAAAAATAATGCGATCAAAGCTTTTCAGCCTATTCTTGAGAAAATTAACGAGATCGCAAACAGCGGAAAACTTGAAGAATATCTTCAAACGGCGACTGATTTTATGGTAAAGTTTGGCGAATCCGCAATGAACGCTTTAACATGGATCATGGATAACGGAGATACAGTGGAAAACGCATTGAAAATAGCCGCTATTGCTATCGCAGGTTTGACCGTTGCAATGTGGGCTTTTAATATAGCGTGTTATGCTAATCCATTATCATGGATAGTTATTGTAATAATAGTTGCAATTGCAGCGCTTGTAGCGGCGCTTGTAGCAGTTATTTTATATTGGGATGAAATAAAAGCGGCGGCTCTATCCTGTTGGGATGCAATAAAAGCGGCTTGGGGATCCATTGTCGAGTGGTTTAAAAGCATATGGGAGAGCGTAAAAGGCGTATGGCAAAGCGTAGTCGATTGGTTCAAAGGGCTATGGCAAGGCGTAACCGAGTGGTTTAAAGGAATATGGCAGAGCGTCACAGGCTTTTTCAGCGGGATATGGAATACGGTGAAAAGCATATTTTTAAGCGCATGGGAGACAATACGCCCGTTAGTTCAAGCAATAGCCGACTTTATAAGCGCGGTGTTTGAACTTATCGGAACGGTTGTGTCTATCGTAATGAACAATATTAAGAACACCATAGTCAATATATGGAACGCCGTCGTCGAATTTATTACACCGATAATAAACGCTATTAAAGATTTTATAGTGACAGCTTGGAATGCGGTGAAAGACAGAGTATCGAATGCTGTAACGACGCTCAAAGATAAAGTCGTCTCTATATGGAACGCTATAAACGATTTCATAAGACCTATTATAGACGGGATCAAAAACTTTATCTCAAGCGCTTGGAGCGCAATCAAGGCTAATACCGTTGATAGACTTGTAGAAACATATGACTCAATAAAGAACAAATTCAACGAAATTTTAGACTTTATCGGTAACTTGAAAGATCAGTTTGTTCAAAAGGGCAAGGACATAATTCAAGGGCTGATCGACGGGATAACCAGCAAAATACAGGGCGTAACAAGCGCTATAAGAAATATAACCAGTATAATCAGAGGCGAAACCGACGATAACATGGGGATTTCTTCCCCCTCTAAGGTCATGATGGAGAAAGGCCGCTACATAACCGAAGGTCTGGCCATAGGCATGGAGAACCGGTTAAGAGACGTAAAGAGAGCCGCGCTTTCCTTGAGTTCGGCGGCGGGCGAATATCCCAAAACTACTTTCGGAAACAGGGATACCGTTACCGCTCGGGGCGATTACAGCGATATACGCAGCGCGGCGGGAAAGAGCGACAAGGGCGAGACCAAGACGATAGTCAAGGCGCCTATAACCATAACGATAAACAACGATAACGAGATAAGCAGCGAGATGGATCTGACCGACGTGATAAAGCGAATGTCAAACGGCATATACGCTAATCTGCAATCGAATCTGGAGGCGAATTATGGCGTATAAATTCTACATAGCGGGCAAGCTATTGCCCGTGCCGCCGCCTACTATGACTATAACCATAAACAACCAAAACGAAAGGGTAAGTCTTGTGGACGACGGCGAGATAAATATAATCAAGCGTCCGGGACTTAAAGAGTTCAGCTTTGAGATATTATTACCGGCGGTGGAGTATCCGTTTGCGAGCTATGAGACCAGTTACATAAACCCGCGATACGGAACGACTCAGAATGTGACGCCGCCTATAGAATACCTCGATCTGTTCCAGACGCTTAAGAACGAACGCTTACCGTTTCAGCTCGATATATACAGGGAACTGCCGAACGGAGAGGATACCTGGTATACCAACGAGACGGTAACGCTCGAGGACTACGAGGTCACGGAGGACGCGGAGGACGGGTGCGACGTACGAGTATCCTTAAACTTTTGCCAATACAAGGACTACGGAACCCAGATAGTTATTCTAAACGCCGACGGCGTGACATACCAGACCGTAAGAGCCGACGAGAAACGCATAATGCGGGTCGCTACGGCTCAAGAAGGCGACACCTATTACACAATAGCCTGCCGCGAGTTCGGCTCCGAGAACGTAAATAACGACGTCGTGCGGTATCTCGAGAAGATAAACAGAGACCCGGGCGCAAGCGACTACCTCGCGATTGAGAACGCGGAGGAATGGCAGGACGATCAAGAGACTATCAGAGGAAATTTTTTAGCGCTGATAGATAAGACTTTCGGCGGGGCGAGCAAGTACGAGGGTGATATTTTACCCGGTAAACACTGGGCGGAGAAACATATAGTTTCGCTGTATAAGAAAAACATCTTAGGTAATAACTGGTATTGGGCGCTGCAAGCCGGAGTCTTGACGCAAATGCTGGACGAATCAATGACTATCGGCGGCGTTTTGGAAATATGCGACAGCGTATCAGGCGGAACCCTCGATATATACGTAGACGCGGTATACGCCGACTACAGAGAAAATTTTTTAAACAGCCTTGTAGATAAAGGTCTTATATCTGAAAGAGAAAAATGGGAAGACTTCGACGGAAATGCGGTTAACTCAAACGTTAAGGCGTTAGTCCGTAAATGCGCGGAGCTATGCGAGGCGTACGGGATACTGAGCGAGGGGCAGACTGTAAAGCT
>JAHZIG010000028.1:0-30746 GCA_019419865.1 Clostridiales bacterium | reverse complement strand
GCGCGGAGCTATGCGAGGCGTACGGGATACTGAGCGAGGGGCAGACTGTAAAGCTCACCGACGACAGTTACGGAACGTACGATGAATGGCTTGCGGGAAACAGCGGGTAAAATTTAAAGAGGTGATCGATTGGCGACGGGAAGAGATTTAGTAAACGTGGCGTTAAAAGAAGTAGGCTACACGGAGGGCGCGAACAACTACAATAAATACGGGGCGTCTTTCGGCGTCAATAACGAGGCATGGTGCGCATTCTTCGTTTCATGGTGTCTTGAACAGATAGGTATTGACGACTACGGCGGCGAGGGCGCGTCGTGGAATTTCGCGCTTGCCGCAAGAGACAGAGGAATCGGAACATATCACGCAAAAGGCAGCGGGTATTCTCCTAAATTGGGGGATTTGTATATTGCAGATTTCAACGGTACAGATTGGGCGAGACATATAGGCATAGTAAAAGAGGACGCGAGCGGCGGCCAATTTTCCTCGATAGACGGCAACTCAAGCGACGCGGTATCTATAGTTTCGGCGAGATATGTCTCCGACTATTGCTACGTCACCCCGCCGTACGACGGAGCCGCAACGTCTGAGCTAAAACCGCAGCGCGAGGTAGTCATAGAAGTACCCGCAGGGTTGGGCACAGTCTACACGTATATGAACTGGAGCGCCATTACAAATACGTCTTCGACGCAGTATCAATTGATAAACGAGGCGGAATCGAATAACGATAGACATTATGATAACGAAGGATACGGCATGGTTGGAGAAAGGTTCGCTTTGGCTATGACGTCTACTTTCGGAGCGATCGGGGATTACGTAGACGTATATATGGAAAACGGGCGCGTTATACATGGTATTCTTGCCGACGAAAAACATCAAGGGGCGCCTGTGTCGTGGGATCAAAATCCGGCTAATAAATGGGGCCATAACAACGGCGAGCGTATTGTCGAATGGGTGACTAACTGGCGTAACCATGATAACCCGCCGAGCGACGGCTGCGTTTTAAAGGTAATAAATTTGGGAAATTACTTCGAGTACCCCGAATACGCCAACGCTTCAAGTTATACAAGCTCGAGCGGCTCAAGCGAGTCCAAGCCGATAACCGCGACCGCGACGATGAGCTACGTCGGAGAGCAGGCGGGAGTCAGGAACAACATATTCGACGGGCTCAGAATGAAGAATCAGAGCAATATCGAGCTGTATATTGCAAACCCGGACGGCAGAATATACAAGCCGGTTATCTGCGACAAGATCGAATGGGAGCCGCCTAAGAACTCTTACGCTATGCTCGGCTTTACAGCGCTAAAAGACCCCGTTTTGGACTTTCAGGAAGGCGCTCAGGTAATATTTAAGTATCGCGGCGAAAACGTCTTTTGCGGCTATGTGTTCGAGAAAAGCAGAAGCGACAGCTATAGGATAAAGGTCACGGCTTACGACCAGCTCAGATACTTCAACAACAAGGATATATACGTGTATCAGGATATAACGGCGTCCGAGCTGCTTACGGCCATATGCAAGGACCACAGCGTAAAGCTGGGCGGCGTATACGATACCGGGATCAAGCTGCCGCTTACGGTCGAGGATAATACGCCTTTGATAGATATAATGTATAACGCGCTTGAATATACGGTCTCTCAGGGCGGCATAAAGTGCCTGTTATACGACGATTTTGGTCAGGTGCGGCTCGATCCTCAGTATTGGTTCAGGGTTCCCTATGCGGTCAATAAAGAGGCCGTGCAGAGCATAGACTACACGTCGAGTATCAACGAGGGAACTTTTAACAGGATAAAGACCTACCGCGACAACGAAGAGACCGGAGTCAGAGAGGTGTACATAAACGACAAGTCGGCCGAGTTCAGCCAGTGGGGAGTACTTCAATACACCCACCAGCTCGAAGACGGACAGGACGGCGCGGCTATGGCGGAGAACCTCATAAAGATAACGACCAATAAAACGCGGTCGCTGTCCGTAAAGGGCGCGTTCGGAGATATACGCGTAAGAGGCGGATCAAGCGTGTTTGTGGACTTGGATTTAGGCGATCTTTTGCAATACGGGTATATGGAAGTCTCGGGGGCTAAGCATACCTTTACAGACAGTAGTCATACTATGGATCTGGATTTGATAGGGGGTCAGTTTATATGATCGAGTACATGGCCTTGATAAAGGCTATTAAACAGATAGTGAAAGAACAGCTCGAGAGCGAAAAGCTGACCGATATGTTTACAGGTTACGTCAGCTCGGAGAGTCCGCTTGAGATCAAATTATCCGATAAGATACCGCTTAGCGGAAAACTTTTGGTCGTTCCCGAATACTTTACAAAGAAGACGTATAATATAACCGGCGCGGATCATTCGCATACCTTAGAGATAGACGATAGCCTGAAGACGGGCGACGTCGTTACTCTTCTAAGAGTGCGGAATGGTCGGCGTTTTGTTGTGATGGGAGTGAAGAAGAATGGTACCCAATAACTTTTATCCGCCGGAGACGTTCAGAGACGCGCAGAGGAAGATACTTCCGTCAAAGACGTTCTATATAGACTTCGAGAATAAACGTCTATCCGGCAAGGTAGACGGGATAGACGCGCTCAAGCAGAGCATATATATGATACTCCAGACGGAGCGGTACAGGTGGCTTATCTACAGCAGGGACTATGGCGCGGAGTTCGACGAACTCAGGAATAACCCAAAGACGTATATTATCCCTCAGCTCCAAAGGCGGATAACTGAGGCGCTCATGGCGGACGACAGGATAACCGCCGTTTCCGGATTTAAATTTGAGGTAAATAAGAACATATACAGCGTAACTTTTGAGGTCGCGAGCAATATAGCGGACGAGAAAATAACGCAGACTTACGATGTGGAGGTGTGAAAATGGCGATACCTGATTATAACGAAATACTCGAGCGTATGCTTGCGAGAGTATCGGACGAATACGATAAGAGAGAGGGGAGCCCGGTATATATCGCGCTCGCTCCGGCCGCGTTTGAAATGCAGAGGGTCTACGCTTTGGCTTCGGGAACGGAGGACAACGCGTTCGCGGACACCGCCGATTACTATTATTTGCAGCGCAGAGCGGCGGAGCGCGGACTTACGCCATATCCGGCGACAAACGCGATAGTTAGAGGCGAGTTCAACATAGACGTGGATATAGGCGCGAGGTTCTCCGTGCTTAATTCGACGGTCAACTACTACGTCGCCGAAAAGAGAGAGGACGAAGAACATTCGTATAATCTGGCCTGCGAGACTACGGGCGAGACCGGGAACATCAGTTCGGCGGAGCTGGTCCCTATCCAAGAGATAGAAGGGCTTACAAGCGCGAGGATAACCGGCGTAGTCGTAAACGGCGAGGACATGGAGAGCGAGGACGATTTTAGAGAGCGGTATTTCAGCTCTATCACAGACCAGTCGTTCGGCGGGAACAAGGCGGCGTATAAGGAATACGTAAACAGTATAAACGGCGTGGGCGCGTGTAAGGTATATCCGTGCTACAACGGCGGCGGCACGGTAAAGGTAACTATTATGGATACTGAAATGGGCGCCGCGAGCATAGACCTTGTAAAGGCCGTTCAGGATAGTATCGATCCGATCGACAGGGGACCGGAGAGCGCGCTGAATACGAGAAAGGCGGACGACTTAACGCCGCCCGACGGCGTAGAGGTGGAAGACGACGACAAACTGCCGCAGGACAACCCGCCCGAAAAGCCCGATTTCGTGTTTGACTGGGACGATAACGCGGAGCTTATGAAAGCCAAAGTGGACGGAGTAACTAACGCGGAGCGGTTCAAAAGCGTATTCGGCGAAAATCTTAGAAGTTACTGTTTAAGATTGATCCCTATGGGGGCTAACGGCAGGGTATTAGAGATACCGTTTACCATAGACGTAGACTGCGCGGGAGCGTGTTCGCTGTTGGTCATATGCTACGAGTATAACGGCAGATACCACAAGGGGCAGCTATTTAATTCGGACGGAACAAGCGCGATCGGCGACGTTATAGATAATACCAATAAAAGTAATTTGTGCGTAGCTACAAGATACCTATCCGGTAATTGGTCGAACGCCGTAGCGGTAGAGGAGTTCGATCTGGGCGAGCTTCCGGCGGGGGAGTATTTATTCAAAATAACCTCTCCGGCGTCGAATACGAACAGTATCTACAGCATAGGTTTCTTGCTTGGAAGTAAACCGGCCATATACGGCGGAGGACTCGGCTCGGGCTGGGCGCCTATAGGGCATAGCGTGTATGTGGACACTGTTACGGTGGACGGGATAACGATAACCGTCGATAAAGCCGGGCTTGTCTGGGAGGACGGCGCGGAGGACAACGAACTCACAAAAGAGAAGACGGAGACCGCTATAGGCGAGTATTTCTCCGAGCTTACAAACGAATGGGCGGAGGACGATAACGACGATCCGATAGTCATACGCGTATCCCAGATAAAGAAGCGTTTGCTCGACACGCCCGCGCTCGAGGATATAGGTACGGTCAAGATCAACGGCTCGGAGGCCAACCTTATATTGTCGAACGCGCATATACCCAGCTACAGCGCGCTTATCGTGGAGGAATAGCTATGGAAAACTATACTCATACAGAAAAACTATTGCCGGACGATTTAAGAGATATAGGCGAGTTTCAGGCTATCTGCGACGCGCTAAACGCCGAGATCGATACGCTGCTTACCTACATATGGCAGGTCAGACGCGCTCCGTACGTTTTGGACGCGGACGAATATGGGATAAGCAGGCACGAGAAAGCGCTCGGGATAATCCCGGCGGACGGGGATACCTTAGAAGACCGTCGGTTCAGAGTGTTGTCGACCTATGCCGGAGACCGGCCGTATACAGAGCGGACGCTGTATAACATGCTTACCGAGCTTTGCGGCGCGGACGCGGTATATCTTAAGATAGACGTGCAGAATTTTAAAATAACGGTCAGGATAGGGCTTCAGAGCAAGAGCATGTACGATTCGGCGGTGAAGCTGATAAACAGGGTGAAGCCCTGTAATATGTTACTTGACCATAAATTGCAATATCGGACTTGGAGAGAGGTCAAAGACGGAACCAATTCATGGGCGGACTTAACGCCTTATACTTGGCAAGATATATACGAGAAAGAGGGTATTATTAATGGCTGAAACAATTAATTATAAATTTCCAATACCTACATTATCAGGGGTGGCTGACATTTCCTTAGTAGGCGACGCAATAGAAGATATAGATTCCGAAATAAAAAAAGTGAGCGATGAGAAAGCGCCGGAAAACCACGCCAGCTCCGCGACAACTTACGGCGTCGGCACGAGTTCAAATTACGGTCACGTTAAACTCAGCGACAGCACGAATTCCACAAGCGGCGTAACCGACGGAACGGCGGCCACTCCGTCAGCCGTCAAAGCGGCGTATGATTTGGCGAATAGCAAAGCTTCGGTCAGCAGCGCATTAATTCCGTATGCTGATATATACGTAGATAACGTGCATATATCCGGCAGAGACGATAATTATGTTACGCTCGAGTGCGACAACATAGACGGGATACTTTACACCGACGCAAACAACATAGGCATTGGCGAGGATTTTCTGATAAAGGATCAGATAGAGAGCAGAGCTAAAGGCGAAACTATAGACGCAAGCGATATTGATAATATTACAGAAACAGGCGTGTATTATGTAGAAGGAATGATTAATGAGGATAACGAAGATGAAATACTGTTAATTGTTGTTAGGGGCAATACGCGGATAGCCCAATATACCTTTTCAGACGACGACACGATAAGATATAGAACTAAAACAATAACGGGAAATTGGGCAAGCGGTTGGGGAATGATACATGATCCCCATGCAGCGCCAATAAATCACGCAAGCACGTCGGAGACTTACGGATTAGCCAGCGCAACAACCTTTGGACACGTTAGACTTAGCGATAATACAACTTCAAACGCCAATGTAACGGCTGGTATAGCGGCGACTCCGGCGGCGGTTAAGGCGGCTTATGATAGGGCGACGACGGCTGCGGCGGCAAACACGTTTTCTACAACTAAGAAGAAGATTGGTTCATGGGTATCCGGACAAGATATATGGAGGATTCCAGTCAATATCACGAACGCTAAGACAAGCGGCTATGTTCAACTAAGCAGTGGTAATTCGAGAATGTACTTTGACATAGATGGGTATTTGGCGGGTTTCAGCGTTGCCAGTAACGACTACAAGGTACTTTCCGTCAATCTGGTATGTAACGACAATGGGGATAATTGGTGTTTCACTCCGCTATATATGCATGTAAAAAGCGCTTATTTCGCAGACGCCGACCACCCTGAGTGTTATCAGCATATAAACGATTACGGCGGAAGCATTATCGGTTATATCGACGTTGTGGATATGTCGTAGAACAGAACGGAGGTGATAACGATGATATCATATGAATTTTTGGGAATGATGGCGGTAGCTATAGTTACCCTCGCCAGTCTTATAGGCGTGGTGTTCAAATGCTACAAGCCCATAGAGAAACTGAATATAAACATAGTCCAGCTCAACTCAAACATAGAAATGTTGCTAAGAAGCTCAAACACTCATGAGAAAAGACTTAACGCGCACAGCGCGAAGATCGACGAGATCAACGATAAGCTTTGGAAGCACAAGGCGGTCATGGACACCCACGACGAGCGGATCAAGCAACTCGAACACGATAGAGAAAGGAATGATACCCAATGAAAGCGGATACGATAGCGAGAACGATAGTGTTAGTTTTGGCTCTTGTAAACCAGCTCTTGGCCATATTCGGCAAGGAACAATTGCCGATAGCTGAGGATAACATATATCAGCTGGTCAGCATACTGTTCACGATCGGCGCGGCCGTGTGGAGCTGGTGGAAGAACAACAGCGTGACTAAGAACGCGGTCAAGGCTGACGAATATTTGAAAGAATTGAAAAACGGTTAGGGCGTATCTATATACGCCCCCGCATGTCAGTTTTAAAATGAGATAATATATTCGAGGAGCGTGATAACATGACAAAGATATATATCGATCCCGGACATAACTATTCCGGCGGCGATACCGGAGCCGTAGGCTACGGGCTCAAAGAGCAGGATATAACCGTATACGTCGGCAATAAGCTAAAGGCTCTACTGATCCAAAACGGCATAGACGTCAAGATGAGCAGAAACACCATATACGACGTTATAGGTAACGGCAGTCTGAACTCCAGCCTGTCGACCAGAGCGGCGAACGCTAACAGTTGGGGCGCGGATCTGTTTATATCAATCCACTGTAACGCGGCCAATTCAAAGGCTTACGGCGCTGAGACATACGCGTATAGGTCCGGCACGAACGCCTACAGGTTTGCCGAGTGCGTGCAGAAACATCTTATAGCCGAGACCGGCAGGACTAACAGAGGCGTAAAGACGGCAAACTTCGCCGTTATAACCAGAACGAATATGCCGGCCATTCTGGTTGAAACGGCTTTTATAGACAACTACGGCGACAATCAATACTTAGCCTCCGAAGAGGGGCAAAACGCTTTGGCTTTGGGAATAGCGAAAGGCGTATGCGAATACTTAGGTATAGAATTAACTAATACAGAAAGCGAGGATAATTTAATGAGCAAAGAATATGACGAACTGAACGGTCGTATAACCGACATACAGGAAGAGAACAACAGACAAAACGAAGTCATCAACGCGATAGGCAAGGACATACAGTATCTCGGCGGCGTAGTCAATACAGCCGTTTATAACTACATAGATGAGAATATGCCGGACTGGGCGAAGCCTACGATCCAAAAGCTTGTAAACAAGGGCTACCTCAAAGGCGACGAAGAGGGCAATCTTGGACTTACAGAAGACCTACTGCGCGTACTTGTGATAAACGACCGCGCGGGGATCTACGGGGAGTAAACAACGCTCCATGCGAGCAGTATATAAAGGACAGGGCGGGGCTTCGGCTCCGTCCTTTTAGCTATTAATTTTGAATATAAGCTCCGATAGAAAAACAATATACCGGAATAGGAGAAAATATAATAAATTTTGTTTCGGATATAGCAAGGCGTAGACCTTCTCCGCCACACCAAAAGCCCGTAAAAACGTATGTTTGCGGGCTTTTTCAATGCCTGAAACAGGGGTTTTACCCTTTAATTTACCCTTTACAGATTTGAAACTGCGTAGAACAATATAAAAAGCCCCTCGAGGCTAAGGGGCTAAAGTTGTTCTATGAACTTTTCTATTCTTGCGCGCTGTATATAGATCGAAAAGCGCGCGCACGCTACGGCTTTGATTGTTTGCATACGTTAACGTCCCTCTCTTAAATTTTTTGAAGGAATAGATATAAAATCACATAAAGACGCGTTTTGGATTTTAATGCGGGGAGAGTTTGCAGACGAAATAAAAAATGACTAAAAAAACAAAATGCACCGTGTAAAAATATTGAAGAGATAAAAGAAAGGTTCGACGAGATATGGCGACCGCAGAGACGCATTCTATAGAGTTACAACCGGCAAAGACGTTGCAGAAGCTCAAGAGGAAGCGTATATCCTTATATACAGATCAAAAGACGCCGACTTTGACCCTGCCGATTATATAGACATAGACGCCTGTTATCAACCGGATACGCCCGCGGTGGACAGAGCGTATTTTAATCGCGCGATGAAGCTGATAAATGAAGTAAATATACAAAAGCGTAAAAATTAAATGCAATATTTTTTAAAATTTAAAAGCGCTGATAACATGAAATATGAGTACATTGGACTACAATATTTAACTTTAATATTTTCCAATAATATCTTGACTATATTTAGTTGTTTTGTTATAATTTAACTATAATTAGAAAGTCTTGATAAAAATTTATAATCATATAGTGAAGGATTATATATTGGGAAGTGATCCTCTATGTATAAGTGTGGTAAACTAAAAATCAGTATTTAACGACGCGTTGATATGCGTCCGGTTTGCGCCGGATGTTATTTGGCGCGTCTTTTTATTGTTGTATTTATCTAAATATCATATAGAGGAGGTTTTGTTATGAATTTAAAAAAGCGAATAAGCGCGGTCTTAGCAGTTATATTTTTGTTTAATATGATCGGATTTCAGACGTCGTTCGCCGAGAACGCGAGCGAGGCGGATATGGCGCCGCAGGAACAAACGGAGACGCAGATCGCGGACGACGGCGAAGAGATTGGGCAGGTTGAATTGGAAAACGAGGAATTAGATAATGAGGCGATAAGCGAAACAAATACGACGTTAACATTTACGGAAGATGAAGATATTGTGCAGCTGATAGTAAATCCTGACGAGGAGAGCGGAGATCTATATTTCGTATCTCTCGGAGATCAAGAGGTCGAATGTTCGGAGGACGGAGTCGCGATTTTTTATAACGTGGTTGCGGGGGAATATCCTGTAAGCGTAAGAAAACAGGGAGCCGATATGCCGAATCTTTTGGCGGCGGACGCAAATTTGAGTCTCAGCGCCGACGTCGCCGTCAATAGAATAATCGAAGCCGATGATGCTGAAACAAAAACATATATTTTATACGCTAACGACGAAGCGTTCTACAATCAGTACTATACATATTATTACAATAGCGAAGAGGAACTGAGAGCGGGCGATTCCATAACGTTGATCAGTGGAGCCGGCGTATATTATGACGACGTTAAGGTGTCGGGATTTCCTGGAACTTATACGTTAAATTATGGCGGCTATAATACGCCGGCCGCCGGGCGCGTAACTTCTATAACGGGCGTCATAGGCTCCGGATATGCGGGAGGAGCGCACTATTTTAGTATTTCAGCTTCAGTCGTCGATTATGGGAATAGCGAATCGGGCGCAGGACTCGGTTCGTTAGGCAACGCGACTTTTAGTATAAGGGTTTATATATATTCCGATTTTGAACCGGAGCCCACTTTAGCGCCAACGCCTATTCCAACGCCGACGCCCGACGCGGTCGCGCAGCTGAGTCCGATCGACGACGCGCAAATATTTAACGAGGGAAGCAACACAAATAAAAATTACGGTTCTTGGGAATACGGTACGGCAAAATCCAAGATTTCTGACGGGGTAATGAGCGGAAGATGTATCCTTTATAAATTCGATCTGTTGCAAGTACCCAGCGAAGGGATCGCGGACGCGGTATTGCATATATTCCACAGATGGGGAGCCGGAGGGACGTCGTTTAAGGTAGGGGTATTGCCGGACGGCGACTTTAATAACAACTGGGATGAAAGTAGTATCACATACGATGAATTCGCCGAAAGCGGTATCGATTTCAGCGATGTTGAAGTAATATATACAGGCAATACGACGGCGACGAACCCATATGTGCCGGTCGAACATAAGATCCAGGTAGCCGACTGCCTGAATTCGGAGAAAAGCAAAGGGAAAGCGTATGTAACCTTTGTGGTATATAACGAATATATGCCGCAAAACGGTATAGACTTCACGACTAAGGAATGGAACGGAGGCGGCGAGGATTCTACTAATACGCCCAATACTCCGGAAGCGTACCGACCGACGTTATCGGTCAACTATAACTACAGTATGCAGGCTAATCTTGATTGGATATCCGACTACTTCAGACCCTACCGCGCGATAACGGGCGATATAGATCTGCCGTCTGAAACCGATTTGGGAGCCTCTGTAACATGGTCGACATCTAACGCTTCAAGATTGACGAACAGCGGACAAGTATCCCGGCCCGGGTTCTATGAAAAAGACGCTATAGTAACTTTAACGGCGCATTTAACTCTGGCTGACGGAGAAACGGCGGAAAAAGAAGTTACGGTGATCGTAAAGAGAGAGGATACTATTTTGCCGAGCGACGATTCTCAGATCTGGTTTGGAGACGGTCGCAGCTCTATAAACTATTCAAATCAAAATTATGCGGTAGTTAAAATAGAAAACGATTCTTCGGGAACGGGCGCAGCTGGCGTAAAAGGAAGATTCGCCATATATAAATTCGACTTAGACGATCTGACGGCCAAACCCGGGGTCGAAAGGGTAGTATTGTCGCTGTCGCAAATAAACGGAGCTTCCGGTCATCCGTTGAACGTCGCTATTCTGGACGGCGCCGACGCGAGCAAAGCCTGGACGGAAAATTCGGTATCATACTCGTCGCTTACCCAAAGCGGTTTTGATTTTTCAGAGCTGAAGCCGATCGCAACAGTTTCCAGTCCCGGAACGGGGCAAAAACGTTTCTCTGTGGATATAACGGACGCCGTTATCGACTTTTTAAAGCTCGACGAATATGACGGACAGCTGACGATAGTCGTGTATTCCGGAACAAATTCCAACGGTTCGTATTCGACGAACGGCTGCGATCTGGCTACAAAAGAATATAACGACGAGAGCCACAGACCGCGGCTTACGGTCGAGAGCGATCCCGACGCAGAGCTGTTAAACGCGTATATGAGCGCGTACGCGTCGGATAATGGGATAACGGGGAATATTACTCTGCCTGCGGCTCTGAATTATGGCAGTTCGGTAAGCTGGACTACGAGCAACGAATACTATATTGATACCGACGGAACGGTTACGCGGCCCGATCTATATGGTTCGGATACATATGTGACGCTTACGGCTGCTCTAAAACAAGGAAACAACGTGTATAAACTTAATTATGATATTAAGGTACTTCAAGACCCCACGCTTCAGCCGTCTACGGATATACCGATCCGCTCGATCGGTTTCGAGTACGACCAGATTTATCCGGAGGCCGCTCCCGACGTCTATCCTGAGATCGAAAGCGTGGCTATGAGCGTTATCGACGAGGAAAACGGAGTATATCAGTTTACAATAAGAGACGATCAGTATACCTGTTCTCAAAATGCGGATCCGTTCTTCTTCTGGTCTGCAAGGCAAGGCACGTTCCTGCCCGTTGAAGGCTATGACGATTATCGAAGCGTGAGATTTACAATAGATCCGGACGCGCTGGATAAAAACGTCAAGGTCGTTGTCGGTATAGGCGATAGCTTGGGATATGTGGACAAAAAGTCTATACTTATTGACCGCGACGAGTTATCCGCTTCTGCGGCGGAGGTTTCTGAAGAAAACGTCGTGTCTATGGCGCTAAACAACGAGTTAAACGAATCGGACTATGAGGCGGTAGAGTCCGGCGTTAGCTTGGCGATCGGTCTCGATACTTCTTTAGCTATGCTGAACTTTGACCCGTCCGAGTCTAAAAATTGGGTCGATAGTATAAACGGCTTGATTGATTCGACTACAAACACCAATATCGCTTTGGTGACTAACAACAGTATGGGATATCCGGTTGATAAAGATAGCGCCAAAAACTCGGTAGATTTTATTGCAAGCGCCGATTACAGCGGTACGACGGACGCGGTTCGGTTGATCGATAGGTGTGTAGAAGCCCTGAACAACGAAGAAAAAATACCTCAGACCGGGAACAAAGCGGTC
Source organism: Clostridiales bacterium (assembly GCA_019419865.1). Classification (GTDB taxonomy): domain Bacteria; phylum Bacillota; class Clostridia; order Monoglobales; family Monoglobaceae; genus Roslinia. Next base: position 18,365 of record JAHZIG010000028.1, on the reverse strand, counting down.
GTTATAACCGTCCAAAATATTACAGATATAAACGCTTTGGAGAATAAAATTTCCGAGGCCGAAAGCGCCGGGATCTCCGTATACGTTATGGCTCTTTCCAATGAAAACGCCGAAGCGCTTTCTCAGATAGAGGGAGTTTACGTCTGCGGCGCCGCTTTGGAACTGCGGCTTAATATAGCCGAACTGTACGGAGAATTTAACAACATAGCTCAAGTTATGAGTATGTCGAACGACGTATCGCTGACGTCTAACGAAGATAAAATAATTTATACCAGCGATTATAGAACCGGAGAGCATAATTTTAACACCGCGCGTTCGTTCGGCTCGGATATCGCTTCCGTATTAAATATGTACGGCTGTTTACCTCTTGTCGTAAGCGGCGAGAATGACTATAATGTCTTTTCGACCGTGACCTCCGGTCAAACTATACTCGATCTGATCAGGGGAAAAGCGTATCAAAGCAGCTTTGATGAAGGCCTTTCAAATATGATCGGCTTTTATGACGCGCTTAAATCAGGGTTTAGCGATTCGAGTTTATGCACGAGCGGTAATATTTCCAGCCCTGAAATAACAGATATGCTTGACAGGAACCTTAAATATAGCTTCCCTGTAGTAGCGTTCTCTGACGAGGAGCCAAATGAGGAGTCGGATGAGGAACCAAACGAGAACTCAAAAATAATAACTCAAAAAGTAGAGAACTCGTCCGGCGCCGTTGAGTATTTGGATATTGACGGAACTGCGGTTACGGGAGAATGGAGCTTTATTGATACATATAATTATTTTACAGAAATAATCGGCAAAGGCGTGGGTATTGTAGATTATGTGTCAGAAACCGAAAAGCTGTATGATAATATCAGATTTACAAAACCAAGCGGTTATACAGGCGACGACGCATACGCGTATATCTACGCAAATAACTTAAGCGCCGAATACAGAATAGAATTATCAATAGAAGGCGAGAACTATTTGATAGAGTTGCCGACAGCGGACAGCACAATATTACGAAGCGTCAGAACTGATTTTAATGGAGTAATACCTACATTATACAATACTAATAACGTGTATATAATAAAGAAATATGAAGACGTAAAAGATGCAAATGGCGGCGAAACATGGTACTATCAATCGTTGTTCAAAGCGACGAACTTAGGTATAGTGGGCGGAGATACGGGCAAATACGATCCCGAGACGCAGACTACTATCGAGGGAGACGGAACGGTCGTATACTTCAATCCTGAAAAGCCGGTTTCGAGAGCTGAATTTTTAAAGATGCTGTTATTCTCCGCGGGATTCGACGACATTGCAATTTACGGGGAAGACGTGTATTGGGCGAAAGACGTTGTTAATAAGGCTATAGAGCTTGCGTTGATAAAGACGGAAACGACGGGAAACGAGCCAAACGAAAGTTTTTATGAAGCTCCGATACAGAGATACGAGGCTGCGTATGCGCTCTATAAGACGTATATTGAGCAAAGAAGCGAGATAACCGTACCGTCGAATCTGTACGAATATAACGAAAACGTTTCGTGCGAAAGAAACACAAGGTGGAAGTCGTCGATAGCGTTTACAGAGCAAAATATGTTTGCCAACCAGATAGGCGGAGCGACGACGAAGATCGCCGGCGTTAACGACAGCGACTATATTGAAGGGATTTATCAAATGTATCTCAACGGAGTAATGGAGGGCGACGAGAACCGCGAGTTTGGAACGCTGAGAAATCTGACCAAAGCGGAAGCGGCTAAGATCCTCGAGAAGTCGTTGTTTACGCTTGACGAAGGTTTAAAGAACGTAAAGGTAATTAACGAAGGCGCTGCAAATTATATCGACTTTTCGCTGCAGGATACGCATACAATAAATCAAGATAGCTATAAAAGCAACTCGAAAGAGTTCTACTTTGTGGCTCCGAAAACAGAGTTTTATTTGATCAGTGAAGTTGAAAATTGTACGATAAACGTGTATGATGAAAATGATAACGAGCTGATAGGAGTAGATAATTTGGCTCAAACGGGAAAGAAATATCTGTTAAATAGAGGAGAAAAGGCATATATCAAGTTATCTACCCAAGAATCAACCTCAACCTATGAGTTCAAAATTCAAATATCAAGAGATAACGAGTTGGTGTTTACTCCAAAAATAGGCGGTAAATATATATACTCAAGTAATCCTGAAAGAATTGAAGAAAATCATTTGGGCGAGAACGGCAATATGCTTGATAATTACGAAAACTTAGAGCCCGGAACATACACATATATGGCGTGGTATCATAATGGCGTTGTAGTTCAAAGATCGGGAACAGAATCGTATACGCCAATATATACCGATGTATTGTTTAACTCGACCAACGCCGAAATAAAAATCAACAGACTTGGACTGCAAGTTTTTCCGGGTACGATCGAATCTCCGAGCTGGACCGGAATTCAGGCGTATTCAGATTTTTTGGGGAAAACTATACATAATGATATAAAGTATGATGACAGAAATCCGCAAATATACGAACCAAGACAATTAATTTTGCCATATACGTATACGTTGTCATCCGGAGCGCAATCTATATGGTTAAGCGATATATATAAAGCGGCATATAATGTAAACAGCTATCCGTCCATGGATAATTACAATATGCCTATATATATCGTTATGGAGTTTGAGGTGGTAAGAGGATCTCTAAATTTAAGCACTGTCGCCTATAAGACGACGTCGAATAAGACTCAATTATCTTTGCAAAGCGCGCCGTATGTTCAAGATATTTCGGTGGATATCAACTCCAATCAAGATCAGACTTATTCGCCGACATGGAAAGGGATAGCCGACTCAATGCCGTACGTTGAGGTCGACTTAGCGCATGCGATCGAAGCAGATGAAAGTAGAGCCGAATATTTAATACCTATGGAAGTTGCAAATACATTTGGAATAACGCAAGCTGAGACATGGGTGTCGAATGTGAATCCGCAAAATGATACAAACGTCTATCAAACGGCGACTGAATCGAGCATACTTGGCTTCGATTACGTTGAGGGTGCGGGCGCTCGATGGAGATTCGATACAAAGAGAACCTCATTACGAGATATACCTAACGGTTATAGCGGAAATCAAGACGAGTTTGTTCCAAACGATATACTGCCATATCCAACTTTGCCGCCCGGAGATAAAATTCCCGACGGTCCATACAAAGGGTTTACCAAGCATCAGATTTCAATAAGTCAAGGAAATTATGGAGTTGAAAATGTATATAATATAACCATAGCAAACGATGCGGATGATACTTGGAAATTTAATTACAGAACCGATAGTAAGGCGGGAGTTGTAGTAGGTATTAGCGTTAATGGAGATGAGATGGAATACAGCTGCGCTGGATCGTTTGAAGACGGAGAGCAGTATAATCGATTTGTTGGACGAACTGTGAGTATACCGGCCAAAACGTCTGTTGATATTACGGTAAGCGTTGTATTAACAACGGCGGATACCGGTTTAGTAGGAAACGAATTTTGTTTAAGCAAAGAATATTAGTCTGCAAATAAAAAGACAAGTATTTTTTAGGAGGTATGTTAAATGAAAAAAATAATACTTATGTTGATAACCATAATGTGTATTTCGTTGAATAGCGTTTGTATTTATGCGCTTACGGTAGACGACGCAAGTATAATACATGAATTAAACGACGGAGAGTCTTATATCAACGGGGAGATAAGAACGGATATCAGTCAAATTCAAGACATAGGAAACGGCTATTTGGCTTATATTAATAACGACGAATATTCTGGGGACTACTTCACTACTGATTTTGTGAATTTTAGGGAAGTAACGGTATTTAACGACCGAGATAGTTATGGCTACTACAGCAGAGCCGGATACATGGATGAAATCAAGTGGGCCGACGGAGTATATATGGGGCGTTCTAACATGTACGATAACGTTTTTACAAGCGGACGAGTTCACGAGGCAAAAGGCTATCTATATATTTTGGATGAAAATTTTCAGTTTTTAAAGAAAATAGAATTTGAAGCCTATGTCAGGGAAATGTCATATATAGATGGAAAGTATTATGTAAGAATTAACAATAGAGCTAATCTGCGTGCAAACTTTTGGAGCGCCACGGCTGACGATATAATTGATAAAGTATATTCATCGACGGATATGGAAAATTGGGAGGAGAGAAGAGATCTTGAACATGTTCCTCTGTCAAACGGTATCAGGACACTAACGATAAAAGGAGATAATATTTATATTTTTGATAACGATCAAATAACCAATGAGATCGTATATGAGAATGTTTATATCAATCCGACCCGCGGAAACTCGCCGAATACAGCAGATCAGCAAGGATTAAATTTAGTTGGTGAATATTTTATTGTACCCGAATTTAATAAAGAATATGGAAAGCCTAAATATACATGTTATTCCAAAGATGGGGTATATATGACGAGATATCAAGGATTATATGGAGACATGATGAGCGTTACGGATTCTTTGATAAGCGTATATGGAGATATGTATATAATGAAAGAAGATATAGATAAATACCTACAAGAAGGAGACACTTACGTCCAATTAAACGATAAACTTCTCGGCTTCGATCAGCCGCCGGTCACGGAAAACGACCGCACCTTAGTCCCGATGCGCTTCTTGTTTGAGCAGATGGGCGCGGCTGTAACTTGGGACGACGCTACGCAGACCGCCACGGCGACCGTGCCGGTGACGACCGAAGAAGAAATACAGACCTTCGGACTCGCGGAGGAAAAGAGCGTTACCTTCAGCGTGGATAACACGACGGCGACGGTAAACGGAAGCGCCGCGACGATGGACGTCCCCGCAAGGCTGATAAACGATAAGACCATGGTCCCGCTCAGATTCTTATCCGAAAACCTCGGCTTTAACGTCCAGTGGGACGAGGCGACCAGAACGGCTATTGTGACGACCGAGTAAAAAAGATTTGGCGCAAGCGCACGATAAGGAGCCGCAGTTTTGCGGCTCCAATTCCTTGTGTAAAATAAAGAAAAGCGGCATATAAGTTGGACCATGCCGGTTTGTTATTTGTTGGAAAGAACGGAGCTTTTGTTATTTGCATAAAGACTTACGTTTAAGATAAATTAATTTATTTTAAGCGCTTAATAATATGTGTTTTCCTTTATGATATTTTTACAGAATAATTTTTGATAGACGTAAGATACAGCTTTTAGTTTAGAGTCAAAAGCAATAAACAAGGATAACGTATAATGTTTTCGTATATTTCCTTTCGTTTTAGGAATACTTTATTTGTATAAAAAATACTTAAGTCTAAAAGAAAGGAAGCGTAAAATTATGGTTGAACAAGATACGATAAGACTTCTGCGCGAATGCGACGCGGGGGTTAAAATGGGGGTCGAGGCTATCGACGAGGTAATGGAGTATACCCGCTCGGACAAGCTTAAAAAACGTTTGTCCGAATGCCGGGCGGAGCATGAGAAGCTGGATTCGGAGATCCAGGAATTGCTTCATAAGTACAAGGACGACGGTAAGGAGCCGAATCCGGTCGCAAAGGGAATGTCGTGGATCAAGACGAACATGAAAATGGCGATGGACGACTCGGATGAAACTATAGCGGACCTTATGACCGACGGCTGTAATATGGGCGTTAAATCCTTAAACAGATACCTTAACGAATATAAAGCCGCCGACGAGGTCTCGAAGGATATAACCAAACGGCTGATCAATCTTGAAGAAAGGCTCGCGGTCGATATCCGCAGTTTTCTGTAAACGTAGCGATTAGATATTAGAGAATAGCGAATAGGTGGTAAAAGAGGCGGCTTTGACGCCTAAACGGCGGCCAAGCGGAAATGGTGAAATACATTGTTTTCCTAAACGGCTACAGATGCCGTTTCCACGCAACAGAAACGTTTCACGTTCCTAATCGCTATTCGCTAATCGCTGATCTCTATGTTGCTAAGGCGCCACTCTATTTCGCCGAGGCGCATGTCGTGGCCTTTGCGTTCGTTTTCGGGCGGGGGAGTCATGTAGTCGCCGAACTGCGCTCTTAAAAAGCCGTCGTAGTCCGACGGAACGGGGTAGCTAAGCCCCTCGAAGTCAAGGCTCCGCTCCTCGCCGAAGATAAGACTGCGCTTTAGTACGAATCCGCCCTTGCAGGTCGCGTATACGTATTCGGTGTTATCGCCGTGGCGGCCGAATATCTTCGCGCTGGTATTCATCAGCTTATGTCTTGCGCGGATCGGTATCTTTTCAAAGAGCCGCGTTATTATATCGCGTTCGTCCTCGTACCGGGTCATTTCGGAGAGCAGAGCCTTGCGCGCGATCTTAAAGAAGGTAATCTCCAACTTGCGCAGCGCCGCGTTGTCGCTTATCGAATAGATCGGGAACAGATCTATGCATATCCCCCAGTTTATGGGTATATCCTTATAGAGGATCGGGCGTGACAGCGTGTTGTTTACGCGTATCTTCGGCCAGGACAGCGGGTAATGCGCTTCTATGTTATGATCGGTTATCGTATATCTGTCGTCGGCTTCCCGGGGGAATATTTCAAGGAGCCGCTCAAGATCCTTTTGCGGGATAATGACGTCTATGTCGTCGTCCCACGGGATAAAACCCTTCTCCCGCGCCGCGCCGATCAACGTGCCCTGCGCCAGAAAATATCGAATATTATGTTTTTCGCAGACCCGGCGAAGCTCGATAAGCGCGCCGAGTTCCGTTTTTTGTATAGCTTTCAGTAAATCCATTCAGAGGTCTCCTTCTAATAACAAAAGTATGGTAGGTCGCGGGTCTAAGACTTAGACGCTTGCATACGGTTTTTGAACCTTTGGAGCAAAGCCCTAAACGCCGCGCTCCTGCCGTAAAATATCAATACGACCGCCGCAAACAAGGCGGTAGCGGTAAGTCCCGCGAGTATAAACCCCGCGATACCGTCGACCGGTATCGCTTTGCATATAAAGTACGCCGAGAAACACCCCAGCGCCGCGACGAAGAGCTGCGTAAAATAGTTTATGTAATACCTCTTGACCGGCTTGTGCAGCGCGTATTTGTGCACCGCGAGCGTCTCCCACCAGATACATACGCTCGCCATCGAGACGGTCGTGCCGAGCAAGACGCCGTAGATCCCCATTTCGAATACGATCAGAAAGAGGAGGGATACGACGAGGTTGACAATTACCTCGCCGACTGCTTTCATTCGCAGATTGTTGAACAGTCCGGCTGCCTCTATCACCACGATATTCGGCTGTCTCAGCCCGGTGAGCATAAAGTTCATGATTACGACGAAGGTCACCGACGGAGGCAAAAGCCAGTCCTCGCCCGCCCATATCACGATAAAGCGTTCCAGGCAGGCGGAGAAGCCCATAGCGATAAAGAAGTAGAAGCAGAATGTCGCGAATACGAACTCCTCGAATACTTTGTATTTATGATCGTCGTCCTTTTGGATCATGAGATTGCCGACGCTGCCCATGATCGAGCAGAGCACGTTGTATACCACTCTTGAAATCGTGCTCACCACTGTCGAATAGTTGCTGTATATGCCCATCAGCGTAAGCCGCGCGTAGGAGATCATAAGATTATCCGTGCCGGTCACTAGCTTCGCGCCTATCTTCTGGTACATCAGCGAGACCACGCTCTTCTTGAGCTTATTTTTATCCTCTTCGATCAGTTTTTCTTTTTTGTATTTTTTTATAAAAGGATATTTTCTGTCGCAGACTATGCCTATAACTATATTGGCTCCGCAGACGCATACCAGGTTGATAACGAGGTAGCCTATATAACTGCCGAATTGTGTGATCGCAACTATCTGAAGTATGTATTTCACTACGGCGAAGGCGTCCTCGCTCAGGCTGTTTATGTAGTTTTGCTGATACGCCGAGAGCAGAGTCCTCTTATAAGCGAAGAAATAGCTCAGCGTCGTATTGAGCAAAAATAAGAGATAAATAAGGTTTATATCGGCTACGTTCGCGGCCTCGCGGGTAAAAAAGCGCATAAAAGGGATCAGCAGCGGCCCTACGACCGCGGTCGCAATACCAAGGATAAAATACACCTTTCTGTAAAACGCCATCAGACTGCCTATACGCCGCTCGTCGCCGTCGTCGATAGGCCTGTACAGCGCGAACGCCACCGACGTTCCTATCCCCAGCTCTCCCATCGAGAGGATGGTCAGTATGCTCTCCATTACCGAGTTGACGCCGAGATATTCCTGACCGAGCCGGTGTACGAAAAACCACCGTACGACAAACCCCATAAGTATGGTTACTATCTGCCCGCCGAGGGCGAAGGCGCTGTTGCGCAGCGAATTTATAAAGCGCATAATTCTCTCCTTTGATCGCTATCTCCCACCGCTTTTACAAGACAATTCAACAGAGTCTCGTCGAAGCGGCCGCATTTATCCATTCTGATCATGTCGAATATCTTCTCGGGCGGCAGACCGTCGCGGTATATCCTGTCGCTGTGCAGCGCGTCGAACACATCGCATATCGACACCGCCTGAACGTATATTGGAACGTCGATCACGCCCTCGTAGCCGGAGCCGTCTATCCGCTCGTGATGATATCTGCATACGTTCGAGACGATCTCGCGCTCATAACCCGTAAGCTCGCCTTCCACAGCCTCTGCGCCGAGCCGGGCGTGAAGTTTCATGTCGTCCATTTCGCTTGCTTGGAGCGCGGAGCTTTTTGTGAGCGTCGCGTTTTTAATGAACAATTTACCTATATCGTGAAGGAGCGCGCCCTTGCATATATGGCATATTTCGTCGTCGCCGAAAGCGGTTACTCCCGCAAGATTGGTTTGGCACAGTATTTTATACGTCAGATTTTTTACGTGCAGACAGTGATAGAATGTTTCTGCGTGATTCTTTTTGAGTTCGTTCATCAGATCCTTTAGTTTTTTTGTCATTTCGATCATGCTTGCCCCCTCCATCTGATCTCGAAAATTTTCCTTACCAAAGCAGTAGGCATACACATCAAAACAAAAGTTATAAGCTTATCCTTCCTTAGTTTCGGATCGGAACCGATTTCGGAAAAATGTTCAAACGCTTTCTTTTTGTTCCCGTCTATGATATAGTGTCTGCATCTGCGCATAGTAAACCATCGCATAAGTTTTTTCAGGCTTTCTTTTCTGTATTCCGGAACGTCTTTATCCGCGTACAGCTCGGCCGCGCCGTCGAAAAATCCCCAGTCCGGATCGAAGGATACGTTCTTCGTCGCGCTCGAGTTCGATCTGCGGTAGGTCGCCGTCGCGCGGGAGGTGAGGACTACCGGGAAATACGCGGCTATCTTAAGAAACAGCTCCAGATCCTCGCCTATCTTGCAGCCTACTCTAAACCCCCCGACCTTATCGAAAGCCTGTCTGGATACGCAGGAGGTTATTACCGTAAACATTTTTGCGGAGCTGTCCTTGTAATATTCCTCGAAGAAGTTATCGAGACGGACGGTCTCTTCGCGGTCTTTGAAGAAATTACATTCTTCTATGGTATCGCCGTTTACCAGCTCGGTCCTTGTGAAACTTCCGTACAGACCGGCGTCGGGGTATTTTTCTATCATGTCGCGCATTACCTCGAGGTGGTCTTCGCTCCAGACGTCGTCCGCGTCCAAAAACGCTATATAGTCGCCGCTCGACGCCGCGATACCCCTGTTGCGCGCAGCGCTTACCCCGAGGTTTTTCTGAGCGATTATCTTAATCCGCGGCAGAGACTTGTATTTTTCAAGCGCCCTGCCCGTGCCGTCGGTAGAACCGTCGTTTATTATTATCAGCTCCCAGTCGCGCTCGCGCTGTTTGAGCGCGCTCTCGACCGCGTCGTCTATATATCTTTCGCCGTTGTACACCGGCAGTATAACTGAAAACATCTGCGATCGCCTCCTTCTTATATGAAATAGAATACCAAATACGCCCAGTCTATGAAGAAGTCGACCGTAAAGCCGAAAACGATAAAGGCGAAATTGAATATGAGCTGCAATATCTTTATATCCTCGGTCTCATAGCCCGCGTCGTTGGAAAAATGTCTCAGCATACGGTATGTAAAAACGCAGAACATAGGTATGTAGACCAGGATCGTTCCTATAACGCCGAAGTTGAGCAAGGCCTGTATATACGAGTTGTGGCACGCTATCTCGATCACGCTGTAATCGATGGCCATTACCGTTATGACGTCGCCGCCTATGAGCTGTCCCCAAAAATCTTTTGAGAAGAAGATATTCATGGCTTCCGACCAGATCGCGTAGCGGTCGGTGGTCAGAAGATCCCAGCGTCCGCGCGGGATATAGGAGAGCTTCTCGTTTATGCGTATGATCAGTCCGGCGATAGCGTCTATCTCCCTGAGCTGCGGCGTCGCGAGGATCACGGCCACGGCTATGACGAATACGATAAAGGCGACGGTCAGGATTATTATCGATCTGGCTCGGTATTTTAAAATTATATACAAAACGAGCAGCGCGATAAGGATCAGGAGCGCCGACAGGCTCGCCGTTTGTAAGAGCAGTACGCCGAAGAACGCCGCCGCCGCGATCTTGAGCAGCTTTGGCAGACCCTTGACCGCTATCGCGCCGACCGCGCATATGCTGTAGAAGAGTCCTGCGAAGTTGGAGTCGCTGAGCGCGCCGAAGTTCCTGTCCACCGTCTGAGCGCCCGCTCCCGCCACGTTTATATCCACCGTCATATCCGGGTTAGTCCAGCCGTACACGCCCGAGGCGACGCCGCCCAGGAGAAAAGCGTATATGAACTTCCGAAACAGTTCCGGTCTTTCCAAGACCTTAAGCAGTATTATGTAGACCAGCGTCGCGTCGACTATTACGTTAAGACCTACTCTCATCGACGTTAGCTCCGGCATGGCGAATACGCTGTGCATGAAGAACACGAACAGCGCGGGTATGTACGCGACCCTGAACTTCGTCTTTGGCAGGTCTATGAGGAACCTCAAGACCACCAGATACGAATAGACCCTAAACGCCGGGGTGTCGCCGATCAGCATAATGTAGCGCATGTACATAAACAGCGCGGTATAGAGGTAGAAATTCTCGTCGAAGAAGCATACTACGATGCAGAGTACCAGGAGCGCCGACACGTAGACCGTGAGGTTTGGCATAGACCCCGGAACAAGACAGTACAAAAAGCCGAGCAGGAACACCGCGTCGAATATTCGTCTTTTAAGGACGCCCTCGCGCCCGTCTTTAAGCCGGTTTGCGGCTCCGTTCATAGGCGTGCTCATCATAACAACCCTTCCGCTAATTTATCAAATTTTTCTATTTCTTTCTCGTTCCCGTAATCGTGTTTCTTTATATATTTCCGCATTCTATCCAAGGCTTTCGGATCTTCCAATACGGTCTTAAGGCCTTGGTAGAGCGCCTCGTCGTTGTTTTCAAATATGAGTCCGTCCACCCCGTTTTGTATCTGCTCGCCGGCCGACGTATACCGAGCGACGATCGGAACGAGTCCCATGATAAAGCCCTCGGTCACGACCATCGGCTTGCCCTCGTACCGCGACGGCAGCAGCATGGCGTCGAACTTCTTCATGTATGGGATCGGGTTCTCCCTGACCCCAATCGGATATATAACGTCGTCCAGCCCGCGCCGCGCTATAAGCTCGCGGAGCCTGTCTTCGTCCCGGCCTTTGCCTATTATCACCCATTTGACCCTATCGGTCAGCCCGTCGACTTTGAGCCTCGCGAACGCCTCGACCGCCCTGTCAAGACCCTTATGCGAAAAGTTTATCCTCGCGACCGTGAGGAGTTTCAGGTATTTATCGCCGTCCTCGAACGGGAGACTCGCGTCCTCCGCGTCGCCCCGCTTTCTCACATATTCCGAGGAGAGAATATTCGGAACGAAGTACGATTTGGCCGCGTGTTCGGGGTGATCCTTTATATACGCCCGCCGTATATCCTCGCTGACGAAAACGAGCGCGTCGGCCTTGTCGAACGACTTCTTATCAAACTTATAGCATAGCTCGGAGTTCGCGTAGTCGAGATGGTGCCAGGAGATCTTCTTCTTGGCCTTTATCCTCGTCATAACGTAGTTCAGGCACCAGCCGAACTCGTAGGCTATCGCGATGTCGTATTCCTTATCGTTGGCCGCCGAGTAGCGGCAGCCCTGCTTGGACATTACCTGCGCCGCCTGACGCTTATTGCGCTTGACTCTTCTCAGGTATGTTCCGTGCGCCGCCGCTAAGACGTAGCGCGGAGAGACGAGCTTCCTGAGGATATTACTTACAGAGTACTTGGAGTGGATCTTGCCCTGAGGCAGTATATTTATCTCCGGTTTTATGCCCTCTCTACCCGGACCGTTCTCATAGAACATCACGTCCGCCTCGTATTTGTCGGTATCGAGCGCGTTTAAAAAGTTCACCAGCGAGGTCATCGCCCCGCCTATATGCGTCTGGATAAAGCATACGAACAGCTTTATCTTCTCCGTTTTACCCAGATCGGCGGACGCCGCGGGCTTTGCCGGAGCTTTAGCCGCATACGCTGAATCCGTAGCCGAACCCGAAGCGTTTGTTTTAATATCCACGTTTGCCCCTCCTTAGTTGCCAAATCTATTTTCTGAGCGTAAATATCCTGCCCGCCAGCGCCGCGCTGTACGGGAACAGGCGGAACGCCGCGTATATCAGCCGCCGCTTCAGCGGTATGCCGCGCCGCTTTATCATCAGTTTATAATTTTCCCTATAGATGTCCAAATACTTTCCGTTTACGCAGTCTAAGTCTCTCTCGTCGGGTCTGAGCCGCATCTGCTCGCTGTAGCGCAGGATTATGTCGGTGCATATCTTTTCCCGCGTCCGCGCGACCTGCTCCGGCTTGCCCTCTTTGGTAAAGAACCCTATCCTTTCTTTATACGCGTCGAGCCAGTCGAAGCGATGCGGGTTGTTCTTGAGCTTTTTGGCCAAAACGTCCATTATACTGCCGTCGCGCTGGTAGTAATAGTAGAGTTTTTCGTTTGTAAAAACGATCCGGTCTCCGTTATACACCGCCCGGTATGTGGTGAATTCCTCCTCGTTTGTGACGCCTTTGGGGTATCTGACGTCTTTGAGCAGCCGCGCCTTATAGAGCTTTAGCATATTTATCGACTTTAGCGTATAGCCGAGCAGCGCCTCCTCGCAGGTCGCGACCTCGATCCGCGGCTTTTCGGCGCTGTCTGAGAATCTATCGCCCGAACCCTTTTCATAGGCGCACTGAGCCATATCGCAGCCGTAAGTTTCGCACAGCTCGACCATGCGCTTTGCGTAGTCGGGGCGGAGAAAATCGTCCGAGTCGAGAAAGGTTATATAGTCCTCCATGTCCGCCGCCTCGAATACAAAGTCCAGCCCCGCGTTCCTTGCGTCGGCCTGGCCGCCGTTTTGCTTGTGAATCACGTCTATGTTGGGATTCTCGTTTGCGTATTCGTCGCATATTTCGGGGCAGCCGTCGGGAGATCCGTCGTCTACGAGGATCAGCCTGACCGGGGCATAGGTCTGTTTGAGTACGGAATCGACGCAGCGGCGCAGGTATTTTTCCACTTTATACACCGGAACTATGAAGTATATCGTTCTCATTTTTCTCACCAGCTTTCTCCTTCGAGCGTTATCAGAACGACTTCGGGCGGATTGAAGTATCTCTTCTTGTTTGGGTTTTGGTCGCAGCCGCCGCTTACGATCATAGCCGCCTCGCCCTCTTCGTAATAGCCGTAGTCGTAGTCGGGAAAGAATCTGTCGGCGTATTCGTGTCCGATAACGCCGCCCAAAAGCGGAAGACGTACGATCCCGCCGTGTAAGTGACCGGACAGGATCAGATCGACTCCGACGTTTTTAAGGTAGGGATACATATCCGCGCGGTGGTTGATCAGGATGCTGAACCGATCCCTGTCCTCCGGGATATATTCTTCTATCTCTTCTATGACCTCTTCCTGGATTAATTCTTCGCTCATGACGTCCACGCCCGCGTCCTCGGCGCCTATAAGGCGTATGGAACCGCCGTTCTTTCTCAGCGTCTTGTCGTCGTTTTCAAGCCAGACGATACCGGCGTCCCAGAGATTGCCCACTATATGATCGTATTCCGAATTTTGGGATTCATGGTTTCCGGAGACCGCGTACATTGGTATAGAACCGTTGAATCTTTCCGCGATCTTTTGCGTCTGTTCGAAGTTGTAATCCGGAAGAGCTACCATATCGCCGCAAAATATTATGACGTCCGGATCCGTCTCTTCTATATGCTCTATTATCTGATCCGCGAACGGAGCCTCGTGAAGATCCGATATGAGAAATATCTTGTAGCCGTCGAACCCGTCCGGCACGTCGCTGTGAGAGTACGTATACTCCGTAAGTCTTACCGTCTTGTTCGCGGCCGAATTGCCGGCGAGGGCGGCGACCGCTACAATAACGATTAACGCCGCGGCTATACCGGTTATTTTAAACTTTTTCAATCTTTTGTTTCCTTTCTTTCAAGTCGTTCGGGCTTGCCGTAGAAGTAGCCTTGCTTGTAGTCGAAACCGAGACTCGTCACAAGTTCGTCCTGAGCGGCGGTCTCCACGCCGCATATGCAAGCCTTTATCCCATGTTGTCTGCATTCGCTTATTATATGAGTGAATGTTCGCTCCATCTCCTCCTCAGCCTTTAAAAAGTCCTCGCTCGTCGTCGCGTAAATGTCGGAGTTTAAACTGTCGAGACTCATTTTTATGTATTTTGGCTCGAGAACCTTTATTATTTCCTGTTCCTCGTCGGTGTTCTCGAACTTGTCTATACATATGCCTATCCCCATATCCTCGAGCAGGGTTATGTCCTCGAGCGACGACGCTATGTCGAATACCTCAAGCTCAAGGCAGACGCACTCGGCGGGGATATGATTTTCAGACACATACTTTATGATTATGTCGTTCAGCGCGAAATCCTGAAGCTGACGCGATGGGCAGTTGACATGTACGACCGGAGCCTTGCCCTTTTCCTTGCCTATACGGGCGATGTCCTCGCACACGTTTTTGATTATCCATTCGTTTAGCTGGCGAAATATCCCGAACTCGGATACGCAGTCGATTATCTTCGCAGGGGATACCATGCCCAGCTCCTCGCTGCGCCATCTGATAAGCGTCTCAAGATGGTCTCTGCCGCCCTCGTTGTCGCTCACCATCGGCTGATATACAAGGTAGAATTCTTCAAAATCCTTAAGATATTGTTCGTATACGAGCTGATGCGTGCGGCTCATACCGGAGACGTCTATCTCGACTTTTTCTTGGATCGGCTTCTCCTCCTCGCGGGTCTTTTTGGAGATGTTCTTAGCGAGCTCTCTGAGGAGCGCCGCTATCATAAGCAGACCGAAGGCGAGAACGGTCACGAACGCCGCCACAAGCTTTACCGGGATATCCGTCGTCACCTCGGGCAGGATTAGGTATTGGAGATCGCTGTTGACTTCGGTGTAGAACAGCTCGTCTATCGCAAGGTTCGCGATCTCGCAGTACTGGGTCGAAAGCTCGCGGATCTCGGCGAAAATCTCTTCGTTTTCGGCGATCAGCCGCTCCTTGGTCTCCTGCGGAACAGCATCGTATGTATAGTCGTTGATTATTGTGTTATAGTAGTTTATCGTATGGAGCGAATCCGTAGCCGCCGAAGCGCGCTCCGCGTAGGAGAGGACTATATTGTCGTACGTATTCTTATGCTCCTCCATGTCGTATTCTTCAAGGACGCTCTCGTCGTTGTTGTTGGAGGCGTTGAGGTCGGTTTGAGTCCGCTGCGCCTGGTCGTAGAGTCCCGCCGCCTTATACGAATCGTAGAAGGTCAGGATCTCGTTCCTGTAGTTCTCGGCTATAGAGTTGTCTACGGTCATCGTCTCGGTCAGGTCGCTGACCCGGTTCTGGTAGCTCTTTATCACCATCTCGGGATCCTTGGCGAGGTTCCCTGCGCGGATATTGCCGTAGTACTTAGCGTGCTGTATATCCCTGACGTGCTCATAGAGCGTCTGAAGTTCCGCGAACGAATAGCCGGTGCGCTTCGAGCGGTAGTCGGGGAAATATTCGACGAGCGATTCCAAATAGGCTATTATCGAATCGAGACTGTCGCTCATAGAGTTGGAGATCTCTATATAATCCGCGGACGAACCGTCGACTGTCTTTGCGAAATCGGGGATCGTCTCCTTGTTGTAATACTTGTCGAGCAGGAACTCGTCGTATTCCTTGATTATATTACTGAACATCTTTACGCCGAACTCGTCGCCCAGCGACGCGTCGTAAGTAAACTTCATCTCGAACTCGGTCGCCGCCGCCTCATATCTTTCGCCGAGCAGAGCGGCCGACTCGGAGACTTCCTGATCAAGGTCGGTAACTACCTTGGATATGCCTATATCCTGGCGTATACCGCGCACGCTGAAGCGTCTGTCGTCGGTAAGACCCAGGTTTTCGAGCGCGCCCTGGATTATCACGGGATTTTGTATCTCGTATGGATCAAGTTCGCTTGTATCGTCCGGAGCGAGACCTTCTGCAGCGCCAGAATGGTTGAATTTAAATCCCAGCGTACAGGTGTAGGTCTGCATTGAGTTTGCAACAAAGATGCTCGCAAGTCCGGCTGCAAGCGACAGCGCGAGTATCCGCAAAAAATACCGGCGGATAACGTTTAGCATATCCTTTATATTTAAAAGTCCCATATCACATACCTCCGGCTTCCGTTTTCTTTATACTCTCAAGCAGTTTCTTTTTGCGGCGGAGCATGGCGTTGTCTTGTATAACGTTATACGCCATGCAGATTATGAACGCCATTACAGCGCCGAGTGCGAATGCAAGCCCCGTGCCGGCCAAGAGATCGAGGTCGAAGATCTCCCTGTGGGTCACGTTTGCGGTCATGTAACCTTCGTTTATATCGTTATAGTAATCCTCTACGACGTTTATCGCCCTCTCGGTCAGCGCGTCGTATTCGGTCTTAAGCTCCGCGAGATACTCGTCGCATAGTGCGCTGAGTCTTGCATACTCATCTGTACTATGCGACATGCTTTGAGACCGCCAGATCTCCTGATTAAGCAGATTTATATCAGAGCTGTACTGAGCGGTCAGTTCGTCCGCGTCGTGCTTTTGCTCGACTATAGTATCGAACGCGGTCTTGGGTCTCGCTTGGTAAAGGCCCTGGTTCTCGTCGCGCACCACGTTAATCAGGTTTTCTGTAAACGTGTGGTCGTAGTTATCCATCGCGTATTTATTTACTGCGGCTCTGTCGTTGTATTGGCAGAACAGCAGGGAACTATTTTCGAGGTTGACGAACAGTTTGTTTGAGTTGACCTCAATATTGCGCGAGATATTCGACGACTTGATAAAGCTCTCGATCCCGTCGAGATTGTTTGTCACGAGCAACTCGTATTCGCCTATTATGTCTCTGAGGGCGGTGTTGTCCTCGTCGCTTGAAATAAAACCCGGCGACGCGTTTTCCAGCTCGTTTAAGCAGTTTATTATAGCCTCGACCTTGACCCTGTATTGTTGTATCTCTTCCTGGTAATCGTAGCCCGACAGGTCGCCCAAGTTGGTCAGAGTCTTAAAGCCGCCTATGCCTCCCGACGTCTCGGCGATCAGCTCCTTATTGACCTGCATGAGAGCGTTTAGAAAATCCTGACTGTAATCCGGAGAGAACAGTTTTACGAAAATATTGCCGTTACGGTAGTCGTGTTGCTGGATATATGTTATCCTGTACTCGTTCGCGACGTAGCTGTAGTCGTTGCCTTCGCTCCTTGCGGACGACACCGACGCGCTCGCAGAGCCTTCGAGGTAGCTGTAGAGGTAGAGGTTGTTCTTTATATCCTCGACCGTGTAGCTTTGGTATTTGCCCGAATCCTGCATGATCTTCAGCGCGGCGGAGATCTTCTCGTCGTCTATAAACTCGTAGACCGTAAACCGCTCCCCGTCCGGATAGCAAGACGCCGCTATCTCGGGATAGGTGAGCACGATATGGACTCGCGCGGAAGCGTATTCGTCGTATATGTATTTTACAAAGTAGAGCAGAGCAAACACGATACCCATGGCGACCATGAGCGCGACCACCCTTTTAAACTTTGCGAGTCTCCCTTTGTAAAAAGCCCTTTGCGCGATCTTTACGGGTTTTATGTTTTTTATCATTTGATCAACGCCTCCTCTTTATATTCGGCGACCGTTTTTTCCTTAAATTCATCCTCGCCCTCGGCCGCCGATTTTAAAAACATCGTTTTTGTCGTCAAAAGTATTATTTTAAGATCGAGCGCCGGCGAATAGTGCGTTATGTAAAATAAATCGTAATAGGTCCTGTCGTGGATATATGTAGAATATCTTCCGTATACGTGGGAGAGGCTTGTCAGCCCCGCCTTTACCTTGAATCTGTCGTCGTAGCGTTCGATCTCTTTCTCGAACCGCTCGACAAAAACCGGCCGCTCGGGTCTCGGTCCGACTGATCCTGTATAATAAAAGTTGGCATTCCAACCTCAAGGATTTTGTGATATAAT
>JAHZIG010000027.1 GCA_019419865.1 Clostridiales bacterium | reverse complement strand
CTCCCCTATAAAAATGGCTATTTATCAACTGTTTGTTGTGACATAGCCTTTTTTATTTTTTACGTTAACTATTTTTAAAAAACTCCCCAAACTCCCCATAACGCCCGCAAAATACCGTGAAAACGTTATTCTTCGTGGGGAGATTTTCAAAAAAAGACTCCCCATTTACTCCCCATAACGGCTTAAAAACTCCCCATTTTACAAAGCGCGTCGCTCTTGAATCGGACATTTAATGCATTTGTAATAATGTGTAAGAAAACAAAACTCCCCATTTTTGACCCTAAAACGGCGCAAAGCCCGCAAAAACGTTACCCAATAATGGGGAGTTTTATTTTTGTGATAATATTTCGTATAGGTAAAACTTTAAACAAAAGTATAAAAATAGGAAAAATACCCCCGGGGGGGTAAACGAACGTAGCGATTAGCGATTAGCGAACGTAGCGATTAGAGATTAGAGATTAGCGAATAGGAGTCCAAAGCGCTTCTGTAGCCGTAAAAACGGCGTCTGTAGCCGCATAGGAAAACATAGTATTCCATTCCGCCGACTTAAGCGTTCGACGTTAAACAATCAAATTTCACTCCCTATTCGCTAATCGCTAATCCCTAATCTCTACGTTGACTCCACGCCTGTTTTTTGGTATATTATAGGTATTAAACGAACAGGTAAACTTGAAAAAAAGCAAGCCGTTTTAAGCCGGTGCGCCGCGTTTTTATAAGCCTTCGGCGATTTAGGCGGGCTAACGGAAACGGCTTTTGAAACGAAAGAAAATTACCGACGCACGGATGTGATAAAATGAAGATAAACTTTCCAAACGGAACCGCAGATCTCGATCCGTCGCAGCCGCTGATAGTTCTGGGCGCTAACGGATCCGGCAAGACCAAACTCTGTCTGGAGATATGCGATTTAAACAAAGACGCAGTCGCCGTCGTTTCGGGATACGACGCGCAAAATTTCGACCTAAACCGCGAACTTGGTTCGGCGCGCGACGATATGGAGATAAGGGCGCTCGTATCCGGACTGAACGCTATATTGTCGAGGATACTAATAAACAAAAAGCTGGTTTTTGACTCCGGATCAGTATGCGTTTCGGACGTATCCGGCGGCGCCGAGGTCTTGTATCCGCTAAACCGCCTCAGCGACGGCGAAAAGGCCATGGTATTTTATGCGTATAAGACGCTCGTTTTAAAGCCCGAATCGGTTTTGATAGCGGACGAGCCGGAGCTGCATATGCGGCGAAGCGTCTGCTCCAAGCTGTGGGACAGGCTCGAGGCGCTGAGATCGGACGCGGCGTTTATCTATATAACCCACGATATGGACTTCGCCGTTTCAAGAAATTCGTCGGCGGCGCTCAAAGTCGGATCGTATTCGGTGGACAAAAACGGAAACGAACGCTGGGAATACGAATTCATAAATACGGACGATTACCCTGAATTCGATAAATCCGCGCTCTACGAGATACTTGGCGGAAACGGAAAATTCATTTTGTCCGAAGGGACGAAGGAGAGCTTGGACTATATGCTCTACTCGGAAATATACGGCGACAGAGGCTTTAGCGTGATCCCCTGCGGCGGGTGTCAGCAGGTCATGAAGATAATGCGGGCTAAAAAACGGCGCGGCCTATTCGAAAATATGGAGATATACGGAGTGATAGACCGCGATTTCAGAAGCGACGCGGAGATATTGGAGCTAAGCGAAGACGGAGTGTTTTGTATAAAAGTAGCCGAGGTAGAAAACCTGTTTTTAGTCCCGGAACTGCTTAGGATCATGCAGATCCAGCTCGGCTGCGAAAGCGACGCGCTGGCAAACGCCGAGGATCTGATACGCAGTATCTACGGCGGCGAGATCCTGAAACAGGCGGCGGAGGCGTTTAAGATAGAGCTTAACAAGAAGATCGGCAAGATCAATTTCATAGACGGAAAACTCGGCTCGAAGGACGTCGAGGAATACATATACAGCGAATTTTCCGAGGAAAAGATACGCTCGCTGTTTGAATCCAAAAAACGGCTCTATTCGGACGCGAAAACCATAGACGACGTCCTCAGGATATTTAACTATAAGGATCTGAGCAAGAGGATAGGCTCAAAGTTCGGGCTTGGCGGAGGCGATTATCCTAAGCGGGTGATCAATCTGCTGAAGAACGACATCGGCGCGAGAGAAAAAATAATATCGGCTATCGCGCCGTATCTGCCGGAGTTTGGCGACGACGCGCAGCCCGCTAAACGTTTGTAACGCCCGCCGCGTTCGCAACGCCCGCCGCAATCAAAGCTCCTGCGGAACTCGCAGTTCCCGCAGAACTCGCAATTCACGCAGAGCTCGCAATTCACGCAGAGCTCGCAATTCACGCAGAGCTCGCAGCTCTCGCAGAACTCGCAGTTCGCGCAGAGCTCGCAGCTCCCGCAGAACTCGCAGTTCCGGAACGGGGCGGATAATTGAAACGGATAATTATTGAAAGACGATGGTAAACGATGAAGACTAAAAACGGAGACGTTCAGAGCGTCCGCTTGATAACGGTAGGCGATATAGACGTCGAGATCAAGTATAAAAGAATAAAAAACATGTATCTCAGACTGAACAAGGATACCGGTAAAGCGAGCGTATCCGCGCCGGTTAGAACGTCCGAAGCGGCGGTCGTAAAATTTATAGACGCTAATTACGGCTGGATAAAAGCGAAGACGGCGGAGATAGAAAAAGCTAAACGCGAAAAAGAGTCCGAGCTGAGCGCCGACTTAGCCGCCGAGTCTGAAACGCTCAAAATCTGGGGAGAAAACGCGGCGGTCAGAAGGATATACGCGGGCGCCGAACCGGAGGCCAAGCTGTACTCCGACGTGGTCGTGATATACGCGGACAAGGACGCCGAACCCCAGCGGCTCGCCGCCGCGGTCGAGAAAATGCAAGCGTCCGAACTTGAAACGGCTGTCGACGCGCTGATCCGAAAATACGAGCCGATCATAGGCGCGGCGCCGGAAGCGTTTAGAATAAAACGTATGAAAAGCAGATGGGGCTCGTACAGCTATAATACCAAAACCATGAGCGTTAATTTTAATCTTATCAAATACCCGAAAGAATGTCTGGAATATGTAGTAGTCCACGAGCTCGCGCATATATTCGTTCCCGGACACGGCAAAGAATTTTGGAAACTTGTGGAGAGATATTATCCGAATTGGAGAGATTCGCGCGACAAATTAAGAAAATAAGATTAAACTTTACAATTGAGATCCAAAGCAGGGCGTCTTAATTACAAGCCGGCGTCGTCTTGACTCCGTGAAATAAAGCTCTGCGTTTTCTTTATCTTGGGACTGCCGTCCGCTGTAAACGGCAGCCCGTCCGCTAAATTCTATTCGCTAATTTAACTCTTTAAGAATATCGTCGATCATCTTCTGGTATTCCGGCTCGCTCAATGTTTTTTCGCCCGGGTTCATCGCAAAAACTCCGCCCCATTCGTATCCGTCTTTATATTTCGGGACCAAATGGAAATGCAGATGCCGTCCGGTATCGCCGTACGCGCCGTAATTGATCTTCTGCGGCTTGAACGCCCTCTGGAGCGCCCGCGATACCTTTGCTATATCCGCAAAATACGCGTTCCTCTCCTCGTCCGTAAGCTCGGTCATATCTCCGACGTGCTTCTTATGCGCCACGATCACGCGTCCGGGATGGCTCTGCTCCTTAAACAGGTACAGCTTTGACGTTTCAAGCTCGCATATCTTTATTCCAAACGCGGCTACCAGATCGCCTTCCATACAATACGCGCAGTTTGTATCGATTTGATTATTCTTTTGCTCAGACATGATCTATTGACCTCCCCTTGATTTTTAAATTATATATTTTCCAAAAAAACTATTATTATGAAATCTTCGGGGCGCGCCCGAATAAGCGCGCCCCGACTGCGTATTATAAACTAATTAAACGACAAGAAAATCCGAGAAATCCGCGTAGCCTTCGCCTCTGCAGAAGATCGCGTGCTTCGCGCCTACCCATTTGCCCTGCATGCACTCGTACTCGCCGAGCTGGGTGAACTCTTCTCCGTCTACGCTGTAGTACAATCTGCAAAACGCCTCTTTGCTGTTCGAACAGGATATTACTTCCGTTCTGAGGTAAACGCTTGTTGTTCCTACGCACTTATCGAGAACTTTGACCTCTTTATTTCCGGTCTTAAAATCGCCGTAGTAATACTCGACTATACCCTCGTCGTTGAGCGCGAGATAGCCGTATTTCTGGCCTATTACGCCCAACCCGGCGCTGCACTTGCCCGTTCCCTTAGGCATATCCACCTTGACGGTCGTGACCATCGAGGGCGCCTGCCAAAGCTGGGTCAAAAGATTCGGCATATTCCATAGATAGCCCTCCTGTTCGGTCTTTTCATTCTGACCGTAGAGTCTCAGGCTATCCTTATTTTCGGTCATCGAATACCATTTCTCCTGCGGGTTCGCCTGCCACTGCCACTGAAGGGCGAGCTTGTCGCCGCTGAAATCGTCCGAGGTCGGGGGCGTGACGACCGGATATTCGCCGCCCACGTCCGGCTTCTTATGTCTGTAGACCGGCTGTCCGCACAGACCGCTGTCTATATTCTCGCCCATGACCGGCCAGCCGTCTATCCACTCTACCGGCTGAAGATGGGTTATTCTGCCGATAACCTCTAAGTCCTGGAAGTGAATGAACCAGCTCTCGCCGTTTTCCAGTTCGACCAAGCCGCCCTGGTGGGGCCCGTTGAACTGAGTGAGACCCTGGCGCATAACGATATGATCCTCGTACGGACCGTAGATATTCTTAGACCTCAGCGCCACCTGCCAGCCGGTCGGAACGCCGCCGGCCGGAGAAAGCACGTAATAGTAGCCGTCTCTCTTATACGCCTTCGGTCCCTCTATCGTCGGCTGACTTATCGTGCCGTTGAATATTATTTTATCTTCGCTTATAGCCTTTGTACCATCCCAGGTCATTTCGCATACCGCAAGATGACTCTTTATCCCGCAGCGGCTGTTCGCATAGCCGTGGACTATATACGCCTTGTCGTCGTCGTCCCAGATAGGGCAGGTGTCGATTATACCCACCGCTTCCTTAACAAGGATCAGGTCGCTCCATTCGCCGTATATATCTTCGGTATAGGTCATGAATATACCTATATCCGGATCGCCGTAGTAGATATAAAACTTGCCGTCGTTGTATCTTATCGCCGGCGCCCAAACGCCGCAGCCGTGCACCGGAACGTTATATCTGTCCGGGAGTTTTTTCACAGCGTAATTGATCAGTTCCCAGTTTACCAGATCCTTGGAATGCAGGATCGGCAATCCCGGCACATATGTAAACGTAGAGGCCGTCATATAAAAATCGTCGCCTACCCTGATCACGTCGGGATCGGAATAATCCCCGTAAAGTATCGGATTTTTATACGTTCCGTCGCCCAAATCAGCTATCCATTTGCCTTCTGTCCTATTCATCGCATTTCTTCCTTTCTCTTTTCTCTTTGCAACTTTTTGTACAATTTTAAGCTATAAAAGCGATTATATTATAATCTAACTTTCACATAAAGTATATCAGTTTAGATAAATCTTGTCAATGAAATCGATATATTTTTTTCACCGCTCACAAAATAAACAGACGTCCGCAAAGCGGCCGTATCCGCGCGTTTTTAAATAAGGTTCCGGGCGTTTGCCGAACAAATATAAAAGCCGCCGTTGCGGAGACTGATCCGCCTCCCGGCAGCTTTATATCTCAATCCGTTATCGACCGCTTCCGCGGCGTTATTCCCGGCGCCAAAACGCTAAAGCACAACGCCGTCTTTAAAGATCGATATTTCTCTGTAACCGTTCTTTTCGTTGTTGGTCTGTTTTCCGCTTGCGACCTCGAGCACATACTGTGCCAGATCGCCGCTCAGATCGGCTCCCTCGACGATCGGTCCCGCGTTAAAGTCTATCCAGTGCGGCTTGCGATTGTAAAGATCGGTGTTGCTCGATATCTTAACGGTCGGAACCGGCGCGCCGACCGGCGTTCCGCGTCCCGTCGAGAACAGTATCATATGACAGCCCGACGCCGTGAGGTTGGTGACCGCCACTATGTCGTTTCCGGGTCCGGTCAGCAGGTTGAGCCCCTGCTTGACGACGTGATCGCCTATTTGGATAACGTCCACGACGTCCGAACTTCCGCTCTTTTGAACGCAGCCGAGGGATTTATCCTCGAGCGTCGTTATGCCGCCCTTCTTATTTCCGGGCGACGGGTTTTCGTATACCACCTGGTTGTGGCGCATAAAGTAATCCTTAAAATTATTTATCAGATCGACGGTCTTATCGAACGTCTCCTTATCGCGGCATCTGTTCATAAGCAGAGTCTCCGCGCCGAACATCTCGGGAACCTCGGTGAGTATCGTGCTTCCGCCGTGCGAGATCAGTATATCCGAAAAACGCCCGATCAGCGGGTTTGCGGTAAGTCCGGAGAAACCGTCGCTTCCGCCGCATTTTAGACCCACGACCAGCTTGGACGCGTCGCATTTTTCTCTCTTGAACCGCTCGGCGTACTCGACCAGTTCGCCGATGAGCTTAAGTCCCTCCTCGATCTCGTTATCGTACTCCTGAGTGGACATGAATTTGACTCTATCGGGATTATAATCGCCCAAAACTTCTTTAAACACCGGAATATTGTTATTCTCGCAGCCCAGACCGAGGACCAAAACTCCGGCCGCGTTCGGATGATTTACCAATCCTTTTAATATATGCTGGGTAGTCGCCTGATCCTCGCCGAGCTGAGAACAGCCGAATGGGTGGACGAAGTTGAATATCCCGTCCGTGCGTCCCGCGTACAGCTTGTTCGCCTCTTCGGCCAATTTCTTCGACGTCATATTTATACAGCCGACGGTGTTCACGATCCAGATCTCGTTTCTTATACCTACGGAGCCGTCCTCGCGCACAAAGCCGTCGAAGTACATCTTATCCTCGGCCTTCGTCTCCCCTTTGAGCTGCGGCTCGTATTTATACTCGAGTATCCCGCTCAGGTTGGTCTTGATGTTGTGCGTATGTACGTGCTCTCCCTTTTTTATATCGCATATCGCGTGGCCTATAGGATATCCGTATTTTATGATATTCTCGCCGGCCTTGATGTCTCTGATAGCGGTCTTATGTCCGTTATACTCGCCGCCGACGTTTACGACGACGTTATCGTCCGGATGTATTTGTAATTGTCTCATTAGCTCTCCTCCTTAACGTAGAGATTAGTGATTAGCAATTAGCGATTAGGAACGTATGCGGCCGCTTTAGTCGTTTATACGGCTTCACGGCCGCGATAGGAAAACAGAGTATTTCGCATGGGCGGCGGCTCAGGCGTTAAAACGATGGATTATATCGCAACCCCTAAATTCTGTTATCCTAACTCCTATGTTTATCCTGTCTCGAAAACCGTATACAAACAAAGGTCCCATTCCTCGGCTGAGACGGTGCTTTAGCCGCGCCGTCTCGCGTCCGCTCGCCGATCTCCCGTTCCTAACTTCTATTAATTACGCTTCTAATTATTCCACTACTTCTTTCATAGCTTCGCGGATACCCTTGCTGTCGATAGCTTCGAGGTATTTGTCTATGCTCGGCTTGAGGAATGAGAGGTCGGTTCCCCAATACTCGGTCTTTGCGAGGATATCGCCTGTGGACGCGGTCTTCATGAACTCCATTACGTCCGGGTTGTCGTTAGCCGCGTCGGTTCTGTAGAACGCGATCAGCGCCGCGAGCGAGAACACAAGGCGTTTCGGCTCCTCGTTATGCTGTTTTATGTATTCAAGAACCGACGGCAGAACTCTTACCTGATACTTAGATACGGAGTTCAGCGCTATACTGAGCAGGTAGTGTTTGATGAAAGGATTCTTAAATCTTTCAATGACGTCGTTCGCGAACTGCTCAAGCTCGTCCTTAGGAAGATCGAGCGTCGGGATTATCTCTTCAAACAAGCCCTGTTTCATAAACGAGAATACGAGTTCGTCGTCCATCGCCTCTTTAACGGTCTCAAGACCCGCCAAATGCGCGGCGAGGACCATCATCGTATGCGCGCCGTTAAGTATTCTTACCTTTCTCTTCTTATAAGGCGTGACGTCGTCCGTCCATAGCACGTTGAGGCCGATCTTATCGAACGGGATCTCCTTCGCGAGTTCTTTGTCGCCTTCTATTACCCACAGGTGGAATATCTCCGCCGTATCTATCACGTTGTCAAGATAGCCGTACTGCTCTTCCATCTCCTTAGCGGTATCTCTCGGATAGCCTGTAACTATGCGATCGACCAGGGTGTTTGTAAAGTGGTTTTCTTTCTCGACCCAATCCGCAAAGTCCTGACCGTAACCGAAATCCGCCGCGTACTTTAGCACGCATTCCTTAAGGCAGTCGCCGTTCTTGTCTATAAGCTCGCAGGGCAGCAGTATAAATCCCGGAAGACCCGCGTCGTATCTCGCTTTCATAAACATGGTGAGACGTCCCGGGAATGTCGTTCCCGCAAAATCGTCCGCGCCCTGGTTCGGCTTATACTCGATCCCGGCTTCCGTCGTGTTGGAGACGATGAATCTCAGATCCGGGTTTTTAGCGCATTCAAAGAATTCGTCCGTATTTTCGTAAGGATTGATCCCGCGCGTTACGCACTCGACTACTCGCGTCTCTTCGACTTTCTCGCCGTTTTGCAAACCTCTCAGATACAGCGTATACAATCCGTCCTGCTCGTTGATCATAGGAACAAGTCCCTGAGCCAGCGGCTGAACGAGTACTACTCCGCCGTTCCAATCCATTTCCTTATTCAGCTTATCGATCATCCAATCTACAAAGCCTCTTAAGAAATTGCCCTCTCCGAACTGGAGTACCTTCTCCTTAAGCTTACACGGTTCGGTTCTCTTTAATCTTTCCATCTTTACATAGCCCCTTTCTTTATGTTAGATCTTAAATCTCAATCATTGATAAACTTTATTTTACTCTACTACTTTAACCTCGGTCTGTCTGCTCTCGTCGTATGATATGCCGCTGGTATGAAGCGTCTCGCTCGACTCCGCGTCGGTCTCGATAAACGTCTCCGCATCCGGGTTTATCATGGAATTATTTACAAATATATTCTTGGACCTGCTCAGTTTAACGGCCGTATTATCTCCCTCCGAGGTGAGACCGCCGACCTTTACGAGGTTCGATCTCTCTATTATTATCGAAGGTCCGTCGTACGCCTTGATATGGATATTATTGAAGCATACGTCCTCCATGTTAGCGCAGTAGAAGCCCATGCCCGCGCAAGGCTCGACGTGATACGCCATTATCGGCTGTCTCTTGACGTCGTGACCGCTCGGGCTCATTTCGCATACGAAGTTATCTATATGCAAGCTCTTCACCGGGGCTTCCGGAATTCCGTAGATATAACCGGCCGCGCACTTAACGTCTCTTGCGGTCAGATTACTGATGTATATGTTCTTAAACACCGGAGTCTTGTCGTTTACCGGAAGCGGGTCGAGCGAGAACAACGACATGTCGTTGGGATCCGTGCCGCCGCACTTATAGTAGCCGTTTATCGTCAGCGGGGAAAATACGTTTGTCATCATTATGTTGCAAACTCTGATATCCTCGACGCTGCCGCCCCTCTTACGTCTCGTCTTTATGCGGATACCGCGGTCCGTGCCGTTAAACACGCAGTTGGATATCGTTACGTTCTTAACTCCGCCGGACATCTCGCTGCCTATTACGACTCCGCCGTGACCGCTGTACATGGTGCAGTTGGTGACCGTAATATTCTCGCACGGATACTGCTTCTGAAGATCGTCGTCTTCCGTACCCGACTTGATTGTTACGCAGTCGTCGCCGACGTCTACATGGCAATTGCTGATATGTACGAACGAACAGCTCTCAGGATTGATGCCGTCCGTGTTCGGCGAGTTCGCCGGATTATTAATCGTTATCCCGTCGATCGTGACGTTCGTGCAGCATATGGGGTGAACGGTCCACATCGCTGAATTGATTATAGTGATCCCGCTGATCCTTACGTTTTCGCAAAGTATCGGCTGAACGGCTCTCGGACGATGCTCGTTCTCCGGATGATCCCACCAGTTATAGCCTCTGCCGTCGAGAGTTCCGCGGCCGGTTATCGTTACGTTCTTCGCCTTAAACGCCTTAACAAGTCCCGAATGTCCTTCTCGGTTGTACCCGGGCAGTATCTCCTTGGTTATCATCGGATAATCCTCAGGTCTTTCGCTGCCTAATATAGTGCAGCCGCCTTCGAGATACAAGGTCATATTGCTTTTGAGCTCTATCGTACCCGTCACATATTCGCCGGGAGGGAAGTATATCGTTCCTCCGTTCTTACTCTCCGCCAAAGCTATGACCTCGGCGATCTTTGCAGTATTATTAGTTACTCCGTCTCCTATAACCCCATAATTTGTAACGTCAAACACTGTAGAAATACCTTGCATTTGTCATTCCCCCTTATTCCTGTTCTATACGCTTTAAATTTTTTATTATAAGTTCATTTATATTTCAATATATTTCTTAAATATTTCTTAACTAATATTTTACCTTTAAAAGACCGCTTAAGCAATATAAATCTTAAATCCAACCGCATATTTTTTTAAAGCAAAAGTTAGTTTATACGCGCTTAAGCCGTCTATTCGCCGCCTATGATCCGTATGCATGAATCCTAAGCTTATCTCCGCTCCGGGACGCGCCGGATCTGACTCGATAGGCGCCCTAAATTCCTTGCGGCTCCATTTTTAGTCCGGATCGCCGAGCTTTGCAAGACTTCCCATATATCCCATAAGCGCTTCCGCCTCGTCTTTACTCAACTGTTTCGACCATGGCGCCCGATTTTCGACGTCTACCGGATTCCCGTGCAGATCGGCGGCGCCGTATTCCTCGTAACGGATATTCTCCGCTTCTTCTCCCGGCTCCACATGCCACGACAGCCAGCCTTCCGGCGCGCAGTCGAAATTATAGGTACATTCGATAAACGCGGTATGCGATTTCACGCCCTCTGTATGGGCGCGCCACGGCCTGCCAAGATAGATGTTCTCACAGCCCGGATTCGCGCCGATATAACAGTTATAAAACACCAACCCCGCCCGATTATTCTCCGGGGTGGACGCGGCCGTAATATAAGATTTGCTCCTTATACAATTTATATCGCATTCGTCGAACAGCGCCGTCGCGTCGCCGAATATGAAATCGACCGAACCCTCTATGTAGCAATCGTAAAAATACTGCTTCGAGCCGCCGTGCACATACAGCGTATCCTGACAGCCGAGAAAGTTACAGTTATTAAACACCGCGTCGGCTCCGCAGCTTACCGCGACCGCCTGCGTCACTTTTCTGTCCGGATCTATCCGATTATAGCTGTTCTCAAACGTTATGTTCTCGGCGACAAATCCGGCCGCCTCTTCGGTTATGGTAACCGTCGGCGAAGAAAAGGTATCGTATTTCTCGCCGGTAACTGAAATATTGCCCGAGGCCGCGTCGTAAGTCAGCGTAACAAAACCCTCGCCTATCAGCTTTATGTTTTTCTTGTCCACCGTCAGCTTTTCGTAATAAATTCCCGACGGTATAATTATTATATCCCCATCTTGAGCCGATTGCAATGCTTCAGCTACAGTTTTATAGTCTTGTCGTACATAAATATTCACTTATTTTACCTCGCAGTTCTTGTTTAGTCTGTTTTTTTGGTATTTGCATGAATGTCGGAGCTAACCGCGCCTGCTTTTTATAATCTTCGACGAATTATTTTAATTATAATTCTCGTTTTTAGTAAAATTTATTCCCTTATATTCCTTAAACGTCTTTTATGCCGCGCTCTCACTATTATAGTATTTCGTAAATTTTCATAAAATTTGTGGCAAATTTTCAGTAATATGATAATTTTACATAGGTTTAAATAATATAATTTTAATTAGTCGGAGCTGATATTGGATAATACTTTAAAGTATATCCTCCTCTAATCTTACGCTTTATATTTTAGATTTTTCTTTAATGTGAGAAAGAACGTACAAGCTGCGCTCGTCTTCCTATCCCGCCTAATATAGGCGAACAAATCTTTTCCGCCCATTTTGAGATCCCGCTATACCGGCTCTATATTTCAATTTTAACGCGTCTGGGATCCTCAATTTGCAGATTTATAAATCGCTAATATTCCATGCGAAAATTTAAAAGGCTGCCAAATTTGAATTTGGCAGCCGTTGTCGCATATTCAGTTTTGAGTCAATCGACCTTAAACCTTATTCCGCCGCAGCTGTATCAGTCTGCGCTTCGCTTGAATTCTCAGCGTCTTCATCAGCTATCTCGGCCTGCGTTCTCTCGTATACAGTCGTCTGCAATTCGCAGAATTCATCCAAACCGACTTTCTTCATATCACTGATATACTGATTCCAATCAGCGTCGTTGTTAGGATCTACGTCGCCAGAGAAGAATCTCTGCAGATACTCGTTACGTTTTGCATTAAGAGCTACTTCCAAATCTGAATATCTTGTCTGTTCATCCTCAGTGTATCTCATCGGGATCTGCTCGAAGTAGTAATAGTTGTCATGAGCCTGGTATGCAGCCCACAATTCTTCTATTACATCACCTCTAATTGCGTTAAACATATTCTCTTCCTTAGCAAACTGCGAGCTGAACGAACCGTACTCTGTCGAGAAATTCTTCTCAGTATCCTTATCAGAATTGGGGTCGCTCTCGTCGTACCAGCCGTCTAAGATATGAGGAACACCGTTCTCGTCATATTCAAAGCTGTCGCCCTCGACACCGTACGTCATAAACATCTGACCTTCTTCTGTTGCAAACCAGTTGAACGTCTTAAGCAGAGCTTCGTATCTGTCCTTGTCATCGGATATACCTACGCTAAACGCCGGACCCCAGTTAGAATACAGCGGGTCTCTCTTATAGATAGTACCCTTTTCCGGGAACGCGGTTATCATATCGCCGGACCAAGTCCAAATTCCGCCTTTGTTTGCATTCGTAGCATTAGTCTTCTTGGTGAAATCTTCTGTATTATATACATAGTTATATGTTATAAAACAGTTATCCTGCGCAAGACGTGTAGAAAACATGTCCTTATCCATAGTAAGTATCTCGCGGTCAATCAAACCGGCGTCGGAGAACTTCTTGATAGTCTTATACATCTCTCTTGCATTGTCCGTCGTTAGCGCATACGGAACATATTCGCCTGTAACCGGATCAACATAAGAATGCTCCGTCATAACAAGTTCCGGAATCCAATACGCCTGGAAAAATCCTGTAAGAGATGAAAGTTCCTGTCCGTTAGACGAAATTATGATCTTGTCGGGATAAGCCTGCTTAAGCTGCATACAAACATCATACAACTCGTCAATCGTCTGCGGGAACTCCAGACCCAGCTGTTCAAATACATCCTGTCTGTAAAGCCAACACATCTGGACTTTTTCCTGCCTCTTACTCGGCAGATAGTAAAGATTTCCGTCCGGACTTTTGGCAAGCTCAAGAACCCGTTCAAATTCGTCAGGGGTCCAAAGATTTGCCCAATCCTTTAAGATCGCGTCGTCGCCTGTATAGTACTCCTCAGGTATAGCTTCAAGATAGCCCTCGTTAGCCCATTTCTTATACTGCGGCTCTTTACCGCCCGTAGTTACATCCGCCTCGTTACCGGTAGCATAAGCCAAATTTGTCTTTGTCTCCCAGTCGCCTCTCGGGATTCTTTCATATTCGAACTCTACATGGAACTTATCTCTGAGCAGATTCGCGAATACGGTATCCTGACCTTCTTTATACTCCGTGTTATCCTGAGTATACATATTAAAATAATATGTGTAGATGGTCTCGCCCTCGTCGTTTACATACGATTCTCTGTTCACGCTGCTGCACGACGTCAGCAATGTTGAAGCGGCGAAAACTCCCGCGAGCGCAGCGGCCATAAGGCCTTTTCTTTTCAAATTTTTCATGATTTACCTCCTGTTATCATATTATATTAACCCTTAACAGAACCAACCATAACGCCTTTAACAAAGTATTTTTGTATAAACGGATATACGCAAAGCATTGGAACTATCGATACGAACAGCGTAGCGTACTTAAGCTGTACGGTACTTGTCTGAACCTGCGTAAGCTCTCCGGCAGCCGCAGCCTCCGCCGCGATCTGATTCTCCATGATTATCTGCCTTATTATGTATTGCAACGGATATAATTCGCTTACTCTGTCGCTCAGGTACAGCATAGCGTTGAACCACTGGTTCCACTGGCTGACCGCGTAGAACAAACCTACCGTCGCAAGCGCCGCTTTGGAAAGCGGGAGTATTATCTTTGCAAATATCGTTATCTCGTTAGCGCCGTCTATAAACGCCGCTTCCTCAAGCTCTACCGGAACGCTCTCGAAGAACGATCTCATGACGACCAAGTTGTAGGTCGTGATAGCGACCGGGATTATAAGCGCCCATCTTGTGTTAAGCAAACCGACTTTCTGCACTATCAAATACATAGGTATCATGCCGGCTGTGAAGAACATCGTGAACACGACCAACTTTGTTATAAAACCGTGAAACGGCACCCTATCCTTTGACCTCGAAAGCGGATACGCAAGCGTAGTTGTCATAAACAGTGAAATAACAGTATATAGCAACGTATTAATTACCGCCTGCAAAAACGACATCGGAACGGTTCCACCCGTCAAGACCTCTTTATATGCCTCCAGGTTGATACCAACCGGCCACAAAACAACTTCTCCCGCTTCATACGCTGCCTGACTCGAAAGCGAAACGGATAGTATATATATAATAGGATATAGCGTTACAATCATCAATAATATTAAAACGACATATATTACAATATCGAGAATAACTGATGAAACTGATGTATCTTTTACCATTATTAATTATCCTCCTCTCTTACCATAAACCTGTATCTGTAAGTTTTCTCGAAATAAAGTTTGCTATACATACAAGTATAACGTTGAGCAATGAGTTGAACAATCCAACCGCGGTTGAATATGATATCTCACCTTGGTTAAGACCCTGGTTATATATGTATGTACTGAGTATCTGGGAGTGTTCATACGTTGCAGGCTGTTGCAGCAACAAAGCTTTGTCGGCTCCCAGCGACATTATCTTACCGATCTGCATGATAAGAAGTATTACTATCGTCGGTTTTATAAGCTGGACAGATATATGCCACATCTTCTGAACTCTGCTTGCGCCGTCAATCGTAGCGGCTTCGTACAATTCCTGGTCAACGCCCGAAAGAGCAGCTATATATATAATTGCGCTCCAGCCTACGCTTTGCCATACGCCTGAGGCCGTATATATAGTTCTGAACCATTCTGTTCTCGACAAAAATGGAATACCTTGATCAATAAGTCCGAGTGAAAGCAAGAACTGATTGATTATACCCTCGTTTGCATAACTTCCCGCGTCAACCGACGTCTGCTGAGACGTACAGAACAGCGTAATCATACCCGCTACAGCCGCAACCGACACAAAGTGCGGCAAATAAGATATTGTCTGAACTACTTTTTTAAACGTTACGCTTCTCAATTCGTTAATAAACAGAGCCAAGATAATTGCCAACGGAAACAACCAAACTATATTCAATACGCTAAGCACGATTGTGTTCCATATGTAGTTCCAGACATCAGGTATCGTGAAAAATCTTATAAATTCCGCAAACCCGTAATTATCAGCCCACGGACTTCCCAGTATACCTAATCTCGGCTTGTAATCTTTAAACGCCGTCAACAGTCCATATATAGGACCATAATGGAAAATTATATAGTATATAATTCCGGGTATCATCAATAATACTAAAAATTTTCCTTTTCTAAATTTACTGCATTCTCTCGAAAACCAATTGCCTTTTTTCTTCTCCGCAGCAAGCGCGGGAGAGCTGTTAGTTTTTACATTTTTCTCTGCAACAGCTTTTTTCAAGTCGATCTCCTCCCATTCTTATGGTTTTGTATAATTTGAACTGTCCCGCCCAAATTTTTTAATATATTTTATACATCTATTATATTAGTTTTGCATAAAAAAATCAATATATTTTATTCATTTTATGTTAATAACACAATAAAACCTTATTTTATTCGCATTTTACAAATTTTTTGCGCTGTCATAGCAATTTACCTGTACAACTTTACAGTTTTATAATGTTTTGTTTGATTTTTAACTCTTGTTTGATTTTTAATTAATTTTCTAAAATATGTAAAACGCCGCAACTTTTTTAACCGAAAATCACATCTTTGCAGGTACATTTCCTGTATAGCGCTTATATTACAAAGCGCTTTCAAAAATATTAAATAAATTTTACCGCAAGATTTTATGCATTTTTCCTTATTAATATTTGCCCGGCGGCTACGCGACGGCCAAAAGTAAAGTTTCGGAAGCCGGACGAGAGCGCAAAAGACTCCCGCCCGGTTATTACCCTAATTTTCTTATTTTTTAATCTTGACCTACTATCCGAGTAGTCTCATAAGCTACGCCGTATATCCTTATTCCGGCCAAGACGTAGATCGTTATCTCACCCTCGTCGCCGCTTCTGTTATATTCGTAAACGCCGCGCTCCTGGATAGACAGGTTGTTCGCAACGCCGTCGTCGTTTACCACGAGCGTTCTCGCCTGAGACGAACTTGCCGACGCGGCGTAAACCCGTATCGTCGTATCTCCCGCCGGGACGTTGAATTTGAGACAGTTCGAATTCACGCTTCCATTATCCGGTCTGATGCAATAATTAAAGCTTTCGCCGTCGATCGTCCTGCTATCCTCCTGCGTTGTGATACTTCCTATCGTAGTCATCGTCTCGCCGCTTAATTGTCCGGTCACAGGGCTGTTTGCCGGAGCTCCGAACAAGCCGTCGAATTTCCATATATCCCGGCCTACGGTCTCCACCGTAAATTCGGACGGAATCTGACTTACGCTTATATTATCTATATAATAGGTTCCCGATTTGCCAGACATTGCCTCGAAGAACATACCGTTGGTCACAGGTACTCTCTTTTCGATATTGTTCTGAGTCCTGAACGTCACGCTCGCGCAATCTTCGACCTCGGCTACAGTCTCTCCGCCGGTCTCGCTTATCGTTATATCCGCTAAACCAGCGTCTATACCCTGATCGCTGACAATTCTTACGGTGTACCACTTACCCGTATCAAAGGACGCGTTCTCGATTTTTTGATCGGCGATATATATGTTTCTGCCGTCGTCGCCCTCGTCCTCGAAGCTTACCTTAAACGCAGTATCTCCCGATCGGGTTTGCAGATACGTGTTGACGCCGCTGTCGTCGCCGCTTATGAATATATCGTACGAATAGTCTATTATAGGAGTCATATCTTCAGCCGGCAGATATTCGCGGAAAATATATGTGTCCGCCGAATAATCGCTGTCGGGCCGTATCACAAGCTTACCCGTGTCGTTACCGCCGATCGCCTCTTCGCTCCACTCGGGCATGAGCATGGTCGAATTCTGCGACTGCCATCCGAAGTCGAGACCATGATCCAAGCTCCAGGTATACGCGTCCATATTATCGGCGCTGAACTCGTCCAATACTAACCAGCCGACGTCGCCTGCGTTTACTCCACTGTTGATGCCGTTTGTATTGACCGCTCCAAAGCCCATATAATACATATCGCCTATTCCTTGGCAGTCGAGCGAATAGAGCAGTTCGTTCTCTTTGTAATAGCCCGCCGCGTTATTCTGCGACTGGTAAATATTTATAGCGTCCCCGGTCTTTTCAAATATAAACAGTTTGTTATCCGATACGCCTATCTGATCGGTGAAGTCCTGGAGCACTCTCATCTCGCCGCCGGCGCTGTCTCTCGCCATCAGCTGATATCTTCTCGAATCTCCGTCCGCGTTCACTCCGAAATAGTAAGTTATTCCATCCGCGTCGAGATCGGGTTTAAGAACCGCGCCTATCTGCGAACTTGCGCTCAGTCTAACTCTGTAATACATTCTTGCGTCGCCGCTAAACTGTTGATACATATAACCGAATTTATCGCTCGTTCCGCCGATCTCTCCGTCCGCGGTATATATCTTAGCCGTATAATCCTGAGTCATCGAAACGTACGTTTTCGTATCCGTCTCGGACATACCTATGTCGGCGATCTGCCACGGAGCGATATCCTGAGACACGGACACCTCTCTTGAAGACTCGGCCGAACCGAGATTTTCGTCGAAGCACATAACTCTTAAGGTTCCCGCGTCGACTGTCGCGAACGAAAGAGGTATGGTTATCGTCCTCTCCGACGTTATAGGCTCATCGTAGGTTATGCTCTCTATGACGTCGTCGTTTAAGTAGACCCAGATCTCGGTTATCCCGCCTATATCCGGAGTTACGTCGACGCTTAGAGTCGTATTGAAATCGAGCCTTGAGTTGTTCTCCACATTCGTGATATCTATTGAAGGATTGCTCTCCTCCGTAACTATCCTAAGACTGTCGAATTTAACGACCGCCATCTCGTTCGCGTCTTCCGAGCTTACGCCGACGACCGCAGCGCTTCCGCCCGAATACGCCAGATCGGCGATCTCGGTCCATTCGGCCAGGCTTCTTCCTGCGTATAGCTTAACGTTCACGCCGCTCTTGACTATTCTAAACATGCTGTATTCGTCGGCGCCGTACGGCAGATCTGCCGCCGCCTGATATTCGCCGCCGGCGCCGGTCTTATAAACGACCTCGGCCTGATGATCTTGGTTATATCTGATTCCTACGCCAAGATCTCCGTAACCGATATACGCGGTTGTTCCGGTATCCGTATTGCTCATAGAACTTAACTGAGCAAAATACTGGAAATCTCCGTCCGCGCTCTGCGTCAGTTCTTGACCCGGAACGAGCGCGTATTCGTTCCCGTCATATGTGTTCTCGGCGCCCGTCCAATTAGGATCGGTCGTGTTTCCGGTCACGTATATCGTCTTATTTGACGTGAGTTCGTACGAACCGTCCGACTTTATGAGTTTGGCTACGATATTGTTCTCGCCTGCGCCGAGCGTTATATCGCTCTTATACTCGCCGCACAGAGGGATCATATCGGCGATATTATTCCACAGGAAAACTCTAACGGTGTCCGCCGTCACCTCTCCAACTTCGACGCTGTTTTCACCGCTCGGTATTGCCGCGTATTTAATATCAGCCAATGTTCTGTCGGCGTTATATCCGGCGACCACCGCCGTCATCTCGCCCTCGTAACCTCCGCGCTCTACCGTGACTACGCCGCCGCTGTAATCCGTTATAGACGTTCCTTCGCCGCCGTTTATTTCGACGTCGCCGAGATAGTCGTCAACGTCCGAATACAGCTCCGCTTTCACTACGTCGGCGGGCATATTCTGAATCGAGATCTCTACCGCGGAACCCGCCGTAACATAATCGTCGGTCGCGTCGATCGCAGCGGAGAACGCGTCGCCGTTCTGCTTATTGATAACCTCTTCCACATATTCTTCGAGCCAGGTATAGCCCCTGGGAGAGATATTTGTGGAATCGTTCGGGTTGCCGCTGTCGAGACCCATCCTATCCTCCCAAACGTTTGGTATACCGTCGTTATCCAGATCCTCGGAGACGTCTCTTGTAACCGTTTCGATTACCGGATAGCCTCTGCCGTCGCATTCTACTCCGCTTCCGTATTCATCCGTGACGTCGGCCGGCGAATCCAACAAGCCTATGCTGTCGTTCACTCCGTCGCCGTCCATGTTCGGAGCCGTACCGTTTATCACGTTGTTTACTATCCTCATATCAACGTCGTCTCTGACCGGCAGCGTCGCTCCCGCGCCGTTTACCACCTTGTCGAATACCTCGCTCGTCTCGTCGGTATCGATCGGGTAATTCCTTTCATATTCCCGGTACTGATCGTCCGGTTCCTCGATCTTTATATCATAATTGTAATTTCCGCCATATCTGTTATAGATACCGGTATCTACATATACGCCTATATGTCTGTCGTCCTGCCAATTATCCTGATTTACTATCTGCGCGTCTGTGTAGTCCGGATCGTCCGCGCCTACCATTATCTGATTACCTTCCGCGTACACGCTGCCGAGGTAGTCGGTCTGATACTTATTGCCGACGCTGAGCTCGAATATTCTCGCGCGTTTTCCCGAAGGAGTCGAAGGACCCGGCTTGTATACGTTGTTGATCAAGTATGTCTTAGCTCCGTTCTCCGAACCGTAACCGGCCTTGTCGCCCCAGTTATATATAACGTTGTTGCGCATATCGACCAGCGTCTGATCGTCGGTGTAGCCTTCAGTCATAGCCACGGTCTCTGACGTTCCGACCTTAGGATTTCTGCTCTTATGCGTCGCGATCAGGTTATGATGCACGCTGAGGTTCACGCCGCCCCAGATGCCCGCGTAGCTGTGCTCGCCCTTGTCGTGAACCGACATATTGAGCGCCTCGGCTATAAGGCTCCACTGAACAGTAACGTCTTTGACCGCGTACGCCGAAAGGTTCTCGTCCGTTCCCCAGGTCACGCTGCAATGGTCTATGATCACATTCTGACAATTATCGGTGATCTCGAGACCGTCCTGCGCTCTGGTATCGTCGCCGTTTGCCAGCTTATCGCCGACTCTGAACCTTAAATATCTAAGTATAACGTTATTCGCGCCTACTTTAATGTTATTGCCTCTGAAGCAGACTCCGTCGCCCGGCGCGGTCTGACCTAAAATGGTCATATTATCGTGCGTTATGGATACGTTAGTATCTAAGTCTATATATCCGGAGACGTCGAACACTACTATTCGATTTCCTCTGGACACCGCGTCTCTGAACGTGCCCGCTCCGCTGTCGGCCAGACTGGTGACGTGATAGACCTCTATCTTCTCTCCGCCGTTTAAAGCGCCCCTCGCGCCCTCGGTGTACATTCCGCCGCCTTCGGCGCCCTCGAACGCTATTACGGCGCTGGTATCGGACGAAAGCTCGGCTGCGCCCGAGTCCCCGTTTGCGAAAACCGGAACCGACATACTTGTAACCAACATAGCCGCCGACACGGCTAAGCTTACCAGCTTTTTCCTCATATATTTCACCTCTTTTATAAAATTACGTATATAACAGGCTCGCGCCGCTATGTTATACGACTATCTCAAAAACTCCTAATTCCCTGAATATCGATTTTAACCATGATACAAACGTTTATCCAAACAAACAAATATTCAAATCATAAATCAAAAGCGCATATTATCGTTTGAACCACGTCTCATAATAACAGGCTCCGGACGCCAAGCCGCAAAGCCCGGACGTCCGGTCAAAATATCTTATTTTAATTCCCCCAAAATAACCTTACGAATTTTATCGGTTCATCTCATCCTGCACGCCTTCGGCCTTATGCGCCTTTATTACGCTGTCTATCTCGCTCAAGCTGCTGCAGGACATATCTCCGAGCACGGTATTCTTAACGGCCGACATCGCGTTGCCGTATTCGAGCGCTCTTTGTATATCGCCGTACTTAAGCATACCGAACAAGGTTCCCGCAAGGTACGCATCGCCGCTGCCGACGCGGTCGACTACCTCGATATTCTTATACGGCTTCTCCTCGTAGAAATTACCGTCGTAGTAGATCTTTGAGCTGAAGTTATGTATCTTTGGGCTGATCGCCTCGCGTCTCGTCGTAGCCACAACCTTGCAGCCGTAGTCGGCGCAATAGCTCTTCATTATATCTTCAAGCTCGCCGGTCTTTC
This sequence comes from Clostridiales bacterium, assembly GCA_019419865.1. GTDB lineage: Bacteria > Bacillota > Clostridia > Monoglobales > Monoglobaceae > Roslinia. The sequence continues at coordinate 17,156 of JAHZIG010000027.1, read as the reverse complement.
TGAGCATCCTGCGCGACGTCTCCTCCGATACGAACAGGATGTCCACGTACGGGAAGATGGACTCGACGACCGAACGCGCCGTATCCTCGTCCCACAGCGAAGCGCGGTAATTTATATCGAACGATATAGCCGCTCCGGCCTCTTTGAACTTCTTGATAACTTCAAGCGTGGTCTTTCTTATGCCTTCGCCGAGAGCCAGCGTTATGCCGCTGACGTGGAAAACTCGCGTCTTGCCGTATACCGACGGGTCGATCTCGTCGAGGGTCAGCGTTGTGATAGAAGCGTTGGCTCTGTCGTAGATGACCGACGATTTTCTCGGATACGCTCCGGTCTCATAGTAATAAATACCCAGTCTCGCCTGCTTCGAGTGATCGTATACTATGTAATCGTCGCTTACGTTTCCGTAGCGGATCATGTTTTTAACAAAATGCCCGATCTTGCTCTCTGGTATCTTTGTTATCAGCGCGCTGCGTATTCCCAGGATCGCCGAGCCGGACGCTACGTTCAGCTCCGCGCCGCCGGCTTTTTTATCAAACGAATAACTCTGTGAAATCTTATCCGTTCCCGGCGGCGAAAGTCTGAGCATTACCTCGCCCATCGTAATCAAGTCGTATTCGTTTTTAGGTTGAATAAAATCCATAGCTTTGTCCTCGCCTTTCATTATATTTTTATATCTGTCCGCGCCGCGTTTACCGTATACGGACGCGGAGCTAAAATTATATTATATATTTCATTTAACGCTTATGTTTAATTTATATCATATTTATGTTAAACCTTCATACGATCTTTCAATACGTATTTATAACTACCGGGCGAGTATGCCGGCTCCGTAGACGGCTAAATACGCGGCCGCGATCTTGATCCGGATCTGAGAACGCTTTTCGCCGTCCGCCTGATAGCTTTACGCGCTCAATATTTTAAAATAACGACTATGTTAAATCTCTATACCGAAATATTCTTTCGCGTTATTGAAGCAGATCCCCTTGACTATCGTCTCAAGCGTATCCATATCCGCCGGGAACTCGCCGTTTTCTACCCAGCCGCCCAATATGTTGCACATGATCCTTCTGAAGTATTCGTGTCTTGTATAGGAAAGGAAGCTTCTCGAATCCGTGAGCATTCCGACGAATCTTGCGAGCGCGCCGAGGTTCGCCAGCGCCTTCATCTGCTCGGTCATGCCGTCTCTCTGATCGTTGAACCACCAGCCGGAACCGAACTGGATCTTGCCCGGAACCTCTGTTCCCTGGAAGTTGCCCAGCATCGTGCCCAGCACGTAGTTGTCCTTCGGGTTTAGGGTATAGAGTATCGTCTTAGGCAGCTTAGCGCTCTCTTCCATAGAATTGAGCAGTTTTGAAAGCGGAGCCGCTATGCAGTAATCGCTTATCGAATCGAAACCGGTATCCGCTCCGAGCTTTGCGAACATTCTCGTGTTGTTGTTTCTAAGAGCGCCTATATGCAGCTGGAACGTCCAGTCGAGCTCGTGATATTTCTCAGCCAGCTTTCTGAGCGTCATGCTCTTATAAGCGTCGGTCTCGTACTGCGACAACTTCTCGCCGCTCATCGCCTTTTTAAATATTGCGTCTACTTCCGCTTCCGTCGCGTCCTCGTACGGAACGCTGTCTAATGCGTGATCGGAGATCCTGCATCCGGCTTCGTGGAAGAAGTCTATCCTCTTATATACCGCGTCGATCAATTCCGCGTAGCTTGAGATATTCATACCGGCGACCGCCGCGAGCTTGTCTATGTATCCCGCGAAAGTAGGCTTGTCGATATTGATCATGAAGTCGGGTCTGAACGCCGGAAGAACCTTCGCTTTAATATGACCCTTTTCGGCTATTTTCTTATGCCACTCGAGGCTGTCTATCGGATCGTCGGTCGTGCAGATCACGGCGACGTTCGACTGGTTTATAAGCTTGGCCGGGCTCATCTGGGTATCCTTGATGACGGCGTTGGCCTTTTCCCATATCTCGTCGGCGGTATCCTCTCTGACTATCGTATCTATACCGAAATAAGTCTTAAGCTCCAAATGCGTCCAATGATAAAGCGGGTTGCCTATCGCGTACTGGAGAACTTTGCAGAACATCTTAAACTTGTCCTTATCCGGAGCGTCGCCGGTCATATATTTCTCATCCAAACCGAACGAGCGCATGTAACGCCACTTATAGTGATCGCCGCCCAAAAATATCTGCGTAATATTGTCAAACGGCTTATCCTCGTACATCATCTGCGGACTTAGGTGGCAATGATAGTCGAATATCGGCATATCCGCCGCGAACTCATGGTAGAGCTTTACCGCGGTGTCGTTGGTCAGCATGAAGTCTTTGTCCATAAAATCTTTCATTTTAAATTCCTCCAAAAAAATATATTCCAAATAATTAGTTTACTCATTTCTCCCAAACGCTCGGCATGCTATCGAAAATACTTCTGATCCATGCATAATTTTACAGGAATTATAAATTTCGGGCCGCTCCTACAACTCGCTCGGGTATTAATTTATCGCTTGTTAAATTGTCTGTGTATATAACAATTCAATTCAACTAAAATATAATAAACCTATTGTCTATTATACACTAAAGTACATCTATTTTGCAAATGTTTTTTTAAGAGTATTTACAGTTAATTTAACTAAAACTCTTTAAAATCCGCCAAAAACCATGTAAATACGTTAATTCCGCACTCCTTAGCAATAATACTGTAATTTTTGCAAAAACTATTGATATTTTGCCACGTATGTGTTATAATCAATATAAACGCATGGTATTCGCCGACGTTACCGATGTCTTTGATTATAAAGATATTTTGACATATTGATTATGAAACGCTGCTGTGATGATTTTTTCCGATTAACGGCTCCAAGGAGGTAAGAGAATGGGTTTAGAATCCGATTGCATAAACATCGAGAGAAGCGAATATAACACTCCGTATGCGATGAAAAACTCGCATATGCACGATTATTACGAGATATACTACTTAATGACCGGTACGAGAAGATATTTTATCAACCATACTCTTTATAATCTTGAAGCGGGCGACGTCGTACTTGTTAACAAAGGAGACCTTCATTTGACCACGACCGTATCCAACGAGAAGTATCATGAGCGTTATCTTATGACCTTCAACGACGAGTTTGTGGATATCGTATGTTCTCACAACATGGACAAAAAGACGTTCCTGGAATGTTTTAACGTCAAAAAGATACGTATCCCGGTATCTAAAAGATACGCGTTCGAGGCGCTGCTGCATAAGCTTAACGCGGAGCACAACCGCGACGACGCTTACTCCAAATACCTTTCGTATTCGCACATGAGCGAGCTGATAATATTTTTAGACAGGTGCATAAACCATAAGATCGTGCCGTTTGAAGATATAAGCGTCCACGAAGAGCGTATCCAGCATGTATGCAAATATATCACCAACTACTACAACCAGCAGATAACGCTGGCCGATATATCAAAAATGGCGTACATGAGCCCTACATACTTTTCAAAGAAATTCAAAAAGGTTACCGGTTTCGGCTTTAACGAGTACTTAAACAACGTTCGAATAAAAATGGCCGCGAGCATGCTTGCCGAGACGCAGTATTCAGTGACCGAGATAGCGAGGTTCTGCGGATACAAGGACAGTAACTACTTCGGCGACGTGTTCAAAAAGCTGATGGGCGTCTCCCCCAGCAAGTACAGAAAGAATAATTATACGTTTTAAGAGATAAAGGGAATCCGATCGGCGGACTCCCTTTTCTTATATTGCGGATCGTTAATCCTTATAAAGCTTTATCAGATAATAAATAAACGCGCCCACAAGATAGATTCCTACGCCCAGCATAAGGATCCATATATTCCAGTGAGAATTGATCATAAACAGCGGATCGAATTTATTGATAATAGACTCGACGAACGCGCGGATCGGATTATATACGGACAGCCACAGCGACGCTAAAGCGCAGACCGCTAAAAATATCGAGTAGTTTTTGGCTCTTGAATAATTCTTTATAACTTTCGTTTTTCCAAGCGCGAACACAACTATCGCCGCCGCCGCGAATACCGCGGTCATTATCCATGTAACGAGCTGCATATGAACCGCTATCGACGCGGTCTTATAGCAGTTTTGCAGATAGATCAACACGCCCATAGCCACGGCGCCCCAGGTCAGGTTTATCATATACCAGTTGGTGAGCCGATCCTTCTCGTTATGTCTCTCCTCCATCCTGCGAAGCTTTTCGCCGTTCTTCTTTTTGTTTCCAGCCATACAAATTCTCCTTCTTTCTCCTTTTTCGTCAATCCTGAATTATTTAATTCCTTACGTCTCCCGTCAAACGACCTCCGAAGGCGACATTAAATTTCGCCGTACTCATACATTATTATTGCAAGCAACGCGCTCCCGGCGGTCTCGGTTCGAAGTATCCTTTTGCCCAGACCCACCCGCTCGGCGACGTCCTTTAGCTTTTCGGCCTCGCTGTCGGCGAAACCGCCCTCGGGACCTATTATCACCGCGATATTCTTTGCGGAAGGATTCGCTTTCAAGACCCCGCTCAGACCTTTATCCCCGTCGTGTCCCAAGATCTCGTACGGCATTATACTCAGATCGTAATCCTTAAGCTCGGCCAGCGCTTCCTCAAAATCGATAGGCGCGCGCACCTCGGGTACGATCCCCCTGCCGCACTGCTTAGCCGCCTCGACCGAGATCTTATTATACCGGCTTATCTTCTGAGCGCCGCGCTTATCGTCCGAGATCTTGGCTACCGATCTCGCCGTCCGCACCGGAACGATCTTATGCACGCCGAGCTCGACCGCTTTTTGGATTATCGTATCCAGCTTGTCGGATTTCGGTATTCCCTGATACAGCGTCGCCTTGATCTCAGGTTCGAGCTCCGACCGCTTAGATCCGACGATCTTAGCTATGCACCGGCGGCTGTCGATCTCCACAAGCTCCGCGGTATAATCGTATCCGCCGCCGTCGAAGACCTCTATCAGATCGCCCGGCTCCATTCTGAGTACGTTAGTAATATGCCTCGCGTCGTCGATTATCTCTATCATTCCGTCCGAGATATTCTCGGGTTCGGTAAAAAACCTGCGCATATCTATTCTCCTCTTACATATGCATTAGTATATCATCTTCCGTTATTCTTTTCAAGCGAACATGTATTTTGTAATCTGATTTTAATAATATCCGGCATTCGCTCTATCTTCCCGAAGCTCAAAGCTATTCCTTCGCCGAGGCTCTGATTACCGTCCATTCGTCCGAACTGCGCTCCTCCTCTATGAACAGGCCGCTTCTTTCAAGCGCCTTTTCGACCTCGGCGCGCCGTTCGTTTATTATCCCCGAACAGATAAACTTACCGTCCGGCTTCATAAAATCCCTAACGTAGGGCGCGAGCGATATTATAACGTCGGCGACGATATTCGCGAGTACTAAATCATACTTGCCAAAGCTCGCCCTCAACTCCGCGTCCGCGGTTATATCTCCGGCGACTACGTTATACCGGCTTCGGTCTATGTGATTAAGCTCTAAATTTGAATACGCGGTATCTATACAGTTCGGGTCGATATCCACCGCGTCCGCCCTCTCGGCGCCAAGCAGCAGGGCGATTATCGACAAGATCCCGCTGCCGCAGCCTAAATCTAAAACAGAATCTCCCTTTTTCAGACATTTTTCGACTTCCTCTATGCAATACCGGGTGCTGTCGTGGGTACCGGTTCCGAAGCTCATACCCGGATTTATGACGAACACTATCCTGTCCGTCTCCTCGGCGGGCTGCCACTCGGGCTGGATAAGTATCTTTTCGCCTATCTCGAGCGGTTTGAAATACTGTTTCCAGTTCTCCGACCAATCCTCGTCGCGCACGTCCTCGGTCTGTATCTCAAGCGAGCCGAAACCGCCTTTCGCTTTTAGCTTCTCCAGCAGAGCCAGCAGCGCCTTAAACTGCTCTTCGCCCTCCTCGTCCTCGCTAAGGTACAGCGTAACCGCCGTATCCGCGTTTTTCAGCTCTTCAAGCTTTTCGTCGACGTAGTCCCAGTATTTTGTGTTGTTCTCCAGAAATTCCTTAAAATCGTCTTTATCGGTTATTTCTATCCCATATATCCAAATACCCGCAAGCTCGTCGCTCAGCGCGTCCAGGCTCTCCCGATTGGTAGTTATCTTGACTTTTTTCCATTCCATATTTTTACCTCAAATCTTTGAATTATATTCATATATATCGCCGTTCCGGCAAATTTGTTTTATTATAGCAGATAATTATCTTTTATTCAATCGCTTAAATATAAATTTGGTTTGAATAATAGAAGCGAACGACCCAAAATTGATTTCCCGGAAAATATAGAATCAGCATAAAAAGAACCGGGCGTCGATCGGGATATAAAACCCACATCGATCGCCCGGCATAACATATAAACGTTAACCGTTCATAAAATCTTTAAATTTTTCTCCAAAACTCTTCTTCGTCTTATACTTCGACGGATCGACGCTGTTGTCAAACTGACGCAGGATCTCCTTCTGCTTATCGGTAATTCCTTTCGGGATCTCCACGATCATTTTAACGTACTGGTCGCCTCTGTTGGTCGAACCGAGCTTATACGCGCCGCGGTCTTTGAGCTTGAACACCGTTCCTGGCTGCGTGCCCTCGGGTATCGTATATTTGACGTCGCCGTCTAAGGTAGGAACCACGACCTCGCAGCCGAGCGTCGCCTGTACAAAGGTTATATGAAAGTCGCTGTATATATCGGCGCCCTCGCGTTTGAACGTCTTATGCGGCTTGACGTTAACAAACAAGATAACGTCGCCGTTGGGGCCTCCGTTCTTGCCCGCGTCGCCTTCGCCTCTGACGTATACCTGACGTCCCGAATCTACGCCCGCCGGGATATTGACCTTTATCTTCTTGGCGCGTCTCGCTCTGCCCTCGCCCCGGCAAGCGGCGCAGGGTTCCTTTATGATCTTACCGCGTCCGCCGCAGGCCGTGCAGGTTCTCGTGGTCTGAACCATGCCGAACGGCGTGGACTGTCTTACCGTCTCCTGTCCGGTACCGCCGCAGGCCGAACATGTAACCGGCTCGGTGCCCGGCTTCGCGCCGTTTCCGTTACAGACGCTACACTTCTCCAAATGGTTTACCGTTATCTCTCTGGTAGTACCGAAGCAGGCTTCTTCAAACGTCAGATCGACGTTCATCCTGATATCGGCTCCCTGAACAGGCGCGTTGGCGCGGCTGCGCGCGCGTCCGCCGCCTCCGAATCCGCCGCCGAAGAAACTGCTGAATATATCGCCGAAATCGATATCGTCGTATACTCCGCCGCCAAAACCGCCGTAGCCGCCTCCGCCGCCGGCCGCCGCTCTCGGATCTACTCCCGCGTGACCGAACTGATCGTACCTCGACTTCTTATCGGGATCGCTGAGCACCTCGTAGGCCTCGGTCGCCTCTTTAAATCTCTTCTCCGCGCCCTCTTTATCATTCGGGTTCAAATCCGGATGATTTTGCTTCGCAAGTTTGCGGTATGCTTTTTTTATCTCTTCGGGAGTCGCGTTCCTGCCTACCCCAAGCACCTCGTAATAGTCTCTTTTATCTGCCATAAACAACCATCCTTTCGCGACCGAACCCGGTCGTCTGTCGGTTTAAACAAAATCTCTGTCTTTTATCCAATAATCCTTTAAGACCGCCCAATGTCGCCAAAGAGCGGTCTTTTTTGTCAATATAAAACTTTATATATCGATAATCGAGCTTAGTCTACGTCGGTGTAGTCGGCGTCAACTACGTTGTCGTCCTTTTTGTCGTTATCTGACGCCGCCGAACCATTCTGCTGCTGAGCCTGCTGAGCCGCCTGCGCTTCCGCCTGAGCCGCTGCGTACAGTTTTTCGGAGACCTTATAGAACTTCTGCTGTACCTCCTCGGTCTGCTTCTTGACCGCTTCTGTATCTATAGGCTGAGCTTTCAGCAATTCCTTGAGCTTGTCGACTTCATCCTGAATGCCCTTCTTCTCGTCCTCGGTGATCTTATCTCCAACTTCACCGAGCGTTTTCTCGGTCTGGTAGACCATTGAATCCGCAGCGTTGCGAACTTCAACTTCTTCTTTCTTCTTCTTATCCTCTGCAGCATACTGTTCAGCCTCTTTTACCGCTTTCTCTATATCCGCGTCCGAAAGGTTCGAGCTTGCGGTGATGGTGATCGCCTGTTCCTTGCCCGTTCCCAGATCCTTTGCCTTAACGTTTACTATACCGTTTGCGTCTATATCGAAGCTTACTTCTATCTGCGGAACGCCTCTCGGAGCCGGCGGGATATCGGTAAGGCTGAATCTTCCTAACGTCTTGTTATCGGCCGCCATCTCGCGCTCGCCCTGGAGAACGTGGACTTCGACGCTGGTCTGACCGTCCGCCGCAGTCGAGAAGATGTTGCTCTTCTGCGTAGGTATGGTCGTGTTCCTCTCGATCAGCTTTGTAAATACGCCGCCCATCGTCTCGATACCGAGCGACAGCGGAGTTACGTCGAGCAGGACTATGTCCTCAACGTCGCCGGCCAGCACGCCCGCCTGGATAGCCGCGCCTATAGCTACGCATTCGTCCGGGTTGATGCCCTTATGCGGCTCTTTGCCGATCAGCTTCTTGACCGCTTCCTGAACCGCCGGGATCCTCGACGAACCGCCGACCAACAGAACCTTATCTATCTGGTTCGGCTGGAGTCCAGCGTCGCTGAGCGCTCTTCTCGACGGACCCATCGTCTTCTCGACCAGGTCTGCGGTCAGCGTGTCGAACTGCGCTCTTGTTATCGTTATATCCAAATGCTTCGGGCCGCTCGCGTCCGCCGTTATAAACGGGAGGTTGACGTTTGTCGTAGTCATGCCCGAAAGCTCGATTTTAGCTTTCTCCGCCGCTTCCTTAAGTCTCTGGAGCGCCATCTTATCGTTTCTAAGGTCGATGCCGTTTTCTTTCTTGAACTCGTCGGCAAGGTAGTTCATGATCTTCTCGTCGAAGTCGTCGCCGCCGAGGCGGTTGTTACCGCTCGTAGCCAGAACTTCAAACACGCCGTCCGCGATATCCAGTATAGATACGTCGAACGTACCGCCGCCCAAGTCGTATACCATTACCTTCTGGTCTACGTCTTTCTCAAGTCCGTACGCCAGCGCCGCCGCCGTAGGCTCGTTGATTATTCTCAGGACCTCGAGTCCCGCGATCTTGCCGGCGTCCTTTGTCGCCTGTCTCTGAGCGTCGCTGAAGTATGCGGGAACGGTTATTACCGCCTTGCTTACCGTCTCGCCGAGATAGCTCTCCGCGTCGCTCTTCAGCTTCTGGAGTATCATCGCCGAGATCTCCTGCGGCGTATACTGCTTGCCGTCTATATCGACCTTTCTGTCGGTACCCATATCGCGCTTGATAGAGCTTATCGTCTTATCGGGGTTCGTTATCGCCTGTCTCTTGGCGCCGTCGCCGACCAGTCTCTCGCCGTCCTTCTTAAAAGCGACGACCGAAGGGGTGGTTCTTCTGCCTTCCGGGTTCGGAATTACCGCGGGCTCTCCGCCTTCCATAACGGCCACGCATGAATTTGTAGTACCTAAATCAATACCTATAATCTTGCTCATAATAAATACTTCCTTTCAAAATAATAATCTAATATATGGTTCAGAGAACGGGATAAGCTCCGGTTCTCGTTTTCAACTTGATCTTAAGCGCTCTTTATCTTAAGTTATAAGCGCTAACTGCTCACCTTGACCATGGAATGTCTTATGACCTTATCCTTGTACTTATATCCCTTGGCGAACTCCTCGAGGATCGTGTTGGCGTCCTGATCGCTCTCCTCGGTCATGATCGCGTTATGCACTTCGGGATCGAACTCTTTGCCTACCGCCTCGATCTCCTCGACGCCTATGCCGGTAAGCGAATCGGAAAACTGCTTCCTGACCATCTTTATGCCCTCGAGCAGCGCCTCTTTATCCTCGTTCTGCTCTCCGGAAGCTATGGCTCTGTCCAGGTTATCCAAGACCGGCAACAGCTTTTCTACAGTATCGCACACGGCGAATTTATAGAAGTCCTCTTTTTCCCTTGCGGTGCGCTTTTTGAAATTATCAAATTCCGCGGCCTTCCTGAGCAGTTTATCCTTCGTCTCGTCAAGCTCCGCTTTAAGAAGCTCTTCCGCGCTCGGAGCCTCGGTCTCGGTCGTTTCCGCGTCCGTTTCGGCGCCGCTCGCCGCGTTCTGCTCCGCCTTTGTCTCTTCCTGCCGGACCTCGGTATCTTCTACCTTGGTCTCCGCCTTCTCTTCATTATTCTTAGCTTTATCTTTTTTAAGCATATTATCACATTCTCCGTTACTGATTATCTATTATTGATTTTACCTGAGTAAAACTTATAATTTACGTTTCGTATCGCTACGTCTCCTTCTCGTCCTTTTCATCCGCGTCCGGCTTCTCGTCCGCGCTCTCTAAGCGTTTATCGTCCGTTTCTGTTTCGTCGAACAGACGGCTCAGCTGCTCCGAGAAGAATTTCATTCCCGAGACCACCTTGGCGTAGTCCATTCTGACCGGCCCGATAACTCCTATTATACCGGTCATGTTCCCGCCCATGCTGTAGCTTGAGAATATCACGCTGTTACTCTTAAGCTGCGGCATAGGGTTCTCGTCGCCGATATAGATATTGATTCCCTTTTTCATGTCCTTGGGAACCATATCCGCCATCGACCCGATCGCGTTTTTATCGTCGAAGACCTCGAGTATCTCCTTGATCTTCTCTACCGAATTGTATTCCGGGAATCTCAGTATATTCGAGGCTCCTTCCATATACACCTCGTTCTTCTCCATCTCGTCCATCGCTTCGTGAACAAGTTGAAGGACCGAAGTCATTATTTCGAGGTTATCGCCTACCGCCGACTGTATCTTGACTATCCTGTCAAGGTTTATATCCTTGCGCTTTACGCCGACGAGGTTGTCGTTTAATACCTGCGTCAGCTCGTTTATACATTCGTCGTCGATATCCTGCCTTAGTCTAAGCAGTTTATTTTTAATAAGTCCCGAACTGTCCGAAACTATCACCATTATGGTCCGGTTATCGATCCCTACGATCTTTATATTCTTCACCGTTCCGTACTCGTCTACCGGGATAAGCCCGAACGTCGGAAGATTTGTAATGGACGAAAACGCCGCCGAGACCTCTCTGACGATATCGTCAAGCTCGCGCATTTTACCGACCATTATCCGCTTCATATCGGCGATCTCCCCGGTCGTCATCTCGTATTGCTTCATCAAGCTGTCAACGTAATACCTAAACCCGAGTCCGGTAGGTATCCTTCCCGCGGACGTATGCGGCTGAGCAAGCAGCCCCATGTCCTCCAGATCGCCCATCTCGTTACGGATAGTCGCAGGACTTAAATTCAGGCCGGTCGTCTTGGATAAACTGCGCGAACCGACCGGCTCCGCATTCTTTATATAATCCTCAACGATAGCCCTCAGTATCAATTTCTTTCTATCGTCTAATGACATGCCGTCCCGCCTCCTTGCTTACAATAAACGCATATCATCATGATAATTATTTAAACAAATATCCGTATTGTTTCTCTGATTTGCTTAAGTTATGTAAAGCTCGTATCCTCCAAGTTTTCTGTTAGCGCTCAACAGAACTGAGCGCTAACTCTTGGTTATATATTAACACCGACCCAAAAATTTGTCAATAGTTTTTTAGATTAATATTAAATAAAGGCGCTTAAATTCACACCGGACGTCTATGTGTAAAATATCCAATACCCCCGCGTATTCGTATAAATTCGACCGGCGTCGGCGTTTATGTCCGCGTACGGACGGCTCTCGCCGGTCACACAAAATCGCTGAGTATGTAATTGCTGACAAAGACCATATCTTCTCTTATCTTTATATTGTCTCCGTCGCATAAAAGGATCCCGTTCTTGATATATTTCTCGAGCGGCTTCGCATAAATATCGAATATGTCCGTCCCGAACCTCTCTCTAAACGCTCCGGCGGATATACCGGCTTCGCGCCTGAGGCCGAGAAAGACGAATTCGCTCATCTCGTCGGCGACCGAAAGCTTTACTGAATCTTCGACCTTATCGCTTGCGGCTATATACTCGCCAAGTCCTGATATATTATTATATCTGTAATGGTCAAAATATGAATAGGCTCCGGCGCCGAATCCCAAAAACTCGGACATATCCCAATATTTCAAGTTATGTCTCGACTCGTATCCGGGCAGGGCGAAGTTGGATATTTCATAGCGATTATAGCCGTTTTCCCGCAGGATATTCACGCATGCGTCGTACATATCCCTGTTCTCGTCGTCGTCCGGAAGATCCTTACTATCTCCTTCGCCGTATCTCTCGTAAAACGGCGTTCCCTCTTCTATTTTCAGCGAATAACAGGATAGATGTTTAAGTCCGAGACCGCTTACGTTCCTGAGAGTTTTTTCCCATATCCCAAGCGTTTGTCCGGGTATGCCGAACATCAGATCGGCGGAGATATTCTCAAACCCCGCTTCTTTGGCGTCGCTCAAGCATTTCAAGAAATCCTCGTATAGGTGTATGCGGCCGAGCTTTTTGAGCAAAACATCGTCGTCGCTCTGAAGTCCTATACTGAGCCTGTTCACGCCCGCGCGCAAAAGTTTTTCAAAATCCGCCTTTTCCGCCGTCTTCGGGTTGCATTCGACGGTTATCTCCGCATTATCCGCGATATCGAACCGATCTTTTAGTTCGCGCAGTATCGTATTTATATATTGCGGCTTAAGGGTCGTCGGCGTCCCTCCGCCTATATATACCGAATCCGCTCTTGCGCCGCCGACTCCGGGTCTATTAGCCGTGGCTCTTATCTCGCCGAGCAGGGCGCGGATATATTCGTCATGCCTTTTCTCCGCTCCGGCATAAGAGTTGAAGTCGCAGTACAGACATTTTTGCACACAAAAAGGGATATGCACGTATATCCCTATTGCGTCGCGATTTTCGTTTTTTATATCAAAAATATTATCCATGATCAACCTCAGCTTTACCGCTAATCGAGTTTGAGTACCGACATAAACGCCTCCTGCGGAACCTCTACGCTTCCGACCTGGCGCATACGCTTTTTACCCTCTTTCTGTTTCTCAAGCAGCTTCTTCTTACGGCTTATATCGCCGCCGTAGCACTTGGCGAGGACGTCCTTGCGCATCGCCTTGACCGTCTCGCGGGCGATTATCTTGCCGCCTATCGCCGCCTGGATCGGTATCTCGAACAGCTGTCTCGGTATGGCTTCTTTCAGCTTCTCGGCTATCCTGCGACCTCTGGTATACGCCCTGTCCTTGTGGACTATAAACGAGAGCGCGTCTACTATCTCGCCGTTTAAGAGCATATCCATCTTGACGAGCTCAGCTCTCTCGTACTTAGAGAACTCGTAGTCGAAGGACGCGTAGCCTCTCGTCCTCGACTTAAGCGCGTCGAAGAAATCGTAGATTATCTCGTTGAGAGGCAAGTCGTAGTTGAGCTGAACTCGGGTCTCGTCGAGGTATTCCATATTTATATACGTACCTCTCCTGTCCTGACACAGCTCCATTATACTTCCCACATAATCCTTAGGCGTGAGGATGGACGCTTTTACGATAGGCTCCTCCATGTAGTCTATCGTAGACGGGTCCGGCATATTGGTGGGGTTGTCTATCATAACAACCTCGCCGTCGGTTTTTACGACTCTGTATTCGACCGACGGAGCCGTCGTTACCAGATCGAGATTATATTCGCGTTCCAGCCGCTCCTGGATTATCTCCATATGCAAAAGCCCGAGGAATCCGCATCTGAATCCGAAACCGAGAGCTACCGAAGTCTCCGCCTCAAAATTCAGCGACGCGTCGTTGAGCTGGAGCTTCTCGAGCGCTTCTCTGAGGTCGTCGTATCTCGCGCCGTCGGCCGGATAGATACCGCAGTATACCATCGATTTAACTTCCTTATAACCGGGCAGCGCCTCCTCTGCCGGATCGTCGGCTATCGTCACCGTATCGCCGACGCGCACGTCTCTGACGTTTTTTATGCTCGCGGTGATATAACCGACCTCGCCCGCGAGCAGTCCGTCCGCGCTCTCCATGCCTATCGGCTTTAAATAACCCACGTCTACCACGTCGAACTCGCTGCCGGACGCCATCATCTTTATCCTCTGACCGGGCTTTAATTTTCCGTCCACTATTCTCACATAGACTATGACGCCCTTATACGCGTCGTAATACGAATCGAATATCAAGGCCTTGAGCGGCGCGTCCTCGTCGCCCGACGGCGGCGGCACAAGTTCCACTATCTTTTCAAGGACCGCGTCGATATTGATCCCGTTCTTGGCCGAGATCAGCGGCGCGTCCTCGCCGTCTATGCCTATTACGTCCTCTATCTCCTTCTTGACCTCGTCCGGTCTCGCGCTCGGCAGATCGATCTTATTTATGACCGGAACAAGTTCCAGATCGTGATCGAGCGCAAGATATGTATTCGCAAGCGTCTGCGCCTCGATCCCCTGCGCGGCGTCCACGACAAGGACCGCTCCCTCGCACGCGGCGAGAGAACGGGACACCTCGTAGTTAAAGTCCACGTGTCCGGGCGTGTCTATGAGGTTGAGCTCGTACTCGTTCCCGTCCTTGGCCTTATAGTTCAGCTTAACGGCTCTCGCCTTGATAGTTATACCTCTTTCGCGCTCGAGCTCCATATTATCCAGCACCTGAGCCTGCATCTCGCGCTGGCTGAGCGCGTCCGTGGCCTCTAAAAGCCTGTCCGCCAGCGTGCTCTTACCGTGATCTATATGCGCTATTATTGAAAAATTTCTTATATATTCCTGTCGATTACCCATTCGTTTCAATTCCTCCATGATCAAGGTATTAAAATCAAAATATCATATTGTATTCTAACACATAATTTATCCAAATACAACATCTAATTTAAGCGGCGCCGCGGGCGGCTGGCTATACGTACCTGTCGATATCCTCGAGTTCGATCCCGGGGTGGAGCGCTATGTTTATCCCGTTCGCCACCACCGATGCTATGTCGTCGATTATGGAGTCCACCTCTTTAGGCGCGACGACGAAATTTCCGAACTTGGGGTCTATGACCTGCTTTATCAGCTCGTACCTGTCCTCGTTTTTGAGCAGGCTCAGCAGCTTATATAGCGGTTCGTCGCGCTCGACCGCGCTCTCAAGTTCGCTCACTACAAGCTCTAACGTATCTCCCGCTATCGTCGCCGCGTCCACCACCGTCGGAACTCCTATGGCTATCACCGGTATCCCGAGCGTCTCAAGATTCAGCGCCCTGCGCTTATTCCCCACGCCTTCGCCCGGAGTTATCCCGGTGTCGGCTATCTGTATCGTGGCGTTTATCCTCTCTATCCTCCGCGAACACAGCGCGTCGATCGCGATAACAAGTTTCGGCTTTATCCTATCGACTATCCCCAAAACGATCTCTCCGGTCTCGACCCCGGTAAGTCCCAGCACCCCGGGCGATATTGCGCATACCGGCCTGACCCCTTCGTCTATCTCCTCGGGAACGTATTCTTTAAGATGGCGCGTCACCATAAGCGACGCTACCGCCTTAGGCCCAAGCGCGTCGGCGGTTATATTCCAGTTCCCCAGCCCCACGACCAAGACCGTGTCGTCCTCCGACTCCAGAAAATTGTCGGCAAGCGCTCTTATCTCCTTCGCGCACGCTCTGCACATTCCCTCGTACGCCGACTGTTCGCCGAAAAACCTGGCCGGCGTCTCTATCGTTATATAATTCCCTTTGGGCTTGCCTATGTTCTTCTCGCCCCTCTCGTCTACTACCTTGACGCGGGTTATCTCAATATATTCCTCCGCTTTCTCGGTCTCCATCTCGACCCCTATATCCTCTTTATCCGCCTCGGCGCCCTTGTCCGCATCGCGCGTCTCTTCCCGCCGCGCTCCCAAATACAACTCTCTCGCCTCGACCGCAAGATCGCATCTTGCGGAAGCGCCCCCGCTTTCCCGACGCTCCTCGGCCTCGTTTAGCCCGTATTCGGCCGCCTTCAGCATATACTTAGGTCTTTTTTTATCGTTTTCTTTACTTTTCATTTTAACGCTCCTTATCTAAAACCAGATCTGTCGACTTTAATAATCAAAATTGATATTTTAATTTTACATCAATCGCGCGCGGCGATATAAATATTATTTACATCAGAGTATGATTTATACAGAGCGTCGGAGCCGTCAAATATTTAAATTGGGCGAAAGCCGCTTTTATACTTAAAAAGCCGCGCAAAACGGCGGCTCGGCGTTATTCAGTATGTTCGGCCTTATCGGCGGCGGCCTTTATTATCTCCAAAAAGCTTAGGATATGCTCGTTAGGATCGAGCGGATACATTACGCCGTATGGTATGCGATAATCCCAGTCGACGGGTATCGTGATCAAAGACGGGTGTATATCGCTCCAACCGCTTAGGGTAAGCAATATGCCGCCGGTTCGTTCGCAGCGGTTAAACACTTCTATATCGTAAAACGACGTGTCCTCGATCTTTATCATAGGCTCCTGCGCCGATAATCCGTCGCGCAGGTCGTCGAGAATATAACTGCCGCCCCTCTCCATCATTATAAGCGCTTCTCCTCTCAGATCGCTTACCGAAAGTCTGCGCTTAGACGCCAAACGATGAGAGCCTGGTACGGCGCAGCAGACGTCGTAGTCGCCTATTTTGAGAAAGTTACAGCGGCTCAGCCACTGCGGCGCGTTGCAGGCGGCGAAGATAAAATCGAATTTGGAACCTATACTCTCGATCTCTGTAAGGATATTCGTATGCTCGTCCTCAAAAGGGACTATGTTTATCTTGAACTTAGAATATACGTCGTCCGAATATTTCAGCAGTTCCATAAGCGGCTTGCACGGGTTGAGCATAGACGTTCCAACGCGGACAACGAACCTGTCGTCCTCGGCGGCGCGTCTTATTCTGCTTACGGCGTTGTTCGAATACTCTATAAACAGCTTCGCTTCCTTATAAAACGTCTTCCCCGCCTCGGTAAGGCTGATCCCGCGGTTCGTCCGTTCTATGAGTTTCACTCCGATCCGGCTTTCGAGCGAATTTATCTGCTTCATCACCGCCGTCGGCGATATGTATAGTTCGTCTGCCGCCTTTGTGAAACTGCCGCCGTCGGCGGTCTTTATGAATACGTCAAGCTGCGGGTTGTACATAATAATCTCCATTCCGCCGCCCTGCGTCGGCGCAAATAGGTATGAAAGCTCT
>JAHZIG010000026.1 GCA_019419865.1 Clostridiales bacterium | reverse complement strand
GAACATGAATGTTTTTGTTATTTCATGTGTCTACTCTAAGGGGATTATACCAAAAGAGGCTTTTTTATAATATTTTTAAGGAAGTAAATTTTTCATACTTCTAAGCCCTATGGCCAAGGTAGAAGCGTTGTGCAGCATAGCGGAAGTCGTAGGCTGAATAACTCCGCCGACTCCCAAAGCTATCAGGGCGCCGTTGATACCCAATATCGACCTATAATTACCGCCGATCCTTCTCATCATCGCCTTAGCGATCCGCTTCAAAACAATAAGCTCCCTTAAATCGTCCGCCGCGATAGTTATATCCGCTATCTCTCGGGCAAGCTCCGCGCCGTCGCTTATAGCTATTCCGACGTCGGACGCCGACAGCGCGGGCGAATCGTTTATCCCGTCGCCGACCATAACGACTTTTGAACCGTTTTCTTTCGTCTTTAATATAAAATTCGCCTTATCCTCGGGTAGAACCTCCGAATAATACTCGTCGAGTCCGAGTCTATCGGCTATAGCCGAGGCCGTGCGCTCGTTGTCTCCGGTCATCATGACCACTTTTTTAAAGCTTTCTCTTTTCAGTCTTTCAATAGTCTCTTTCGCCTCTTCGCGCAGCGGATCCGCTATACATATTACCGCCGTAAGTTCGCCGTCTACCGCCAAATACAAATGCGAATACTCGTCGGGTAAATTCTCAAAGCGTTCGGTATATTCGTCTCGAACCGCGCAGCCCTCGTCCTCGAACACAAAATGATAACTGCCTATTATCACTCTCTTCTCGCCTATATACGAAGCTATGCCGTGCGCTACGATATAATCGACCTTCGAGTGCATTTCCTCATGCTCCAATTTTTTGTCCTTCGCCGCTTTTACGACGGCCTTGGCCATCGAATGTGGAAAATGTTCCTCCAAGCACGCCGCTATTCTAAGCGACTCGTCCGCGCTCTCGTCGCCGAACGGAATCACGTCGACCACTGTAGGCCGCGCCTTTGTCAGCGTTCCCGTTTTATCAAAAACTATAACGTCGGCTTCCGCCAGCGCCTCTAAATATTTTCCGCCTTTTACAGTGATCTTATGAGTTCCCGCTTCTCTTATAGCCGACAAGACCGTTATAGGCATGGCTAATTTAAGCGCGCATGAAAAATCGACCATAAGTACCGACAAAGCTCTTGTGATATTGCGGGTAACGAGATAGGAAACGACCGTTCCCATAAGCGTATAAGGAACAAGCTTATCCGCAAGATGCTCCGCCTTACTTTCCACGGCTGATTTAAGCTTTTCCGTACCCTCGATCATTTCAACGATCTTTTCATACTTTGTCGAACCGGCGGTTTCTTTTACTCTGATTACAAGCTCTCCCTCCTCGACTACCGTTCCCGCGTACGCGTATCCGTCGGCCTCTTTTCTGACCGGAACGCTCTCGCCGGTAAGCGAGGACTGGTTTACCATCGCTTCGCCCCTTACTACAATACCGTCAAACGGTATCACGGCTCCCATATGAACCGCAACCTCGTCGCCGGGTCTGACGTCGCATACTTCGACAAGCTCCTCCTTATCGCCGCGGACGCGCCAAACTTTCCCGACGCCGAGCGACATGCTTCTCGCCAGATCCCCGACCGACTTCTTGTGAGTCCACTCCTCCAGTAATTCGCCGATCCCCAATAGGAACATTATAGACGCGGAGGTTTTAAAATCGCCTTTCAGCATCGACGCGCCTATCGCCGTAGCGTCCAGAACGGGAACCTCCAGCTTTCCTTTTATTAAACATTTAAGTCCTTGTTTAAAGTAACTCGCGGACTTAAATACGGTGTAAAGGATCCTAAGCGGACTCGGTACAAAAAACCTGCCAAGCGCCCGAAACGCTACTTTACGTATCAGCTTTTCCCTGTACTCGGCGTTCAGCGCGCGGCCGGAGCTTTCCAAAACTCCTTTAGGAACTTCAACATTTTCGTATTCAAACTCGCGCAAAGCCGTTATCGCATTCTCTCTTTCCCCTACGTATACGATAGCGGCGTCCGCTGTCTGCTCGTAGACTTTAGCCTTTTTTACAAACTCTAATTTTTCAAGATAGTAGAGCAGAGCGTCCGCCTCGACGTAGGTCATTCTATTTTGCGCAAAATGCACTCGAATACGCCCTTCTATTTCATGTTTAATAATAAATTTCACGCAGACTCCTCCATAATACCAAAAATTCTTAACAATAAGCAAAAGGGACTGTGTAAACAGTCCCGAAACAACGGTTATTCCGCTTCTACCGCTTCGCCGTCTACAACCGCCGCCGCTTCTTCTTCAGCTCTTTTCTCGTTTATCTGCTTCGCCTCGGCTAAAACGTCCTCGGCGTTCTCCTGAATAGTAGCGGCCGTCTTCATAACGCTTTCCTTAGCTCTGAGCGCCGCGGCGGTACAATTAACGTACGCCTTTTTCGCGTCCTTGCTCGACAGCAGCTTGATCCCGGCCGTGCCGAAGAGAACCCCTCCTAAAAATAATCCTAAAGCCTTGATATGATCTTCCTTAAACATCATGTTTCCTCCTAATCTCTATTTATGTTTATAACCCGTATAAAAAAGCATTATAAAGCAAACAACCGCCGCAAAAGCCCAAAAACGATGTTTCTTCATGCTTAATACACCCTCTTTCGATATTAATCTCTATGTGATTAAAAACCGCCGCTTTTTAAAACTAAGCTCCTACGGTCTCAACACCCGCCGCGCCGTATCCCGCGCTTTGTACTATCCGTCTCAGTTCAGTCTCCGAAACGGGAGCCTTCGTCCTAACCATAGCGTCGTTTTGCTTTAGATCCACGACCGCGTAGAATCCTTCTCGCCCGTTAAAAGCGTTTTCAACTTTTCTGGCGCAGTTTTTACAGCTCATGCCGTCTATCCTGATCTTATACGAATAGTTATAATGCGAAACGTCGCCGTCGCTCGGGCGAACCTTTTTAACCTCGTCGCCGCCTCCGCCGCAGCAGCCGCTCTTTAACTTCTTAACATACGATCTGACCGCGAAAACGCATATTACAACTAAAATTGCGCAAATCAATATGGTAGACCAAACGTTTCCCATGATATAAAACCTCCGTTCCGCCGCTCCGCTCCGGCAAACTCAAACTTATTATCCGCGAAGTATCTTATATAAAATTCGGTTGAATAAACCGCGCGATAGTTCTGATAAACAAATTAACCTAAGACGCCCCTCGCATAACCATGATCCGTCCCGCCATTTCGCGGCTTACAGCTATGCGGGACCCCTTTACGCTTACGATAAGATTTCCGCCTATCGTCGAGATCACAGTCGCGGCGCCGCCGGTTACAAACCCCATATCCTCAAGATGAGATTTAAGTTCGGGCGAACCGCCGACCTTTTTTATTATTAGCTCCTCGCCTACGGGAGCAAGCGTCAATGGGATCATTTTTTGACTCCTTTACTAAAACTCGACCGCCGCCTAAGATGTGCAAAATAGCAGTAATATCGCTTTGCTTCAGCTTAGTTAAATTACATGTCGCTATATATACAAATATTTTTATCTAAGCAGGAGTTAGTTATTGCTAACCCAGTGTTATTATAACGCACTGTTTCGGAATTGTCAACTTAAAAAATCCAATTTTATAAAATTTTTCTTATACGCGGATCGAGACGCCTAATTAAGTCTGAGCATAAAGAAATCGCAGTCGGCGTAAGGGCAAGCGTATTCGTCGGGCATATCGTCCTCCGATACTTTTGTAAAACCGGCTTTTTGGTAAAATTTATGCGCGCGCTCAGTATTTTTAGGAGTGTCGAGTACGATCGTCTTAAAAGAGTTGTTTTTGGCAAACTCGAGCAATTCGGCGTACAGTCTTCGCCCCAAATGAACCGGTTCGCCGCGAAACTCTTCGCGCACAAAAAATTTCTTTAGCGCTCCGACGCCGCCGCCATAATTCATAAGGCCTATTGTTCCCGCAAGTTTTTCGTCCTCGACCGCGATCCAGAAATATCCGTCCGAACCAAAGTAGCTCTCCTCTATAGAACATAGATCCGGCTGTTCTTTAACGCCGACAATAGGTCTTGTTCCGTCATTTTGACAGCTCAGGATCAGCTCGATCACATCGTCTTTAAATTTATCGTCGTATCTTGTTATCTCTATCATGTTTACCCCCGAATAAAACGCGGCCGTTTGGCCGCGTCGATTACATTCGATTATAATAAATCATTCCTACGCAAAACCCAGATCCTTCGCCGACTTATATCCGTACATCGATTCCGCATTCTTCACCGCTTTAACTATCGCTTCGGCCATTACTCTCGCCGCAAGAGTTCCTACCATATCCATATCGGCGCTTACTTCGCCTACGGACATCGCGTAAATACTGTCACCGTCCGCGCTCGTGTGCACGGGATCTATAGATCTCGCATAGCCGTTATGCGTCATGGACGCTATCTTATTAAGTTCGGTCTTATTAAACCGAGCGTTTGTTATAACTACTCCTATCGTGGTATTTCCGACAAATTTATTTTCCTTCACCGAGTAATTCTTAAGCATCTCGTCTGTCGTGGACCTAAACCCGTTCTTTTCCTCATTAAGCAACCCGGCTATCTTTTTCCCGGTCTTGTAGTCGAAAATATCGCCCAGCGCGTTGACCGCGACTATCGCGCCTACTTGAAGCTCGCCCGTCTGGACCGCGTAGCTTCCTATCCCGGACTTCATGCAATAGTCCATGCCGTACAGCTTTCCAACAGTAGCCCCAACGCCCGCTCCGACGCTGCCGTCGCGATAATTTCCGGCTTCGGCGTTTACGCAGGCCGCGTATCCCATTTCCTTATCCGGTCTTATATCCTTATCTCCGACCGTTAAGTCGAAAAGACAGGACTCGCAGACCAGCGGCACCTTGGTAATACCGACGTCGAATCCCACGTCTCGTTCCTCCAGATATTTCATGACTCCTCCGGCGGCGTCGAGGCCGAACGCGCTCCCTCCGCTAAGCAATACTGCGTGAACGCTATCCGCCGCCGCGGTCGGCTTAAGCAGTTCGCTCTCTCTCGACGCGGGTCCTCCGCCGCGCACGTCAAGCCCGACCGGCGCCCCGTTTTCGCAGATTATAACCGTACAGCCCGTTCCGCCCTCAAAATTTTCAGCGGCGCCTATCTTTATGTTTTCAATATCCTTGATACTTATTTCACACATTTTTATCTCCTCAACTCAAATTTTTTATAATTTCACAAATATCTCTAAATTCTTATTTATAATGCTTTACAGCATTTTGCGGCTTAAAAAATACTTTTATAACTCCTCAAATTTTCTTATATTCGCTTTCAAAAGCAGTAAATTGCATGGTAAACATCTATGCGAAAAGCCGTACCGTCTCAACCATAACAGAAAGATTTACCGCCTGTTTGCAAAATTCTATTTTTGCTATCCCGTCTTTTTTTCGGTATTCACAACGCTCATTTCCAAGACGGAAAGAGCCTTAATATACCATAAATCTATTATAACGCGCTTTATGGCGATATGCAAGACTCGTTCGCTAAATAATATCAACGATATCGAGTATTTTTCAATATATTCCGCCCGTCATGTCGGTCTTTGAATCGATCTATTATGAGAGCGGCGCGCGAAAGAAAGTTTCGTCGATCAAAACGCAAAAACCGCTCAACGAAAAGAATAACCCATTCGCCGAGCGGCCGCCGTACATACCAGCTTTCCTTTAGGAAAACATATTATTTTATTTTTCTAAAAATCTATGCATGATCTCCGCGGTCTCGGCTCGGGTAGCGTTCCCCAAAGGATCGAGTATACCGTCGCCTTTGCCGGTAATTAATCCGGTTCCAACCGCCCAGCTAATATTTTCTCTCGCCCAGTCTGAAACAACGTTCGCATCGGCAAATACCGTCAGGTCGCCTTGGTCGTCTGCGTTCATGCCCTTATAATCCGCGTATCGGTTCATGACCGCCGCCATTTCCTCGCGGGCGATATTTCTCTCCGGAGCAAACTCCGTATCGGAATAACCCGCAATTATCCCGTTATCCGACGCCCAGCCGACGGCCTCGGCATAATACGCGTTTTCGTCCACATCGTCAAATTTCAATACATTGTTAATCTGCGGTTCGCCTTCGGCTCTGTAGAGTATGGTCACAAACATCGCGCGCGTCATGTTGCCGTCCGGGTCGAATATCCCGTCGCCAGTACCGTTCATCCACCCTTGACGATACGCCTCTCTCACGCTTTCATAATACCAGTCGCTTTCTTCGACGTCATAAAAGCAAATTATTTCACCATGATCGAAAAGCCTGAGATTCTCGTAAAATCGGTCGGGAGAAAAAACGCCGTATCCGCTTTTTTCATCATATCCGGCGTCGCATATATCGTCGCAGCTGGTCCTCATAAGATATCTTATCTGAGACGGCGTAAGATGCGGATATTGTTCAAGCGCCGCGGCCGCGTGAGCGGAGATCAAAGCCGTCGAATACGAGGTCCCGCTTATCGTTTCATAATCGGCGGCGTTTTTTATCGAGACCACTTTCAGATCTTCGCCGTACGTAAGCATATCGAGTCCGCTCCCTTGGCAAGAGAAGTCCGCCGGCTCAAATTCATCGTTATGGCTCCCCACGCCGATAACCGTATCGTACGCGGCGGGATAGTACGTCTCTCCGCCGCTGTTGCCGCAGGCCGACACGATCAATACGCCTTGTTCCTCGGCATGATCCACAGCTTTTTTCAAGCGCTCGTCGTCCGCCGTTATTCCGCTGCTGATATTGATAATTTGGCAATCGTATATATCCACGGCGTCGTATATCGCGTTGCAGATCGATTCGATCCCTCCGTTCAGTACGGCGCCCGAAGCGAGCTTTGTATAATATACAAGCGGAACGATCGCGCTTTCGCTGCACGGCGAAACTATTTCTCCGTCGGCTGTGCCTATAATAAGGCTTGCCACTCTCGTTCCATGTCCGACCTCATCGTCGGTGTCGCCGCCGCCCAAAACATAGTTTTTGCCGTCGAGTATTTTTTCACCGTCGATAATACCTTCCTTTTCTTTCACACCCGTGTCGATCACTCCGATCCTTACGGAGGCGGCGTGCGCCGTCTCCGTAAATAAAACAAATATCAACGATATGATTATTATAATTCTTTTCATGTCTTTACCTGTTCGCGAGCAATGCGTATATCAATCTCGTAAACATTGTCGCGGCCTCCGCGCGCGTCGCTAATCCTTGCGGTCTGAAACTTCCGTCCTCGTATCCGATCACTATTTCAAGGTTTTTAACCGCTTCTACAGAATCGTACGCCCAATCGCTTATCAACGCGTCGTCCGTGAATTTATCCGCAGGCTCGATCTCTATATTATAACCTTCATACTTCATATAACGGTCTATCATCGTACAAATTTGTTCGCGAGTGATATTATCGTCCGGCGCGAAGCTCTCAGCGTCGTAACCTTCGACAATGCCGTTGTGGGACGCCCATGATACGTATTCCTCATACCATGAACCCGCTTCAACGTCGGCGAAAGCATGTTTATCATAAGAACCCAGATCGCCGTGCATCCTGCCGAGCATCGTTACAAACATCGCCCTTGTAAGATTTCCGTCGGGTTCAAACATATTATCTCCCACGCCGTTTACGATCTCTCTTATCGATGCGAAATCCACATAATCGTACGCCCAGTTCGACTCCGTAACATCGCTGAAGTCGATCCCATCGACGCTCACGATCCTGTACTGCGCGGCGACGGGAGCAATGAACTTGAACGCGCCGTCCACTACCGCGGACTTTGCGACCGTTATGTATGTTTCTCCATTGTCCGTACTGTATTGCGCGACAATATTATCTTCGTTTTCTATAGGCTGCGTCAGATTATATTCAACAAGTTCGCCTTCGTCCGCGTCGATCGTCGCTATAACGTCTTCCGGTTCGATCGCCGGATCTTCTTCGCCGAATCCGCCTGCAAAACCGCCCGCAAAGCCGCCGCTCGGACGACCGCTGTTGATCGTCTCAAAGCGCGCCGTCGCATATACGATCGAATCAGGCATGGTAAATTCGATCACTGCGCTTGAAGTATCTTCCACAGTCGCGCCGTCGAGTTCCCAATGCGAGAATCGATATCCGCTTTCGGCTTGCGCGGTCAATACGACCGTATCGCCCGGCGCGTATTCGCCTCCGCCGGTTACGGTTCCGCCGACGGTAGAACCTACTACCACAACGTTGCCGGACGCGCTTTCGGGCGCTCCGAACGTCGCGCTCGCCGTCATCGGCGCTACGCTTGTAACATTAAACCGTCCCACTACGTAACCTTCGCTTTGCCTATCAAACGTTATCTTTCCGGTTTCGTCAACCGCAGCGCTTCCTGTTACAGGATTCACAGACCAATCGACGATATCGTCGTCGATCGTAAATCTTCCCGTAGGAGTCTGCGCCACCAGGCTCAGTTGACCCTCGTTCGTATCGTCTAAAACGCTTATGTTCTTATTTGAATAAAGAACTCCGTTATAATAAACGTCGACGCGCTCCACTTTGCTAAGGCCCGCATGGTTTACCTTCGCCTCATGAATCGAAGCGTTTCCCGCCTCGTCCTTGGACGTTATTTTTATATCATGGGTCGAAACGCTCTGATCGATCATCAAATCGAAGCTGAAACAGCCGTTCGCATCCATATCCGCATTGAATTGGCTGAACGGTACGTTATCCGCCGTGACCGTTCCGTCTATCTCGACCGTGATATACGCGTCAAGATCCGTAATGCCGGTCACGGTAAGCTTTCCGTCTTCGCCGAATACGGAACCGTTTATCGGCGAGCTTAAAATCAGGCGCGGCTCGGTCGTATCGACCGTAAACTTATGGTTGTGCGAGAACGAATCGTTCGTTTCATCGCTTCCCCATATTTCAAGCACATAATCGTTGTCCGGAAGATTAGCAAGCGGTATCGTTATTGTATCGGCGTCCGTAAATTCGCCGTAATAACCTTCCCTGCCTTCTTCGTATCCGTTCGCTATGCTCCAGACGCCCGTAAGCTTTTCATTCGACGAGACTGTAAACGTTACATTCCCGTCCGCAAAAAGCGTTCCTTCCTTATCGGATGACACGGATATCTCCGCCGGCGTAGGAGCGCTGAGCGTAACGGCGGAGCCAATTACCTCTTCTCCCATCACTCGGTATGAACCTGCGTCCTCGGTCGTTTCATAGTACGGGATTATCCCGATCCTGTATCTTTGACCGGGCTCTAAGCCCACCTCTGCGGTCTCGCCTTCGACTACGTTCCCTTCTTCATCGTAAACCGGCGTGTCGAATCTTCCGCCTACGATCAGTTTATTATCCTCTATGCTATCCCTTGGGATCTCCACTCCCGCAAAATCCGTCAGGCTTCCGTCCTCGTTATATACGTTTACAACATATCCCGATATATTGTCGGGAATATCGCCGAGAACCGCCGCCAAGTAATGATCTCCCGCGTTTTCATAGGATACTATGTCGGCCGCCTGAGGCTGATCCGGATTTACATATGAAAGTTTGTTGTCCGTAGCGATATAATCGCTCACGACGTTTTCCTGCGAATATACGGCTCTCACATAATAGTCGCCGCTTTGCAGTCCTTTAGGTATATCGAACGACGCCGATCCGGAAGAAATATCCGAGGGATCCGTATATACGCCTAAGAGCATATCGCCGTCCGTGCTGTTTTCGCTCACCGTCTGCTCTTTTGCCAGATAGAAGCTTATCTTATCAAGCTCGTTTAAGTTTTCGCCATCGTAAGATATATCGATCTTATCCTCTGCGCTCGACGCAGAAATACCGCTTACTTCCGGTATAGGCGCGACGCTCAAGATCGTGATATCGGTCGCGACGGGCGTCGTTATATCGTATGTCGCGCTTGTACCCTTGCTCGACGTAACGGCCAGCGTCGCCGTTCCCTCGTTGAATGTGAGATTCGCGTTTGCATCCGCGTCTGGATACATCTTGATATTCGTCGGAAGGCCGCTCATCTGCGAGTACAGTTCCCGCGCGTGCTCGAGACTCTGCGCCGGATAGACGAGAGTCATGATCTCGTCCGAATTTCCGCCTATAGTCACTCTGTGCTGCGTTCTTGTGTCAAGCGACTGAACGGACGATTCGCCTAAAAGGACGGGCGTAGTATTCAGATCCGAAACGATCTGAGCCTGCGCTCCGGGACTAATATTAGTACCGATCTTCATGTATACGTTCTTGCCCGCTTTTTCGTCGTATCCCAAAAGTACGGGCTCGAGCCCCTGAAGCGCCGGGAGTAATTCCGGATACGTCGGCTGCGTTTCGCCTACGCCTATGCCGAAATCGAAGCTGTCTTCATCGCCCCAATAGTATACGATGCCGAGTCCTATCCCTATGACTCTGACGGACCCCCACACTTTATCGGTGTTTAACCCGACCGTGGCGCCGGCGACTTCGATTCCTCCGACAAGTCCCACATAGTCGGGGATCCGCACCATGACGGTTGCGAACGCCTCAAAGAATACGTCGTCGTCTTCTTTCTGATCGACTACGATATATCCTCCGCCGCTCAAGATCTGGAACAAGTCTATGTTGATAGCGACGTGAAAATACCATGTCGGCAGCCACTGAAGTTTAAGCCCCGCATATGGGATAACGGGCGGCGAGTTCGGTACGGAGTCAAGCCTAAGGTTCGACATAGAGAGGCTTACCCCTTGCAGGCTGAACATTCCGTCCGCCTGGCACGACATCACCTGGATCACCTTGATATAGAGCCGGAGCATAAGCTGTAATGTCGGAAGCTTATCCCGCACCATAATGGTTTCATACAGGTTATCAAAACCGCCGCCTCCGCCCGTTATAACGACGGCGCCCGCAGGATCCAGGAAAAATCCCAGCGCCCCCGCCGGAAGATTGCAATAGACGAACAATTTGTTCGGAACCGGTATCTCGTTGTCCACGCTCAGGACCTCGAGCGAAGCGCCAAAATCAAGGTTTGCAAATCTCAACCCGCCTTCGACCGAAAAGCTGTAATTTCTTATCGTGTTCACTTCAAGCCGCGCCTTTATTTGCGGCATAGCCGTCGTATAAGACGGAAGTATAATATCCGCGCCGCCGCGGAAACCGTAGAATCCGCACAGATCTTCTTCCCCTTCGCTTTGCGCGGGGATATAAGCGAACAGAACGTCCCTCACAATGATATTCATCGTCGCGGCCTGCTGAGACTGCACATACCTATCCTCGTCCGTGAAATCGTTATTCCATCCAAAGAGGACGTTCGCCCGCTGTCGCAGATCCCGCGGATGATAGTAATCGTTAAAATCAAACGCCGTTAAAATGCGATCGATCGGATCGTCATAATCCAGTCCGCTGTTTCTATATTTTTGCCCGTTCGGGATCAAAAAGCCTATGTCGAACGACGCTGTAAACGAAACGGTTTTGCCGACGGCGCCGCCGTTATCGTCCTCTATCACGCCGAGTATACCGAATCCGAGCTGGAATACCGAACCCGCTATCTGCTGCGCAAGCTCCAGTCCGGTATGTCCCCATACCAGAGAGATATAGCATACGTTCGCGTCGTTTTTCCTCTCTCCGTTCAGGTTATATTCCAAAAGGCCGTATTCCCGTCCGTTTTCGATACTCGTCAGCGCCGCCGGAACGGACGCTATATGAGTTCGCTCTCCCGACGTATACAAACTGCCGTCAAAATCAACGTTTATCTTTCTGTTCGCCGCGTCGATATCGTCGTTTTCATAATAGATCTCTATGATCCCGTCCTGAAAATCAAGGCACTGGTTGATCGTATATACGTCGTTTGAACCCGACTGCGAAGTTCCCGTAAGATGCACCATGTTGCCGTGTCCGTCCGTTACGGCCTCAAATTCTCCTCTGACTTCTAAAAGGATCTCGCTGTAATTTTCATCCGTCTGTTTGTACGTATTAAACTCGGCCTCGTCTTTAAAGCTCAAGATCGTATATACCTGATTCGGAGCTGGCGATTTATCCTGCACGACCGCGACGACTCCGTAAACGTTGTTCTTGTATTTCGGATCTTCGGAAAAGATAAGTCGGAGCGCTTCGGAGGTGTAAGACGAAGGCGTGTTTGAATCGACGATCCCGCTATCGTACGCCGACTGCCTCCAGTTTATATATACGTGATACGCGCCCGGCACATATTCTTCCGGCAGGATCAGCGTCATCGTTCCAAGCTCCGCGTCGATCACGATATCGTTTGGATCCACGGTATAGCCGTTTGATCCGTCGTCCGACTCGAGCGTTATAGAATAATGCGCGGGATCCGTCAGCATGGAGAAATTTGTTCCTGTAACGATATACCTGTTTCCGCCTTTGTTATATAAGATCTCAGGATCCGCTCCCGTGAACGTTACCCGAGGCAGGTTACCGTCTCCGCCGGGACACAATATATTAAAGCTTCTGCTCCCTATCATATTTCCGCTCGATAATGTCGTCGTTCCGTCGGAAATATCATAAACTCTAAGTTCGACCCTTCTGTACGTCGCGTTTTCTCCAACTGACGCTCTGAATTGGAATATGTAATCGAGGACGTCGCCGGACCTCAACCCTTCATAGGTAACGTAATACGGGTTCATACTATTCGGCTCAAACTCCAATTCGTTTCCGTTCATATCGAGCGGAGTTATCCCGTTCGTCGTGTACGCGGCGATCGCGATCCTGGACAGATCGTTTGACGAAAAGTTGGTCATATTGATATTTACCGGGAACGTCGCGTTACCCAAAGCGCCGCTCGCCGGGATATAACTCTGCTTATCGGCCGAGAGTTCAAGCGAATTAGGCGCGATAACATTCAGCGCCACGCTCTCCGACGCGCCGACGTTGTAGTTTGAATAGACGCCGTAGTAACAGCTCACGCTGGCGCTTGCGTTTAATCCTATCTCGCCCAGATCGTTGTAGATAGCATAGGCGCTGTCCGCCGTCTGATACTCGATATTATTTGGGTTAGTAAACGTCATCGCGGGATTCGGAGCGTACTCAAACACCGTAGACGCAAGGTTGTTCCAGTGCGCGAAAACCGCTTTATACGCCGTCGTGTTGATAGAATATGCCGCGACGCCCGAAAGCCCGTCGTTATCCGACGCATAAATACTCTCCGGAATGAAGCCTGAAGAATAATCGCTACCCAGAAGCTCCGTCTCGCGTTCATATGTTACGGCGTAACCGAGGTTATCGTTCGCGTTATAATACGCGTAATCCTGATTACCGAGCGAGGTATCAAACAAGATCCTCGACCTTATTTTCGCGGGGCTTCCCGATTTTACTTCGGCTCTATACGATATAGTTACCATACCGTGCTGATTACTCGCCGTATTCGGTATCTCTATCATCTGCGTAAATTCTATGCCGTCCACGCTCCAAACCGCTTCTATACTGTCGGCGAGCTGAGTCACCGTCACGTCCGAACTGCTAAGCCCCAAAAATCCATAGCTTCCGCCGAAGATATACTCCCTCTTCTCTCCGTCGCGCTCTACTTCAAAAGAAGTGAAAGACGTATCGTATTCTCCGCCATGATACAATAGATCTTTATTATTATCCGATTTTTTGAGCGTGTCTCCTTCGGCAGTTTTGATAGCAAAACCGCCGTTTTCCGCAGATACGTAGACTTCGATATTTTCGTTTATCAAGCTGTATTCGCTCTCCCCGTCCGCATACGCGGTCAGTGGAGCTATCAGGCCTACGAACAGGCTCAAGCATAATATAAGCGACATGCATTTCTTCATTTTTACTCCTCCTCTCTGTATGGATCTTTTTTTATTCCTGGATCAGCAGATGAGCTAAGAATACTTCTTTATTCTGACGCGCTACATAGATCGTATACCAGCCCTCCTGCTCGAAGTCGTATCTGTATTCGTCGTTTATGCCGCTTGTTATACCCGCGGCCGTCAAAGGCGTCATCCACGGTTTCATCTGCCCCTCCGTATAATATCCCTTTGCGCAGAATACCTGATACGGCTCGAATGCCGCTCCTAAAACGGAGCCGCTCGGCAGGTTTACGCCAATCGTATGTTCGCCCCTCGTCGTAGTCGCAACGCCCGTGTTTTTAGTAAAGACACCGTCTATTTCCACAACCGTGGCGCTCTGTGAGTAAACGCTTAGATAGCGTCTTATATCGGTCGTATTCCCGGCTTCGTCGGTCGCCGTTACAGTATAAGCGTAGTCGCCTACAATACTCAGATCCGCCGGTAAGCCCGACCTGTCGACCGTAAGCGCGATGTTTTCCGCGTCGGATCTATCGTCGCTTACAAACAGACCGCTTGTAAGTCTGCTATCGTCAACGCTTGCGATGTTCTCGCCCTGGCGTACGTATACGTAATACGAATCCGCCATGATCGTAGGCGGCATGGAATCGCCGACCGCTATCGAAACATAACAGTTCGCTTTGCTCCCAGCCTCGTCCGTCGCCGTTATCGCGTAGAATCCCGCGCTCTGCGCCGTCAGCGTAAGAACGCCGCCGTCCGGCTCCGTTACTACAAGGCTGTCGCTCGTCGTAAGCCCGTCGTGCAAAACGACCGTCGCGGGCTTATTCACCGAAAGCTTAAATTCCGCTCCCGTCGCCGTTATCTGCTCGGGTATATCGAACGCATAGACCTCCAGCCTCTTTTCGTCGATCTCGTTGACATCGATATTTACTTCCGCGACATTCCCCGCGCCGTCCGTAAAGGAATACTCGTAAACGTTATTCTCATATACGATCTCCTCGAACGGATCTTCCGCCGTATACGCGCCGGCGCCGTAGAATATCGTCTTATTATCGGCGTAAGCTCTGATCGTCGCGCTTATCGGTCTGCTCGCTCCGTCGCGTCTATTGTATATAACTTCAGTTACGATGTTCGGAGCGCTCTTATCTATAACGCCGTCCGGAACATTGATCTCAAGCGGCGTTCCGCTTTGACCGTTGAGAGCTTTATACTGAACTCTTACGGACGCGCCCTTTGTGAAAGTTACGGTGGCCGAACTTTCGGTATTTTTCGATATACTCACTCCGTCTTCGTCCGTCGCGGCCGTATACGCGCCGTCTTTGAGGATCTCAAGGCTAAGCTCCCTTATATTCTTATTAAATGTGATAAACGCTTCAATATCCCTGTTTGAAATCGTCGGCAATACGGTTTGAGAGGTATCGGACGACGGGGAGTACGCTACAAGTCTCGCCGTCGGCTGCGTATCGTCGATCTCCGCTATGGAGATCGCCTGCGTCGCATAGTTGCCGCACTCGTCGCTTACTATGAATACGACGTTTCCGTTCTGACCGACGGTGTATAGGAATACGTTATCCCCTCTTGTAACGCCGGCCGGGCTTAGGACGGTCAGTTCGTCAAAGCCGCTGACGTCGTCGGTCACGGTTATCTCAAGCTCTACGCTGTAGCCTTTTACGGTTTTCTTCACATCGCCGATCGCCGGCGGAGTATCGTCTATTGTAAAGCCGCCGTCAAAGTCGAATCTTTCGCTTAAGAGATCGTTTTCATCGACCATGACGATCGAGAACCTGGCGTCCGTCTCGTTTATCCTGATGATATCGCCGTCTACTTCAACTCCGTCGATCGTAGCGTTCTGCGCCGTATCGTACGTAATGCCGGACGTATTTGCGCCGTAAGGTAGCAGCGCCGTCTTTACGTTGTTCGGCGAGATCGTCGACGTTGTGATACTATACTGCGTCGCGCCGCCGTACATATCGATCAGTTCTTTATACCGCCCGTTTTCGCCGACGCTTCCAAGCAGCTGAAACGCGCCGTTCCGATTCGCGTAGAGCGATACCTCCATATCCGGAGGATCGAGGTATCCCTGTTCGGATCTGCGTATCTCAAAATCAAGCTCCGCCGTGATCTCCTGTACGAAACCGTAATCGTCTGTGATCGTAAACGTTTTGGTCGTTCCCACGGCGTCGTTGTATGTGAAGTTGAACTCGTTTTCTCCTATCAGCGACCTTTCGGGGTCTACCGTATCTACCACAAACGTCGCGTAGTCGTAGGTGTAAATATCGCCGTTTTCGTCTGTAAATCGTCCGTTCGGGAAACTCCACGTTGTTTCAAGCTCGGCGATCTCCCGGTTGATATAAACGTTTACCAAATATTCGGTGAGCGTTCCCTCGTTGTTTTCGACCAAAACCTTGAACGTCCCGTTTTTTGTCACTCTGAGCGTTACTTCCGTATAAAATTCGCCGAAACCGCCCTCGGCGCCGTCGCTCTGCCATACGGTCGCTTCGCCCGCTTTCATTGAAGGATCTATGGTCGCTCCCTGCATCGCCTCGTAACTATAGTCGTCGTCCTCGGGCAATTCCACTTTGAATCGGCTGTTGTCAAGGGATCTGATACTTAAATTGACGATATCAGTATCTCCGTCCTTTGCGTTAACCGCGTATACGTCGAGCCTGTCGCCGTCGAAAGCCTCCGGCGGAACGGTATATGCGACTTCGTGTTCGTCGCCGAAATGATCTTTTACCGTAAGTGTATATTCGCCGTCTTTGTAGATAGGCATCGCTTGATATAAGTTCCCGAACGTATTTTCCGTATCGATCTCGCCTCTGACGCCTCTATCGGTTAGTCTCGGCTCAGTAACTTCAGCCGGATTCTCCAGCAAAACTGAATACGACGGGAAAGTGATGTTTCCCTCGGCGCCAAACGGATAATTATCTCGGTTATAACCAAATTCATTCTCCGTAAATTTGATCTCCGGAATGTTAACCGCGTCAGTCGTAACGACATCCGACTGCCGTCCGACGCGATCTACTGCGTACATGGAGATCGTCCCCGTATATCCGCCGCTCCCCGCAGGCGCCGTAAACGTCATTCCGGCGTTAATCTGATTATCCAAGGGCCTGAAAGATCCTGTATATTCCAATATGCCCATAGCGGTATTTTCCGGACGCGCGCTGAACGCCGACTCTGAAAACTCATCGACCCTGAAGAACCCGTCTTCATCGGTCAAAAGCCCGTATTCTTCCAGGATGGCTCTGTATGCCGGATCGTCGTATCTGATATACAGCTCCATCTCCGATACGTCTTCATCGTATACGTCGTCCGTAACGGATATACCAAGATAAGAGCCGCTTTGGTTGTCAATGTTTACAACCGGGTTATCGACGTCTATCTTCTCGGCTTTTACGGCTGTATATCCGATAGCTCCGGCGCTGTTTACCGTATAGAAGACTCTGTATTCTTCATCGCGCACGATCGCGTCGTCGCCCTGCGGGAAATCGGAGATATTCCCTTCGGGATCTATCATCTTAACGGTAAGCTCCTCGCCGGCGCCGCCGCTGAGTTCGCCGAGGACTAATCTGCGCTCCCGCGCGTATCCGTCGTCCGCGCTCGGCGTGAAGTCAACGGATATCTTCGGCGCCTCCTGCCTGGTATCGAAGATAAGCGTATGGATATCGCTAAGTCCGCCGTATGGATCGACCGTCTGATAATATACGGTATTTACCGCGTCGGCGATAAGATGTCTCTCAAAGTTAGTTACACCCATCATCCATTCCGCGCCGTCTTTTGTTTCGCCGTTGGCCTCGTTCCAGATACGGATCCTCTGCTCGTAACCAAGACCGGCAAAATCAAGAGTGATAGCCGTCATGTCCGATAGCGCGATATCTATCGCTTTCGCCACGCCAAGATCCTGAGCCGTCTCCTGCGCGGAGCCGAATTCCTGTTCGTGTAAAACGGATACCCGTTCCGTCTCGCCGTTATTATTTGGAACGTCTATATATGTGTTCTTAGTAAGTTTCTGTAAATACGCCTCGTCTTGCTGCGCGCTGTTATAGCAGGAAAATACCTCGCCGCTCGTCGTATAGAATCCGTAACTGTATGCCGTATCCCATTTCACAAACGTCTGGATATAGAATTCGAGATTCGTCCTTTCTGTAAAGAAATCTTCATTCAGGCTTTCGGGGAGAACTATGTATTGTTCTTCCTCCGTAAGCGACAGCTGCGTCTCAAAGATAGGATTATCGTTATTAGCTATATCGTCCGACGCGTACCCCAGCTTTAATACGACGCTTTCATAATCGGACCACTCAAGGCCGTTTATTTCCGGAAGAGAGAGTCTTACGCGGATCGATTTACCGGCAAGGCTCGTATTGTACGTCGTCAATCCCTCCTCGCCGTACGCGGGCGCTTGCCAGACGCCGCCGGTCGGATCCAGCTCCCAGTCTACGGGCTCGTAATCGAACCCGGGCGCAAGCGACACGTTATTTATGTAATCCGAAGATCCCGTTAACCGAATCGTTTCCTCGGTTATGGAAATCGGCACGGATAACGGATCGCCGTTTGTAAAATCCTCTATCGCCAGACCGTCTCCGGAGATCAATACGTACGAAACGTCTCCGAAATACGCGTCGTACGCAGTCAGATCCTGGATGAAATCAGCGCTGCCCCCGGCGGGCGTAAGCAAGATCTGCTTTTGCGGATCGGAATTCGCGCTTCTTGTATAATACGACCACTGCGCGTTCTCATCGGTAAGTATATTGAAATTATCGTCCGAGATATAGTATTGGTCTACTATAGTCACGGCATAGCCCTCGTCGCTCGAATACGGATCCTTTATCATCAGGATCGTTTGCGCGTTCGGCGTGAATTGCGCATTGAGCCTGTGAAAAATAAAATACGACGAATATCCGTTTTCATCATCCCAAGTCGTCGTGCGTTCCAGTATATGAAAACTCGAGAGATTATACGTAAACGGGAACGTTACTTGGCTCTCGTTACCGGAGTTATCCTCGGCTGTGAACGTAACGTTATAATTCGGTATCTCACCCGCGGGTACGGCTTTCATAACAAACGTGATCGTGTTCGTCTTGCCGTCTTCACCCGGAGCGTTTATGATATCGACATACTGATGCGAGCCGAGCCCCGCGTCGGTGAACAGGCCGTTGTCCGCCGACGCCCTGAACGCGTCGAAGTTGATACCGTTCTCATCCTCGAGCGTTATGCTGCACGAGAGATCGTATGCGTTCGGCGTGTTTTGACTTGGAGAGGCGGTCACGCGGCTTGCGTTTCCGAAGCTCGGATTTGTCATATCGAGGGTATAACCTATCTGTTCCGATACGACGTTGCGGTTCCCGGCGACGTCCTCCGCCATCACGTGTATGGTAGGATCTGTAATTTCAATATCGCCTATCTTTATATATATGTAAGTTTCGCCGCCGCTGTATAGATCGAAATAGTACGCGCCGCTATCCGGCAAATCTGTTCGGAAGCTCTCGGCCGCCGGTATCCATCTGCCTTCCAACTCGGCTTCGGTCATAACGGTATTGGATATGTAATACGAAAAGTATTGTTTTTCATAATATGCTTCATCGCCGCCGCTCACATAAGAGTAGCGACTCGGAAAACCGGTCAGATAGAAATATCCGCGCATCGTATCAACGCCGCTGACGGACACGGTCCCGTCGCCGTCGTCGTCCGCTATATTAAACGGCGCGCAGAAAACGGCGTCGTCGTCAAACGTCGTTATCGGATCGCTGAGATCGATCGCGGGTCCCAGCGTATCCAGCGCAAAATCCCGGTTGGCAAATATTCCTTGATCTTTTAGATCATGTACTCCGCACGCGTTTCCCGCAGAGTCCAAAACCGAGGACGCGTCGATGGAAACGGGCGTTATCTTTCCATCCGCGGCGGCGCCGTCGGTATACGTCATGCCCTCCGTTATCTCGACTTCTTCAAAGGTCATGACGGTCCCGCCCGAGATATCCGTATCGTTTTTTACCGCGACGGGCCGGCCCGTACTATCCTTAACGTTAAGGGTCAGCGTCGCGCTTCCCGCGTCCGCATAAACAGGCTCGTCAAAAGAAACGCTCAGTTGCACTTTGTCGCCTACTTTTGCATACAGACCGGCGTCCTCCTCCGCAACGGTCCGCCAAGACGTCAGCTTTTTTTCTATGCCGACGCTTTGCGCGGACGGCGCTTTGGAATCGATCTTGACGGCGTTAAAGACGATTTCCCGCTCGCCGGTCACAGCGCCGTTTTCATCCGTCGCCAAAACTTCTTCCGCGGCGTTTCCCGCAAGATCGGTGACAAGGTTGTTGACTGTTATATCCGGCGTGTTCGCCGCGTCGGCTATCTCTTGAGGAAGTAGAGCAAGGTCGTATTCCGCGTCGAAGTCTTCCTGCTGCGTTATCCTTTCTATCCTTGAGATATAAAATTCCTTTATGCCCTCATAGCCGCTGTATTCATCTAAAAACGTGTATTCAAACACCATTTTATTATCATACAGCTCGACAAAATCCGCTTTCAGCCGGATCGGATCGCTTACGATCTCGCCGTAAGGTAAAATCTCAAACTGAAGCCCCGGCTCATGAGAGTCCGAATCGTCGGCAAACCTGATATATTCCGAGAAGTTGAGCGTGAACCGAACGGTGGAGCCGAGCTGTACGACCGACGTCTTCTCGCCGTTTTGCGCGATCTCGCAGCTTTCGACCGTCGGCGCTTTTTCGTCCAGCAGATAAATCGCCAGATCCTTTGTCTGCGTGGCCTTCGTATACCATTCCGCGTTATACGTCGCCGCCCAAAACCGGAACGAGTCGGATCCCATATTGTATGTCGTGTTTGCGTTCTCATATATTCCGTGGTCTTTAAAGGCGTTCGACGAACTGTGCTGCGGATAATATCTGACTCCGTTAAGCGACAACCATGTTTCTATCTCGCCAGTCAATCTGCTGTTGCTGGTTTTTACTCTTGCGCCGAAGGTATAGCTGAGCTGACCGGCGCTTCTAAGTTCCTTTGATACCTCGCCTATTTCCAAGCTGTTGTTCGTACTAAAATCCTTATACGTACTGTTGCCGTTTAAGCCCATTTTGTTGATGAAATTAGCCTGAGTACCTCTGAGAGTCGACCCCATCATAAAATCCCTGTTGCTTCTGAGAGCCGCCGGAATGATGAAATCGTCGTTTCGCTTCGGAGCGTATCCGCCCGCCGCATCTACCGTAATGACGGCGGGAGAGAGCTGAAACGCCATACAAACGCACAGCATGAAAGTTAAAATACGTCTTTTCATTGTCTCTATCCTCCTTGTGTATTTATATTTGTTTATTTTTTTCGCACCAGCACACCCCGATCAAAGTATTCGCCGCCTGCCGGTAGAATCTGCACGAACCGCAGTCTATAAGCGGCTCGCCCGCGTCTTTCGGCTCGCCCCAAGCGCAGGCGTCTTCAAGCGTCAGCATGATCGGGTTACCCTCCGGCGTATATACGGGATCTTTTACGAAGTCTGGATACTCCTCCATATATATGCCAGACTTTTCATCATATCGAAGCGGAATCGTAAGCGTCGCGCCTTCGATATTGTATTCTTTGATCTTATTCATGCGCAAATCATCCTTTCCACTTCCGATTTCCAACATAATTTATTCATTATTTATTCATAGTTTATTTAATTATAACATTGAATATTTCTTTTGAGACCACCCGTTAGAGGGATAAAAATGGGTAGGTAATAAAAAAAGATCCGGCCGAAAACCGAATCCTTATTCTTTAGAGAAGCATGTATTTTTTTAATTCTTGCCTGCTGTTTATATTGAGTTTTTGCATGGCGTTTGTGATATGCCATTTCACCGTATTGACCGAGATATTCATATGAGCGCCGATCTCCTGGTTCATCCAGCCTCGAGCGGCCAGCATGGACACGGCGAACTCCGTCGTCGTTAAGTTATCCGCTACGTCGTGTCCGGTATCGGGATTATGTATCTTGCGCCACCCGGCGGAAAATCGGTAAGTGATGGCGATGATCCGTTTAAAGTCCTCCGGATATTCCGGTTTGATGACCGCCTCCAACATTCCGCCCAAAAGTCCGTGGTGTTCGCCGAACCCTTCTATCAGATCGTCAGGTTTGGCAAGCTCCCACGCCGAAAGCAGATGCCATTTCGCCTTATCTACTTGTTTTAAACTCATACAATCCATAACCGCAACCAAATGCAGATATATAGATGGGATCGGATATTCTTCCGTCTGCATACCGAGCGTCGCCTCCACAATGCCGAGGCTCTTTTGATAATCCTTTTGCAGATAGATGTAATGCGCTTTTACATATAATGCAAACATTCTGAGCCCAATCGGAAGCATTGGCAAAAATTCCTGCATGGGCGGCAGCCCCTCCGGCAAAGGAAGATGCAAAAGCGCCGCCGCGGCCGATGAAATAAAGGACAGCGCCGCGCGCGTTTCCGGATGTTTTTCCGAATCGGAAGCGAGCATTTCGCTCACCGTCGTAAGCGCGTATCTGGCGCGTTGTATGTTTCCAACGGAAAGATTTGCATACGCATAGATCAGACAGGCGGAAAGCCGTATATCTCTATCCGCCCCGGTAAGAAAAACTTCTGTTTCACGCGCCGCTTTTTCCGGCTGGCCGCTGAAATAATAGTATTCCGCAAGCGCGATCTGTTTTTGCGGACCGTCGGCCATATCGTGAATAAATTCCAAGCATTTGCCCGGTTCAAACGCGGCGTTCATCAACGGCATAAGCCCCGGATAAGAAACGAACCGCTTCCTTTCCCGACGCATATCCGGCGCGCTTTGCGCTTTACGCGGGTCTTTCGGCTTTATCGTTCCGTCCGGGATCACCCAGGAAGTACCGAATTTCTTCGCCCCTTCGACGCGCCCCGCCGCGCAGTATTTCTGCACCAACCGCTCCGATATATTCCATTTTTGCGCTGCGTCGCGCACGGTTATATATTCCATAAAGTACTCATCTCCCGGATTATTCCTTCATAGCCATAGACTATTCGCATCGCCGTATATTTCGACATATTTCTGTCAAAACATTTTTTCGTTTTAGCGAACACTTTTATTATACAATACTACGAGAATAATTTCAACCTTTTACAGGCAGATATACGCCTCCCCAAATAAAATAACATATCGACTTCGATATCAGATCGTACCGCAGCGCCTCCCGAAATCACAGTGGCGGACGGCGCGTTCGCAAACTTCCGCTTACGTCAAGAAAGAAAAAAATCACCATAATACGACCCGCCGTAAAATGCGAATCGTATCGCGGTAATCGCTTTTGATTTTACAATAAACGCCATTATAATCAATGCATTTTTCTCAGCTTTGCAATATCCCGTACGGTTTCCGTAAACGACGATATTGGAAAGCTCCTTTTCAATTTCGTCAAACTCTTTATCGGTAAAAGTAATTTCTGCCGCTCCGAAATTCTCTTTCAATCGTTCTTCTTTTCTCATGCCGGGGATTCGCCGAGATGTTCCAACCCTAAAGCTTTCTCTAAAACCCTATGCGTTCCAGCGATTAATTAAAACGCCCAACGCAGCGATAATAACGTTCGGCATGCGTTGGGCGACATGTTTTTTGATTAGTTTATAATAAAATCAGTTCTTCTTTATTTGACCGTAATAAGCGTTGGCCCCATGTTTTCTAAGGTAATGCTTATCTAATATGTATTTGCCCATCTTGGTTATATCCGGATTAATGACCTCGCATCTGTACGCCATTTTAGCCACTTCCTCAAGGACCACAGCGTTATGCACCGCGTCTTTGGGGTCTTTCCCCCATGTAAACGGAGCGTGATTAAACACGATCACTCCCGGAACGGCGTTCGGGTCTATGGCCTTTCCCGGAACCTCGTCGTCTCTAAACGGCGTCTCGCCGTTAAAAGTTTCGATTATAACCTTACCGGTGTTTAATTCGTAGTTTTCTGTTATTTCCTGCTTGGTAAGCGCTCTTGTGCACGGAATGTCTCCGTAGAAATAGTCGGCGTGCGTCGTTCCGTAGGCTATAATATTCCTGCCCGCCTGCGCCCACGACGTAGCGTATGACGAATGAGTATGCACGACTCCGCCTATGTCTTTGAAAGCCTTATACAGCTCCACATGCGTCGGCGTGTCCGACGACGGATTCATATCGCCCTCGACGACTTTCCCGTTAAGATCCACGACCACCATATCCGACGCTCTCATCTCGTCGTACTCAACGCCCGAAGGTTTAATCACGACCAGACCCTTTTCTCTGTCGATTCCCGAAACGTTCCCCCACGTGAACGTTACCAAACCATACTTCGGAAGTAGCATATTAGCTTCATACACCTTTTGCTTTAGTTCCTCCAGCATATCAGAAACACCATCCTTAAAAAACATATATTATTACAGCGATATTAAGACGTCGCCGTCAATTGTCGCCGTCAATTTAAATATAATTAATTCTTAGCCTTAGCTTCGCGTTTGATCTCTTTTAAACGTTTCATAACGTCGTTATCTCCGCGGCCAAAATAATCGTGAAGTATTTTATACTCTTTAAAAAGCTTATCGTACGTTTCAACGTTTTCAGGAATAGGCTTGTATGTGTGAGCCTTGACCTTGCCCATTATTTTGGCGCAGTCTTTTATATTATCATATCCGCCTCTCTCGCTTCCGGCCGCGACCGCGCCGAACATCGCGGAGCCGAGAGCCGGAGTCTGAGACGACGCGGATATCTTTATTTCCATATTCGTAACGTCCGCGTATATCTGCATCATAAAAGCGTCCTTCTCGGCTATTCCGCCTGCGGCGTATAACTCGTTTATCGGCACGCCGTTCTCTC
This sequence comes from Clostridiales bacterium, assembly GCA_019419865.1. Lineage (GTDB taxonomy): Bacteria > Bacillota > Clostridia > Monoglobales > Monoglobaceae > Roslinia. Next base: position 14,554 of record JAHZIG010000026.1, on the reverse strand, counting down.
TGAAGGTCTCGATTATCATTCTGGCGCCGTACGCCGTAGCCTCCAAAAGCGCTCTGTATACCTCTTCCGGTCTTGTCAAGAGGTTCAGACCCAGCATAACGCCGGTCAGATCGACGTCTACCAATACGCTCCTGTTTCCGTTCCACCAATCCAACGCAAGCAATCCGCTCTCGCCGGGATTCTGTTTTTCAGCTTTGGTTCTTAAAAGCTGGTGGATATTCATGCCAAAAGCCTTAGCCTCGCGGTAATAACTCTCCGGCACGCAGTTCTTTACAAACCAGTCGAAATGATCTCCCACGCAGGACTGCCCCGCTTCGTATCCCATATAGCCGGGTATTATGCCGTCCTCTACGACCCCGCACATTCCCGGTACTATATTCTCGCTCTCTCCTAAGAGCACGTCGCAGGTGGACGTGCCTATTATCATCAGCATTTTTCCCGGCTCGGTAACGCCGACCGCGGGCAACGCGACATGAGCGTCGACGTTCGCTATCGCAACCGCCGTTCCTACGTTAAGTCCTGTAAGCTTTGAAGCTCTCTCGTCAATTTCGCCCGCCTTTTGGCCTATCGGCGTGATCTCGCAGCCTATTTTTTCCTCGACGAAATTTTCAAGCAATGGATTAAGCGATTTAAAAAATTCCTTCGGCGGAAATCCCGTCTTCTTATTCCAGATCGCCTTATAGCCCGCGGTACAGCTGTTGCGCGTCTCTACTCCCGTAAGACGCCATATCACCCAGTCCGCCGCCTCTATAAACTTATCCATTTCGCAGTATATCTCCGGAGCCTCCTCCGCTATCTGCCAAACCTTAGGGATCATCCATTCGGAAGATATCTTTCCGCCGTATCTGGCCAAAAAGTCTTCTCCCCGCTCCGCCGCGATCTCGTTAAGTCTGTTTGCGTATTTCTGCGCGGCGTGATGCTTCCAAAGCTTGACGTACGCGTGCGGCTCGCTCTTGTACTTCGGCAGAAAACAAAGCGGCGTTCCGTCGCTCTTTACGGGCAAAACCGTACACGCGGTAAAATCAATACCTACCCCTATAACGTCGTCGGGCGAAACCTGCGCCTTATTCATCACGTCCGGAATAGTGTTTTGGAGCACGTCCAGATAATCCTGGGGATCCTGAAGCGCCCAGTCTACCCCCAGCTTCGTCTCGCCGTCCGGCAAATACTCGTACATGACCGCATGCGGATATTCAAACGTAGAAGTCGAAACCTCTTTGCCGGTGTCCACTTCGACCAAAACTGCTCGTCCCGACAAAGAGCCGAAATCGACCCCTATGGAATATTTCTTGTTCATAGCAACTAACCTCGCTTTCAATAACAAATGGATTTTCAGTTATATTTAAGTTAAAATATGTATCCTAACTGATTATATCTGATTAATGGCAAAAAATCAAGTATAATTATAAACTTTTTGCCATATTTTTTAAAGATATATAAGAGAATTGATTTACTCGAATCATACTTATGTATCGCGTCCTTTTCCGGATCAGCTTCCGCGGTCGTATTCTTTGCGCGCGGCTAACGCGAATTTCATAAGCTCGTCCTTTTGATTTGAAACGCTCCCGTCTATAACCGCTTTAAGCGCGGCTTTCAAAATCGTTCCTATCTCTCTGCCTTCCGCGATCCCGGCTTCGATCAAATCCCTGCCGTTGATTTCTAAACCGGACAGAGAAAAGCACTCGCCGTCTGAAAGTATCTCGCCGGTCAGCCTTTGAGTCTCCGCGTAAAAATCCTCAGCGCCCTCAGTATATTCGGGATCGAGCGCGGATACGTCCGCGATCTTTAGCTTTATTAGCTTATCAAACAGCTCGGCTCCAAACTTATTCAGTCTGCGTTTTATTATCTTTCTTGTATTTATGATTTCGATCCCATGATACTTTACCAGCGCGCAGACCGCGCTTTTGGTATCGTTATCGCATTTTAAGCGACCGAGTATTCTTCTCGCTATTTCCGATCCTACTTCGGCGTGATTGTAAAAATGACCGTTTCCGTCGTCGCCCATAAAAAACGTTTCGGGCTTGCCTATATCGTGAAATAGCGTCGCGATCCTCAGTTCTACGTCCGGTTCGGTATTTGAAAGCGCCGTCACAGTATGTTTCCAAACGTCGAAGCAATGATATTTATTATGCTGCTCAAAACCGAACGTCGGTTTAAGCTCCGGTATAAATATTGCAAAAACGTCCCGAAACTCGTTTAATATAAAGGCCGCGTTCTCGCCGCAAATAATTTTTTTAAATTCTGAGAATATCCGCTCCGCCGAAAGCGCGCTTATCAGTTCTTTTTGTTCAATCGCGGCGCGTCTGGTAGATTCGTCGATCTCAAATCCTAAAACGGACGCGAAGCGCAGGGCGCGCAGTATCCGAAGCGCGTCTTCCTCAAACCGCTTATGCGGCGAACCGACGCACTTGATTATCCCGTTCTTTATGTCGGTTTTGCCGCCGAATAGATCTATCAGGCCTTCGCTCGGATTATACGCCATTGCGTTTACGGTAAAATCTCTTCTACTCAGATCCGCTCTTATATCCGATTCAAAACGCACCGACTCCGGACTTCTGTTATTCAAATATTCGCCGTCGCTTCTGAAAGTGGTTATTTCATAATTATTCGCGCCGATATTCAATGTCAGCGTCCCGTGTTTCAGTCCGGTCTCTATGATGTTTTCGCCGCTGAAAACCTCTTTGACCCGCTCCGGCCTGGCGCTCGTCGCTATATCGTAATCGGACGGCTCGGCGCCCATGATACTGTCGCGGACGCAGCCGCCGACTATATACGCCTGATGCCCGGCTCGCTCGAGTCTGTCCAATATCGTATTTACTTCGCTTGGTATAAAAATATTCATCGCCGATCCCTCTAAGCCGCCGGCTTTGGAGATAATCGAGACCGCGTCGATCGCGCAGCCGGCATATTAAATAAACGTCATTTTCTTGATAACTATCGGTTCCGTAGGCGTACCGCCCTCTGGACCTACGCGTTTTATCTTTAAGAACTCGTCAACCGTTTCCATTCCGTCCGTCACTCTTCCGAACGCCGCGTATTGACCGTCTAAGAACGACGCGTCGTCGTAGCAGATGAAAAACTGGCTGCTGGCCGAGTTCGGATTCATAGCGCGAGCCATCGAGACCACGCCTCTCGTATGGCTGAGCGTGTTGTCCGGAAAACCGTTCTGACTGAATTCGCCCACAATGTTCTCGCCGGAGCCTCCGGTACCGTTTCCGAGCGGGCAGCCGCCCTGCGCCATAAAGCCGTCGATCACCCGATGAAACGTCAAACCGTCGTAAAAACCTTTAGCCACTAAGTTCTGAAAATTCTCCACAGTTTTTGGAGCGAACTCCGGAGCCAGTTCGATCGTAAACGTTCCTCCGTTTTCCATTTCTACTTTCACAGTGTTTGTAATATCCATATTAAGTTCCATAACCTTTCCGCCCGCTTATAGTTTTCAGCGTTTTACTGCGGGCAAAACAAAACGCATAATATAAATTATTGGATCGTTAAATTTTAGCCGTTAAATAACCTTGCCGCCGCTCTTCTTAGCGTCAAGCAATTACTCGGATTGATTCAGACTCTCGTTAGCGCTCTTGATGAGCTGCACAAAGTCGTCGAAATCGACCAGCTCCTCCGCGTTATCGGCAATATTGACGTCTGAATTCGCTCTCCAATAATTCATAAGCTCGTACGCCCCGGCATATCTTCTGATCACATGATATCCATAGTCGGACTGTACCGGCTCGCTTATTTCTCCGATCCCAAGATTGAAAGAGGCGTCCTCAAACGAAGCGACCATTTGTCCTACCGGGAACGTGTATCCCTGCTCGACCTCCGCCTCGTCCTCGTTATACTCGTTCATAAGCGCCGCGAAATCCTCGCCGTTTTTCGCTCTTTGCGAAAGCTCGGAAGCTATAGTATACGCGTCGCCCTTCTCGGTGTTGTCCATTATCAAAATATGCTGAACCGTGGCTCCGCGGTCTCCTGTATAATCGGACAATACCGAAACGTCGTCTATATATTTCTCGGGTTCGCTATACATTTCGTTAGAGACGTCCTGGAATATTACCGAGTTCACATAAACAGTCTGATAAATATCTGCGCTGAGTATTCCCATCGAGTTGGCTCTTATTAAAAATTCCTCCTCGCCAAGATTTGCGACCGCGTTTGAAACCAAGTTAGAGGCCCGTTCTTTTTCTTCGTCCGACATGATATAACCCGCGCTCTGCGCCCTTTGTCTAAACAGGCAATCGTTTATCGTATCTTCGATAGCCTGCCTTACAACCACGTTGGAAAGGAGTTCTCCGTTTTCATCCGTAGTCGTCCAATCAAACGAGCCTATATCCCCCGTCGTATTAGGATCTATCTTCTGCATTTGGATTATCGCATTGTTATATATATTATAGCCTAAGTCCGCGACCGTAATTTCTTCGTTCCCAACTTCGGCGATCAACTCGGAAGCGTTGGAGATCGTCTCCTCCGAATTATCGGCTTCGCCGCTCCCGGCGTCCGTTTGATCGGACGAAGACGACGTAGCCTCCGCGCTTTGAGGCGCTTCGGACGAGGCGCTGTTCCCCTGTTCAACCGCGCCGCTCGGCTGCTCCGTTTCTCTGCTGCAACCGCTCAGAACCGTAACGCAAAGCGCCGCGGCTACAGAAAACGCCGCTATCTTCTTTATTATTTTTTCTACATACACTTATACATACCTCCAAAACAATAGTTACGTCAATTTTTCAGCTTGTCGCTTAATCATTAATATCTTTGTTAGATCCCGTCGTTAACTCATGTTCTTTCTTGATTTCCGAATACAGCTCAAACAGCGTCCAGCCCACGTTTCGCTCCGTTACCGCGGCCTTTAGATCGATCTTACCGAGCGGCGAACTTCTTATAGCTTTCAAAAGCGCGTCCATTTTCTTACTGCCGAAATTATACATGACCATGATCTCTTCAGGGATCCCGTTCGCCTCGCTACCGGCTTTAACGGTTTCGTCTTTGCCGCCCTGCGAATATTCGCCGATACCGAACAAAGCGCCGATCGAAGCGCCGAAACCGTCCTCGCCGACAGTTTTAAATTTAACGCCCTGTCTTGCGGAAATCTTCTCAAGTTCTTTTTCTCTCTCGCCGTTTCCGCATGAATAATATAGAATAGTCTCTCCGTTATACTTTGCCATACGTTACCCCTTATTTTGCTATAATAGATTGGAATAATTATAAACTAATTATAATTATTATTCAAGGGAAAATCATATAGTTAACCGTTTGTTAATAAACCGACTCTCTTTTACTCCCCAACAAATTTTCTGTATCCTGTGTTAAAGTCAACCTCGTTTTTGATCGGCGTTCCTTCAACGACGGCCTTTAAATTATAGGCCGCAATATCGATTATTCGCTCCAGCGTCTGATCCAGATGATACCACCCCGAAATATGCGGGGTCAATATCAAATTCGGAGCTTTCCACAACGCCGATTCCTTGGGCAGCGGCTCAGGATCGGTAACGTCTATGCACGCGCCGCCGAGCTTACCGCTGTTTAAAGCGGCCAAGAGTACTTCCGTTTCGATCAAATTACCTCTGCCCACGTTCATAAAGATCGCTCCGTCTTTCATTCTCTCCACCCGGCCTCTGTCAAAGAGTCGGTAAGTATCTTTAGTTCCGGGCAGCGAACACGCGACTATATCCGCATTCGGCAAAAGCTCGTCCAGCTTATCCGGCGTGAAAAGCCCGTCTAAATACTCGGGCTTAGCGGTTTTGTTTCTGCGGATCCCTATCACGCGGCTACCGAGCGCGCTCATCTTTCTGGCAAACTCGCCGCCTATATCCCCAAGTCCCACTACGAGCGTCGTCGAACCGTCGATGGACGTAACTCTGCCTTCGTCGCGCCATAGACTTTCCTCCATATTTTTGCAATAGAGATTTATCTTTTTAACAAGAGTCAGCAGCATAGCGAGCATATGTTCCGATATCGCAAGCCCGTACGCGCCGGAGGAATTTGCGAGCTTAGCTCCGGGCGGCATAACTCCGGGTTCCGTATAACCGTCGGTTCCCGCCGAACTTAGCTGAAGCAGCTTGAGCTTATCCGCGTCCATTAAAAATCGCGGCGGCACGTTGCCTATGATCGCGTCGGTCTCCTCTACCATCTCCCGGGTAACCGACTTGGGCGACGAGTAGGTAAACTCAAGCCCGTCGCCGCACGATCTCAACTTATTTTTCCCGTCGCTATCGAGCGGGATCGTCGTAAGAATATTTTTTATTTCCATAACTATTTGCGCGGCGTTTTTAGCCGCTTCGTCTCCTTTTCCGTTAATTAAGATCCATTACCATCTGTCCGTAATCGAGCTTTCTGAACCCGATACTTTCATATAGAGAAATAGCGCGGACGTTATCGCTCTCGACCTCGAGTCTGATACGGGCGGTCTTATCTCCAATATTAGTCTTTAAATAACTGAAAAACTCCTTAAACAGCCCCTTAGATCTATACTCTGGTCTTACGTATACCTCGTCTATCCAGACTACGTATCCGCCCGCTTCTTGAGAGAAAGTCTTGGCCATCAGCGCGTATCCCGCCGCGGCGCCGTTATACTCAAGCATATAACAAAACGCGTATACGTCCGAATCCATAAGCTCTTTGAACGTCCGTTCGTGATATTCATACGGAATAGATCGCTCCACCGCGTCGGTCGAATAAAATTCGCGAGCCATCTCGATAAATACCGCTCTGTCTTTTTCCTCTATGCTTCTGATCATATTTCCTCCGTATTGTTCTCATATGTTTTCTTATTACAAAACAAAAACCACTCGATTACAAACGCCGCATACAGTAAACGTCAAGTAATCCGAATGGTTTCCATCGTCAATAAGTCAATCGTTTCGTTAAAATAAATATTAATTAAAATATATATTAAACACGTTTAACATCGACAGCTTGCGGTCCTTTAGCGCCCTCGATAACGTCGAATTCAACTTCCGCTCCGTCTTCAAGCGTCTTATAACCGTCCATGGCAATCGCGGAAAAATGTACGAAGACGTCCGAACCCTCTTCGGTCTCGATAAAGCCAAAACCTTTTTCCGCATTAAACCATTTAACTTTTCCTGTCATGTAGACATACCTCCTAAAAATTTCCGCAAACGCTCGATATATGTAGCGCTTACTGTTGTATTCTAACATACCGCTTTAACGCTGTCAAGAAAATTTTGTATATGTTGAATATATCGTTATTCAAATCTCTCTTGGGAAATAATGTATATAACGTCTTTCTTTAATTTCTCATAAATTTTTACAAACTTCTTGCTTAATGTAATATACTGTGATAGAATATTTATGTATATGTAAAATTATATGTAGATTAAGAGAGGTAACAGATCATGAGAGATACTATAGACGTTTTGGGAGTAAAGATCGATAACATCTCGTTTGGATACGCGCTTGAAAAAGCCAAGCAAATGGTCAAAACAGACGGGACGTCTATGATTTTTACGCCTAATCCAGAGATAGTTATGGCGGCGCACGAGGATCCCGCGTTTAAAGAGATCCTAAACTCCGCGGATATGTGCACGCCCGACGGCATCGGCGTCGTGTACGCGGCCAAAATACTCGGAACGCCGCTCAAAGAGCGCATAGCCGGCTTCGATCTCGCCTGCGGCTTGCTTGAAAGCATCAGCAAGACCGGGGAAAGCGTATTTTTGTTCGGCGCCAAACCGGGAATCGCCGAAGCCGCGAGGGATAAGCTGTACGAGAAATATCCCGGGCTGACGGTAGCCGGAGTCCAAAACGGATATTTCAGCGACGAGGATAACGAGGCTATAATAAAAAAGATAAACGACTCGGGCGCCAATTTGCTGTTCGTTTGTCTCGGCGCTCCCAAGCAGGAGAAATGGATATACGCCAATAGGGATAAGCTCAACGTCAACCTGTGCATGGGTATCGGCGGCGCGCTCGACGTCTTCAGCGGAAACGTAAAAAGAGCGCCCGAAATATTCATTAAATGCAACTTAGAATGGCTTTACAGATTTTGTAAGAACCCGAGCCGTCTCGGCAGATTCGCGGCTTTGCCGAAGTTTATGCTGACGGTCAAAAAGTCCGCGAAAGATAAAAATAAATAAAGCTACGCATCCTCATGCAGTTACTTTTCAATATCGTAATATATTTTGCTCCAACGCTATAGGCGCGGGATAAAAAATAAATTTAAAGGAGATTGCTGTATATGTTATATTTATTATTAGCGGAAGGCTTTGAGGAAACGGAAGCGGTAGCGCCTCTGGACGTGCTGCGCCGAGCCGGGATACCTGTAAAAACGGTCGGGATCACCGGAAAGACCGTTCAATCGACGCACGGGCTGACCGTTACCGCGGATATACTCCCCGAAGACGTCAAATTCGACGATATGGACGGGATAATCCTGCCAGGCGGAATGCCGGGAACTCTAAATCTTCAAAAGGACGAATTTGTAGGAAAAGCGCTCGACTACTGCGCTCAAAATAAAAAACTCGTCGCCGCGATATGCGCGGCTCCCATGATACTCGGCGAACTGAATCTGTTGGACGGCAGAAACGCGACCTGTTTTCCCGGCTTCGAGGAAAATCTAAACGGGGCTAATATCGTCGACGACAGCGTCGCTCGGGACGAAAATTTTATAACCGGAAAGGGCGCCGGCGTAGCGCTTGAATTCGGCGCCGAGATCGTTGACTATTTCACCGAAAATACGGATAAAGGACCCGGCGGATTTAAGGTTTTGAAAAAAATGCAGGTGAGATAATAATTATTGCTGAAAACCGCATAAAAATCGACTTAACGTTACAAGCAAATTATTCGCACCGCGACTTTGGAGGCTGACGTGGACAACGCATTAGCGCATAAAAAACAGGAATTAAGGAAAAAACTAAAGAGGATACGCGCCCTAATACCAAAGGACGAGGCGCGCGCCAAAAGTCTTGAGCTGACGAAAACGATTACCGGCAGCGAGGCGTATCGACGCTCCGAGTCGGTGATGACGTACGTCTCTTTCGGCTCCGAAGTCCAGACTCAGGCGCTCATGGAACAAGTATTGACTGATAAGAAGAAATTGTTCGTCCCCATATGCGACGTTGATTTGAAAGTAATGTTTCCTGTTGAGATCGGATCGTTCGATCAGTTGGAAATAGGAAGCTACGGAATTTTAGAACCTAAAAAAGAACTTCTCGAAAGCGGAGTTTTAAAAATCGGCGACAAGACGAATATAGATCTGGCGATCGTCCCGGTTTTAGGGTTTGACAAACATGGCGGAAGACTCGGATACGGCGGCGGATACTACGACCGTTTTCTTGAAGGATATACGGGGGTTTCCGTGGGAATAGCTTTTTCGGAATGTCTTGTGGAGAGCGTTCCCGCCGAGAAGCACGATATTAAGCTTGGAAAAATTTATTACTGTTAAACCGTTTAAACATTAAATGAAACGACTTAAAGGAGAATATACATATGAGCGATAATAACAGATCCGGCGCTGCGAATATCCCGGATTTTGAACAAAGACGCAGACTGCGTCGTAAGAGACGCCGCCGAAGAAGAATGATCGCGCTGACTACGACCATAATATTATTGATCTTAGCCGCGCTGGCGTTTACGTTCGTTTACGCATACCGCGATTTCGCAGGACTGGGCGGCGACGGCAAATCGTTTACTATCGACATACCTGAAAACGCCGACGCCGACAGCGTCGCAGACCTACTTAGCGCAAGAGAGATCATATCCTGCAAACCCGCGTTCAAATTCTACGCGGGCGACAGATACAATTATCAGGCGGGCAGATACCAGCTGAGTTCTGATATGTCGTACGCCGAGATCCTCGAGACGTTCGCGGTCAGAAAATCGCAGCAGGCCATTGAAACGTTAAATTTGACGATTCCCGAGGGATACGAGATAAGGCAGGTCGCGGAGCTTGTCGAGGAGAACGGCCTCGTATCTGCGGACGAATTTATCAACGAAGCGGAAAACGGCGTTTTTGACTTTGAATTTTTGAACGGGATCGCAAGAACCGAGAACATGCTGGAGGGATACCTATTTCCCGCTACCTATGAATTTTCAACGACGGACGACGCCCACGCTATTATCAATAAGATGCTTCAGGGCTTTGAGGATAATATTCTTCCGATATACAATTCGGCTCAAACCGATTACACCCTCGACGAGGCGGTTATTCTTGCTTCCATTATAGAACGCGAGGCCGGAACCGAAGACGAGATGCCTATCGTCTCCTCCGTCTTTAATAACCGCATGTACGCCGGTATGAAACTCGAGTCGTGCGCGACGGTGCAATACATTCTCAAAGAAAGAAAAACCGTTCTAAGCAACGAGGATACCGCTATAGATTCGCCGTACAACACCTATATGTACAGCGGTCTGCCCGTCGGCCCCATAGCTTCGCCGGGCGCCGCGGCAATGCGGGCGGCGTTATCTCCCGCGGATACGCAGTATATGTATTTTGTAGCCGATCCGAACGGCGGCAAAAACTATTTTTCAACGACGTACGAGGAACATCTCGATAAACAGACACGGCTTCAAAACGGAGAACCGGTCGAATAAATTTTTTAAGAGGACCAAGATCGAACGCCCGCCGCCGTCTGGCGGCGGGTTGCGCTTTGTGCGTTAAATTTTATGCGACGGGGTAGCTATCGATTTTGAACAAACTTTATAACAAGACCGTTATCTGTAAAAACTATGAAATTCGAAAGGGATAACAATGATAGACGACAATATCAATCACGAATACATAATTCGATATATAAGAGACACAATCCGCCCAAAGCAAGGACTTTTATCCGAACTCGAGAAATATGCTGAAGAAAACGAAGTTCCGATTTCTCAGCCTGAAACGATCAAGTTTATCGAAGTGTTGATAAAGCTGAGCAGAGCGAAAAGAATACTTGAAGTCGGAAGCGCTATAGGCTATTCCGCAATTTGTATGGCGGGAGCCGGAGCGGAGACTATCGATACGATAGAGATCGACCCTCGGACGGCCGAGCTCGCAAAGTCGAACATAGAAAAGGCCGGATACGCGGATAAAATCCACGTTCACACGGGCGACGCCGCCGAAATACTGCCTCTGCTTGTAAAGGATTTCAGTTTTGGACTCATGGACAAATACGATATGATATTCATCGACGCCGCTAAGGCGCAGTACGGAAATTTCTTCGAGCCTTGTATAACGCTTTTAAACAGCGGCGGCGCGTTGATATCCGACAACGTTCTGTATAAGGGAATGACGGCGACGGACGAGCTCGTGCTGCACAGAAAGAGAACGATAGTCAAAAGACTGAGAGACTACTTAAAAACGCTGTGCCGAGACGATAGGCTCGATACCTCGCTGCTTCCGCTTGGGGACGGAGTGGCGGTGAGCTTTAAGATTTAAGATTTGCCTGTGTAAGCGAACTAAACAATAAAAAATACCAATTTGCAGCCGTTGTTAATTGAGGATTTTTACAAATATTTACTGAAAACTCTTTAGAGCGCCTCGCCCGGCGCGATTAGGTATTGACATATTTTGTCTCAGGATTATAATATAACTGTTGTACGCTCCGCTTCTAAAATATATATTTTAAAAGCTTTGTCGAATTTTTAATACTGCAAAACTGCTTTTGCGCTTAATGTAACTGCGGCGCCTTAGAAAATATACTTATTGGCGTAAAAATGATTGGAGAACTGATATGCTTAACAGTACGCGGCGTCTTAAAGACGTGTTTAAAAATATTGATTATCCTCTGATAGCTCTGACGCTTGCAATAGCGATTTTTGGAATCGTTATGATATCCAGCGCCGGCGGAAACAATGCGGCGAGATATGTGACGGTCCAGTCCGCGGCTCTCGTTATAGGGCTTATAGGCGTAATCGTTATAAGCATTCTCGATTACGATTACCTGGCGCGGCTTTCCAAATATATATATATAATATGTATAGCCCTGCTGATCCTGGTGCTCATACCCGGCGTCGGTTCAGAGCAAAACGGAGCGAGAAGCTGGTTCAATTTCGGTCCTATCAGTTTTCAGCCTGCGGAGGTCGTGAAAATAGGCTTTGTGATAACGTTTTCAAAACATCTCAGCATGGTCGAAAGCGAGATAAACAAACCCAAAAACGTCTTAAAGCTGCTCGCGCACGTCGGCATACTCTGTATTCTCATGCTGCTCCAACCCGACTTCGGCACGGTCATGGTTTTTGTAATGATGGCGGTATGTATGCTGTTTATGGCAAAAATCAGCTGGAAGTATATCGCGGCCGGATTTGGCGTTTTGGCTGCGTTCGCGCCGTTCGCATGGTTCTTCTTACTGGCCGATTACCAAAAAGACAGGATAATTACCTTGTTTAACCCCGAAAACGATCCGACCGGCGCCGGCTATCATGTGATACAATCCAAAATAGCAATAGGCAGCGGTAAAGTATTCGGAAGCGGGTTATATAACGGCGCAAGCCAATATAACAACTTACTTCCCGAAAGACACACTGATTTTATATACTCGGTCGTATGCGAAGAGCTTGGTATGATAGGCGGTATCGCGGTGATAGTTCTCCTCTCCGCCATAATCATAAGATGTCTATTTATAGGTCTTCACGCCCGCAACAGCGAAGGAATGTATATATGCTCCGGAGTCGCCGCGATGCTGTTGGTCCAGTCGTTTGAAAATATAGGTATGTGTTTGGGAGTTTTCCCGGTCACCGGAATAACTCTGCCGTTTATAAGCTACGGCGGTTCGTCGTTAGTCACGAATATGCTCGCTATAGGCTTAGTTCTAAACGTCCGATACCGATATAAGAAAATAAACTTTTAATAACTTGCCGCCCATGACCGGGCGGCAATATTTTTTCCTTATAATTCTATACTCTGTCTATTCTTAGATTGTAGTATCCTCGCAGCACACAAAATCCGTGTCTATATTCTGGGCGATGAGTCGCGCCTTAAGATTACGCTCGCTGCACAGCGAATTTGTCGGGCCTCCCGACACGTTCAAGTCATCCGGTAAAACGAACTTTATACATTTTACCAGTACGTCGCGGCAGGTAGGATGATTGTGCGCCGGAATAGTAAACGTTTTCATCCCGCGCTGATGTTCGTTTCCGTATTGATCGGTCTCGGTCAGGATAACGGCGAGCGCGACGCGCTTTCTCGGACAGACGTTTTTAATATTGACGTTCATCTGGATTATGCGTCCCAGCGACTGCAAATAAACGTCCCCTAAATCGAATACGACCGAATCCTTACAACCGTCGATCTTCATATCGATCGGGACCGGACAGGGCTCCGTTACCACGTCGCCGCATTCGACTTCGACCTCGGGCGATGGGAAATTAACGACGTTATTCTCGTCGTCCGTATAGTTTATATAATCGTTTACCTCTTTTACTCCTCCTGTTTCGGCGGTGTGCTTGATATCAAACTGCATAACGGCGCTCTCGCTTCCGTTGACGCCTAACGCCGGGATCGTCCACTTTATCGTGTTGGAATCCAGCTGCGTCGCTTGTCCCAAGGTCGGAGCGAACAGTTCGGTTATCTCAAAGTCAGCGTTTATAGCTTCGTCGATAACTATATTTGTAGCGCCCGGCTTAGAAATATTTTTCGCTAAATCTTCAAACAGCTGTTCAAGATCCGCGCTGTCGGGCGTCACCGCTACGTGAGCCGATCTCGGCGGCGTCGCCCACGCGTTTAAGTCGTCTACGCTTATACCGTCCTCGCCGATCAAGCCTATGCAATATATGATTATACCTTTGCTCTTCAGTTCCTCCGCTACCGGCGTCGGCGGCGCGCCGGCGGTCGTTTTTCCGTCGGTAAACATAACGATTATTTTTTGCGAGCCGCTGGAGCCTTCCAAAAGTTCTCCCGCCTTGGTAAACGCGTCGGCATGATTTGTAGAGCCTCCGGCGCTTATCGCGTCGATCGCCGCCTTTAAATCCGCGACGGAAGTGATAAGCTGTTCGTCTACCGTTGCGGTTCCTGCAAAACTGACTATTCCTATGCGGCTGCCCGAGCCTATATTACCGTCCTGCGTACCGTCCGTAGCCTCGTCGATTATATCTATAAAAGTCTTAGCTCCGATTTTCATGTCGGCAAGCGGCGTTCCCGTCATACTGCCCGAACGGTCGAGCGCCAGTACTATATCCGCCGGATTTTCGGTTATATCCGGCTCCCCGGTAAGAGACAACGTAACTCTCAGCGAACCGTCGCAGTCTATCCGGTTTTCACTGATCTGTTTATTTGAAAATGTGATCCCCAATATATTTACCTCCTATATAATTTTAATGGACATGCCATCATTGATATCATATGCCGTATAGAATAATAACGTTACTCTTGTTTGATTATTTATTATACTTCACCCGTTATATTTCACTTTGAAAAAACATTGAGTTAACAATTCAAAATATTTTTAAATTTATTTAAATTCTTTTATCACAGAAAAATAAAAATATGTAAATATGTAAAATACTACTTGACATTATGAAAAATTCTGGTATAATTATCTTTGTCGCAGTTTTCACCAAGATGCGATCAATAATCTGGGAGCATAGCTCAGCTGGGAGAGCATCTGCCTTACAAGCAGAGGGTCATAGG
>JAHZIG010000025.1 GCA_019419865.1 Clostridiales bacterium | reverse complement strand
GCTCGGAAACGCGCATGGGCGTATAATAATCTCTTATCATTCCTTGCCCTGCGGATAAGAGAGCTTTTATCACTATTTATGCCGACGCAGGGCGGCGGAATGGAGATTATTATGCTTAAGGATATAACGCTGGGACAGTTTTTCCCGGGTGCGTCGTTTATACACCGCTTAGACCCAAGAACTAAGATACTGGCTATAATCGTATATATAGCCGCTGTTTTTACCGTGTCGAATTTTTACGGTTACATTGTTCTCGCGGTCTTTTTGGCGGTCTGCGTAAAAAGCTCCGAGATACCGTTTAAGTTCGTTATAAAAGGACTTAAGCCGATAATGATATTTATTCTGTTCACCGCGGTCTTTAATCTGTTTTTGACCTCGGGAACGCCGATATTCCACTGGTGGATCTTCACCATAACCCGCGAAGGCGTCGTTTTCGCGTCGTTTATGGCGCTCAGACTCGCGTTTTTGATATTCGGGACGTCGCTGCTGACTCTAACCACGTCGCCGATAGCGCTGACCGACGGTCTGGAGAACCTGCTCTCCCCGTTTAAAAAGATAGGTCTTCCGGCGCACGAACTGGCGATGATGATGACGATAGCGCTCCGCTTTATCCCGACCCTGCTCGAGGAGACGGACAAGATAATAAAGGCGCAGTCGGCGAGGGGCGCGGACTTTGAGAGCGGCAATATAATAAGACGCGCGAAGGCTATGATCCCGATACTGATACCGCTGTTTATCAGTTCGTTCAGACGCGCGGACGAACTCGCCACCGCTATGGAATGCAGGTGCTACAGAGGCGGGAAGAACAGGACGCGGCTCAACCAGCTCAAGATGAGCAGGACGGACGTATACGGTTGGATATATATGGCTATTTTGCTTGCGGCGATAGTCTGCCTGAATATACTGATCGCGCCGGCGGTATAAGAGACGCGTCCATAAGGCTCGAAAACGCTTTTGTTAAACAATTTTAATATAAAATTCAGATATTTGACACAATTTATATTTATATTCTATATATAATGATCATGGGGTAATTTCGTCTGAGGCGATTACCTTTTAAGGGTAAAGGAGAAATTATATTGGACGGAAATCAGCCGAACGAGAAGAATATAGCCGTTAGGATAATGTACGACGGGACCAATTACCACGGCTGGCAGAGGCAGAAGAACGCGTTTACCGTTCAGCAGCACGTGGAGGAGGCCCTGAGCGAGACCATAGGCCGCAAGATAAGCGTCGTCGGCTGCAGCCGTACGGATTCGGGAGTCCACGCGCTCGACTATGTCTTTAACTTCAA
The DNA here is from genome assembly GCA_019419865.1 of Clostridiales bacterium. Classification (GTDB taxonomy): domain Bacteria; phylum Bacillota; class Clostridia; order Monoglobales; family Monoglobaceae; genus Roslinia. The sequence continues at coordinate 39,876 of JAHZIG010000025.1, read as the reverse complement.
GTCGGATACTAAAATACCTGCGGATCGACTGCCGTACGCGCTTAACTACAGGCTAAACGACGACGTGACCGCGCTCGAAGCGTTCGAGGTGGATATGGATTTCAACGCTCGGTTTTCGTCCAAGGGCAAGCGGTACATATACAGGATATGGAATTCGGCTATGCCGAATCCGTTTGAAAGCCGATACAGCTGGTTCTTTCCGTACAAGCTCGACAGGAGCGCGATGGTTGAAGCCGCGGGATATTTTTGCGGCAGACATGATTTTCGCGGCTTTATGGCGACCGGCGGACAACAGAACACTACGGTTCGAAACGTCAGAGTTTGCTCGGTAGAGGAAGATCCGGAGCGTCGGGAGCTTATTACCGCGACGGTCGAGGCGGACGCGTTTTTGTATAACATGGTTCGGATAATTACCGGAACTATCGTCGAAGCGGGACTTGGAAAGATACGCCCGGACGACGTGCCGGATATAATAGAGAGCGGAGACAGAGTAAGAGGCGGGATCACGGCTCCGCCGCAGGGATTATTTTTAAAGAAATACTATTTTTGACCGGCGGCTTAAACAAACGCGGGCGACGGCTTTAAAAACGTAAAGCGGAACTTGGCGTTTAAGGCTGCGCGGACCGGGCTATATAGGATAAACGGCGAAAATACGATCGCGAGGCGTTTTATCGCTCGGCAAAAGAATTTAGGAACGGATACGAAGAAGGTGAGAAAATGAGGCTTAACCCGAATACGGAGATAGATCTAAACAACGTCGCCCAAAGCATAAAAAACGGGTTTAAAAGGCTTGCCGCGTATATAAAAAAGATAGACGAGAACAGCTCTAAGAAGATGAGCTATAAGGGACGTATATTTAAACTGAACGCCGCGCGTCTTACTTTGGCGGTGGTCGTCTTAGCGGTGGCGTTCGCGTTGATCTTCAATCTTGTAGTTATGCCGAGATTAAATCCGAACCGAAACTTCGATCTGGATCTTGACGCGGGCAGCGGATATACCCAAACTTCTTTGGGAAGTAATATTTTATTGCTTAACAACAATGGAATGAAGGCCGTCGACAAAGAGGGCGAGACGAAGTGGGAATACGAGACCACGCTGACCGCTCCGGTAGTCGACGTGGAAGACGGGAAGATATTGCTCGCCGATCTTGACGGAAACTGCACTATGCGTTTATTCGATGAAAACGGCGAGCTTAAGCTGACATACCCGATCGGCAGCGGACTCAGCGCGGCGGAATTGAATGAAAACGGTTACGCCGTGGCGGTCGTCGACGAGAGCGGCTACAAAGGCTCGGTCGTCGTATATGATAAGCGCGGCGAAGAGGTGTTTAAATGGAACAGCGGCGAAGGTTATATAATCGACGCGGCGCTTTCGGACAACAACAAATACGTCGCCGTATCTCAGATGATGAGCGATTCGGAGACGGTGTATTCGCGTATTATCGTGTTGTCCGTGGACGACGGCTCGGTGATCTCGACTTCGACCAGGAACGACTCTTTGGTGTCGGATATCCGTTTTTATGGAAACTCCAGCGTGATCGGGGTATCGGACAGCGACGTCTGCTGCTATACCAGAGACGGCGAGCTCAGATATGAGATAAGTTTTGCCGGGAAAAAACCGACGCTTTATAACATAGACGACAGCGACAGTATGTTCGCCGTGCTATGCCAGGACAGCAGGGGCAACTCGAATATAGAGATATATTCGTCCACGGGCAAATTCCTCGGCTCGTACACTTCGGCGAGCGAGATAAAAGATATGATAATCTCAGGCGGAAAGATCATAGCTTCGACCTCGAGAACGGTGGTCGAGATAAACAGGCGAGGAAAGCTTAAAAACAGCGTTGATTCTTCGCATGATATTAAGACCATCGGCCTTTACGGCAACAATAGAAACGTTCTGATAATCGGAGGAAACAAGGCGGATATCATCTCGATATAAAGCGAATTGCAAAATGTTGCGGTAGATTTACAGATAAAGAGCAATTTCAAAGCGGTGAGATTCGAATAAAATTCAACATATTTTTGCGCGGACGGGCGTCGGCTCGTCCGCAGCGACGTTTGGCGCGCGTTTTTGCGTTTTAAATGGGAACGTATTTGCAAGACGCGGCGTTTTTTTGACGAATTTACACGGTTTTTGCGATAGTCGGCGAGGGGCGAAGTTTTACTGTGAGAGTTAAAAATCAGCAATAATTTGATATGTTTTTGTATTGACAGCATAGGAGAAATAGGTTATAATATGAGGTGTTAAAGTGGTTGATTTTTTATTAATTATATTGGTAGTTATCTGTATTTGTATAGGATACAGAAGGGGTTTGGTTAAATCGGCGTTTGGTCTGGGGGCTTTTTTTGTAAGCCTTATCCTCTCTTTTTTAATATATCCGTATGTCAAGAATTACATTGGTTCAACGGCGATATACGACGCGGTTCAAGGATTGGTCGCCTCCGGCGTACAGAATTATTATCCCGACGCGCAGTCGATCCCTCAAAATATACAGGGGTTTGCGGATTACGGACAAACGGCGCTTGTAAATTATATCAGCGAATTGGTTATCAATATAATTTCTTTTGTAATTGTATTGATCGGGATCAGAATAATTTTGACAATACTGGAAAAAACGCTCGGTTTTATAGCGGATCTGCCCGTTATTGGGTTTTTTAATAAAATAGGCGGCGCGGCTCTTGGGGTAATTCAGAGCTTGCTGATCGCGTTTATAATTTTAGCGATAGTCGCCGCCGTAACGTCGGCTGACAACGGCCGCATATATGAAGAATATATATCTGATTCGGCGATTGTAAAGGAGATGTATGATAACAATCCCATATTGGAATTACTCAAACCGTCTGAAGGAACAGAAATATGAGTATCTTTTTATTGATTTTATAAATTGTTATTCAATATTATCTGGATAAAAGCGAGAAGGTTTTTGGAGCTTTTGAGGTAAATTGGATTGTTTCAAATCAATATATTAATAAAATTTATCGAGGTTTAATATAAACAAAGCGGTTTATTTTGGTATAGACCGCGCGTATCTGTAGGCGAGCGTATTTTTACAAAGCAGGTATGGAGCGGACCGGACGTTTATGCGTCTTCCGCGTAATGAAGAATATGCGTTTAGCGAGTTGGAGAGAAATTATACGTTACGGCTTGATTGGACGATGTTTTAAGTTTCATTTTAAAACGCGCGGTAATAGAGAAATACTATGGTTTATATCGTTATGGAGGTTTTACATGAATTATTCAAATATTGAAAACATGAAGATAGTGGAGCTTCAGGCGCTGGCTAAAGAGCTCAATGTGAAGAGTATATCCAAATACAGGAAAAAAGAACTTCAGGATGAAATACGCCGGAGACTGGAAAGCTCCGAGAAGAACGAAGCCGCGGATAACGCCGGCTCGAACGCGGGCGGCGCGGAAGAGACGCATGAAAGTTACGGCTCGAGCGCGGAGGAGAAAAGCGGAGCGCCGAATCATAATTCGGAGAATAACCGCTCGTATAATTCTCACAGAGCGGGCGAAAACGAAAATAACAGGAATTATTATCATCGCGGCTCGGATAATAACGAATCTGAAAACGGATATAATAAAAGAGAGAATAATTCCGACGACGAATCTTCAAATAACGGGCGTACATATCATGTTCAGACCCATCAAAAAGAAGAGATACAATATTCGGATCCGGTAAGAAGAACGAACCTGATGAGCGGCGTCCTTGAGATAATGGACGACGGATACGGCTTTTTAAGAAGCGACAACTATCAGTCGGGGCCGGACGACGTCTACGTCTCTCAGCTGCAGATAAGAAGATTCAGGCTTAAGACCGGAGATTTCATAGTCGGAAACACCAGGATGCAGCACGAGGGAGAGCGTTTCCAGGCGCTTCTATATGTGCAATCGGTAAACGGCGATAAGGTAGACGTGTCCATACACAGGACGCCGTTTGAGGATCTAACGCCGATCTATCCGAACGAGCGGATAAAGCTCGAGACCTCGCAGTCGGATTATTCGATGCGCATAATAGACTTTATCGCGCCGATCGGCAAGGGTCAGCGCGGAATCATAGTGGCTCCGCCGAAGGCGGGCAAAACCACACTGCTTAAGAATATAGCGAACAGCATAACAAAGAATAATCCGGATATGAAGCTTATAGTTTTGCTTATAGACGAGCGACCCGAGGAAGTCACCGATATGCAGCGCAGCATAAACGGAGACGTTATATTCTCTACGTTCGACGAGGATCCGCATAACCATACGAAGGTGGCCGAGATCGTTTTAGAGCGCGCAAAGCGTTTGGTCGAGCATAAGAAGGACGTCGTTATCCTTTTGGACAGTCTGACCAGACTTACGCGCGCGTATAATCTGACTATAGCGCCGACCGGCAGAACCTTGTCGGGAGGTATCGATCCGGGCGCGCTGTTCAAGCCTAAGAGATTTTTCGGAGCGGCGAGAAATATCGAAGAGGGCGGAAGTCTTACGATACTCGCGACCGCGCTCATCGAGACTGGCAGCCGTATGGACGACGTCATATTCGAGGAGTTTAAGGGCACCGGCAATATGGAGGTCCATCTTGACAGGAAACTCCAGGAGAAACGCGTATTCCCGGCGATAGATATATCCAAGTCCGGAACGCGTAAGGAAGAGCTGATACTTTCGAGACACGAACTTGAAGCCGTATGGAAAATACGCAGAGCCCTCGGCAGCCAGGCCGCGAGCGACGTGACCGAAACTATTTTGAAATATATAACGCGTACGAGAAGCAATGAAGAATTTATAGCTCTGGTTGACAAATTGTTCAAATGATGTTAAAATACATTATCTGTGAATAAATCAATTTAGGAGAAAGTGTTAATGAGAAATAAATTTCTTGTATCGATGGGGATAATCTGCGCGGCGCTCTGCCTGTGTATCGTAACGGCTTTCGCAAGCGGCGCGGACGAGGAAACGGAGGAGAGTTCGAGTTCGGCTCCGAGTTGGGTAGACAGCCTTTACAGTACGCCGGCGCCGACGGCCGATCCTGAAGCTACGGCGGATCCCGAGGCTACGGCGGATCCGGATTCCACAGCCGACCCGGACGCAACAGGGGCGCCGGAGCCTACGGCTACGCCGAAGCCGACCGCGACGCCTTCGGAATATATGCAGCAGGGCGCGCTGGTTCAGGCGGGTACGCCGGAGGCTGAAAATATCAAGGTACCGGTGCTGCTATATCATCATATTTCGGATGATTTTGACGATACCAACGCGATATCTATCATATCTCCAAAAGATTTCAGACTGCATATGACGGCGATAAAGACTCAGTACACGCCTATCAGCCTTAGAGAGTACGTGGAGTTCGTAAACTGCGAGGACGGTTCGAAATATATACCGAACAATCCGATAATCGTAACCTTCGACGACGGTTACAGTTCTAATTATGAGATAGCTTTTCCGATCTTGAAGGAGCTTAACATACCGGCTACTATTTTTGTGGTTACGGATACGGTCGGAGCTCAGGCAGGAGAAGGAAAGGTCAACTATTCGCATTTCACATGGGAGGAAGCCAAAGAAATGCAGGACAGCGGTCTTATAGAGATACAGTCTCATACCAACGACCATGTTAAAATGGGACCTTTGGGCCGCGACGAGAGAGCTTACGAGCTCAGAAAGTCCAAATATTTGGTTGAGAAGAACCTAGGAACCGTATGCGACATGTTCGCCTATCCCTACGGGTCTTACGACGACGAATCGATCGAGCTCGCGCGTCAGGCGGGCTATAACGTCCAGATACTCGTCGGAGATAATACGACCGAGCTGGACTACGAGGTGAATCTGGTCTCGGAGGGCGTCGAATCTATAAAGCGTATGACCATAAGCGGAGTTATGGGTAACGTTAACGTTATCGAAACCATCCGAAGAGCGTGCGCCAATAAAGTAATACCGGATTCCGGTGATTAAAATGAATAATTATATCCTGTTCGGCATAGCGGACAGGATTTTTTCATATTATAGTTTTATTTTGCGGTCTCTGTATAAGAGCGCGTTTTAATACGCGGCATTCAAATATAACGTTATATTCAAATCTCCTTCATCGAATGAAAATTAAGTTTTGTTTAAAGCTGGGTTAAGAATTTTGTCAGGTCGATAAGTTATAGTAAATTATAGACCGGCGAAACGTGGTTTGACCGCAGTCAGCCGAAACGGAAGGAGAGCTTTAAAATGAAACTGAAGAAATTAATATCTGCCGTCATAGCGTTAACGTTAACATATGCGGCAAGCGGCGCCTTTGCGTTTGCCGAGGAGGATTACGCGACGCGGGGCGAGGTCGCAGAGGCGCTGATTGCGGCGGCGGACGATTATAATCCGGGCGTGGAAAAGACGGACGTAATCAGAGGTTACGGCGGCGAACTTTTCGAAGAGCGGGCCGCGACTCGAGCCGAAACGTTAGCGATGCTGAGCCGCGCGTTCGGAGATTTGCCCGAGCCGGACGGCTACAACGCCGAGATCGCGATTCCGTCCGGCGGTTTTACGGACGTTCCCGATTGGGCGGCCGCCGAGCTTGCGGACGCGTTTGACGCGGGGATCGTCGCCGGAACTTCGGAAGGGATATTCTCCCCGGACGAGCCTGTTACCAAAGAGCAGTTGGAGCTTTTTATAAGACGGGTATATTCGCTGTACGGCTCCAATGAAAAAGACGACTTTTACGCGGCGGTAAATAAGGAGACGCTTAACGGGATCGAGCTGAAACCAGGACGGGTCATAGCGGGAACTACCTACGATCTAAACGATATGGCGACGGAACAGATCGAGGAGATCATAAAAGAGATAGTATCCGAACCGCATCCAAAGGGCGGCGCGGAGCAGAAGATCGCCGATTATTATAAGAGTATAACGGACGTTGAAGCCCGAAACAGAGAGGGGATCTCTCCGATCAAGGAATACCTCGATCTCATCGAAGGCGCCGATACGATAGACGATTTGGTCGGCGTTCAAAATACGCTGCAAAAGGAGCTTTGTATATCGCCCTTTATGGGATTTTCGCTCGACGTCGACGATATGGACAGCGCGAGATACGCGCTCGTATTCGAAACGGCGGAACCGACTTTTACAGAGACCGACTATGAGAATATATCCGGAGCCGCGGCTTCGGCGTATCTTAAGTACGGCGAAACCGTGTTTAAGCTGATCGGAGAGAATGAGAGCGACGCCGCCGCTATGGCGCGGCAGTGTTTTGAGTTTGAGAAAATACTCGCGGGAGCCAAGATGGATCAAGAGGATTACAGCGACGTTGACAAGACATATAACGTTTTTACCATGCAGGAAATAAAGGATATGTTCGGCGGTATAGATATCGACTCCGTTCTCGGCGCCTCCGGCTTTGAAGCGTCCGATAAAATCATTGTAAACGACGTCGGACTGACAAAGACGTTTGCCGGGTATTTCCGGGACGAGAATTTAGACGCGCTCAAAGCGTACGCCAAGCAGCGCCTGGCTCTCATGTACGGCCCGACTCTAAACCGGGAATTCGACGAGGCGTCGGATCAATTTACTAAGGATTATCTGGGAGTCGAGGAGACGTATACCGACGAGGAGACGGCGATAATGCTCGTCAAAGGCTCCATGCCCGAATATATAGGCAGACTCTATTCCGAGAGATATTTTTCGGAGGAGGCGAAGCGAGACGTGGAAAATATGGTTCAAGATATATTGGAAGTCTATAGACGGAGGCTTGAAAACAACTCGTGGCTGAGCGAAACGACCAAGGAGCGGGCGCTTAGAAAGCTGGACGCGCTGGGCGTAAAAGTCGGGTATCCGGACAGTTGGGAGTCGTCGTTGGACGACGCCGAGATAACGCCGCCCGAGGAGGGAGGAAGTTATTTTAAAAACCAAGTAAATATCAAAAAAGCGTATAGACGGAGCGAGATAGAGAAGCAGGATAGGCCCGTCGATAAATCCGAATGGGCGCTGTCGGCGTTTACGGTCAACGCGTATTATACGCCCGAATCCAACGACATAACCTTTCCCGCCGCGATCCTGCAAGCTCCGCTTTACGACGTATCCGCTTCGTACGAGGAGAATCTGGGCGGCATCGGGTTTATCATAGCGCACGAGATCACCCACGCTTTCGACAATAACGGGGCTAAGTACGATGAAAACGGGAACGCCGCGGATTGGTGGGAGCCGGAGGATTACGACGAGTTCCGGCGGCTGTGCGGCGAGATGATAGAATTCTACGACGACTGGGAAGGCGTTCCCGGGATCCCCGTAGACGGGACGCTGACGCTAAGCGAAAACGTCGCCGACCAGGGCGCGCTCCAATGTATAACCGAGATCGCGGCGGGGCTTGAAGATCCAGATCTTGAAAGGTTGTATACGAGTTTCGCTCATTGCTGGGCGACGGTAACCACGCGCGAATACAGCGATATAAGGTCGAAAATCGATTATCACAGCGACGAAAAACTGAGAGTGAACAGAACCGTGGTAAACTGCGGCGAATTTTACGAGGCGTTCGGAATAGAGGAAGGGGATGGAATGTACGTAAAGTCCGAGGATAGGGTACGGATCTGGTGATTCGGTTTATTTATAAGAGACTGCGGTACGTTTAAGTCCCGCAGTCTCCGATCATAAGAAGGTTTATATTAATAAAGTTATATCAATGAATTTTAATTATTGGCGAGGTATGATACGCTGCCGAGATTATACACGTTTGTATATCCGTTTTCCTGAGCGTATTCGACTGCTTTTTGAGCCCGTCCGCCGCCGGAACAGTAGAAGATCAGCGTTTCGTCTTTATCGTATTTGAAGATATCGCCTATCTCGTCTATTGGTATATTGATTGAATTTTCGTAACTATATTGCGAAAATTCCTCTGGGCTGCGCACGTCGATAAGCTTGGCGCCGTCGTTTGCCAAATCGAGAGCTTCTTCAACGGAAATATTTGTTTGTCTCAGCTCGTCCAAAGAGATTTGGACGGCGTCGCTTGAGCCGTTTATATTTAGAACGCCGTTTTCCACGCTTAGCTCGGTTATATCGAAATCGCATACGGACTTTAGTTTGTAGCATTTGCTGCATGGAGTCAGGACGATCATAAGGCCGCCGTCGCATCCCGCGTATACTTGATCTCCGACTACAACGTAATCGTTGACAAAGAATTCTTCATTTCCGGTTATTGCAATGTCGCTGTCTGCAAAAATATATCCAGGTCGAGACCATTGAGTTCCCATAACGCTGGTTATGAGCTCGCGTTTTCCGGATTCGTTATCTTCGGTCAGCGCAATAAAACCGCCGTTCCATGTATCGAGCTTGATAAAGCTTACGTCCGCGCCGTAGTTTGCGTTATAGTCGAGCGTATCGGTAGTTTTGTTCATAGTTCTTTCTATTATCCCGTCGGGCGAGATCTTAAGTTCGATCCCGCCTTCGCTTGCGTAAAGAACGTCTTCGTCTTTAGCGGCGTCCTCGAAAATCATATCGCTTAGATCAAAGTCGTCCGGGTTGAGCGTCCGATCTTCTCCGGCCGCGAGCGCAGGATTATCCGGCTTTCCCTTATACCCCTCGTAATCCACTATGATCATATAAGCAGACTCCTTTACGGTAGGCATGATATAGACCGGCTGCGTGAGATCAGTTATCTCGGCGGTAACTGAACACATTGTTTTATCATGAACGCCTCCCGCTTCTTCATATACAATCTCGTTTCCGGACGCGTCTTTCTGCTTTATGGTAAGTTTTCTGTCGGCGCCCGCGGAGCTGAATATTGCGGTCACAGTCGCTTTTTCATAGCAGTCGAACGGTACGAAATACATGCACGATTTGTTGTAATTACCCTTTCCGCCTTGGAAGCCTCCGGTAAGCGTATATGTTTTCCCGTTGTAATCGTAGGTGTAATTAACGTTTGATATGTCGTTGAAATTACCGTATCCGCCGAAACCGTTGACTTCTTCGAAGTATTCGCCGGACGATAGCGCGCTCAGGCGGCTGTATGCGTCGTCGTTTAGATCGTATTCAACATGATCGGGCGGGCGCGTTACGGTCTGCTCGGCGACTTCGGACATAGGTATCATCGATTCTACGGTCTGCCATACATAACATTTTACGGTATCGTTTTCGTCGAGGTTTTCAAGTCTGTAGGTATAATCGCCGTCTATTCGAGCGGTACAGCTTTCTATCATGGTATTTTTCAACGTCCCGTCCTCGTCGTATACGGCCATGATAACGTCGGCGTATGGTTCGTCTTCGTCGCCGAGGTATTTAACGGTAACGTCGGCGTTCCAGTACCAGTCCGGCTGTATCGAAACGGAATATGACATTTCGCCCGGTTTTATCGTACTGCGAACGGCCGACATATCGTTTTGAGCGTTCGTCAGTATAACGTTGAGATTCGCTTCCTCAAGCTCGTTTTCTATCGCCTGTTTTGCGTTGTTATATATTTCGGTAAGCTCTGTCCAGAACTTATCGCGGTAGTCGGTTTGGTTGTATTCTGCGTAAGCGGCGTCTAAAGCGTCTAAATAACTCTGGCGGACGCTGTCGGGGATCGCGGTTTGAAGTTCGCATACGACCGGGAACGACGTAGTTTTTGTTTCGCCGTTTACAGTTGCGGAAACTGAGATCGTCGTTGCGCCTTCTTTTACGCCTGCCGTTATGGCTCCGTTTTGGTCGACGACCGCGACGGACGGATCGGCGCTTGAATAAATTACTTCGACCGCGGACATATCTATTACCTCTTCGTCCGTCATAACGACCGAGGTTTCGGAGGTAATAGGGTTTATGCTCTCGGTGGAGTTCTTTTCGGCGTCGTATGCTCCTTTAACGGTTATACCGGATGGAACTGCGTATACGGTCTTGACGTTTGACGCAAGTTCTCCGCTTACGTTGAATACGGCTTCGTTTTTCCTATCGGTAACGTTTCCTCCTATCCAGAGCGTGTACTCTCCTGTCGGAACATAATTTTTTACAAGACTTTCGCTGTACTGAGCAAGATCGGCTATATTAACTTCAAGTTCGATCGTCTTTGTTTCGCCGGCCTTTAGATCGACCCTGGCGAAGCCCGCGAGCTGCTGCAGCGGAAGATTTATTCCGTCGCCGTTTTCGTTATGCACGTACAGCTGCGCTATCTCGGTCCCGTCTACGTTGCCTGTATTTGTTATGTCGATCGAAGCGTTAAGACTTCCGTTTGCGTCGACGTCGGTTTTATCAAGTCTAAGGTTTGAATACTCGAACGTTGTGTATGAAAGTCCGTAACCGAAAGGATATTCGGGGGTTCCGTTGTAGTACATATACGTTCTGCCGGGCCGCGTGCACGCGCCGCTTTCGTCGTATCTTTGTCTTATCCCATAGTCGTTTCTCTTCCATGTTATGTTTTCCTCGTCGGTCGTATGCACGCCCCCGCACTGCATTATTTCGAGGTCGTCAGGATCGTACCAAGTCGTCGTGAGTTTACCGGACGGATTGACGTCTCCGGATAGAACGTTAGCGAGAGCTTCGCCCTGGCGCTGTCCGTTATACGAGCTCCACAGCATAGCTCTGCAGCGGTCTTTGAATGGTTGGACGTCTACCTGACCGACGGTGTGCATAACTACTGCCGTTTTGTCCGAATATAAGTATTCGCCGGATTCGTCCTGCGCGTTGCATATCTCTGATACGTGCCTGTCGCGGTACGGGAGAGAAATGGTGGTCCTGTCGTTCGATTCATGACCGTCGGCGACTTCGCCGGTCTCCGGTTCGGCGTTGCCGACCATTGTGCTGGAGTAAGCTATAATAACGTCCGCTTCGTCAAGATATTGCTTGTACTTTTCAACGGTGAACGTCGAATCGGCGGAGAATGTCAAATACATATCGGCTACGCCGTCGTAATCGCCGTCCGCGCCGTTATAGCTGCCTTCGCATACTGCGTAATCGTCTAAAGACGTCGTGCTTTTAGCGTCGACTTGCGATTCGATCCTACTCGCGTTATCGTATCCTACTATCAAAGTTCCGCCGGGAGAGTCCGGTCCGGTAGCTATTTCGGCTCTTACCGTCGCTACGTTCTCAAAATTTACGTCGCGGATAACTGCCGAGGCTTTTGGCGTAATATTAAGCAATGAACCGCCTGAAACCTCCATACCGCTAACTTCTTCCGGTTTTGAGAGATCGACCGCTCTTTCGGAACCGTCGGTAAGTATGAGCGTGATGCTGCGAATATTAAACAGTACGTCGTCGTCTTCGGCGTGTCCCAAGAAATGAACGTTATCTTCGCCAAACTCTTGCTTAAGACCGTCGTAGGGCGATACGTTTTTGGTCGGCGTTCCCGAATAGTCGCCTATGTATGTCTGAGAAGCCATCTCGCCTATAAGAGCGATGTTTAGATCGCCGTCGTTATTTAGCGGCAGCAGAGTTTCGCCGTTCTCGTCTTCAGTATTTTGAAGCATGACTATACCCTTTTCAGCCGCCTCAAGAGCTACGGCCACGTTTTCGTCCGTCTCAAGATCGTTTTCCTCGGTGTAATTTCTGTATACGTCGGTATTGTCGAATTCTCCGGTCTTAAAGCGCTGGAGGAATACTCTGTAGAGAGCGCGTTCTATCTCGTCTTCCGATAAGTAACCGAGCTCTACCGCTTCCATAGCGTATTTAGTACTTACGTTTCCGCAGTCCAATTCGTTTCCGGCCTGGATAGCTTTTGCCACGGTCGCGGATTGAGGAACGTCCGAAAGCTTTTCAGCGTCGGGGAAGAGCGAGCGTTTAAAAGCCTCGCCGTTTAGGCATCCTATCGCGCCGCAATCGCCGGTAACAAATCCGTCGAAGCCCCAGTTACTCCTGAGCAGATCGGTCAATATGTTCCCGTTGGCGGGTTGAGCCAGATAATCCCAGAGTTTTTCGCCGTTTCTGGTAACGGTAGTCGCATTATACGAGCTCATTACAGCGCCCGGACTTGCGTCTTGAACAACTGTTTTGAACGCTTTGGAGTAATAATCTCTCAGAGTTTGTTCGTCCATCTCTGAAGAACCGGTTTGTCTTTCATATTCGCAGTTGTTGGCTAAAAAGTGCTTTAGCGTGGATATAGTTTTCAGATATTTTTCGTCGTCGCCCTGCATCCCGTTTACGAACGCGGTCCCGAACTGGCTTGTCAAATACGGATCCTCGCCGAACGTTTCGTTATTCCTGGCCCATCTTGGGTCTCGCGCCATGTTGATCGTCGGACTCCAGTAGTTAAGGTCGTATTGATTGTTTTTTACTCTCGCCTCGGTCGAGATTATCTCGGCCTCGCGATTGTACATCTCAGGATCCCACGAGTTGGATATCGACAGGGATACGGGGAAAGACGTCGCTTTGCCCTGGTCGACTACGCCGTGCGCGCCCTCTCTCCAGTAGTAATATTCATGTACTCCGAGACGGGGAATGGCCGGAGCGTTGTGTCCGAGTTGAGCGCATTTTTCTTCCAGCGTCATTCGTGATACCAGATCCGCCGCTCTCTCCTCAAACGACAGTTCTTCGTTTTGATACGGATATAAAAATTCTGTCGGGTCGGTCGGATAGATCCCTACGGCGCATATATCCGGAAGCCAATTTCCCGCGGCGCCGTCGAACGTGAGAGTATGCGAGCCTGCGGTAAGCGTTCCGCAGTCTATCGCGTAAACGTAACCGCTTTCGTCTAAGCCTTCTACGGTAAACGCGGGGGTCGCGGCTTCCGAGGCGGAGTTTGCGATCGAAGCGTTCGGGGTATCCACCCACATATATATATCCCTCGTTCTCGGCGTTAGCACGTATGCGTAGTAATTATCCTCGGTCGTGATATTTATTGGTAATGTAAAGGCGTTTTTGCCTTTTCCCGTGCCGGCGTAGTCTATGACTCCTTCGTACTTATGTTCCGTACCGAAAATGGCGGTTACGGCCGCCGTTCTTATATCTTCGGAATCGGTTTCGAATGTAATTACGCCCTGCTTATCGCTCCCGGCGTCGTATTGAACGTTTTTGCTTCCGGATTCTATAAATCCGTCTTCATACATTTGCGTTGACGTTATCACCGTTCCGCCTCCTATATCGTATATCGCGTCATAATCGTAAACCGGGGCCGAAGTAGCAGTCGGCTGAGCGGACGGCGACGGCTCGGGAGTTTGACCGCTTTCGGAACCTTTTTTTATAACAAGATTCCTAAAGTTTCCGGTGAGTCCGTTCGTCCCCGATCTATGCGTTGTTTGGATAAAAATAGCTTTTTCTCCTGGAGCCGGATATTGCGTATCGAGATTAAGCGTCGCAAAATCCCAATCCGCGCTCTCGCCCGTATAGCTGAGAAGATTCGCTATCAGCGCGCCTTCAGAAAGATTCGGAGCCGGATTCGAGCTGATCCCATTGGTATCGATATTAGACGTATAGTATTCGTCGGTCTCGGCGGCCGTCGCGGCCCCGTCGCCGTCGGTATCGATAAGAGGCATAGCGTATACGGATACGTCCGCGGTATTGGCGTTTGTGAGAGCCCAATCGATAGAGACTGCGAGTTTTTCCGTAAGCGCCGCTGTGCCGGCGTATGCGATCGCGCCGTTTGACGAGCCGTCGAGCATGGAATCGGTAATTTTGAAATACTTGTTTTCGCCGTCGCCGCTCCAGCATGATTTAAAACTTGCAAATTCGGCAAGCGCGTCGTTGGAATCCGCGTCGACCGTAATAACGCCTATAAACGACGTCAATATGATCGATAGCGAAATAAGCATGCATATGAGCCTTTTAGATTGCATCATTAAAAACACTCCTTTTGTTTTTGCCGTTAGGCTATATTTTTATAGTTTATAATTTTTATCATCAACAGGCGTGCGTATTTAAAGGCCTTTTGCGAAAATTGCAGCCGCATCTCAATAGGGAGGTCTCTCCTACTGAGATACGCTTCAATTGGGAAGAAACCTTTATTTAGTTTTTGATAATTTGACTTTATAGTCAAATCGCCTATTTTTTGCTAAAAATTGATTTAATATATTTAGACGTAATACAGAAGTTATTTGTTAAAAATAACCGTATTAGGCCTTATTATTAACTGTTACACCCATATTATATCATGAAATCCATTATAATCAATTGACAGTACTTGTTAAAAATATGCCAAAAATTGATTTTGATATTGACTTTAAATTTAAGGCGTGTTAGTATTAAAATATGCAGATCGTTTAAGGAGCGTTTTATGTATAAGTTTTATGAGATACATCAGTACGAGCTTGACGTCGTAAACCATCATCGCGCTTTAAAATACGGCGAGCATATGCACGACGAGCTGGAAATCATATATATTTTCGAGGGGGAGCAGGGGCTTGATATAGGCGGTTCGGAGTATAAACTTAAGCAAGGCGACTGCGCCGTTATCTTTCCTAACTGTCTTCATGCGTATTCGCGTCCGGAAGGCGTGCCGAAGAAGAATCATTACGCCGATTCTTTGATAATATTTGCGCCGTCCAAATTACTCTACAGCATATATCCCGATACGCGCGGCGCGCAGTCGTCGTATAGTTTGTTAGATGCGAAACGGGTGTCCAAGACGGCGGCGTTAGCTTTTAGAAAAATATTGGACGAGCGAAGCCTAAGCGCTCAGATCGGATGGACGCATATAATATTAAGTCATATCCTGCCTGAATTGAATATTTCCAAAGCGAGATCTGACGAAGACCCGGAAATAGTCTCAAAGGTGATGACTTACGTGACGTTAAATTTTAGGAACAGTTTGACCCTTGATTCGATAGCCGACGCTCTCGGCGTTAATAAATACTATGTTTCGAGGATATTTTCAAATAAAATAAAAGTGAATTTCAGGACTTATTTAGGTTCGCTGCGCTCAAATTATGCGGCTCAGCTTATTAATATAAGCGACGAGAAACTTTCGGATATAGCCGAGAAGGCGGGCTTTGAATCGATGCGTTCTTTTTACCGGGTATTCCGCGAAACGTTCGGGATAACTCCGGCCGAATACAGGAAGTTGACCAGACGCGCGTAAACGAGCAAATATAATTTGAGAATAGTTCCTGATTTAAGCGTCGACCGCTTTTTGCGCGCTATAATAATTTGAAAAAAGAAATTGATTTTAATCCATAATATGTTAAATTAAAATCGCGCCCCAAAGACGTTGCGTTCCGCGCGGCGCGGTAATCGAGACGTTAAAGATGCATAGAAATAAAAAGATCCGCGCCTAAGAAGGAGCGGATCGAAACTGCGATCTATTAAATTTTACGACGCAAAGAACCAGAAATATAACAGAACTATCACGCCTAAAATGATCCTGTACCAGCCGAATACTTTAAAGTCGTGCTTTTTGATATATCCCATAAGGAATTTTATCGTGAGCATCGATACTATAAACGCTACGACAAGCCCGACTATAAGAACCAAAATTTCTGTTCCCGTAAAGGCGAGTCCGAATTTTGCGATCTTCAGAACGCTCGCGCCGAACATGGCGGGGATCGCAAGGTAGAACGTAAATTCGGCGGCTACCGTTCTGGAAAGTCCGAGCAGGAGCGCGCCGACTATCGTCGCGCCCGAACGCGAGGTTCCCGGGAAGACCGCGGCGATCAGCTGGAATACGCCGATCAGAAACGCCGACCAATATGTGATCTGAGAGACGTCGTTTACGGTAGAGACCTTATGCTTATTCCAATTTTCTATTATTATAAACAGAATACCAAAGAGGATCAGCATTACCGCGACGGTCTGATAGTTGTAGAACAGTCTGGTGAATACGTCGTCCCATAACAGGCCGACAACGCCGGCGGGAACGCAGGCGACTAATATTTTAAGCCACATGATGAGCGTGTCTTTTTTCCAGTACAGCCCTTCGGCCGCGCCGTCGTTTTTACGTTTGATACCGAGCGGCATTATGTTGTTCCAGTACAGTACTACGACCGCCATTATCGCGCCGAGCTGGATCACTACCAGAAACATATCCTTAAACGCGTCGCTCGAATTGAGTTTTAAAAATTCGTCGACAAGTATCATGTGCCCGGTGCTGCTGACCGGGAGCCACTCGGTGACCCCTTCTACGATACCGAGAATAATTGCTTTGATTACTTCTATAAATGTACTCATTCTTTTCCGTTCTCCTAATTATTTTATTATTAATATATACTCTTTAAATTTTAAAATTATTTACTTTTTATTAAATACATAGCCGTATGTCTACGCGCCCGACGCCATCGGCAGATGTATCGTGACCTTGGTGTATTCTCCGAATTTGCTTTCTATGGTTATCGAGCCGCCGTGGTTTTCGATTATTTCTTTAGCGATGGACAGCCCGAGACCGGTGCCGCCCTTTTCCCTCGTCCTCGCGGTATCGGCGCGGTAGAACCTCTCGAAGACATGGCTCAGTTCCTCTTCGGTCATGCCCTTGCCGTTATCCACCACTTTGATGTATATTTCGTTGTAGATACTGCCGGCGTATATATTTACATAACCGCCGCTCACTCCGTATTTGATCGCGTTGGAGATAATATTCCTGACCGCGCGCTCTATCTGATCCTTGTCCGCGTAGATCTGAGGTATGTCGGTAGAACGTATATAGTTAAGCTCTATATTCTCGACTTCGGCTTCAAGTTTAAACGTGTCTACAAGAGAGGTCAGCATCTTGTCGAGGGAGACGACCTCTTTTTTCATCTCGAATTTCTGTACGTCGAACTTAGACAGATCCAGCAAATTCCTGACCAGCGAGTTCATCTTATCGGTCTCGTCGTTTATCGTGTTTAAGAACTTAGTCGCCATTTTCTTATCGTCCATGTATCCGTTGAGCAGGGTCTCGGTGTAGCCTTTTATGATCATCAGCGGGGTCTTTAGCTCGTGCGAGACCTCGGCGACGAATTTTTGGCGAGCCGCTTCGAGGTTGAACTGTTCGGTAAAGTCCTCGAATACGCAGACCACGCCGGCCGTCCTCTCGTTTTCCATTTTAAACGGAACATAGTAGGCGCGGATATGGCTCATATCTATGCTGATGTCCCTTATTTCGGTAGCGTATTTTTCAAGATACATGAACTCCGCCATACAGATATCTACGTGCAGAGACTCGAAAAAGCTGTCGAATTTCAAGTCGTCCGTATCGCCTTCTATTTTGAGCATACGCTTGGCCGCCGAATTGATATGTATCAGGTTCTGGTCGGTGTCGAACGCCATTATGCCGTTTGTGACATGTTCCATTATTACGTCGACCTTATGTTTTTCGGCCACCTTCTGGTTTATGGAGGAGCTCATGACGACGCCGACGTTATTGAACGTCTGAGTAAGAACTCCGATCTCGTCGCCGCGTTCGGGCTCGACGCTCGCGTCGTATCTGCCCTTGGAAAAGTTCTCCGCCCTCTTTATCAGTCTTTTAAGAGGGATGGTTATCGTTCTGGAGACTATAGTTACGTATAAAACGGTCAAGATCCCGCCTATGACCAGTATCCAGATCGATATAATTATAAAATTGTGCAACAGCGAGTTTAGCGCCGAGTTATCGTCCTTGATATAAATAATATAACCGTCGCTGTCCGAGCCGGACATTATGTAATACGCATAGTCCGAATATCCGGCGGCGAGCGATACGGAAGCGCCCTTGGTGTGCTTGCTGAGAGCCGCGTCCAGATTGGGGGTCGTATCGAGCGCCGTCTCCGGGCTGTCGGAAGACGCCAGCACGCTCCCGTTGACTCCGTCTATAACGTAACAATTCCTGCCGCCGCCCAGCCTGAGCGAGCCCGACGATTCGGAAATAAGCTGTTCAAGTCTGTACCTTTTTACAAAATCGCGGCTCGAAGACGACATTATGCTCTGTACCGATTGAGCAAAACCGTTTTGCACCGCGTAGTCCATGTCGGATATGAACCGATTTTTACCATAACTGACGGCGCTCAGCATGAAGATCGCGTTTATCACAAGCAGCGCCAGCATATTGGCCACGAGAAAATATATAATAAGTTTAAATTTTAGCCCCATATTTCGCATTAAGTTACTCTCCTTATCCACGCTGAAAGCCCGGAGCTTTAACAATAGCTCTCCGGCGCAATCTGCGGAATATTTTTTATTATATAACTAATTTGACATTGTGTAAAGTGTTTTTTGGATACGATTTCTTTAGGCCCGCGCTCCCGGTTTGTAGATATGAGCGCGAAAGCGACCGGATAAATAAAAATTTAAAAAAATTTTTAGCCGGCGCCGATCTTCCGAACCCCGCGTATATTCGCAATCGTTTCTTTAAGGTAACCGCCCAATAGTATCTAAAAGGTAACTACAGCACAAAAAAGCGCCTACTTTACAATATAAACAAAGCGTTTTATAATGTACTCAAGAGCCGAGGGGAAACCTCGGAAATACAGAAAGGGGAAAATATCATGAATAAAAACACATTTACAAAGATCGAATTAGGCAAGGGCGAGATGAACGTATACGATTTCGGAGCGGTAAAGCTGCACGCGTATAAGACGAACGACTTCATAGACGACGAAGTATTTATCGTAGAAAAGAACGGAAAAGCGGTAGTGATAGAATCGCCTTGTTTCTTTGACAACAACGCGGAGCTTGAGAAATATATTTCGGACAACAGGCTCGACGCGCAGGGAATATTGTTGGCGTATCATATGGCAGGCGCCGGATTTCTGCCGGGCGTTAAAAAGTACGCGACCAAAAACGCCGACGAGTACGGACACAGCGGCGGCGGAAAGGCGCTTATCGACAACTTCACGCAGGCGTTCGGCGACGCGTTCGACAGCGGCGTACACACGATTACGGACTATATAGACGAGGGCGTGGTAAACATAGGCGGCATAGACTTTAATATCACCGTCACGCAGGAAGCTTTCGATATAGAGATCCCCGAGATAAACGCGGTATATACGCATATGCTCGGACACGACTGCCACTCCATAGTAGCGGGAGCGAACCACGCGAACGGCATGATCGCCCAGCTTAAGGGTTATCTCGATAAAGGTTATACGCTTATCCTGACCTCCCACTACACGCCCGAGGACTTAAAAGACGTCGAGACCAAGATAGCGTATCTTGAAAATCTAAAGACGATAGCGTCAAGATGCGGCGGCGCGGACGAGTTCAAGGCCGAGGTCAAGAAGGAATACGGAAATTACAGCGGCGATAACTATCTCGATATGACGGCAGGATTCTTCTTTGCGGAATAATTGGATAAGGTTGAGAGGCGTTTATAAATAAAAAATTATAATTAATGGAAAGGAAGGAATTAATCATGAAAATCGCGGTAGTATGCGCAAACGGTAAGGTCGGAAGATTGATAGTCAAAGAGGCGATAGAAAACGGTATAGATACGACGGCGGTAGTAAGAGGCGAGAATAAAATGCAGGCGGAAAAGGTTATAAACAAGGATCTGTACGACTTAACGGCTCAGGACTTAGAGGGATTCGACGCCGTAGTCGACGCGTTCGGAGCGTGGACGCCCGAGACCCTGCCTCAGCACAGTACGTCCTTAAAACATCTTTGCGATATCCTTTCCGGAACCGATACGCGGCTTTTGGTCGTCGGCGGAGCGGGGAGCCTTTATGTAAACAAAGAGCATACGATTCAGGTCATGGACGGAGCTGATTTCCCGGAAGAGTTCAAGCCGCTTGCAAAGGCTCAGGGCAAGGCGCTCGGCGAGCTGAGAGAGCGAGACGACGTTAACTGGACGTTTATATCTCCGGCCGGTGATTTCAGAGCCGACGGAGAAAAGACGGGCAAATATATTTGGGGCGGCGAGGAACTCACGCTCAACTCAAAGGGCGAGAGCGTCATAAGCTACGCCGACTATGCCGCGGCTATGATAGACGAGATATTAAACGGCTCGCATATCCGTCAAAGGATAAGCGTCGTCGCAGAATAAAAGGCGCACAGAACGCAAAAGCCCCTTCGCCATCCGACGCGGCGAAGGGGCGTTATATTTAAGAAAGTCTTCTCTGCGTATATTTATAGAGCGCCGCGCCTACGACCGCTACGATAAATTCGGTCGTGGGAAAGGCGAGCCAAACGCCGGTCAGACCTAACAGGCCGGAGAGCAGATACGCGGCGGGAACGATTATAAGCAGGCCTCTCAGCAGGGAGATCGCGTGAGCCGGAAAAGCGCGTTCGGTCGAGGTGAAGAATACCGAAACTATTATATTAAAACCGACGAACAGGATCGCGGTGAAATAAAGCTTCATCCCGGTATTGGCGATGTTTTGCAGCTGAAGATTATTTTCGCTGTTGAATACGGCGGTTATTTGATCGGAGCCGAAGAATACCGCCGCGTAGATAACGACCGAAAACACGGCCGCGGAGACGAGCGCGTAGCCTAAAATACGCTTTACCCCGGATATCGCGCCGTTGCCGTAGGAGCGGCTCATAAGCGGCTGGATACCCTGCGCTATGCCGGTGTACACCGCGACTACCACGAGCGAAAGGTTGGCGATAACTCCGTAAGCCGCGACGCCGGTGTTTCCGGCAAGCCTCAGAATGATCGCGTTAAATACTATGATTACTATCCCCGAGGACACCTCCGTTACAAGCGACGGGAAGCCGAGCGACATCGACGAGAATATCTCCTTTAGACTTGGCTTGACGATCTTTAGTTTAAATTGATTTTGTCTCTTTAGTTTATGTATCGATAATATCATAATGCTTATAACCGGAGCGAGTCCCGTGGCGAACGCCGCGCCGAACATTCCCATCCGGCACGGAAAGATAAAAACATAGTCCAAAACTACGTTCGACAGACTGCCGGTGATCATCGCGATCATCGAAAGTTTGGGATTTCCGTCGTTTCTTACAAAGCAGATAAAAACGTTGTTCAGCATAAACGCCGGCGAGAACAGCAGTATCGTTTTCATGTATGTATCGGTCATGTCAAAAACTTCCGCGTCGGCGCCCAATACCGAAGTCAAGGCGCCTGAGAGGAAGACGCCGCACAGCGCGAATATAACGGATATGGTCGCGGCGGCGTACACGGTGTTGGAAAATACGTTATCGGCGGCCGAGTCCAAATTTTTACCCTTATAAATAGAGTATTTTGTCGCGCCGCCCATGCCGAGCATAAGCCCGCTTCCGTGTATAAAGCTGTAAACGGGGATCGCGAGATTGAGCGCCGCCAACCCGGACGTGCCGAGCCCCTGAGCCACGAAAAACGTATCCGCGAGGATGTAACACGAAAGCCCCAGCATCCCCAGCACGTTAAGCGACGCGTACTTTACGAATTCTTTGAAAAAGTTAGTTTTCTGCATAAATTACCTCCAAAAATAAAAAAACGCTGCAATTTCATATCTTCAAAGGCCTAACGATATGAAACTTAGCGTCCTATTTTACTTACCCGGCGGCAAGCGATACATATTAACTTCGGTAAGAGGATAACACATTATTTGGAGAAAGTCAATACTAAGAGTAAGTTTTGTACGCTTTTCAAAAGACATATTTAGCGCCGCCGAATATCCGTTTACAACTGACTAAGTAAATTTATCTAAATAATCCCCCGTTTTTTTATATAATTTAGACAAAACAATGATATTTATTAGACGAACGCCTATTATGAAAAAATTTGTTTGACAGAAATATATATTTAGTATAGAATTATGGTATAATAAACTAACTATAATATAGATAAAGAGTTCAAGGAGGAAAATCATGACTGAAAACAAGAAGTTACAAGTGTGGCTTGACGAGATGGTCAAACTTTGTCAGCCCGACGAGGTCGTATGGATCGACGGAAGCGAAGAACAGCTTGAGGCTCTCCGCGCAGAAGCGGTGAGCACGGGCGAGATGATAAAGCTTAACCAGGAGAAGCTCCCGGGCTGTTATTATCACAGAACGGCGGCGAACGACGTTGCGCGCGTAGAGGACAGAACTTTTATATGCACCGAAACGGAAGAGGAAGCGGGTCCTACAAATAACTGGATGGCTCCGGCTGAGATGTACGCTAAGCTGAACGCGCTCTACGACGGCTGCATGAAGGGCAGAACGATGTATGTTATCCCCTATTCGATGGGACCAGTAGGTTCGCCTTTCTCTAAGATTGGCGTCGAGCTTACGGATAGTATTTACGTCGTGCTTAACATGGATATAATGACGAGGATCGGAAACCCGGTTCTGGAAGTTTTGGGCGAGGACGGAGATTTCACAAAGTGTCTCCACTCCAAGAAAGACGTCAATCCCGACGAGAGATATATAGTACATTTCCCGCAGGACAACACCATCATGTCGGTCAACTCGGCGTACGGCGGAAACGTTCTGCTCGGTAAAAAGTGCTTCGCGCTCAGAATCGCGTCATACCTCGGTAAGAACGAAGGTTGGATGGCCGAGCACATGCTTATCGTCGGTATAGAGAATCCGCAGGGCGAGACCAAATATATCGCGGCCGCTTTCCCGTCGGCTTGCGGTAAGACGAATCTGGCTATGCTTATTCCTCCCGAATACCTCAAGGAGAAGGGCTACAAGGTTTGGACTGTAGGCGACGACATCGCTTGGCTCAGAATTAACCCCGAGGACGGCAGACTCTACGCTATCAATCCTGAAGCGGGCTTCTTCGGCGTAGCTCCGGGCACCAGCGTAAAGACCAACTTCAACGCGCTCGAATCCACCAAGAAGAATACCATCTTCACAAACGTAGCTATAAATAACGAAGACATGACCGTATGGTGGGAAGGTCTCGACAAGAACCCGCCGAAGGACTGCACAAACTGGCTCGGCGAGAAGGTCGACGGCACGACTTACGAGGGTAATCTCGCTCATCCTAACTCAAGATTTACGGCTCCGGCTAAGAACTGCCCCTGTATTTCGGATAAGTTCGAGGATCCGCAGGGCGTTCCGATCTCGGCTATCGTATTCGGCGGCCGCCGCGCTAAGACGGCTCCGCTGGTCTATCAGGCGAGAGACTGGGATCACGGCGTATTCGTAGGCGCTACGATGGCTTCGGAGACCACGGCCGCGGCTGCGGGCGCGGTAGGCGTTGTAAGACGCGACCCGATGGCTATGAAGCCGTTCGTAGGCTACAACATGGCGGATTACTTCGCTCACTGGCTCGAGATGGGCGCTAAGATGGACGCCGATAAGGCTCCTAAGATATTCCACGTCAACTGGTTCAGAAAAGACGAGAACGGCGACTTCCTCTGGCCGGGATTCGGCGATAACATGAGAGTTCTTCTCTGGATACTCGACCGCTGCGAGGGCAAGGCCGATGCGAGAGAGTGCGAGATAGGCCTCATTCCTTCAAAAGAGGATATCGACGTAACGGGTCTCGACGTAACGGACGAGCAGATGACCGAGCTCCTCAGCGTTGAGAGAGACGTATGGCTCGAGGACGTTGAGAATATCAAGGAATACTTCGCTCAGTTCGGAGATAAGCTTCCGGCTAAGATCAAGGAAGAGCTCGATATACTCGAGAAGAATCTGAAAGCGTAATTTAAAGAAAATATTATATCGATCCGCGTCTTAATTTAAAGGCGCGGATCTTGCTTTAGGGCTTTAATTATGAAACAGCGTATGGAGAAAATTATGAATAATACAAATAAGTTTACCGGCAAGGCGAAAGTATACGCGGATTCGAGACCGGGCTATCCCAAAGAATTTATTGAATACCTTAAAACTTCGGCCGGGCTGCGCGGCGGCAGCGTCGCGGCGGATATAGGTTCGGGGACGGGCAAGCTTTCCGCCGAGCTGCTCAAAGTCTGCGGCAAGGTCGTATGCGTCGAGCCCAACGACGATATGCGGCTTGCGGCGGAACGCGCTTTAGGCGGTTCGCCCGGCTTTGTATCGGTCAAGGCGACGGCGGAGAACACGACGTTAGCGGATAAAAGCGTGGACGTCGTAACCGCCGCCCAGTCGTTTCACTGGTTCGACGCCGACGCTTTTAAACGGGAGTGCAAACGTATTTTAAAGCCGGGCGGGAAAGCGGTCTTGGTCTGGAATTCAAGAGACGGAAGAAGTCCGCTCGTAATGGAGAACGCGGAGATATGCAGACGCTTTTGCAAAGATTTTAAAGGCTTCAGCGGAGGTATACAAGACGATACAAGCAAGATATACGATTTCTTCGGCGGACGTTTCGAGCATATAGCGATCCAATGCGATATAGTCTTCAATAAGGAAAAATTTATACTGAGAGCGCTGTCCGCATCGTATTCGCCGACCGAGGACGACGCCGGTTACGGCGAATATATCGCGGCTCTTGAAGATTTATTTGACAAGTATTCGGATAACGGTCTGCTGGTTATGCCCAATATATTAAATTCGTATATGAATACCGGGGAGTTATAACCTTGAGATTTAAAAGGCGCGAAGTTGTTTCGCGTCTTAATTTAATTTTGTATTTCTAAAAGATCGAAGTTTTAATTTCTTGATAAATTTAATAATAAACTATTGACTTAAAGCCAACTCTAAGCGCTATAATAAGCTAAAAAGCTGTGTTATAAGCTTATGAGAGAGGAGCGTTTATTATGATTTACAGAGATTTTCAGGATTTAAAACTTTCCGCGCTCGGCCTTGGCGCGATGCGACTTCCGGTCATAGACGGAGACGACGCGAAGGTGGACGAAGAGACCGCGGAGCGGATGGTGGATTACGCTATGGAAAACGGCGTTAATTACTACGACACCGCGTGGGGTTATCACGCGGGTAATTCGGAGCTTGTTTTGGGCAAGGCTCTTAAAAAATATCCAAGAGAGAACTATTATTTGGCCGATAAATTTCCGGGCTACGACCTCGCCAACATGGATAAGGTCGAAGAGATCTTCGAGGAACAGCTCAAAAGATGCGGCGTGGAATATTTTGATTTTTACCTGTTCCACAACGTCTGCGAGATGAATATCGACGCGTACTTAGACCCTAAGTTCGGCATATACGATTATCTTATAAAACAGAAGCAGAACGGCAGGATCCGTCATCTCGGATTTTCGGCTCACGGCGACCTCGACGTTATGAAACGTTTTCTGGACGCCTACGGCAAGGATATGGAGTTCTGTCAGATACAGCTTAACTATGTCGACTGGACGTTCCAGAACGCTAAGGCTAAGGTCGAGCTTATCGAGGAATATAATCTCCCGGTCTGGGTCATGGAGCCTTTGCGCGGCGGACGTCTGGCCTCTCTGACCGACGCGGACGCGGCTAAACTGAAGGAGCTGCGCCCGGACGAGAAGATCCCGGCATGGGCGTTTCGTTTCCTGCAGACGCTCCCGAGCGTGAAGGTCATACTTTCGGGAATGTCGAACATGGATCAGCTCAAGGACAATATCGCGACGTTTGCGGAGGATAAGCCTCTGTCCGAGAAGGAGATGGAAGGATTGCTTTCGGTAGCGGGCGACATGATCAACGTAAAAGCGCTGCCCTGCACGGCCTGTCACTACTGCACGAGCCACTGTCCGCAGGGGCTCGATATACCCGAGCTGATAAAGCTGTATAACGAGCATTGCTTTACCGACGGAGGATTTATCGCGCCCATGGCGCTCATGGCGTTTCCTAAGGATAAACTGCCGAGCGCGTGCATAGGCTGCAGAAGCTGCGAGGCTGTCTGTCCGCAGCAGATAAAAATATCGGAGGCGATGTCGGATTTCGCCCAGAAGACGGGTATGTAATCGCGGAGGTGGACGATCATGGAATACCGTAAATTACCGAGAGGAACCGAAGAGATAGGCGTTATAGGGCTCGGAACCAGCTCGATAGGCGCGGCCGGAGAGAAAGAGGCGGAGCGGGCTTTGGACTTCGCTTTGGAAAACGGGATCAATTACTTCGATCTTGCTTCGGGCGACGCGGTTCCGTTCCCGGCGCTTGGAAACGTTTTGGGAAGCCGCCGGAAGGACGTATATTTTCAAATACATTTCGGCGCGGAATACAGCAGCGGAGCGTACGGCTGGACGACCGATTTAGATACGATAAAGAAAAGCGTGGACTGGCAGCTCGGGCGGCTTAAGACCGATTATATCGACTTCGCCTTTATCCACTGTATCGACGAGGAAGCCGACCTTGAAAAAGCGATCTCTGCGGGAACGATCAATTATATCAAACAGCTTAAGAAAGACGGCGTAGCGCGGCATATAGGACTGTCGTCGCATACTCCTAAGATCGCGGATAAGCTTTTAGATATGGGTATTATCGATATGCTGATGTTTAGTATCAACCCCGCGTACGACTACCGGCGCGGCGATTACGCCATAGGCGGCGTAGACGAGAGATTGGCGCTCTACCGCAGATGCGAGGCGGAGGGCGTCGGGATATCGGTAATGAAGGCGTTTAGCGGCGGACAACTTCTGGATAAGAAAACGTCGCCGTTTAAGCGGGCGCTGACCGAATATCAATGTATACAATACGCCCTTGATAAACCTGGGGTTTTGACCGTGCTGCCCGGCGCGCGCAACATAGACGATATCAAGCGTATTCTTGGTTTCTTCGAGGCGTCGGACGAGGAAAAGGATTATTCGATACTGGGGACCTTCGCGCCGCAGGACGCCGAGGGGATATGCGTTTACTGCAACCATTGCAGGCCGTGTCCGGCGGGATTGGATATAGGTCTTATCGATAAATATTACGACCTGGCTATGGCCGGAGACGCGCTTGCAAAAGACCACTATGCGAATCTTGAGAAAAAAGCGTCCGACTGTTTAGCCTGCGGACACTGCGATAAGAGATGTCCGTTCCATGTTAAGCAGGTCTTGCGGATGAAAGAGATAAGCGAATATTTCGGCGAATAAGACTTTAAGACGCAGGTTGATATTTGTATAAAGAATAATCGGTTGAGGGAGCTGTGTTAGATTAAGACGAACGTTAAGAAATGGAGGTTTTAATTATGAGCAGCGATAAGAAAATTTTAGTCGCTTATTTTTCGTGCAGCGGAGTTACGGCGAAAGCGGCCAAGCGCCTTGCTGAGGCTGCCGGCGCGGATCTGTATGAGATAAAGCCCGAGACGCCGTATACGCGCGACGACCTGAATTGGATGGATAAGAAGAGCAGAAGCTCGGTCGAGATGAACGATCCCGCGTCGCGTCCGGCTATTGCGGGTAAAATTGAAAATATGGACGAGTACGACGTGGTTTTTGTGGGATTTCCGATCTGGTGGTATGTTGCGCCGACGATAATCAACACGTTTTTAGAGAGTTACGACCTTTCGGGCAAGACGATAGTTCCGTTCGCCACTTCCGGCGGAAGCGGTATGGGAAAAACTGCGGATAAACTCAAACCGTCCTGCGGTTCGGCGATCTTAGCCCCCGGCAGAATGCTGAACGGGCGGCTTTCGGACGAGGAGCTCAAGGCGTGGGCTGAGAGCTTTAAATAGAATAGAATACATAGGAGAGATAGATATGCGGAAAACTACTAAGAATATGACTTTAGCGGCTATGTTTATGGCGCTGGGTCTGGTTCTGCCGTTTTTGACCGGTCAGATCCCGCAGATAGGAAACATGCTGCTTCCGATGCACATTCCGGTCTTCCTATGCGGATTGATCTGCGGCTGGCAGTACGGCGCGGCGATAGGCTTTGTGCTGCCGCTTCTGCGCTACGCGCTGTTTGGGATGCCGGTTCTGTTCCCGACAGGGATAGCGATGTCGTTTGAGCTTATGACGTACGGATTTATAGCCGGTTTCTTATACAGTCGTTCGCGCTGGCAGTGCGTTATCGCGCTTTACCGCTCTCTTATCGCGGCCATGCTGGTCGGCAGAGCGGTATGGGGAATAGTCGAGATAATCCTGCTTGGGATATCCGGAGACGGCTTCACCGCGCAGATGTTTATGGCCGGAGCGTTTTTAAACGCGATACCCGGAATCATAATCCAACTGATCTTGATACCGGCCGTCATGGTCGCGCTCAACCGCACCGGACTCGTTAAGTTTAAGAAACATAAACCCGCCGCTCAAAGCGCAAAGAGTTGAGCGCTATGCAGCAGATTGTAAACGAGATCGTAGAGAGCGTTAAAACGCTTAGAACCAAGGCTGAAAATAAAACTTTGATCGTAGCTATCGACGGCCGCTGCGGCGCGGGAAAGACCACGCTTGCGGGTTTGCTTGAAGAGGAGCTTGGCTGCGTCGCGTTCCATATGGACGATTTCTTTCCGCGTCCGGAGCAGAGAACGGAGGAGCGGCTGAGTATCCCCGGCGAGAACGTGGATCACGAACGCTTTTCGGAAGAGGTTATGCGACCGTTACTGGAAAACAGAAGTTTTTATTATCGTCCGTACGATTGCCGGAGCCAAGAACTGACCGAGCCGATATACGCGGAGCCGAACGACATAGCGGTAGTCGAAGGCTCGTATAGCTGTCACCCAGCGCTTTGGGGTTTCTACGATCTGAGGATATTTTTAACGGTCGAGCCTAAGGAACAGCTTCGCCGTATAGTCGAGCGAAACGGCGCCGAAAAAGCGGAAACGTTCAAAGAACGGTGGATACCGCTGGAGGAGAAATATTTCGCGGCCTTCGATATAGAGAATCGGTGCGATCTTAGGTTCAGTACCAATTAGAAATACGAGATAGATTTATTAGGTAATTTAAAATAATAGACCTCCCGAAAGTATGGATGTTCGGGAGGTCTTAAAATTTACGTTGGTTTTTACGGGCTTTTAGAGAACGGTTACGTTGACCGCGTCCGCGAGTATCTGCTCGGCTTTTTCGCCGTGAAGTTCGTCAAATACGCGCATATGAGCTACAAACATTTTCCCGTCCTTTTTAAAACAGAAAATCTTACTGTATAACGTAACGTCCGATATTACTTCGGTATAGTCGAAATAATAGCCGTTTATTCCGTTGATCTCCGTAAGGGTAGGAGACGTGATCATCTGAGGGTCGTTTTCATTTGAATCTTCGATGCCGTTAAATAAGGACCGAGCCAGTTCGCCCGTATCGGTATATACGTTGTCGCTTATGTATATTGTTATTTGACCCGGCGTGCCTGCAAACGATGCGACGTCGTCGTATCCGGTATCCTGTTGTTCCCACGAATACGGTACGGTCACGGAGAATCCGGCGTCTTCGAGCGTTACGGTCTTGTTGTCGTCCGAATAATCGGAACGCATCAGACGGCCTACTTCGTTTGAATCCAATTCCTCGCATTCAAACGAGTTGAGGATCCGTTCGGTTCGAGCGTTTTCTTCGCCGTTTTCAATCGTCTGAACGCAAACGTTATAGCCGTAGTCTCCGTTTAGCAGGAAAAGATCAGTTCTGACGTATCTATCGCCGTTTTCTAAATCCTTTTCAACAGTATAATATTTCGCTTGCTTTCCGTTCAAGTCGCGCGTTTGGGTTTCGCTTGTCTCGTAGTAGCTGGGATTTACTTCTGATACGTACGAGGCTTTATCGCTCTCTAACCATTCGTCAAGAGAAGTATCCGGCGTTATTACGTATACGGATATAGATTCCTGTTCAAAGATATTTTCTATATCATAATCGTACGGTTTTACAAAGTTGAATATATTTAATACGTTTTCATTAGAGACGTCCGCCCAATCCGCAGGCACGTCGATACTCAGCTTCATATCGTTATTTTCATAAGTGCGGTAACCGTCGACTACGTCCGAAAGGTCCGCCGTGTCGGTATCAGTATAGTTTATGGTAAAGCTGTCAAAAAGTTCGCGATACGTATCCGTAAGGTTAGACGCTTCGTCGTTATCTATATAAGCGGCGTACAAATACATTTTACTGTCGCGCACATAGATTTTTTCTATGATATATAGATCTGAATTTCTAAGCTCAAAGTATGCGTATTCATTACCGTCCGCGTCCGTATCTTTGCCTTGATCGATTATGGTATAGTTGCCGGCGGATGTCTTAAGCCCCTGATATATTGAATCCAGCGTTTCAGATTCGTCTATATCCATGACGTCGATAAATAGAACCGCCGTTTGGTCAGTGTTTACAAATTCATTACTGTTCCCTGTAAACGTGCGGTTGCTGAGCATCAGATCTTTGTCGTACTTCATCATCCAGCCCTGATAGCTGTCGCCGACATATTCGTTTTGAGTGTTGTTTAGAACCGCCGCATAATCGACGACGCTGTTGCTCTGCGTTACATACTTTTCTACGAGTATAGCCTCCGTCGCCTCGTCGTAGGAAACCTCTGCGCCAAAGTTTTCCGTTATAAATCTGAGCGGGACCATGGTAGTGTCGTTAGTCAGTTCCGGAGCTAAAAGTAACGGCAAAGTTTGTCCGTTTACTAAAGCGTCCGTTCTGCCTATCCATATCTCTATTACGACGTCGCCGTATGTAAGAGTTACGCCCTGATCCGCGTCGTCCCAAACAACGTCGGCGCCGAAAGCTTCGGTGATAACGCGCAGCGGAACTAACGTGGTTCCGTTGATTTCATAAGGCGTGGTCACAGCCACGTCGTTGCCGTTGATGCTCAAAACGCTGTCTCCTAATCTAAAGGAGATGACGATTTTCTCAGGCTCTTCATATTCTACGTCGTCGGCGTCCAGCGCAAAAGCGGAAACTGCAAAAACCGAAGATAGAACTGAGATTGCGGTTAATAAAGCCAATAGTTTTTTGATCATAGTATTTTCCCTCGCTTTTTATATTATTATTTTTTATTATCCAAAAGTTATCATAACTTGAGTTACGGCGCCGCCGCGGTTTATATTTAATACGGCTTGGCTGCCCGGGAGATACGCTTTCATCGTTTCGTTCCAGTCCACCATACTATTTACCGCCGCGCCGTCTATCGCGGTTACTACGTCTCCGGCGATTAACCCTGCGGCCTCGGCCGCGCCGCCGGACGCGACGGATTTTATCGTCAGACCGTCAGAAGAAGGCAACCCTATTTCGGCGGTCCAGGACTCTTCAAGCTCTGCGCCCAGATTAGGTCTGTTGATCTTACCGTATGTATTGAAGTGATTCAAAGCGTAATTGACGTCGGAAACAGGAATGGCGAAGTTCATGCCTTCTATCCCAACGCCTTGATAGCCGGAAGAATTAATACCGACGACCTCTCCGTTTAGGTTCACAAGCGGTCCGCCGCTGTTGCCGGGATTGATAGCCGCGTCGGTTTGGATCAGCGCGTAATCTCCCGCGACGCTTCTGTTGATTCCGCTTATAATTCCCAATGAAACGGAGTTCCTAAGGCCAAGGCTTACCGGAGTTCCGATAGCTATTACCTTAGAACCTGAGCGCAATGAAGTTTCGTCGGCAAAAGTCGCCGTAGGCAGATCCGTTTTCTCAATTTTAACTACCGCCAGATCGAGCGCTTCGTCGATATACATAAGTCGACCTTCGTATCCGGTTCCGTCGGAAAGAACGACGATGATCGAACTCAGGTCGGCTACAACGTGAGCGTTGGTCAATATCTGACCGTCGGAAGATATGATAACGCCCGTACCGTGAGCGATCCCTTCGTCATATTTTTCCTGGTATGACGCGCTCGCGTCGCTGTGATAATTGCCGACGATCGCTACGACGCTCGGGGATATTTTATCAATTGAATTCTGGATTAAAATTTCTTCTGAAGACGCGTTTATATCGACTCTGTTTTCTGCTTCGTTCCATAGAACTTCGGCGCCTAAAGCTTCGCTTACTGCGCGTAAAGGTACGTACGTCACGCCGTCTTCTATGTACGCGTCCGTTTGGATTTGATTTCCATTAACATAAATTGTCGGAGCTTCTTCCGCGTATACAGAACTTCCGATTAGAAAAAACATAGAAATCAATAAAAATATAGATTTCCCCCTCATTTGAGTTCCCCCTTGAAAAAGTATTTAGATTGTGCGTAGAAAATAAATTATAAAATAATTATACCGTTTTATTTTCTCTGTGTCAACGAAAAATCCGAAAAACACAATAATACGGGAAATGTCCACAATACTATCATATTTTAGTATATCTTTTTGTGTAGAATAGATATAAGAAAAAAGCAAATATATTCAGTTTTTGAAAAAGAAGATAATAATACTTTAACTTGAATATTGTAATTAGGGTCGAATGAGTTATTAATGATTTAGCGGAAAATACGATTGCGTAATAAAGTATTTGTTATTACGCAATCTAACATATTTAATCTTGCGGTTAAAATAAATTTTCCCTCTGTATTTCTTTGCTTGTAAGCCAACGCGACAGAAATATCTTTTACCATGCTTATTGATTCTGAGCCTTATATTTCTCTCCCCACTCGACCATAGAATCAAGTATCGGTTTTAGACTATATCCCGTGTCCGTCAAAGTGTATTCCACCCTCGGCGGGACCTCGGCGTAAACCTTTCTGGTCAGCAGTCCGTCTTCCTCCATTGAACGCAGATTTGCGGTCAAGACCTTTTGAGAAATTGAGCCGACAGTTTTTTTTCAGTTCTCCGAAGCGTTTCGTGCCTCCAAGCAGGTCGCGGATGATAAGCACCTTCCAGCGGTCGGATATTAGCATAAGAGTAGTCTCTACCGGGCAAGCGGGCAATTCTTTTTTCATAACTATCGGTCTCCTTATAAGTATATTTTTGATACTAATATGAATAATATTCTCTATAAGTCAATTTTACCTCTTACATTCAAAATTGTCAAGTAGGATAAGTTCGTTTGTTTTACGCCTTTAAGCGGCGCGTATCCCGGCGCGTCCTAACCTCTTTTTTGCATGGTATCCATTGGGTAACTACCGCACAATATTGTGCCTACTTTACGCGGCGAAATATTTGTATTATTATATAAATAGAAAGGCGGGATAAAATATGGACTTAAAGACGGTTTTTAAGTTTTTGAAAGAGGATATACACACCGCGGTTTTTTCGACGCTGGACGAAAACGGACTGCCCGAGAGCAGGGTCATAGACGTTATGCTCTACGACGGCGGCGGGATATATTTTATCACCGCGAAGGGCAAGCGTTTTTACGACAGCCTGGTAAAAAATAAATACGCGGCGGTTTCCGGTTTTAAGGAGCGCGATACTATGTCGTCGGTCGCGGTATCTCTGCGCGGCAAGGTCGAGGAGCTGGGCGACGGATTGGTCGGCAGGGTGTTTGAGGAGAATCCCTACATGAACGAGATCTACCCGTCGCCCAAAAGTCGGAGCGCGCTCACGGTCTTCAAACTCTACAGCGGCGAAGGCGAATATTTCGATCTTTCCAAAAAACCGATAGAGAGATTTTCTTTCACATTCGGCGGCGAGAGCGCGAATGAACACGGATATTTTGTTGGAGACGGATGTATTTTGTGCGGAAAGTGTATAGAAGTATGTCCGCAGAGCTGTATAGAATTAAAGGATAAAAAAGCCGAGATAAAACAGGAAAACTGCCTAAGCTGCGGGAATTGCATGAGCGTATGCCCGGCCGGAGCGGTAGAGAGGAGGTAGCGGTATGGATCAAAGCGAAAGATTGGATTATTTAATAAAAGCGCTCGCGGACGAACAGCCGGAGTATAGAGGGATGAGGATACCGGACGATGAAACTCAAAAGAAACGGCTCCTGCGCTCGCTGATGAACGTCAGAAGACCCGCGAGCGTATCGGACGAGTTCTTGAGGATCCAGGACGAATATCTAAGGCGCGAAATAGCCGAAAAGGGGATAACGGACGCGGAAGACCTGCCTTTTATTCAAGATAGGATCTCGCTCTGGCAGGGGGATATAACGACTTTAAAATGCGGCGCGATCGTCAACGCCGCCAACAGCGGTATGCTCGGCTGTTTTGTTCCGTGTCACGGCTGCATAGACAACGCGATACACACCTACGCCGGAGTACAGCTCAGACTCGAGTGCGACGAGATAATGAGGGCTCAGGGCCGCGCGGAGGAGACCGGAAAGGCGAAGATAACCAAAGCGTATAATCTGCTCTGCGACTATGTTCTGTACACAGTGGGACCTATAGTCGGCTCAAGGCTTACTGATAAAGACTGCGACTTGCTAAGATCGTGTTATATTTCCTGCCTCGATTTAGCGGAGAAAAATGGGATAAACTCGGTCGCGTTTTGCTGTATCTCGACCGGCGAATTTCACTTTCCCAACGACGCGGCGGCTCGGATCGCGGTCGATACGGTAACGGAATATCTCAAAGATTCTAATATGGAAAGGGTGATTTTTAATGTTTTTAAAGACGAAGACAGGGAGATCTACGCCCGGATTTTCGGATAAGACGGAGGCGCTCAGAGAAAAAATAGACGGCGCGGACGCGGTAGTGATAGGCGCGGGAGCGGGGCTTTCGACCTCGGCGGGCTTTACATATTCGGGAGAGCGTTTTGAAAAATATTTTTCGGATTTTAAAGCCAAATACGGGATCGCGGATATATATTCCGGGGGCTTTTATCCTTTTCCAACGCTTGCGGAATATTGGGCGTGGTGGAGCAGACAGATCTATATAAACAGATACGACGTAGCTCCCGGTAAGCCGTATACCGATCTGCTCGAACTGGTAAAGGATAAGGACTATTTCGTGCTGACGACCAACGTCGATCATCAGTTCCAGTTTGCGGGATTCGACAAAAAACGTCTGTTCTACACCCAGGGCGATTTTGGTCTATGGCAGTGCTCCAAGCCGTGCCATAGCGCGACATACGATAACGAGGAGACCGTGCGTAAAATGCTGGCCGGGCAAAAGAATATGAAGATCCCTACGGAGCTTATCCTGCGCTGCCCAAAATGCGGCGCGCCAATGACGATGAACCTCAGATGCGACGATACCTTCGTCCAGGACGATGGCTGGTATAAGGCTGCGGAGAGGTACGACCTGTTTTTAAAACGGCATGAGAATATGAACGTCTTGTTTCTTGAGATCGGCGTCGGAGCCAACACGCCGGGGATAATAAAAATACCGTTTTGGCGGATGACGTACGAGAATAAAAACGCGTTTTACGCATGCATAAACTACGGCGAATCCGTATGTCCGGACGAGATAGCGGACAGAACGATATGCATAAACGCCGACGCGGGCGAGGCGATCGCTATGGCGCTTAAAAAGGGGTAAGTATAAAAGGGGCTGTCAATTTAGGACAGTCCCTGCAAAAAAGAAATTATACTATATCAATATTTTTTAGTCTACATAAAATGTGAGAAAAAACCATATTAAGTCGGCTAACCTATATTCGTTTACAAAACCTTATCTATAAAAATAGCAGGTTTCCTCAAAGTTACCGTCTGAATCATAAATATCCATCTTAATGCTTTCACTTAAAAATGTGAATTCATATCTTTTCGGAATGCTCGTACCGTTATATTCCCACTCGAGCGTACCGTATGCAACGGCTGTTTGCGAATCGATAAACTGCGCGGTTCCGATATGATAATCAACCCCTTTTCCATGCATTCTAGCTCCATAGAGGTCTACGGTATTTTCGTTTGCGTTGGAAACTTCAAGACTTATAAGAGGGCGGTTATCGCCTGACGGCGTATAGTACCATTCTCCGTTATATGCAATACGATCCGAAGGCGCTTCCGCCAAAGCGCGGTAGTCGGTGATTCCCGCCCAGTCGAGCCAGAGCTTGGCGCTTCTTGTGCTTCCGTCCCATGTGAAGCTCGTGCCGGCGCCGGCGCTCGCGAGATCTTCGAGCTTGACCATAGTATAGCCGTTTATTGCGCACGACGGGATCCATGAGCCGTTAAAGTATACGTTTATATCGCTGTAGAGCGCGTCTGCAAAATGCTGCCCCAATTTATTTCCGTGCTTGTACACGGTTCCCATTCCAGTGAGGACGGTGGCGTAGCGGTTCGGCGTGATGCTGAGAGTTCTTGAGTTGTTGTCGTAAGTCACGTCGAAGCCGTAATTCCTCAGATCCTCCGCGACTACCACGGTCCCGCCCTCGTACGCGTACGAAGGTATCGGATAGTGGTTTATGTACGCCGAGATATCGCTGTATACGACCGAGGCGCCGGACGCTGCGGGATTAGCGTTAGCCTCTTGCGCGGGCAGAGGATGCTGCGCGAGATAATGCGACATCGTCACAATATTTGTAACGTCGTCGCTGTTTATAAATTCGGATCCGCTTAAGATCTCCCACGGCTGATCGTATTCGCCGTAGAGCATTCTATCGGCTATAACCCGCTGTGTAAGTTGATTACCTTCGATAGAAATAATACTTGCAGTCAGATGATCCATATGTCCGCCCCACAGCATAACGCCGTTTTGATTGGGAACGGTACTGAATGTTGAATAGCCGCTGTAGACGCTTCCGAGAAATGCAGCCTCGCCGTTAACATATTTATAGATAAATGCAGTTCTTGAAGCTTCGTCCATACCGTCGTCCACAATTATTTCGGGAATACCGTCTTTATCGATATCGTAGATAAAATATTGAGCATAGGTGTAATCCTCGAAATCATATAAAATAGGACTAAACGCGTTGATTATGTCGTTGTTGCTGACGGCGAACGCAGACGCGCCGTTTAAAAGCATGGCCAGAGTGAGTAAACCGGCAAAAAATTTCTTTTTCATAAAATATATCTCTCCTGTTAATATGTTTTTATTATTGCGGTTACTCTTCCGCCGCGTTTTCAGCTTCCTTTTCTTTAAGCTCTGCGTCGAGTAGTTTTAAATCCGTATTATCAGGATATTTTTGTAATGCGCTGTCGACCAAAATTCTTGCTTTCGCAATATTCTCCGAATCATATGCAAGCATTACGGCGGTGTCTACTTCACTTATCGTATTTAGTAGTTCTACTTCGTCTTTATCGACTTCTTCGATATCGGTTATCTTTACGCTGTAATTTGCTAGCGTTTCATCCGGCACGTCTTGAGAATTAACCTCGTCTGCTACCCCGATTATATCATCCTCAAAGCGTTCGTTTTCGCCTTCGGTAAGCAAATCGGTAGCGATGGTTTTATCGGCGAAATAATTACCGTTTTCGTCGTACAGCTCAAATGTGACTGTGATTACTCCTTCTTCAATTTCACTGCTGTTTTTATATATTCTACCGGAAATATGAGTATATCCGTTGTCGTTTGAGAATTTAATTTCGTCGACGCCCACGGGAGACGAATCGGCAGTAATATTTTCATATTTCCTGTTTGCTGAACCTGCGCTGTTATCGGCGCTTTGCGATTCTCCGCCGGAACCTGTGGAATTATTTACCGAACACCCTGACAAGCATGTAATACAAAGAGCCGCTAAAACAACTAACGCTAAAATTTTCTTTTTCATTTTCTTTATCCCCTTTTTTATAAATTTAGTTTAAAATTATTTTATATCAGCATAGAAAAAGCTAAGACCCAGTTGATCACGCTGATCACTATGCCCAATACGGAAAGCACGATGCCAACAATAGCTTTTCCGCCTCCGCCTTTGCATGCGGCTACGGTCCCGATTATCAGTCCGACGAGTCCGCATAAGATACCGCCTATCGGGCTTATAAGACCGATTATCACCGTTATGATACCGATTATCAGCGAAGCTATGCCGACTGAAGAACCTGAATTGGTCTGACGATGATATTGAACTTCTTGTTGATATTGGTATTGGTTTCCGTTTTGGTAATACTGCTGTTGCGGCTGCGCGGTATTAGGGTTGTTCGCGTATACGGGCGCGCCGCATTCTTGGCAAAACTTTCCCTGGCCGGTCTCGTTACCGCATTTTTGACAAATCATATGTTTGACCTCCCTTGAGTTTATTTTATTGATCCTTTGATTATTCGCCTTATGCTTTTTTCCGAATAATCATATTTTTTTGCAAGCGCTTTTATATTGGTTCCGTCATATTCCTTTACTATCATCTCTTTAACGCATTTGGTATCTAAAAATCTAATGGGAAAGTTGACTTGAGTTCCCTTAAACATTTGGTGAATTACAAGAGCAGCCTCGATACCGAGTTCTTCGCTGATCTCCCGGTAAACTTTATGAAAAAGATTTATGTCATACTGACCCATTTCTAACACCTCTTCCAACACCTCGTAATCAGATTCTAACATATTGCGCCGAACCATACAAACGCCGTTGTCCTTGACGTTTTACTTGAATTTGTCCGTGTGTTGTTCGCTGTTCTCGCCCAAACCGTCCGCGCGCGATTAAGATACGATCCGTTTTGCCGCGCGAGCCGCGCCGTTTGTTACGAGCCGCTATCTCAACAGTCTTTGCATATCGTGATAATATATAATATTTTTATATTTGTCAATATCTGCGGAAATGACGCAATCTCATGTTTTTATGCAATTTTTATACTAATAATATCTGAAAAATATTGACAAATATCCGATAAAATTATATCATAGAAAATAATCAGCATTAGGCCTAAGGAAATAAATCTGATAATTCTAATATTAAAAATCCCGGGTAGCTAAAACAACAAAAAACGACATATTATTTTTGTTAAAATTTACAACAAAGGAGTTTTGAAAATGTCTGTAGATATAAGCGGTATTAACAGAGACGAGTTTATCAAATTAGAAGAAGTTAAAGACAGATACATAGAAATAGTCGACAAGTTATCTATCCATACCCACGCCGAGTTTTGCGAGGCGTATAACGCGCTTGCGGAGGGTTATTACAGCCCGGTCAGCCAAAGTACAGTCTCGGCCAATTTCAGCAAATTCGATATTCGTAAAAACCCCAAAACCAAATTATATGCGCATAAGACGCCTGTCAAATATAAAACGGCGGCGAACCGGTATATGTTCTCGAGCTTATGCTCAAAAATTTCAAGACCTTCCCGTTTCTCTGAATTATTATATTTTAAGATCGATACGGAGCTTGGCGCCGAACAAACAATAGCGAGGATCGTATATGAACTTTTAAAACCAGGATCAGGATTTATTGTCGTCCCGTGTATGGGTTGCGTTATAGTTATGCATGCTGAAGAAGAAAAACTAAACTTGGCAAACAAAAAAATCAGAAGCTACATAAATTACAGACGCGACAGAAAAATGCAGAAAGATAAAACGTAGCCGATTCGCCGCGTCGCTCTAAAGAAATTTTTGGATAGCGTCGGAACGGCGTTGACGTCGCCCCAAATAATTTTTATAATCAAAATCAAATTCTCAAAATGCAAAAGCCCCTGAACCTAGGACTGAGCTAAGTTCGGGGACTTTTATGGTGGCAGGGGTAGTAAGACTTGAACTCACGGCACGCGGTTTTGGAGACCGCTGCTCTACCAACTGAGCTATACCC
>JAHZIG010000024.1 GCA_019419865.1 Clostridiales bacterium | reverse complement strand
GCATAAGTGTGTGAATGTTTGAGGAAAATGTGCCAACTATTATTGACAATATCAGACTACGCTCATATCGCCTTTGAGTATATTTATGATCTGAGGCAGTTCGTCGAGCCGCATAGAACGCAGAATTTTTCCGACTTTGGTTATCCGCGGATCGTTTTTTTCCGCAAATTTAGGTCCGCTCAGCTTCTCGGCGTCCGGGATCATCGTTCTGAATTTATAGATCTCGAACTCGCGTTTACCTCTGGTATATCTGGTCTGCTTATAGATCACGGGTCCCGGCGAAGTCAACTTTATCGCCGCCGCGATCACAGCCATCGGGATCGCCGCGACGATCAATCCGGCGAGGGAAAGAACGATATCGACGGTCCTTTTAAAAAACAGCTCGGCGGCGCTGAACTCGGTCTTCGGCATATATAGCGTGAGAATATCGTCGAGACAGACGATCTTCGCGTTGGTCTTGCCGACGTCAACCATTTCGGGAACGATGAACAGATCCTTATTCATTTTCACCGCGGTATTGACCGCCACCCGATATTCAAAGCGGCGGAAGCCGTTTAACACGCATATGGCGTCGAACAGCGGGAACTGATCGTTTACAAATTCGACAAACTCCTCCGAGGTTTTGCCCTCAATATTTTCGTACCAAGAGTCGTACTTTTTCAAGACGCCGTACTTTATCCTTTTCGTTCGGCTGATGTTGGTCGGGTCCGTATCTATTATCAAAAGCCGCGGCTGTCTGTAGCGCTTCTTATAAAACCGTTCGGCCAAAGCGTCGATACAGCAAACCAGAAGAACGCTTACCAGCGCGAACGCGGCGTCGTACACGAGCCGCGCCAGCTCGCTGAATAAAATTAAATTTATCGCGCACATCACGACGAACGTATATATGGCTGAGAGAATGGTCGAGACCGCTTTTTCGCGCATACCGGAAATGAGAGCGGAGTACTTCTCGAGCGCCCACATAAACGCCATGATCCCGCATATGTAGATCAGGTTCAAAAACAGCATACTGCGCGCGCCTATCGGTCCGTGTTCGGGCATGACGAGCCAGAATAGCGCCGCGGCTATGAAGAGTACGGCGCAGTTGAGCAGAAAGTTATATTTTCCTTCGGATCGCATATTACGCGGTTTCATTTTCGCCTACCCCCTTCCCTTTTTCGGCGCCGGCTACGACCTTTTCGCGGATCGTCCTAAACGCCTTTGAAACAATAATTACGTATGGACGCAGATATGATAGCGTCCTATAAAACAGGTTGTCTATCCCCCAGACAGGCAGCGCCTTCGCGAGAGTCCGCGAAACCCGCCTGTTCGCCGAAAACTTTTGCGAAAACGACAGTCCGCCTCCGGTCAGCGACGTATGGCCGCGGTAGTAATGATACAATATATCGGTCGTAAAATAATATCGTTTTACGTTATGAAAGAGCCGTATGCAAAAATCCAGGTCCTCGGCGGTCTTAAGCTCGGTATCGAACCTAAGTCCGCTTATGAGAGAGGAGCGGATCAGCTTCATACAGACGTGATTCATATTTATTCCGGTCATCATACGCCGGTATACCCGCCTGAGCGGTTTTCCCTCTAAAAGAACGTTTTCTCTGAACGCGCCTTTCGGCAGTATCCGTTTTCCTCCGGGCAGATCGTATACGAACCGGCACTGGACTACGTCGGCGTCGTATTTTTCGACGCATCCATACAGCGCCGCGAGCATCTCTTTTTCCCAAACGTCGTCCGCGTCCAAAAACGCCGCGTACTCGGAGCGGAGCATGGACAGAGCCCTGTTGCGCGTCCGCGCGACACCGAGATTTTTCTCGTTTCGGAGATAGATAAACCTGCTATCTTTCGCGGCGTATTTTTTTACGATAGCGGCGGAGCCGTCGGTAGACGCGTCGTCCACTATCAAAGCCCGCCAACTCGAAAATGTCTGAGCTATAAGGCTTTTGAGACACCTCTCAACGACGTCCTGGTTGTTGTAAACCGGTATAATAATATCTATTTTATATTCGTCCATTACAAATCTCCCGTTTGTCGGCGCGTAATAATTTTCGGCAACAAAAAAGCTGCAACATTAATATATATGTTGCAGCCGATCGAGCGTATGATAAAAACCACTTAGCCATCTTAGCTTTGCGTCTCCGCCTTTCAACGGATTTGCCTATTATAACTTATGCCTGAATTATTCTATTGCTGGAATACATTTTAACATCAGATTCGACGCTTGTCAATACAAAATATGAATTTTTATTACCGGTAATTTGTTAAAAAATAAATCAAAATATGGGATCGTTTAAGCGCCTCGGATTTTTATTAAATAAGTTCGTTATAATTATATATATCTGAAGCGCTCTTTAATAAACCGATCTTAGTCGTCGGATCAAAATATAGGATCGTCCAAGTGTCTTAGTTTCTTATAAAGTTCGTCGTCCTTGGATACGTCGGACGCGTTTTCGAGCTGTTTTCTTATATTCATCATGGTAACGTCGGTCTCGGCGATAGTGTCGGCGCAGGATTTCAGCGTTTTTATCACGTCGTCCTGATCGGGGATCTCCTTTTTATATTTGATCTGATGCTCGAGGCTCGCCCAGAAATCCATAGCTATCGTTCTTATCTGGACTTCTACTTTTAAGTACTCCTTCTGCTGTTCAAAGAAGACCGGGATACTCACGATCAGATGCAAACTTCTGTACCCGTTCGGTTTGGGATTTTTTATGTAGTCCTTCTCTTCAAGCAGGGTTATGTCGTCCTGTTTGGTAAACGCCTCCGCGACGCGGTATATGTCGTCGATATACGAGCATATGACTCTGACTCCGGCGATGTCGTGGATATACGTCTTTATATCGTCCAAGGTAAAACTCTTGCCTTTTCGATACAGCTTCTCTATCGTGCTGTAGGTGCTTTTCAGTCTTGTGCTTATAAAGCTGATCGGATTCCTTTGATAGCGTATGTTAAACTCCGAATTAAGCACGTCAAACTTGGTCTTGATCTCCTTCAGCGCGCACGCGTACATCATTCTAAGCTCCTTATATTCGACCGTGGCCTGAGCTATTTTCTGAGCCCGATCCAGAAAAGCGGCGCCTTCGGGATGAAAGTTTTCAAACAGTTCTAATTCCGAAGGGATGGACTCGGGAGCTTTGTCTTCAAATTTTTTATCTTCCATATGCGAATTCCTCCTCGATTATATACGAGCTTACGCCGTATATACGTTTACGCCCGCGCTTGTTAAACGCCGTATCGGCTCATGCTTTTACATTGGCGCGGCCGCGTTCTATTATTATAACGGAACCGGCTTTTAAAAGTCAATAGCCCGTCTGAAGAAAATGAGCGTAAGATATAGTCGGCGCCGCGCCGTACCTCGGGTACGTTGATAAATATTATCGCAGACCCCAAAGGAAAAACGCCGATCTCGCGTACGCGGGGGCTTGAGGAGCTGATATGTTTTTGGAAGATAATACGACGGCCGTATGCGGCTATATTAGGCTATATTATTAGAAGAAAACAGGTTACATTATTATAATTATAATATTATATAAGAAAAGACGCGCCGCTTATCATGACGGCGCGTCTATTGTACATACGCTTATTTGGACTGCTCGAACAGCCAGTCTCTTACGGCGGGTATCTTATAGCCGTAATTGAACGAGGCGTTGTGCCCCATGCCCTGGCCGCCGTTTAACACGCTGCCGGTTTCAAACCGGATCATATTCGCGTTGTAGCCAAGCGCTATCAGCTCGGACGCGGCGGCGTTTTGTTCGTCTACCGAATTTTGAGCGTTCCAGATTCCGTAGCTGTATGGGACGCCGTCCGCGTCGAACATGGCTTTTACTTCGTCCTGGCCGCCGGAAGCCTTGGCGTCTCCGCCCGCGGTTATATAAAAGAATTTCTGATTTTCAAGCCCCTGCAAAACAGATATATCCCACTGCCCGGAAACAAACAGCGAAGCGGCGAACATGTCCGGATAAACGCTGTTTAGATAGAGCGAGGTCATGCAGCCCATCGACTGCCCGGTGGTATACAATCTGTCCGCGTCTACGCCGTAGGTCTCTGTCAGATAGTTTATGAGCCGTACCGCGGTATCTATCTGCTCGGACGTATTCCAGTCGTCGTCTACGACCACC
The DNA here is from genome assembly GCA_019419865.1 of Clostridiales bacterium. Lineage (GTDB taxonomy): Bacteria > Bacillota > Clostridia > Monoglobales > Monoglobaceae > Roslinia. The sequence goes on along the minus strand of JAHZIG010000024.1, from coordinate 37,124 downwards.
CCGGAGAACGCGGGGACAAGGACGAACGACTCGTGTTTAGCCTGCTCGTCCGCGCTGACCCAGATATCGGCGCCGTAGTATTGTTCGACTATCTCTTTGGCGCTCTTACCCGCGCCGGACGAGTCGGGGATAAACATGATAAGCGGATATTCCTCGTTTTCGTCATAGTTTTCGGGAACGTACAGGCTGTATTCCAGTGAAACGCCGTTTTCGGAATCTTCGAATGTGAACTGCTCGAACTTATCCGAACCCTCTTCGATAACGGCTAAGACGTCCGGATCGGTCTCCTCAGCGGTCTGACCGCCGCCCTGCATGTTATTCCTCCGGTTGACGCTTATCGAGTTTGAGTTCTCGTCGTAGACGACCGCGGCGCCCAGAGCGGACTCTATAAAACTCAGCGGGACGAACGTTCTGTCTCCGACCATGGCGGCGGGCTTTTCGAGAGATATATTCTCGCCGTTTACGGTCGCAAGCTCCGAGTTTACGGCGAAAGTAACGTCTATATCCCTATCGCCGCCGAGCGATACGGTTTCGGTCGTATCGTCCCAGCCCACGCTCAGTCCGAGCCCTTCGGCGATAGCGCGTATAGGAACCATGACGATCCCGTCGTCGATATATGGCGCGGCGTTGTCGTAGGCTGAAAAATCGACCGCCGTCTCGTTTATCGTCACGCTTATTTCGGCGTTTTCCGCCGCGGCGGCGGTATAGGCCGCGCTGAACGTAAACAGCGCCGCAAGCGTGAGCGAACCTATTTTTTTAAACTTCATTTTAAACGCTCCTGTTCTGATTTTTATTATTCGATACAAAATAAAAAGAGCGTAGGTCCTAAATCCGGACTTACGCTCTCGCTGCTCGATTCAGTTATATTTTAGCGCCCGATTTAAAAAGCGTCAATAGATTTTGAGATGATTTACAAATTATTTACATTTTAGTTTAATAGGCTTCTACCCGCTCTTACTTTCGTAACGTAAGCTCCGACCGAACTTATACATATAAAGAAAGGGCGGCTTTCGGCGCCGCCCCTACTATTATCTTTAAAACCCGATTACTATACTATGCGCGAGCCGCTCTGAATATCCTTCATCGTGGTCGTAACTACGAGTTCGCCGTCGTGTTCGGCGGAGAGGATCATTCCCTGAGACTCGAGTCCCATCATCTTCCTGGTCGGGAAGTTGGCTATAAAGAGCACGTTTTTGCCCACCATATCCTCTGGATCGACGTGTTTGGCAATGCCGGATAAGATCTGCCGCGTCTCGTTCCCGCATTCCAGCTCGAACCTCAGGAGCTTGGAAGATTTGGGTACCTTTTCGCAGGTCTTTACCTTACCCACGCGGATATCCAATTTCTCGAAATCCTCGAACGTAACTTCGTCTTTAAAAGGCTCTATCTCGACCTTTTCCTCATTGTCCGCGCCGCTTCCGAGTTCGCTTTCAAGCTCGGCGAGTTTGGCGTCGAGATCGATACGCGCGAACAGGGGTTCGGGGTTTGATACATGAGTTCCCGGCACGGTCTTGCCGAATTCGCTCAGACTGTCAAAGTCCAGTATCTCCGCGCCGGTCTGAGCCGCGGCCGCCTTTGCGGTGTCCGGCATGAACGCGCCGAGCAGCGAGGTTATATAGCGTATGGACTCTATCAGGTTATACATGACGGTCTTGAGCTTCGGCTTGTCGTCTTCGGACTTTGCGAGAACCCAAGGCATGGTCTCGTCGATGTATTTGTTGGAGCGGTTCACTATCGCCCAGATATGATTCAGCGCGTCCGCTACCTTGAGTTCGTCCATGGATTTGACTACGGCTTTGACGCTTTCCGTACAGGTATCCTTTAAAGATTGGTCGAATTCGGTCTCCGCTTCGGGAGCCGGTATCTCGCCGCCGAAATACTTGTTCACCATCGAAACCGTTCTGTTTATCAGGTTGCCGAGCGTGTTCGCAAGGTCGGCGTTGTAACGGTTGATCAGCGTCTCGTATGTGATGGCGCCGTCCTGGGCGTAGGGCATCTCGCGGAGCAGGTAGTATCTCACCGCGTCCACGCCGAAATGCCTTACAAGGTCGTCGGCGTATATGACGTTTCCTATAGATTTGCTCATCTTGCTCTCGCCGTTTAGGAGCCACGGATGTCCGAATATCTGCTTGGGCAGCTCAAGATCGAGAGCCATCAGCAGGATAGGCCAGTAGATGGTGTGGAAGCGGAGAATGTCCTTTCCGATTATATGAACGTCGGCCGGCCAGTATTTTCTGAAATTATCGCTGTTTTCGCTGCCGTCGTAGCCGAGCGCGGTAATATAGTTGGAGAGCGCGTCTATCCAGACGTAGATAACGTGCTTATCGTCGAACGGCACGGGAACTCCCCAATTAAAACTGCTCCTGGACACGCAGAGGTCTTGGAGTCCCGGCTTCAGGAAGTTGTTGACCATCTCTTTCTTTCTGGACTCGGGGCGTATGAAGTCGGGGTTCTCCTCGATATGCTTCATAAGTCTGTCCTGATACTTGCTCATCCTGAAGAAGTAAGATTCCTCGCTCTGTTTGTGGACTTCGCGTCCGCAGTCGGGGCATTTCCCGTCTACGAGCTGGGTGTCCGTCCAGAACGATTCGCAGGGCGTGCAGTACCAGCCCTCGTACTTGCTCTTGTATATGTCGCCCTTGTCGTAGAGCTTCTGGAATATCTTCTGGACCGCCGCCTCGTGGTAGTCGTCTGTAGTGCGTATGAATTTGTCGTAGCTGGCGTTCATAAGATCCCAGATACTTTTTATCTCGGCGGCTACGCCGTCTACGTATTCCTTGGGCGACGTCCCCGCCGCTTCGGCCAGTTCCTGGATCTTCTGTCCGTGCTCGTCGGTGCCGGTGCAGAAGAAAACGTCGTCGCCCATATAGCGTCTGAACCTCGCTATGGCGTCGGTCAGGACTATCTCGTAGGTGTTGCCTATATGCGGCTTGCGCGACGTGTAGGTTATCGCCGTCGTGATATAGTATTTACGTTTTTCTTTGTTTGGCATTGTTATCCTCTCCTCGTTAGTTTTGTTTGCGAACTATTTTATAATCGTCGTTTAATCTATAGTAAGGGCAGGCGCTAAAGCTCCCGCTCAAAAATTTCACCATCTCGTCCTCGTCGAGATTTATCATACAAGTGTAATAGCAGTATTCGTCGTCGTATATATAATTGACGCAGGTATCGCAGTTGGTCTGCGCCTCCTTGGCGTTTTTCTTCGGCTTAGCGCCCGGGCGTTTGTCGTTCATATCATATTCACCTCGCTACTCCGGATACGGAACGTTAAAATGGTCGTACGCCGTCTTGGAGACCACCCTGCCCCTCGGCGTCCTGTTAATAAAACCTATCTGCATGAGGTAGGGCTCGTATACGTCCTCTACGGTGTCTCTGTCCTCGCCTATCGCCGCCGCGAGTGTGTCGAGCCCTACCGGCCCGCCGCCGAAGTTCTCTATCACGGTCATAAGCATTCGCTTGTCGATGGCGTCCAGCCCTAAGTCGTCTATGTCCAGCCGCTTGAGCGCGTGGTCGGCGAGCGCCTTGGTTATCACGCCGTCGCCCTCGAGCTGAGCGAAGTCGCGGACGCGTTTTAAGAGACGGTTGGCGATCCTCGGCGTTCCCCGCGAGCGCGAAGCTATCTCTGCGGCGCCGTCGTCTTCTATCTCTATACCGAGTATCCCGGCCGAACGCTTGACTATCTGCTTAAGCTCGTCCGGGCTGTACATCTCAAGCCTGCTTATCACGCCGAACCTGTCGCGGAGCGGAGCCGTGAGCGAACCGGCTCTGGTCGTCGCGCCTATCAGGGTGAATTTCGGCAGGTCGAGCCTTATCGACCGCGCCGACGGTCCCTTGCCTATTATTATATCCAGAGCGTAATCCTCCATAGCCGGATACAATATCTCCTCGACGCTCCTGTTGAGCCGGTGTATCTCGTCCACAAACAGGATGTCGTCCTGGGACAGATTCGTCAGCAGAGCCGCGAGATCGCCCGGCTTTTCGATCGCGGGACCCGAGGTTATACGGATGTTCACGCCCATCTCCGCGGCTATGATCCCGGCGAGGGTCGTCTTTCCCAGCCCCGGCGGACCGTATAGCAGAACGTGGTCGAGCGGTTCGTTTCTCTGCTTGGCGGCCTCGATGAATATCTTGAGATTCTCCTTAGCCTTTACCTGACCGACGTATTCGCTGAACGTTTTGGGTCGCAGACCGTATTCTATCTCGCTGTCGTCGCTTATTTCGTTTGTCGATACGATTCTTTCGTCGTTGTTGTTCATATAAGTTCAGTCCTTATTGTTTCATTAAATTGGTAAGCGCGTACTTTATCATATCCTCTACCGAGCCTTCGGCGCCCTTCAGCGCGCTTTTCGCCTCCTGCGGCGAATAGCCTAAGACCACGAGCGCCGATACCGCCTCGTTGTCGCCCGTATCCGGCGGCGAGAACAGATCGTCCGCGTCCGTCTCAAAGCCGATATCCATCCCCTTAAATTTATCCTTAAGCTCGAGGATTATGCGCTGAGCGCCCTTGGGACCGAGTCCGGGCGTGTGTTTCGCCAGATATTTTGAGTCGCCGGTCGCGACGCACATCGCGAACTTGGACGGCGAGATATTGGAGAGCAGATTCACGGCGGCCTTGGCGCCTATCCCCCTCACGCCGATCAGAAGCTCGAACACGTTAAGCTCGTCCAGCGTCGTAAAGCCGTAGAGCATACATATATCCGACGCGCTTTTTATGTTAAGGTATGTGTAGAGCTTGGCGCGCGAGCCGACCTCGCCGAGCTGATCGAGAGATACCGAAGTGGAATATATCCGGTATCCGACCCCGCCGGCGTCGATTACGGCGAAGCTTTCGTTTTTATACGCCAGCTCGCCGGAGATATAATAAAACATAGCAGTTTCCTTTCAAGATCGAGTTATTTTCCGGCCTCTGCAACTCAAGACGTCCTCTTCGCCTCTATAGGCGGCGTAGAACGCGGCGCCGCTTAACGCGGCGAGCCCTTTGTTGAATACGGCTGAAAAATATTTACTTATGCATTATAACAAAGTTATATATTTTTATCAAGTGAGTTGATCGTTTTTCTTAAAATTAGTCCGGTTCGGACAAACAAAAGCGAACGGTAGACGCTCTCCGTTCGCAGTGATTTTGAGCTTAAAAGCTTTGCGCGTCGGGATCCGGTTTCAGCGGCGAGCCGCTTCATATGCGCGTCTTTTAAGCCTTTTATCAATAGATTTGACCGTCCGCGCCGAGCGTTGCGGTTCTTCTGTCGAACGTTTCAGCATCGCGTCCGAGCGTTTAGACATCGCGGTCTAACGTTTTGACTTCGCGTCCGAACGTTTCGGCATCGCGGCCAAACGTTTCGGCTTCGCATATCGGGATCATGCCGCCGCGCTCCCATACCATAAGCTTCGCGGTATACTCGCCTTCTTCAAGCTCTGCGGAGCCGGAGTTTTGATTCTTTGAAAGATATACCAAAACGCCGTTTTGGTCATAGACCGCAAAGTACGCGTCGTTTACCGGCTCGATACTTCCGAGGGTATAGGAGTATTCCATGACTCCGTCCTCGACCGAAAAGCCGTCTATTCTCGAATCAAACGGGGTCCTGGTCATATCGACTCGGATCTCTATCTCGCTTATACGGCAAGCCTGCGACCAGTCGTAGACCATAAGATACCTGTACATATCGTCTCCCGATTTCGAAGCGGAAGAAGTAGACGAGGGCGTTACGTCGGATACGGTGCAGTATTTCGCTGTGTCGCCGAGCGGGAGAACTTCTCGCTCAAGCCCTGTCTCTATATCCGCGTCTTCGCTCGTTCTCACGACGGCGAGCCGCCGATTTGGGTCTTTGAGACTGTTTGTTACCGCGACTTCGCCGGTCGTATACGCTTCTTCGCCGTTCTGATCGCTATGTTTTGGGGCGTAGACCGCTACGCTCTTTATATACCTTGGCGCGCCCAGGTCGATATACATGAATTTCTGACTTGGCGACGCGACCGCTTCGGTTTGATCCCCGTTAAAATACAGTCCGGGATCCGGCTGAGGAAGCTCCTCGACGCCGTCCTTGTCCGTGTACTTGAGAAAGTTATCCGCCGAGAGCGATATTTTGTAGTTATCCCAGCTTACCAGAACCATCGTCGTCGCGGGAGGAACAGAGGTACAAAGTTCGTAGCCGCTCCGCTCCTCGCCGAAGGAGTAGACCTCGCCGCTTATCAAGTCCTTGTATACTCCGTCGAGCCCTAAGTCTTGGGGTATCGTATAGTCGGCGCCCGGAGCGGCTTCGGTCAGACCGGTCGAATTCATTATGACCGTGTACTCCCCGTATTTCGCGTACATGATCGCGTCCATATAATGGTAGGGAACGTTCGTCCAGTTTGAGAAAGAGGATTGAGCCCAACGGCTGTCGGCGGTCGTAACTTCAAAGTAGCCATAGCGGTCTAAGCCTTCGCTCTTATGATGTATCCTGCCGAGGTTGTTGGCGTATATTTTCTGCTCTCCGTTCGAGCCGGCGCTGTTGTAAAATGTGAAATTTGAACCTGTCCTGTTCGTGCTTGTGTGCATAGGCGAGCGCCAGTTGAGAGCCATATACAGAGTCTCGCCCGCGTTTTTGATAACCACGGCTCTGGCCATCTCGTCCGCCCACGCGTACTGGTCGAGCGTCTCGTCGTCGCCTTTATACGTATATTCGGCTATATTATTCTCCTCGAAAGCGGCGGCGTATTCGTTCCAGTTTAACAGGTAGTCGCCGAGCTGTACGATGTTGTCCTCGAAATGCGCGTTAGAGGGTCGGTAAGTCGATTGGTTCAACATGATATAATTCATCGCGAACGCGTTGTACTGCATTTTGAGCGATGTCTTGCTCCCGACCTCAAGCGCGGCGTAGGGGTCGCAGATATATTTTTCGGCGCCCGGATACTGAGCGTTTCTGGCGCTTATTATACCTTCGGCGTACTGCTTGGGAGTTCCGTTTTCGTCCGCGTATGTGAACAGGAAGTTGTCTGCGGCGTCGTACGCCTTCTTTACGACCTCGTTATATTCGTCCGCGTTTTCGGGATAGAGCATGGCTCCGATCTCGGCGGCCTGAGAAAGTTCGGCGAGCGCGTTCATCCCGTAGCCGCCGCTGTATCCGCCCTGCACCGAACCGAAGTTTTCGAGGATAAGCCCCTTTGGCGATACCCAATAGCTCGACACCGCCTTATTTATCTCGCGTCCGAAACAAATATCGAGCTGGCGTTTAAGTTCGTCGTCGCTTTTAAGCTCGTCCGAACCCATGAGCTTCAGGCATACCTGAAACCTCAGCGCGCTTATTATCTGCGCCATGTCCTGATTGGGCGCGTGCCCCGCGCCGTCGTAGCTCGTGTAATAGTCCCAAGCCTTTGAGAACATCTCCTCCCAGGCGTTGTATCTCGACGAGTCGGTCTCGCCGTCCGCGTCCGAGTCTATAGGTTCGCTCAGGTATGGAGCTATCTCGTCGTAGAGCGCCGCGACCGCCATTCCCGCCGACCTGACGCCGAAGCCTTCGAGGTGATTGCCCGAAGCGTTCAAGCGCCCGTCGGGATTATCCGCCGTCTTCTCCGTCGCGCCGCCGCCTATCCAGCCGTTTCCGCTGTACCAGCCGCCGTTTAAGCCCTGCGCCCGGGCAAGAAAATCGATCCCCTTGATTATACGGTCTAAAAGTTCGTCTTTTTGCTCGTCGCCGTCGGGGAGAAGAGTATACGCCTTAGCGAATACCTCAAACATATTCAGCGGAGTCAGGTTCTGCTTTAACATCCTCGATGAGTTATAGTAAGCGTCCTTCCAGTCAGAAGAATCAAAGGGCTTGTTTTTCCAGTTATCCGCGCGGGTCTGCATACCCTCCATATACGAGGGGTAGTTGCTTCCGCCGTATATCTGCCAGTTTTTAAAGGACTCTACGCCTTCCCAAAACAGGTTTTCTACGGTCTCTCTCTGCTCGTCCGGAACTATAGTTTCAACGTCGGCCGTTTGAACTTCGTCTCTCGAGACCGCTTCGCCGAAGTCGTTCGGATCGAAGCATGGATCGGTCCCCATATAAACGGCGTAGATACCCCGGCTGTCCTCTCTCTGTTCAGTAATGCTCACGCTCGCGTAATCCGAACTGGAGCCGGTCGAATAGAGCCGGAGCGTGACGTATTCGCGTCCGGCGGTATAAATTTTAGGGATCTCGTAGGTCGCGTATATAAAGCCGCCGCTGAACTGCTCGATAGAATTATTCTGAAAATTGAGCTCGACCCAGTCGTTCCTGTCCACGAGCGAGTTCCTTGTAGGCGCCCTTGTGTTTAAAGCGTCTATATGCCCCTTGGTCTCCTCGGTCGTGTTGTCCACTATCCAGAGCGAGGTCGACGAGACGTCGCCGCCCCATAATTTGACGGTGAAATAATTCGTCTCTTCGCCGCTGCATCTTAAAGTAAGACCCATCGAACCGTTTTTCGAGATCTGTCTGTAGGTCTCGGTCTCGCCGCCGACCAACCTCGTTTTGGGTTCGGTGACGCGGATAGCCGAAAAGCCGACCGCCTCGCTCTCTATATCGCCCACGTCTATATGATCGCTGAGTTCGTCGGGCGAAAATTCGGGGATAGGCTCGCCGCGAAGTAAAACGTCCACGCTCCCCGCGTACGCAGTATCGCCGCCAAAACTCAAAGTCGCGTCCGCCTTTAGCCGTATGTCGCCCTCGAACCATTTAGGCGTTATCACGGAGCCGTCGGGCTGGAGATAATATTCGGTCTCGTAAGAAGCCTTCTCGTCGGCTATGGTGTTGTTTCGGATATTGCTCCAGGTTATATCGACCCCGTTATACGACGATATGTCGTCTCCGGCCTCTACGGTAACGCCGCCGGAAAGATAACTTGCGGCTTCGCTGAGCGCGCCGGAGTACGCGGCGCCGATATCGGGGCATAGACCGACGGCCGAGACAATAATCAGAACGACGCTTAACGCCTTGACGATCTTTTTCATATATATTATCTCCTCTCCGGTTTCGGGCGCGTATAACTGTATTGAATAAATATACGATCGATACCAACTGATTTTTTGATATTTTTTAAAGTAAATTTATTCTATCATAAAATCCTGTGAAGTTCAACTTTTATGATTAAGAAATATATTGACAAAGTAGAAGAAGAGCGCTAATATATAAAAAAGGTCAAATATTAGACGGTCAAATCTTAGAATAAATGGAGTTAATTATGAACTATGAAGAAGCGAGAGGGTATGTGAACCAATATTGCAGGCTGCGGGATATGCAGTTCGCAGCGTACGAGTCGTATGCAAGAAAGCGTAATCTGACCGCTAAGGAGCTGTTTGTCCTCGATCTGATCTGGTTCGCGGAGAACGGCTGTCTGCAATCGGAGATATGCGAGCGATTATCCGCGACCAAGCAGACTGTGAGCGCGATCGTCAAGAAATTTTTAAAGAAGGGTTATGTGACCCTGACCGAGTCCGAAACGGATCGCCGCAATAAAATCATTCGGCTTACAAGAGCGGGAGAAGAATACGCAAAAAAGATCATACAACCCGCCGCCGATGCGGAAATAGAAGCGATGGGCGAATTGCCGGACGAGGATATCGCCGAGCTGGCGCGGCTGACGGATATTTTTTCGCGTTGCATGAAAAAGAAATTCGACGAGATATAGGAGAATTAAAGTATGGAATTTTATGAAGTTATCGATAAGAGACGCGTCGTCAGAGAATGGGCGGACGAGGATGTTTCTCAGGAGGCGATAGAGAGAATAATTTCCGCCGGTATGAAGGCTCCCACGCACGATCACCGGAGAAACTGGGAGTTTATAATTCTTCATGACAGAGAGGATAAGGAGACGGCGCTGCAATTTGCAAAAAAGTGGAGCGCTTCGCAGGAGGAGAACAAGGCGGTTTCAGCGCTTGGAACGATTCCGCAAAGAATGTACGCCTACGCTATGCCTCGACAATACGCGATGCTGCTTGAGGCGCCGTATGTGGTTATTCCCTTGTTCAGAGGAGGCGAAGGACTTTTTCGAGCTTCCGCCGTTAACGGCCTGAACGCCTTTGCGTCTATTTGGTGCGTCATAGAGAATATTCTTCTCGCGGCGACGGCGGAAGGACTTGCTTGTTCTATCCGTATTCCCGTCGGTGAAGAAGGTAAAAAGGTTGTTTCAAGCTTAAATGTTCCGGACTCTTATATGGCGCCTTGCTACATCGGCATAGGTCGTCCGGCGGAAAACGCCCATGTTGTGGAACAGATAGAACGCGACGTCAAAAGTGCGCTGCATTTTGGCAAGTGGTAAAGACGAGGAGTGATAACAATGATAATCAACACTGGAGGACGGACGGATACCGTCCAATACTATAGCGACTGGCTGCTGCGCCGCTTTGCGGAGGGGTATGTTCTTTCGCGTAATCCGCTGTTTCCAAACAAGGCGACGCGCTATGAACTGACGCCGGATAAAGTGGACTGCGTCGTCTTTTGTTCAAAGAACTATAGACCGATCCTGCCAAGATTACACGAGATAACGGATCGCTTCAACACTTACTTTCACTATACGATAACCGCTTACGGCGCGGATATTGAACCGGGGGTTCCCTCTATCGGGGAAAGTATAGATATGCTGATCGAACTTTCCAAAATCGTGGGGAAACAGCGCGTCGCGTGGAGGTACGACCCGGTTCTTTTGACGAATGAATACACGATAGAACGTCATTTGGAGACCTTTGAGAAAATGGCCGGCGAGCTCGCTCCGTATATCGACCGCTGTATTTTCAGCTTTGTGGAGATGTATAAAAAGCTCGAGACCAACATGCCGGAGATAATACCGCTTTCTGTGCGGGATATGGACGTTTTGGCGCGGGGGCTCGGCTCTATCGCCCGAAAATACGGCGTATATATCCAGACCTGCGGTACGAACGGGGATTTTTCGCGTTACGGCGTCCACGCCTCGGGCTGTATGACGCTCGATATTTTGGGAAAAGCGAACGGCGTCGTCTTTAAAGAACTCAAACACAGAGGGACGCGGCAGGGCTGTCATTGTATCGAGAGCCGGGATATTGGAGCTTACGACACCTGTCTGAACGGCTGCAAATATTGCTATGCGAATAAAAATCCGCGCAAGGCGTTTGAAAATTACAAATACCACGACCCTGAGTCGCCGATGTTGCTCGGCGGCGTAAAACCGGGCGATACGATAATTCAGGGAGCGCAAAAATCTTTTTTGAAAGGGATACGAAATGGCTGAACCTATAATCAAGCGGATAAGCGTAAAAAGTATTTTGTCAAGATCAAATCTGCCCGTAGGCGATTACTCCGTTAATCCGTATATCGGCTGCACGCACGGCTGCAAATACTGTTACGCCTCCTTTATGAAGCGTTTCACGGGGCATACGGAGCCGTGGGGAGATTTTTTGGACGTGAAATATTGGCCGGAAATAAAAAATCCGCAAAGATACGAGGGAAAGGAGTTGTTTATAGGTTCCGTTACCGACCCCTATCTTCCGCAGGAGGAAGTATACGAACGCACAAGAGATTTGCTCCTGCAATTGAAGGACAGCGGCGCGAAGATCAGTATCGCCACAAAAAGCGATCTGATACTGCGGGATATAGAGTTGATAAAATCGTTTCCGCAGGCGCGCGTTTCGTGGTCTATCAATACGCTGGACGAGGATTTTCAAAGGGATATGGACGCCGCGCCGACGATCGGGAGGCGGCTTAAAGCTATGGAAACTTTTCACCGCGCCGGAATACGCGCCACATGCTTTATCTCTCCGATATTTCCGGGGATTACGGACGCGGAAGCGATCATAGAGCGGGTAAAAGAACATTGTAATCTGATATGGCTGGAAAACCTCAACCTACGCGGAAGTTACAAAACGACCGTCATGAATTACATACGTAAGAAATACCCCGAACTCCTGCCGTTGTATCATGAGATATACGATAACAAGAGCCGCGGCTATTGGGAAACGCTCGATGAGAAGCTGAAAGACTATACCGCGAAGCTTGGTCTGAAATATGTGACGAACGACGACAGCGTAAGCGAACCGTTCGACGCTCCGCCGGTCGTTGTTAATTACTTTTATCACGAGCGGATAAAAAAATCGGCGAGAAAGGACGGCGACGCTCATGCCTGAATTACCGGAAGTTGAGACCATAAAAAGAATAATCGAACCGCAGTTGCAAGGGCGTTCGATAGAGGAAGTTTTGGTAAGGCGTCCCGAGGTTATCGAACGCCCCGAAGCCGATGAATTTTGCCGGCGTCTTACGGAACGGACGTTTTTGGGGATAACGCGTCGCGGAAAATATTTGATTTTTATGCTCGGCGACGGCGAGCCGTGCCCCGTCTGCGGAGAGGTTCTCCGCCGTATCGTTATAGGCGGCAGGAGCGCCGTGTTTTGTCCGGTTTGCCAAGAGGACGCGTCATGTTAAGCGCAAAAGACCTTTATAACGCTCTTCTGGCCGCTTACGGACGGCCGCGCTGGTGGTCGTACGATCCGTTTACGGTCATGTTCCAGGCGGTATTGGTGCAAAATACCAACTGGAACAGCGTGGAAAAAACCTGCGCGGCGATCGCCGATAGGCTAAGCCCGGAATTTATAGAAGGCTTGCGGGAGGAAGAATTGGAGCGGCTTATACGTCCCTGCGGCTTTTATAAAGCGAAAGCCCGAACAATAAAAGCGCTTGCCGAGTGGTTCCGCCAATATTGTTTCGACCGCCGAACCGTTCAGAAAAAGACGGCGGCGGAGCTGAGGGCGCAGCTGCTCTCCATACGCGGCGTCGGAGCGGAAACCGCAGACGTTATTTTGACGTATGCGTTTTACAAACCGGCGTTTATAATCGACGCGTATACCAGGCGACTGCTCTTGCGGCTCGGACATAATTTTTCCGACGATACCGCTGTAAGATGCTTTTTTAAAGCGGGGCTGCCGGAGGACGCGGAGCTTTACGGAAGGTATCATTGGCTGATCTTGGAGCATTGTATTTCCGTTTGCAAAAAGACGCCCAAATGCGATACTTGCCCGATCAAGACAGACTGCGCGCAGAATTATTGAAACGCCGGAGATAATAGCGCTTTCGGCGCTGGATATGTTTCGGCGCGGGGCTCGGTTCTGTTGTCCGCAAACGCGGCGTATATATCCAGACCCGCGGTACGAACGGGATTTTTCGCGTTACGGAGTCCGCGCCTCGGACCGTATGACGCTCGATATTTTGGGAAAAGTAAACGGCGTCGTTTTTAAAGATCTCAAACGCAGAGCGAAGCGGCGGGATTGTCATTGTATAGAGAGCCGGGATATAGGAGTTTACGGCGCCTGACGGAACGGCTGTAAATATTGCTATGCGAATAAAAATCCGCGCAAAGCGTTTGAGAATTACAAATACCGCGACCCTGAGCCGCCGCTATTGGGCGTTTGAATGAAACGGATTCGCCGCGGCAAGGCGCTAAAAGGAGCTTTTTGAAAAAATAGAACAGTTAAACGGAGGAGACCATGAAACCGACTTATAAGACTACGATACTTGCATGTTTTATAGGCTATATAGTACAGGCGATAGTAAACAATTTCGCGCCGCTGCTCTTTATCACGTTTCAGAGCGCGTACGGCATACCGCTTTCGCAGATCGCGCTTCTTGTTACGGTCAATTTCTGCGTGCAGTTGATCGTCGATCTGCTCTCGCCCGTTTTTGCGGACCGGCTCGGATACCGGACCTGCGTTATATCGGCTCAGATCCTATCGGCGGCCGGGCTGATCCTCTTGACGATATTGCCCGAAATAATATCGCCGTTTGCCGGGATACTGACGGCGGTAGCGATATACGCGGTCGGCGGCGGGTTACTCGAGGTCCTGATAAGCCCTATAGTTGAGAGTTGCCCTACGGACAATAAGGAGAAGGCGATGAGCCTGCTGCACTCGTTCTATTGCTGGGGATACGTGGGCGTCGTGCTTATATCTACAGCGTTCTTCGGCGTTTTCGGTATAGAAAACTGGAAACTGCTCGCCTGTATCTGGGCGGTCGTTCCGCTCGCCAACTGCGTCGTTTTTCTAAAAACGCCTATCGCGCCGCTTATACCGGAAGGCGAGAAGGGGATGAGGGTCGTCGATCTGTTTAAGAGCAGGATATTCTGGATCTTCGCGCTCATGATGGTATGTTCGGGAGCGTCCGAGCAGGCGGTCAGCCAGTGGGCGTCCGCGTTTGCCGAGACGGGGCTCGGCGTCTCGAAGACGGTCGGCGACTTAGCCGGGCCGCTGACGTTCGCGGCGCTGATGGGAAGTTCGAGAGCGTTTTACGGCAAGTACGGCGACGGGATAGATATAGATAAATTCATGACCGTAAGCGCCCTGCTCTGCGTCGCGGCCTATCTGCTTATATCCCTGTCGCCGCTCCCGGCGCTCAGTCTTGTCGGCTGCGCCGTATGCGGTTTTTCGGTGGGCGCGATGTGGCCGGGGTCGTTCAGTAAGGCGTCCGCCGCTCTTCCCGCAGGCGGCACGGCTATGTTCGCTTTTCTCGCTCTGGCGGGCGACCTGGGCTGTTCTCTCGGCCCGACGCTGGTCGGTTTCGCGTCGGACGCGGTCGGCGGGAACATGAAGGCCGGGATCCTGGCGGCGACGGTATTCCCGGCGGCGCTTGTATGCTTAATGTTGTATATAAAAAAGAAAAGAACTGAGCCGCGGCTTTTAAAATAAGAACGGCCGGGGACGGATCTCGCGCAGAGAAGCCGTCCCCGGTTTTTAGGTTATGATATTTGTGGCGCAGGGTATAAGCATTGGGAAAATAACCCTTACTTAAGCTTCCAGTCTTGGCTCGTCGTCTGGAGCTTTACCATATGCGGATATATCTTTCCGTTTTTCATAAGTTCGTCGGGTTTTCCCTGTTCCGCGACGGAGCCGCCGGAGAGTACTATCACTTTATCCGCGCCGCTTACCGTTCGCATACGATGGGCTATAACAAGTACCGTCTTGTCCTTTATGAGTCTCGATAGCGCCGACTGTATAAGCGTCTCGTTTTCCACGTCGAGGCTTGCCGTCGCCTCGTCCAACAGGATTATCGGCGCGTCCTTGAGAAACGCCCTCGCGATGGAAATGCGCTGACGTTCGCCGCCGGACAGCTCGCAGCCGTTTTCGCCGATCATGCTGTCATAGCCGTTCGGCAGTTTATTTACAAATTCTTCGCAGTTGGCGAGCCGCGCGGCGGCTACGACTTCCTCGTCGGTCGCGTCCTTTTTCCCGATCCTGATATTTTCCATGACGGTGTTGTTAAAGAGCGTGACGTCCTGGAACACGATGGAGTACAGCGACAACAGCGTTTCCGGCTCTATTTTTGATACATCCATACCGCCGACCGTGATCTTACCCTCGTCGATATCCCAAAACCGCGCGGCAAGGCGGGATACCGTCGTTTTTCCGCCGCCCGACGGGCCGACGAGCGCCGTGACTTCGCCCTGCTTTGCGGTAAAGGAGACGTCGTTTAGTACGGTCTCGCCGGTGTTATACGCAAAGCCCACATGTTCGAACTTGACGTCGCAGCCGTCGTTTGTCAGCGTGTTCGAGCCCGTCTGGACAGGGCGATCGAGTATTTCGTTCATGCGGTCGATGTTCGTCTTTGTGGATATGATCGCCGCAAGGTTCTGAAGCGCGCCTTCAAGCGGCGAATAGAGCCGAGAGGCGACGAGCAGGAACATAAAGAACAGCGGTATGTCTATCTCGCCTCTAATCAGCAGGATCGACCCGACGAGCGCGACTGTGGCTATACCGAATTTTAATATAAGCGTTGACGAGACGACAAAGAGCGCCGTTCCCAGCTCCGTTATGATATGACGCTTTTCGGCGTAGTCTATCTTTTTATAGAGCCCTTTGAGATAGCGTTTCTCGGCGTTGTTTGCCTTAAGATCCTGCAAACTTTCAATACACTCCTGAACGCCCGTCTCGAGCGCTACGTTTGCGGCGGAGGCTTTTTTATTGAAATAGCCCTGAATATGCGCGGAAAAGAGCGTTATCGCAAACGCGACCGGCAGGACCCATACGGCCGCCAGAGCCATGCGCCAGTCGTAGAAAAACAGGCAGATCGAAATGAGCGTCGTGGAGACGACCGAGCCTGCGAGCGCTGGAACGTAATGCGAAAACGCCGTTTCAAGCGTGGCGCAGTCGCCCATGACCGAATTCGTCAGATCGGCAATATCCTTTTTCCCGAAGAACGAAAGCGGTATCTTTCGCAGACGCTCGGCAAGAGTTATACGCCGCACGCCGCTTTCCACATATGTGGCGAGATACGTGGCGTTGTACTGAAAATATGTTACGGCAAATATGAGCGCCAGGCAGATAACCGCGCCGACGGTATAAAAGGCTATCCTGCCGCCGCTAACGCCGCCGCCGATCATATCGACGACGAGATAATATAAAAGCGCGACGGGCGCCATAAATGATATATCCTGTACGGCGCATGCAAGGCATCCCTTTATCAGATCGACCGCGCCCTGCCTTGACAGAGCGAAGCGTCTTTGAAGTTTCTTTATCATAACTGTTTCGCCTCCTTTTCTATTTTCCAGTCCGCGGATTTTGAGTATTCCTTCCACATGCGCGCGAATATGCAGTCTTTTTCGATAAGCTCGCTGAAAGCGCCGCTTTCGACTATAGAGCCGTCGCTCATAACGCAGATACGGTCCGCGTTCGTAACGGACGACAGCCTGTGCGCAATCATTATGACCGTCTTGCCCTTCGAAAGCGCCGACAACGCCCGCTGTACGCGAACCTCGTTGTCGGGGTCGGCGAACGCCGTGGCCTCGTCGAGGATCAGGATCGGCGCGTTTTTCAAAGCGGCGCGGGCTATGGCGACTCTCTGTTGTTCGCCGCCCGACAGATATATGCCGTTTGTTCCAACGACCGTATCTATGCCGTTAGGCAGCTTGGCGATTATATCGGCGCACTGCGCCGTCTCCAGAGCGCGAACGACCTCTTCTCTCGGCGCGTCCGGCTTCGCCATCCTCACGTTTTCGAGTATCGACGCCTTGATAAGGCGGCTGTTCTGGAATACGAACGACACCGAGTCCATAAGTTTCTCTTTAGGAATGTCGCGTATATCCACGCCGCCTATGAGTACGCGTCCTTTCTGCGGATCGAAAAATCTTGCGACGATATTCGCAAGCGTCGTCTTGCCGCCGCCCGAGGGCCCGACGAGCGCCGCGGTCTCTCCCGGTCTTATCGAGAGGGAAACGTTGTTTAAGGCGTTTTTTACGCCGTCGTAGCTGTAGCTCACATGCTCGATCGAGACGGAATTATCGGACGGATAACCTCCGCGTTCGCCGCTCGGCAGCGGCCTTTCGCTGAGAACTTCGTCAATCCTGCTCAGCGCGTCGCCCGCGATCATCGAGTCCTCGCTCATAAACATTATCTTTGTGAGGGTCGTTCCGATGACCGGAGTTATAATTATATAGAAGATAAGATTCAGGAGCAGATCGTTCGTTACGCCGCCGCGTGAGAATATGATGGCTCCCGCTATCAAAAACGCGAATACGCCGTTTATCGCCGCAGTGTAAAACATCATCGGCAGCCGCAGCGCCTTTGTGTAGGCTATGACCCACTTTTCGTAATTGTCTATCGACGCCTTAAACCTCTTAAAAGAAAACACCGTCTGCCCGAAAGTTTTGACTACCGGTATGCCGCGGACGTATTCTACCGCCTCGTTGGACATATCTGAAAGCGAGTTTTGATATTCTTTCATTTTCCGCTCCATATCGGCGCCCGTCATCTTGGTCATTATCATAAATCCCAAAACAACGGGGATAAGGCTCAAAAGCCCGAGCCGCCAGTCGAACGCGAGCAGTAAGCACAGCAGTCCTATCGGCGTTGCGATCGCTCCGGCTTTGTCGGGCAGTCTGTGCGCCAGATAGGTTTCGGCGGCGCAGCTCGAATCGTTCACTATCCTTCTGAGCTTTCCGCTCCCGTATTTTTCGGTTATGCCCAAGGGGAGCGCGGCGATATGCCGCATAAGCGTTTTCCTGATATTCGAGGCTATCCGAAACGCGCTCAGATGCGAACACATCAGCGCCGCTATGTACACGACGATGGATATTGCCGCGAACAGCGCCGCCGACCAGCCGTAATCCGCGATATTCTCCGCTCTCGAGAAATCGGGCGACGCTTCGAGTACGTCGCGAATGATTCGCCATATATACCAGAACGGAACAAGGGCTATAAGCGCGCTCGCGGCCGACAGCGCCCACGAAAGATACGTAAGTATCCTGCGCCCTCCGGCGTAGCTCGTCAGTCTTGATAAGTTAGATCGTTTCTTCAACCTAAGAACCTCCTCGTAAATAATTTTGCGATAAAAACGGCGCGCGTCCGTTTAATATCCAAATTGAATATTGGTTAGCTTACGCTAACCAAATAACAGTATAATACCTGAGCGGGGTAAAAAACAACTCCGTTTAGACGTTTTAATCCAATAAGACGCCCTTTTTGTATTCTCTGGGGGTAAGTCCGTACACGCTTGCGAACGCGGCGGAGAATTTGCCGGTATTTTGGTATCCGCATTCGGCGGCAATTTCGGTTATGGAGAGGGAGGTGGAGTCTAAGAGATACGCGGCTTTTTCCATGCGCTTATATTTCAGATATTTGTAGGGCGGCGCGCCGTACATGTCGGCGAACCGCTTTTTAAGCGTGGTCTCGCTCATTTTGAAATCCCGCGCGAGTTCTTTGATGGAGATATGATTACTTATATCCTCGGTCATTCTGCCTTCTATCTCGCGTATGCGCTCCGAAACGTCTTTGCTGAAATACGCGGCGCGGCTTTGCGGCGGCCGGTTGTAACAGTATTCCAAAAACAACGTCAGCTCGGCGGTCTTAAGCCGGTAATACGCGGTTTCCCCATGCTTGGGCGGCTCGTGCAGCTCCTGGAAGATATGCTGTATCTGCCTGTTTGCCTGAATGATTATACAAGAGTCCTTTTCAAAAATGCGCTCGAAAAGCTTCGCCGGGCGTACGGTATCGGCGCCTAAGATCGCGTCCAGTTCCCTCTTCGACTCTTCGGGATCGACGACCAGGCTCAGTCCTTTGTATTCTCCGAGCGGAAAGAAGGAATCCGCGGGCGGCCGTCCCATATCGCTCGCCGAAAAATCCATAGGCCCGAGTCTGAGCGTCCGGCCTCCGGGCATCGTACATTCAAAAGCGCCCTTCAGGCAGTGATTGATCTCTATCAAGCCGGGTCTTGCGTTATGCGGAAGGGGCCGCCGGGTATGGAAGTCGTTTGATATAAGCGTTATTCCCGGCATGATCTCGCGCGATACCATGTGTCCGTATCCGTCGTCAAATTCCATCCTATATACGACGCAGTCCTTATCCGCGTACTTTATATACGCTTCCGCGGGAAAAAACGAGTTTTGTTTTCTTAACATCCGTTTCGCCTCCGATATAACATAGGTTAGCTATGACTAACCATTGTGAAATTATATACCTAAAACGGCGATATGTCAACGCGGCGCGGAGATTTGCGGGAATTTTTGGATTTATAAAGACGCGAGCCGTCAGTGTTTGCGCCCGACAGCCCATAATTTGCATATATTTTTCGCGTTTTTGGACGCGGTTTTTTATATCGCGGTCAAACTTAGGTTAAATTTGATCGAAATACGAATTTACCTATTGAAATAGGCGGGGTCATGTGATATAATTAAGCTCTTACATAAATAAATTACATTTAAAGCTGTTTAGGAACAAGCAAAATTTGAAAGGAGGATGTGTTATTTTGGAAAATTATACAAAATACAAAAAAGGATATTTTATGCCGCCCGAGAAATCGCTGAAATGGGCGGAAAAGGACGCAATCGACAAAGCTCCGATATGGTGCAGCGTGGATCTTAGGGACGGCAATCAGGCGTTGGTCGTGCCCATGAGTTTGGAAGAGAAATTGGAGTTCTTCACATTCCTCTGCAAATTGGGCTTTAAGGAAATAGAAGTCGGATTCCCGGCCGCGTCGGAGACGGAGTATACCTTCCTGCGCAGGCTGATCGAGGACGATCTGATACCCGAAGACGTTACGATCCAGGTGCTCACTCAGGCGAGAGAGCATATAATCAAGAAGACGTTCGAGGCGCTCGACGGAGCCAGAGAGGCGATAGTGCACGTGTATAACTCCACCTCGCTCGCCCAGCGCGAACAGGTGTTCAGAAAATCCAAGGACGAGATCAAGCAGATAGCGGTGGACGGCGCCGAGCTTTTAAAGCGGCTGGCCGACGAGACGGACGGCAATTTCAGATTCGAATACAGCCCCGAGAGCTTTTCGGGGACGGAGGTAGATTACGCGCTCGAGGTCTGCAACGCGGTTATAGACGTGTGGAAGCCGACGCCCGAGAAAAAGGTGATAATCAATCTGCCGGTCACGGTCGAGATGTCTCTGCCTCACGTTTATGCGAGCCAGATAGAGTATATGTGCGATCATATAAAGGATAGGGAGAACGTTATAATATCCCTGCATCCGCATAACGACCGCGGCTGCGGAGTGGCCGATACCGAGCTGGCGCTGCTGGCCGGAGCCGACAGGGTCGAGGGCACGCTGTTCGGAAACGGGGAGCGTACCGGTAACGTCGATATCATAACGCTCGCGCTCAATATGTATACACACGGAGTAGACCCGAAGCTCGACTTCTCCAACATGCCGGAGGTAGTTTCCACATACGAGAGACTCACCGGAATGACGGTGGATCCGCGTCAGCCGTACGGCGGCAAACTGGTATTCGCCGCGTTCTCGGGTTCTCACCAGGACGCTATAGCCAAGGGTATGAAGTGGAGAGAGGAGAAGAACTGTCAGTATTGGACGGTTCCGTATCTGCCTATCGATCCTAAAGACCTCGGCAGAGAATACGAGGGCGACGTTATAAGAATAAACAGCCAGTCCGGCAAGGGCGGGATAGGCTATTTGATGGAGCAGAGGTTCGGTTTCGACATACCGAAACTCATGCGCGAGGATTTCGGATATGTGGTCAAGAACGTGTCCGACCACCTGCATAAAGAACTTCAGCCCGAGGAGATATATAACATATTTATGGATACGTATGTGAATATAGAAGAGCCTATCCGCGTGGTAGAGTGCCACTATGAACAGAAGGACGGGATAATCGCTCACGTATCCGTAATGAACGACAATAAGAGAGTAGAGCTTACGGGCTCCGGAAACGGACGTTTGGACGCGGTAAATTCAGCGCTCATAGACAATCTGCCGGAGAATATGACGATAGAGGTGTATCAGGAGCACGCTATAAGCAGCGGTTCGGATTCAAAGGCCTGCGCGTATATCGGCCTTAACAACGGTTACGGAAAACGCGTATGGGGAGTCGGGATACATACCGATATAATTAACGCCTCGGTTTCGGCTTTGGTAAGCGCGATCAACAGGATCAAAAACGAGAATAAATAGGGTAATTTATTAAAACTAAATATTCGAGGAGTTGAAAGAATAATGTTTAAGAAAAATATCAGTAGGATTGTCGCTGAGATCCTTGCGCTGGTGTTGTTGCTTGCATTTATTCCGTCGGCTCCTCTTGTCGTTTCGGCGGAAGATTCAAGCCCGAGTTTGTCTGGCGCTCCGAATAGATCGTTCGACGTATACCGCTTCGGCGGTTACAGGCTTGGGGGCGGCGCGGACGAACCTTATATTAACGCGGCGAGCGGCGCTCTTGCCGCGGCGTCTTTTGCGCCGGCCGCGGCGGAGGAGGATTTTCCGGTCTATAGGCAATACGCCATATATCTGTTTATGAGCGCGGCGAGCGAAGAATTCGCGGACGCGCAGCCCGCCGATCTGAGCGGTTTTGCGGATTACGGGCTGATCAATCCGGAGTACAAAAGCGCGATAGAAAAGGCGGTCGGAGCCGGAGTGGTGCGCGGCGGAGACGACGGATACCTCCACGTAAACGATTACATAACCAGAGCCGAGGGCTTCGTTATGCTGAGCAGGATGATCCCCGACGACGAGATAAGATACGTGTCGGACACCGTGTTTTCCGACACGCCGGACTGGGCGGAATACGAGATAGAAAGGCTCGCCGGCGGCGGGATAATAAACGGTTACGGGGACGGTACATTCGGCGCGGACGATTATTTGACGTATAATCAGATCGTCTCTTTGATAGACAGACTTGACAAGAGCATGAGCTTTGTCAGAAACGATTTCTACGATTACGTGAATCAGGAATGGCTGAGCGAAAACGCGATACCGACGGGATACGTCATGTGGTCTAACAACTATCAGCTCACCCTGAACGTCAATTACAGGACTCAGGATATAATAGCGGGGTTGATCACCGACTATTATATAGGTAACGAACCCGCGGACGGCACAAACGAGCAGAAAATACTCGACGTATACCGCTCGGCGGCGAATATGACGTATAGAGACGAGATAGGCCTCGAGCCGCTCGAAGAGTATCTTGAGATGATAGACTCTATAGATAGCTTAAGAAGTTTTGCTGAAACGATGGGCGAGCTTGAGAAAAACGGTTTTCAAACGCTGATCCCGCTCTCGGTAAATTCGGATTTCAGGGATTCGAATAAGTATATCCTCTCTTTTGAGTCGTGCTATACCGGGGTGACGCCGAGCATGATAAAGAGCGGCGAGTATGAAAACGTTATAGAAGCGTATAAGAGCTATATAGCCACGCTGTTTAATATCAGCGGCGAGAGCATCGAGCAGTCGGTCTCCGACGCGGAGAAGGTTACTCAATTATGCGTCGAGCTTGGCGAGGCTACGATGGAAGAGAGCAAGTGGGACGATATGGGTTCTATATTCAAGGTCTATTTGAGAAGGAATCTGAGGAATATATTTACCAATATATCGATGGATACATACCTGAACACGGTGGGTTACACGGACGCGGACGAGATGGTGATATTCGACGAGGGGCTTGCGAGAACGATCAACAGCGTTATAAACAGAAGCAACCTCGATACGCTCAAGCTCTACTTGAAAGCGGCGGTCCTGGATTATTCGGCGTTTTATTTAAATACCGATATGTACAACGCGTACGAGACGTATACGAATTACATGGGCGGGACCAGCTCGAAGGTCGATCCGGCGATGTACGCGACGAGCATTACGCAGGATATACTCGGACTCGAACTCGGCAGGATATATATCCAAAAATATTTCGACGACGAGGTAAAGGACGCGGTCGAGGAAATGGCGGCCGAGATAATCGACACGTTTGAGAAGCGTATAAACGAGCTCGATTGGATGAGCGAGGAGACCAAGGCCGCGGCGGTCGAGAAGCTGAAAGCGATAAAAATAAGCGTGGGGTATCCGGATTATATCGAAGGATATACCAACGGCGATTTCAACGTGAGAAGCATCGAGGACGGCGGGAGCCTGATGGAGAGTATAATCAGCTATAACGCTATGGCGACCAGAAACGACGTCGAGATAATAAACAACGACGAGCCGGTGAACAAGGACGCGTGGTCGGTTCTGCCGCAGAGCGTGAACGCGTATTACGACTTCTCCAAGAATTGCATAGTTATTCCCGCAGGGATATTGCAGCCGCCGTATTTTAATATAAACTCTTCGTATGAGAACAATTTAGGCGGGATAGGCAGTATAATAGCCCATGAGATCACCCACGCGTTCGATAATACCGGAGCGAGGTTCGATAAGGACGGGAAACTGACCGACTGGTGGAGCGACGAGGACTACGCGGCGTTCGACGCGATATGCGATAGGTTTGTAGAGCAATACGACGGTATCGAGGTCCTTCCGGGCTGTTATGTGGACGGAGAACTCACGCTCAGCGAGAACATAGCCGATATAGGCGGCGCGGCGTGCATAATAGACATAGCCGTATCGGACGGCTTAGACCTCGGCAAGGTGTTTGAAAGCTACGCTGCGTCGAAGCGCTCGGTATACACCGAGGAATATGAAAAGATACTTCTCTCGACCAGCGTTCACGCTCCGGATAAAGTCAGGGTAAATAACGTATTATCTAACTTCAGCGAGTTTATCGATTACTACAACGTCATGCCGGGCGACGGGATGTACAGAGCCGAGGAAGATCGGACAACTATTTGGTAGGATATGCGAGCCTGCGCAATAAAAAAGACGCTCATGGCGGAGCCGCGGCGAAACGCGGAAGATTCCGGGCGTCTTTTGTTTTTATGTTTTACGTTCCGATCAGAATGAACCGGACTTATACTCCTTCGGGGAGATCCCCAGTACGGATTTGAACTGCTTATAAAAGTTGGAATAATTTTTAAACCCCGCGAGGTAACAGCTCTCGGTCGCCGAGCGCCCCTCGGACATGAGCGCGCGGGCGCGGAGGATCCTCATCCCGGTTATGTAGGCGTATATCGAGTTGTTGGTCTCGCGTTTGAATATTTTACTGACCGTCGAGGCGGGAATATCGACCGCCTTGGAAATATTCTGTATGGTCAGCTCGTCCGCAAGATGAGTATCTATGTAGTCCTTTATGCGCTTGCACTTTTCCGAATATATTATAGTCGGCGACGATATGTTGTAGTAAAGCCTGTTTATATACACCAGCGCCTTAATGAGATACGAGAGAGATATAACGTCGTCGCCGAATATGGGGCTGTGGAACTTCTCGACCAGCTGATCCATTATATTCATAAAACCGTTTAGCTCGCGCTCCGACAGATGGAGGAGCCGCCCCTTCTCTTCGGATCGGTTTTTGAAACAGGAAAGCAGATCCGTGTAAGTAGAGGTAAAGGGCTCGACGTATTTGGGCTGGAAATAGAGGGTGAGTCTGTAGCAGGAGCCGTCGTCCGGATCCTCGAACTTATGTTTTTCCATACTGTCGATCAAGACGAGGTCGCCTTTGGCTAAACGGTATTTATCCTTTTCCACATAATAAGCGCACGTTCCGTCCAAAACAAGGAAGATCTCGTACAGTCCGTGACGGTGAAAGTCCATGTTGATCGGATTTTCGCCCCTGTCGAAGTTGTAGTTGAACTGGAAATAGTTGGAGTAGTCAAAGTTTTTGCCGGTCATTTTCGCCGCCTCCGATCGAATCTATATTAGTTAAATTATATCATTTTGAAATAAAAAATCAATATAATTTGGATAAAATAGCAAATAATTTGGATAGAATGTGAATGTCAACCGCGCTTGAATATGATACAATCGAATCAAATAAAATCGTTTGGAGGAATGCGGAAATGAAAAAGATCATGCGAAGAATGTTAGCCGTAGCGTGCGCGGTAATGACGGCGGGCAACATAGGCGCGGCGGTTCCGGTCAGCGCAAGCGAGACCGCCAAGTGGGAACAGGAGCACGAGAAGGACAGACTGGTCGAGTTCGAGGACTTCGACTACGGGTACGGAAATTATGGGATAGCGACCAAGGATATTTGTTCCGGCGGAGTCGAGGTAGATTCTGTCAGAAACGGCGCGACGCTTACGTTCAAGAACGTAGATTTTACAGGCCTTAAATATATAGACATATATTCGGGCGGTAAGAGCGCGAGCGCGAGGATATGCGTCGATATGACCGAGCCGACCGGTTCGGCGTGGGACGAGGATCAGAAAAAATACGCCTCGGCGCCCGAGGGCGGAGCCGAGGCGGCCAGCGTCGCCATAAAATCAACAGAAAGAGACGGCGACAGCGGAAACGAGTGTTATTCGAGATACGAGCTCTCGAGAGGCGAGATCCCGGAGATAGCCGGTACGCACGATCTCAGCTTTAGATTTACCAACAGCTCGACGAATACAAGCTGGCTTGGGAATTACGACTATTTCATACTGCGCTACGCCGAGCCGGAATATTCGGAGCGCGAATATTCAAAAGGGAATTATTCCAAGAGTTATACCGAGATCCCGGAGATAGCCGGCGACGGCAGGGAGTGGCGCGACGGTATGATAAGCGGCAACGGAGAAAACGGCTATATAACCTCCGGCTCTCCGTATTCGGATACCTTCATATTCCAGAATATCTGGTTCAATTTCCCGTCGAACCAGCCGAGAGAGATCCCCGCCGAGCTTACCGGTCAGCTCGAGGACGCGAGAGAAGCGGTGTTTAACAACGACGACACATGGATCATAGAGAATTCAAGCGGCGGCAGAAGATCGAGGACGTTTTACTACAGCTTTCATCCCGGACATCAGCTGAGACTTAATATGGACGAGACCGACGCCGATGTGAGCGGATACGAGAGATGGACGAACTACGAGACCGCCGAGACCGGGGTTAAATATAGCGACAGCCGCGGCGATTGGGTACGGACTTCGTTTACCTCAAGAGCGGATAACGTATCTATCACAAAGCTGACCAAATCGTCGTCCGGCGAAAAGATCAATATGACTATTTCGATAGACGATATATCCGACATGTGCAAGGCGGAGAAGAATAATTTCGCCAAGGTCAACGAGATGCAATATAAGAAGCTTGTGGACGATTCGGCAAGCTACATCGCGCAGGTCGCGCATTACCCGTCGTACGGCGCGAGCGAGCTGGCTCGGGCGGGCTACGCCGGAGTCACGCAGGTAATAACCGTCGGAGGAAGCAAGGAGCGGGTAACTCTTGAAGATACCGGCGAGAGCATAAACGTCGGCGCGGACAAGGATCCGGCGATCAAAATAACGGAGGCGGACGAGGTCTATCTGATAACCAAGCTCGACCGGGATACGGATATGGGCGAACTTGGCGATTTTGCGGCGGCGGATTCGTACGATATAGTAAACGAATTGTACGCGGACACGCAAGCGGTCGCCGCTAAGTACGGCGCGGACGGCGGATTCGATTACGACTCGGCTCTGAGCGCGCAGAGAGAGCTTCAGGCGGCGGAGTTCAACGCGGTGGAGTTCGACCTCGCCGGAGACGAGGAATACGTTGGAGCAAGTAACGAGTCGTTGGTTATAGCGCAGAGGTTAAACGGCGACGAGATGAATCAGCAGTTCATGCAAAGAGCGTACGAGCAGGGAAGATACGCCGAGATATGTTGCGGCGGTTCGAGCGCGCCGAGACTGTGCGGAATGTGGACGGGCGAGTGGAACCCGGGCTGGAGAGGGATATATACCCTCGACGCGAACGTGAATCTGCAGGTCTCGCCCATTAACACCGGCAACCTGAGCTACGCGCCGCTGGGATATATAACGTTCGTACTCAGAAACGCGCCCGATTGGGAGGATAACGCCGCGGCGGCCTACGGTATGCGCGACGCGATACAGACGTCTGTAAACACTGACGGCGACAGAGGTATGCACGTGGAATATGACAATTCATATCCGTTTGAGTACTGGAACGCGGGGGCGAGCTGGCGCCTGCTTCCCATATACGAATATTGGCAGTGCTACGGAAACCGACAGATACCCGTCAATGATGAAATGAGGATAGACGATCTTAAATCGATCCTGAGCGCGTCGGATACCGATCTGACCGACGAGGAGCTGAGCGCGATCAAAGAGAGAGGTTATCTCGATCTCGAACAGGATATCCTACTGCCGCTGCTCACCAAGCAGGCGAATTTCTGGGAGCAGATAGTAACGCCCAGATACTACATAGACGCCGAAGGAAACGCTTGTCATGACGAAAATAAAACGGCGCTCGAAGAGGGCGAGAAATATATGATAATCCCCGGATATTCGCCGGAGAATCATCCGATAGGATACACGAGCACGATAACCGCGAACACCGCTATGGATATAGCCGCGGCGAGAGACGGGCTCGATATGGTTATGGCTATCGAGAACGCGGTAAAGAGAGACGGCTACGAGGAGCGGATCGCAAAATGGGAGAATTTAAAATCCCTGCTCCCCGATTATAAGATAGACGACGACGGCGCCCTGTGCGAATGGTCTATGAGCGAATACAGGGAGAACAACAATCACAGACATTTAAGCCACCTCTACTGCGCTTGGCCGGGCTATGAGACGCAGGACGACCTCGATCTGATGGCCGCTGCGGAAAAAGCGGTCGAGAACAGGAATGCATATAATACGAGCGATAACACGGCGGGACACGGCTGGATGCACAAGGCGCTCGTTCAGGCGAGACTTAAAGACGGAGACGGGGTCGTGGATTCTCTGCTTCAGATGGCGCAGGGTTCGACGTATTATACGTCTCTGATGACCGACCACGACAACAACCGCAGAAACGACACCTACTGCACGGACACCGCTATAGGTACGGTTGGCGCGATAAACGAGGCGCTGGTATTCTCGAATACCGGCGTGATAGAGATACTGCCCGCGCTCCCGTCGGACTGGACGGCGGGCTCGATAGACGGTATCATGGCCAGAACCCGAGCCGAGGTCGGCGAATTGAGCTGGGATATGGACGCGAAGACCGCGACGGTCACGATCGAGTCTAATAAAGACGACAACGAGATAGTTTTAAAATGCGGCCAAAGCTGGAACAGCGCGGTAGTGGACGGACAGACGGTTACCGGCGACATAAGTCTGACGCTGGATAACGGCGAGAGCAAAACGGTAGTTTTCAATTTAAACGAGCCTCAGGAAGCGACTCCTACCCCGGCTTCGACTAACGAACCCGCGGACGAGGACGGATATTCAAGGATAACCTATACCGACAACAGCAAAAAGACCTTTGCGACCGGTCACTGGAAGGATCAGCCGTCTATAAATATACTTAACAGGACGCTTTCAAACGACAGTTCGGGTAAATTCTACTATGCGGGCGGAGTCGGAGATTATGCGGGCGTCGAGCTTAGCGGAGAGGATAGAATAGGAAAAATAGGCCTGTATCTCGGAAACCAAGACGCTTTGCAGAGAGCCGCCGGCTGCGAGGTCCAAGCGGCGCTGAGCGGAGAAATATCGTATACCGAGGATAGATCGTACGCGAGCGGCACGAATGGAAATAACGTCGGTTCAAACATCACAAGCGTCGGCGAGGATGTAGAGTGGGTAACGCTGTTTACCATGCCAGACTCGGCCGAAGAGTTGACTGAGGGCTGGAATTATTTCGAGATAGCGGACGAATTAAGGGATAATTATATGTATGTACGCTATATCAGAACGGCGGAAAATACTACGTCCGTAGGAGAGAATAACGCGCTCGACCTGGTTGAGAACGAATTCTACGAGTATCAGGAACCGGAGACTACGCCGTATGCGACTGACGAGCCGACCGCGACGCCGTCTTACGATTCGGATTACCCGTATATCTTAAGCGGAGTATACGAAGGCGAGACGCTGACGGGAATCGAGGTATTAAACAACGGCGGAGCGATCGAGAGCGGCGACGTGATAGCGGCTTCATATAACGACGAGGGCGTCTTAAGCGATATCCAGATATTCGAGTACGACCCCGAGACGTCGGTATATACTTTGGACAGACCTAAAAATATAAACGAGGGAAGAACGACCATGTATATGTGGGATAAGTCGATGGCTCCGTTAGCGGAAGCGGCGACCGCGACGGGGGTTTCAGAGCCGACGGCGACCCCGACGGGATCTCCGGAAGCGACTGCGACGATCGTTCCGACGAAGGCTCCAACGATAGCGCCTACGACGGTTCCTACAGCGCCGCCTACAGGCTCGCCGGAACCGCAGGGGCCGACCGTAGTCCCAAACTCGTACTGGGGCGACAACGGCGACGGTACGTTTACAAATCCGGTACTGGCTCTGGATTACAGCGATCCGGACGTTATTCGCGTGGGAGAGGACTATTATATGGTGACCTCGACCTTTATGGACTGTCCGGGAACGGCGGTTCTGCATTCTAACGATCTGGTCAACTGGGAGACGGTCGGATACGCGATCGAGAACCCGGAGGAGTCGATCGGCGACAGATATAGCGCCGACAGTATGGGCTGGTACGGCAACGGCGTGTACGCGCCGTCGATCAGATACCACGACGGTACGTTCTACGTATACAGTCCGGTCTATAATAACGGCGGCATATACGTATCGACCGCGACCGACCCGGCGGGGCCGTGGACCACGACCTGCCTTAAGGATAAAAACGGAAAAGACATAAAGATAGAGAGACTTACCGATCTGTGTCCGCTCTGGGACGACGAGAATAACTGCGCGTATTTGCTGTTGTCCAATCTGGGAAGCTCCGGTCAGGGCATAGACTACGTCACGGACGAGGGCTGCCAGACCGGAAACGCGGCGCAGCTGTTTAAGATGTCGCTGGACGGAACGACCCTTTTGGACGCGGACGCTACCGACGCGGCGACGTTCGCGCGTTCGGGCGTGCTGATAAGGAACATAGCCGGCACCGAGGGCAATAAGCTCTACATAAAGGACGGGTACTACTACATATTCAACTGCGATTTTCAGGGCAGGAGCGCAAACGGGCAGGGTCCGTACGTTCGCCGCGCAAGAAACATATACGGCGACAATCCGGACGGAACGGCGTTCGACTACGTAGCCGCGGAAGCCGAGGAGAACCTTGGCTACTATCACGGCGGCGAATACGAGGAATATTTCCTCGGCTCTGACGCGATACTTCAAGGCGCGTTTGTGGATACTTCGGACGGAGACTGGTACTTTATGGGACAGAAGGGCGACTACACCGCGGGCGGCAGAATGCCCTGGCTCGTCGAGGTTAATTGGCCGGAAGGCGAGTTCCCGAGCATGACCGTCTCGGATGTGGTAGATAAGCCGATAGAGAGCTCGGCCGCGAAATTCACTGTCGGAAGCGACGATTTTGACGGCGAAGAGCTGAGTATAAACTGGAACTGGAACCACCAGCCCAAGGAAGAGTACTACGAACTCGCGGACGGCAGACTGCGTATGCTGGCGCAGACGCGCAGCGGCGACTTCTGGTCGAATAAGAACGTGATGATGCAGAAATACGTGGATACGGAATACGTCGAGGTAAATACCAAGCTGAATCTTTCGGGTATGGCCGACGGCCAAGAGGCGGGGCTGTGCCACTTCAACGGCGGCGATACGTATATCACCTTAGGCGTGGAGCAGTACGACGGTATCAGATATATGCGCTATAACTATAACGGTAACGACGCAAGGAGCGAAGAGGAGTTAGTCGGCGATACGCTCTACCTAAAGACTATAGTCGATAGCGACAAGACCGCGTATATGTACTACAGTTCGGACGGCGAGAACTGGGTCCTTGCAGGCTCCGGCGCGGTCCCGACGGCCGGTTCGAGATACTGGAGAGGCGACAGGATAGGACTCTATACCTACAACAGTATGCAAAACGCGGGATACGTAGACTTCGACTACTATAACTACGACTTTACCTCGCCGGTATGGGATAAGGCGATCCCGAATCTGCCGGACGCCGAGGAGATGAGCGTCTACAGAGAGGATTATCCGTATATGGAGACCGTCGAGTTTGAGAACGCAGCGAGCGGAACTTATGAAGCCGACGGGAAAACATATGTAAACTTTACAACTCAGGCGACGGTCTCGGCGAACGCGAACGCGGGCGGCGGTCTTATGGTGGACAACGTGCGCCACGGCGACGTTATCTATCTGGGTAACTTCTATGGCTCCGAGCTTGAAAAAATAATCGTAAGAGCCGGGACGAAGATGAGTAACGCGAAGATAGCGTTCTACGCCGCGGATCCGGAAGAGGTGGAAGCCGCAGGCGTCAGCGCAGAGACGCTCGCGGGATTTGCGGCCGACGAAAACCTCATAGGCGAATCGAATACCTTAAGATACAGCGCCGATAACTGGAACAACTACATGGACAATTCGGTCAATATAACCGACGCTTTAAACGGAGAGATCGCGTTGTTTGCAAAGATGACCTCGTCGGGCGGCAACTTTGTCGGGAACTTCGACTGTATTACCTTGTGCTACAACGATCTCCCGTTTGAGACGAGGTCCGACAGGGTAGAGTTTGAGGAAATATTAAATACGGCGTGGACGTCTAACCCCGCGTCTACCGATATCGTGGACGGCGCCGGAGTCATAGGCGAGACCAAGAACGGAGACGTATTCGATCTCGGCGCGCGCAGCCTCGATAATCTGGTCAGGATAGACATAAACGCGGCGATGACGAACGCGACTCCGACAATGAGGATATACCGCATAGACGCGTCGGTCGATGTGTCCGAGCTTTCGAGATCGCAGATACAGAGTATGCTGACCGACGAGAATAAGATAGCGGATATTACGATAGACAAGACCGCGTCCTGGAACGACTATAAAGTAAACAGCGCGTTCGTATCGCTCGGCTCAGTCGCCGGAGAGTACAGGATCGTCGGAATGATCTCGGCGTCGAGTAACTGGGGCGGCAACTACGACTATATCGATTTCGTATACCAAGATTAATAACATGAACGAAGCGGGAATAAAGGCGGTTCTCAGGCTCGGCCTGGGATCCGCGCTCCCGCGGCGAAAACTTCAGTAAATTCATAAAGCGGCCGCTCGATCGGAAACGTTCGGGCGGCCTGCGTCGCGTATTCGCCGGAGCGGTTGGTATAGAAAAAGCGGCGCGTTTATGCAGAGTTTGAACGCTTATCAAAATACACAAGGAGAATAGAAAAATGGCGATGGGATTTCTTATGCTTTTTATAGCGGGCGTATGCCAGGGCAGTTTTGGACTGGGATATAAAAAATACGCCCCATTTTCGTGGGCGGCTTTCTGGGGCGTATATAATATCTTGTGCATAATAACGGCGCTCGGCTTTGCGTGGCTGAGCGTCCATGAGCTGCCGGCCGTGATAGCCGGACGCGGACTCTCGTACTGGGCGGCTCCGGCGCTGTGCGGCGCGTTGTGGGGGCTGTCTGCGGTCGGATTTTCCAAAGCGATAAGTAAAATAGGTATGTCGATGGTCTACGGCATATCCATGGGCGTGTCGACCGCGGTCGGATCGGTGGTTCCAATGCTGCTCGGCGGAAATCTCCCGTCGGGCGGTTCGGCCGCGCTTTTTGCGGTCGGGCTGGCGCTTACGCTCGCGGGAGTCGCCGTCATAACCGCGGCGGGCGTGAGACGGGACGGAAAGGCGAAGGGATCGGTCTTAGGCGCGATTCTCGCGTTGGCATCGGGTCTCGGCTCGGGAGCGATGAACGTCGGATTTACCTATTCGG
Source organism: Clostridiales bacterium (assembly GCA_019419865.1). Classification (GTDB taxonomy): domain Bacteria; phylum Bacillota; class Clostridia; order Monoglobales; family Monoglobaceae; genus Roslinia. Next base: position 4,213 of record JAHZIG010000024.1, on the reverse strand, counting down.
AAGACGTAGGCGCCTATCTTACGGCGCTCGGATACTCTCAGGCCGCGGTCTCGGGCGTCAAATGGCTCCCGGTTTTGATCGGCGGCTGCGTCATGGGTATGATATGGTGCGCGGCCGAATTATCCTTAAGACGCGAATGGGGTACGGTCGCTAAAAAGGGCGCCGGGTCGCGGACGGTAAAGCTGTTCGCGGTAAGTATCGTGTGGTACGCGGCTCTTTTGATATACGGGCTGGCTTCGGAAGCGCTCGGCGAAATGGGGAGCAGTATCGGCTGGATACTGTTTAACTCTCTTGCGCTCGTGATCTCGGTATGCTGGGGACTTAAGACCGGAGAATGGAAAGGAAAGAGCAAAACGCTGCTGATGATCGGCTGTATAATAATGATAATCGCATGGCTTTTCACGGCGGCGGCGTAAAAATAGAACTGTTTGAAATATACGCCGGATTGGAAACGAGGAGAGCCGCGCGTTTTTTAGGCAATATCGTCCTGGGTAAAGACGCTCCGGATCATGAGGATACGGGCGCATACCCGAGACCGGGCGAGCGCAAGTTCGCCGAGGGACGCGGCGAAGTCGATATATAGAGCGCGCCCGGGGTAAATTCTTCGGATCTGTTCTTCCGCGAATTTAAAATTAATCAAAATAAAGAGCCGCCGCCGTGAGATAATCGTTTGAGCGGCGGCCGTTTTATATTTATCGAAAATTTACTCGTCTTTTACGTTCGGCGCGCCGAAATTGTATACTTCGGAGTAGGACTCCAGCTCGGCTTCGTCCGGAAGTCCTACGCTGATGAGTCCGGTGCAGTCGGACGCCGACGCGCTGTCGCCCAAGTCGAACTTTCCCTCTATATCGGTCAGATCTACCTCCGGGAACTTGTCCTTCATCTTATATTCCTGCTCCGTCTTGTCGGCGAGGTTTCGATTGTTGGTATCCTTGTCTATCGTCTGCGGATAGACTAACTCCGATCCGCAGCGGTTCTTAAAATCCCCCGAGCTATCCCTTTTATTTTCATTATTTTTGGCTTCGGTTTCCAAGATCTCAAGCTCTACGTCAAATTCCTGATACATTCTGTCGTCGTCTCCTATCTCAATAATTTTTTATAGTCTCGTTCTTAAGTATTAGCTTATTAATAAAAAATATTCAGAGCTCGGCGGCGCTCGTTTAGCAAAAGTTGAAAAACACAAAAAATCAGTAGAGCCTACATTATTATTAGATAAATTACCAATTTTGTTTGTGGTTTTACACAAGTTTTAAGATAAAAGTTGTAACAGTTGCGTATTGCATATTTTTAATAAATTTGTTATAATAGTTATAATAAATTATAGATGTTTTGCATAAAAATGCAATCAAAAATATTTTTATATAATTTAGAGTAAAGAGTTCCCGTCGCTGTTATATTGAAAATATATAAAAACGCGGTCAAGCGCCATATAAAAGAGGCGTAGATTCATACCTTGTTATATTGACCGTTTTAAAGGCCGCGGCGCCATAAAGGTCAATAGTTTTCGTATTTATCGGGCGGAGACGGCGTTAAATCCGTTTTAGACGCGGACGCCGCTTGGGAACAGGCTCGTTAGAGATACGCTTATGGCCGCGCAGGATCTGCGCCGTTGTTATTGTGGGAATAATAAAGCAATTTATTAGCAATATATTAGGAAGGAAGATGTAAATTGGTAAAAGGTAACGTAATAGTAGGACAGTCGGGCGGACCGACGTCGGTAATAAATTCGAGCTTAGTCGGAGTTTATCAGGGGGCTAAGGAAGCCGGAGTTGAAAAGGTATACGGTATGCGCAACGGTATCGAGGGTCTTTTAAGCAGACGCTACGTCGATATGGACGACTATATAAAGTCCAATATCGATATCGAGCTTCTAAAGCGCACTCCGTCGTCGTTTTTGGGGACGTGCAGATATAAACTGCCGGAGTACGAGGATCACGAGGCGACGTACGACCTCTTATTTGAGATATTAGAGGAACTCGACGTAAAATATTTCTTCTATATCGGCGGAAACGACTCCATGGATACGATAAAGAAGCTGTCGAACCGCGCGGAGGAGATCGGCTCCGAGATAAGATTCATGGGCGTTCCTAAGACGATCGACAACGATCTGGCGGTGACCGACCACACGCCGGGCTACGGCAGCGCGGCCAAGTACATAGCGTCGGCGATGAAGGAGATAATCCGCGATGTAAAGACCTATCCGAGCGAGTCGATAACGATAGTCGAGATAATGGGCAGAAACGCAGGTTGGCTGACCGCGGCGTCGGCGCTCTCAAGAGCCGAGGACTGCAGCGGTCCGGATCTTATATACCTGCCCGAATGCGAGTTCGACTACGATAAATTCGTTAAAAAGGTAAAAGAGGAGCAGGAGAAGAAAAAAGCGGTGGTCGTCGCGGTCTCCGAGGGTCTTAAGACCGCGGACGGCAAGTACGTCTGCGAGGCGAATAAGTCGGCGGTGTTCGAAGACTCGTTCGGACATAAATCGCTCGGCGGCACCGCGCTGTATCTTGCGGATTTCATAGGCGCTCAGACTGGGGTGAAATCCAGAGGTATCGTGTTCTCTACGCTCCAGCGCTGCGCGTCGCATATCGTTTCAAGACGGGATATAACCGAGGCGTTCATGGCCGGCGCGGAGGCGGCTCAGGCGGCGTTCAGAGGCGAGACCGGAAAGATGATAATCTTTATCCGCACCTCGAACCAGCCGTATAATATCACCTGCGCTACGTACGACGTAAATAAGATAGCCAACGTGGAGAAGGTCGTTCCGCAGGAATGGATCTGCAACGACAACACATACGTGACGGATGAATTTTTAAACTACTGCAGGCCGCTCATAATCGGCGAATTGGAGCCGTTTATGGTCGACGGACTGCCGAGACATCTGTTTATCGATTGATATTTTGTTCTATAAATAAAAGTATTAAAAGTATTATAATTTAACTCGACCAAGCCGGGCGCCGTTTTATACGGTTTCCGGCCTTGTTTGTTTAGAAAAGACTAAACACGCCCTTATTTTGCGTATCTTGCATTTGTGAACATATTGTTAATTAACCTATGGGAGTATTGTAAAATTGTTAAATCTATGTTAAAATAAATCATAGAGATACGATAGGAGATGTGCTGTAAATTTTAACGATATTTCTGCTAATATTTAATACGGAGAGAGAAATTTCGTCGGATATGGTCAAGTCATAGCGGCGATAATAAATATATAAAAATCTAAAAAAGAAAGAAGGTATTGAGATGAAAAGAGCAAGAAGAGCGATAGCGATCACGGTTTCGGCGGCGGCGATTTCGGCGTTGGTATTGGGCGGTACGGCGTTGGCTCAGAACTTGGGCGTATCGGATTACGCGCCCGAGAGCTATATCGGGTTCGACGCGGCGGCTCAGGCGGCGGTATCCAACGTGGGCGGCGTGGCGACCAAGGTGGAGCTTGAAAGAGAGAACGGAGTCATGCTGTACGAGGTTACCTGTATCACCGAGACCGGGGAGAAGGAAGTCGATATTAACGCTGTCACAGGCGAGACGGCGGCGGTCAAGGACGAAGGCGGAAGAAATAGCAATAGCGGGCAGACTCAGACCTCGTCCGGAAACGCAAATCAGGGCGGTAATTCGAATCAGAGCGGAAACGGTTCGTATATCGGCGAGGACGCGGCGCTGCAGGCGGCTCTTGACAGCGCCGGAGTAGACAAAGCCGATATAACCTCCGAGAAGGTCAAGTTCGATCGAGACGACGGACGCGCGTTATACGAGGTCGATTTTAAAACAGACGCCGTTAAATACGAATATGAGATAGACGCTTCGACAGGCGAGACGATCTCGTCGGAGCAAGAGAGACGCGGAAACTGGTTTACCAGACTTTTTGACTAAGATGAGAGATTTGTTAAAATAGCTAAATAATAGAGTTTTCAACGCGCCGACGCGGCGCGTTATTTTTTTTAGCTGTCGATCCTATTTATGATGGATCGGCGTTCTCCGATGACGTTAGGAGCGAGAGGTAAACCGCAAGATTTCGCATATGCGCGAAAAAGAAGGAATAGAAATTTTAAAAATGCGGCTTCTATCCGGCGTTTGCGCATTGCGTCTAATAGGTCGGGATTTAGGCCTCGGGCAAGTCGTCTTCCCGGCAAAGTTGTAATAAACCTCAATATCCGCCCGTCGTGAAGTGAACCCAATTAGTTAGACAAAAAAGTCTAATGAAAGGGTTTTTTTC
>JAHZIG010000023.1 GCA_019419865.1 Clostridiales bacterium | reverse complement strand
AGGGATTAGGCTTGAAAACAAACGCCGCGTCTCTATTTTAAGCGGCTTTATGATATGATCGCTAAAGAAACCCAAAACAAAAAGCAGGCGACGCCTGCCCGTCCTTCAATTACCTCTAATCTGCTAACGATAATTATATAGCATTCGACGTAATCCGTCAATTTACAATTCTTTTACAACGTATTCCCTTTTCGCAAACATAATCGTCAGGCGTTAAAGAAAGAAATTTTACCTCCTATTCGCTATTCGCTAATCTCTAATCTCTACGTTAGGTTTGGTGACGTTTTTCTCTATTCTTTTATATATATTTTTTTATTATATATTTATTTATTTTTTTATTTTATTTTACGATATTAAAAAAAATATCACTTATATCACCACGGAGCTTGCAAACTACCGTGAAAACGTTGTTTTTCCTAGTGACTTTTGCCAAAAAAACATCACTAAACAGTCACTAAAACCGTCTGAAAACTCACTAGAGAATTTTACGCGTCACTGACATATGCGACCTTTAATGCAATTGTAATAATGGAAAATTTTAGAAAAGTCACTAGAAATCCTGAAAGCCCGTGAAAACGTTGTTTTTCTAGTGACTTTTATTTTGTGATAGTATTCGGAACGCAAAAGAGCGACATCTAAATCATACAATATAAAAGAGCGGCGCTGTAACCGCTCTGATAAAAATATCGTTCTGCATATTCAAACGTTTCAAACAAATATACGTAATCTAATTCCTCTATATCTAATAGGAATTTATTTCCCTATTCAACTATTATCCGATTCTGCGTATCCGCGTAATCGCTTCCGATAACGCCGCCTAAGTCCTCGTTGATATAGTCGATGAGGATCTGGTAATCTACCGTTCCCTCTTCCACGACCGCGTTATTGTCCATGAACATATTAAATCCGTCTCCGCCTTCTCTGATCAGGTAGTTATGCGACGCGAGGGTATAGGTCGCGTTCGGATCGAGCGGCGCGTAGCTTCCGTCGGGCTGCAGGACCTCTACGTCCTTGACTCTGCGCGCCCCGGCGCAGGATACGAACATTCCGTTCTCGTCAACCTCGACCGACGACTCTATCGAGGTATCTATAGTATATCGCATACCGGATACCTGCAAAAATCCGCCGCTCTCGCCTATGGCTTCGCCGCCGTCCGCCGTCTCGGCCATGGTAGATCGCGCGCCCAGTTCCAGCGCGTCCAGGATCTCCTGCCCGGTAGCTTCCACCACCGTCAGCATGTTCCCGTATGGGTGGACGTCCAGTATATTTCCGTAGGTAATATCCCCCGCCGGGATATCGGCTCTGATACCGCCGCCGTTGACTATGGCTATATCCGCGTCCCCCGCCGCTCTGTACGCGTCGGCGCAGAAATCTCCGATATTGGTCTCGCGGCTGCGAACCAGGCGAACGCCGTCCGGAGAAGATACGCTGAGCGCCGTCTCGCTGCGACCTACGACGCGGTTTAAATCGGACTCGAACCTACTCTGTATATCCTCGATATACGCGTCTATCTCCGGGTCGGTCTCGGGATAGCTTCCGATCAGCCCCGCGCTTATATCGCCGCTCGGCGAGATCGTGAGCCGGCCGATATTTTCAAAACCCGTCCCGGTCGAGGACAACGGGATCGGCTCGCCGTCCTTGTTTTCTATCATATCGCAGGAGATCTCGCTGTGCGAATGTCCGTCTAAGACCGCGTCGATACCGTTGGTACCCGCGATCAAGTCGGTGGAGCGGAACGGCTCCGAACCTTCGTCGTCGCCGAGATGCGCCAGAACTATAACGTAGTCTGCGCCCTCTTCCCTGCATTGATCGACCGTCTCCTGAACTCTTGAATACAGCTCCTCGCCGGAGCCGCCGTAGAAGTCGTATACGACCTCGCCCGTATCGTCCATAAAATACTGCGGCTCCGACTTGGTAACGCTCTCGGGCGTAGATACGCCTATAAACGCCACGTCGGTATTACCGTACGTAGCTATGGAATACGGGGCGAATTCCGGCATGGCGCTCTCGCCCGCGCCGGTATAGCGGATATTACAGCTCAAATACTCGGCGTTCGAGCGATCTATAAGATATGAAAGCCTCTCCATTCCATAGTCGAATTCGTGATTGCCGACCGCGGCGAAGTCGTAACCGACCTCGTTCATAATATCTACGATATATTCGCCCTCGGACAGCGTCCCTATAGCCTCGCCCTGCAGCGCGTCGCCGCAGTCGACCAAGACTACGTTCGGGTTCTTCTCTTCAAGCCGGCTCTTGTACGCGGCCAGAGCGGCGTAGCCTATACCGCCGTCCTCGCCGTCCACCGCGCAGTGAACGTCGTTGGTATACAGGACTACGATCTCGCTTTGTGCGTTTGATAGAGCGCAGCCCCCGAGTACGGATACGAACGCCGCGAATACCAATAATAAAGCTATAAATTTTGAGAGTTTGATTTTCATTTAGGCTTTACCTCCTCTTTCTCTCAGGCTAAAAGTTCGGCTCCGCAAGAGCCGATAATAAAACGGTAAATTTTGAATGCCTCGCCTTCATCGCGTCTCGATCTCCTCTTTCTCTCTCTCGAGCGCGCGCTTAGCGCTCCGCCCGTTCGCTTTTTTTAAAAATCCGCCATGGCCGCTCGCATACGCGGCTATCAGCGCGAGCGCGAGCGCCGCGCCCTTCATAGCGGGCAGGACGTAGTAGACGACCCCGACCTGAGTCAGGCCGTTTTCCAGTACGGCCACCAGAGCCGCGCCGACCATCGTACCGATAGCGTTGGGCTTTTCGGCGCCGCCGACCGACCTGCCGACAAACACCGCCGCAAGAGACGGCATTAAATAATTGTCGCAGCCCGATATCTGAGCCGCCGAGTTTCGCGAGCAGACGACCATCGCGCCCACGGCGATCAGAACCGCTGTTATCATTCCGGCCGCGAATCTGTATTTCTTGACCGGGATACCCGAAAGCTCCGCCGCGGTCTTGTTCCCGCCTATAGCGTAGAGACAGCGTCCGTATCTGGTATAATTCAAAAGTACGAACGCGAACGCTACGCAGGCCAGCATGATTATGATGCACCAAGGCGACCTGCCTATCTCCAAAAATCCGTCAGTCCATCCGGAGCGAACCGGGGCGGTCCCCCATCTTGTGGACATTCCAGAGGATATAGCTCCTCCGCCGCTCCACCACAGACCCAAACCCTGATGCACAAACATCAGCGCGCAGGTCGCGAGCATATCCGGGATCTTGCAAACCAGGATCAAAAACATATTTATAAGATACATCGCCATTGTAAAGACGACCGTTATCAGCGCGCTCAGCCACAGCGGCGCCCCGAACCACAAAAACGAGCTCGCGAATATGTAAGACGAAAAGGTCGCGAGCGTGCAGGCCGACATATCAAAGCCGTCGGGCGCCATTGCGATAGTCGCCGCTATAGCGAATATCGTCGTGATCGACATCGCGCGCAGAATATTGACCGCGTTGGCCGCCGAAAGAAAGTCTCCGCCGCGGAGCGCGCCGAATACCGCGACCGATACGACCAGCGCGACGACCGCCGCCCAGTCCATAAAAAACCGCCCGGCCGACCTTTGTCCGATCTTAAGTTCCATAGTATTTCTCCTTTCCGCCCAAAGCGTAATATGTTATCTCTTCCTCCGAGGTCTCCTCCGCGTCCAGCTCCGCCGCTATGGCGCCGTCGTACATCACGTATATCCTGTCCGCAACGGATAAAAGCTCCGAATTCTCGCACGAGGCGTAGACCGCGCAGCGCCCGGCGTCCGCAAGTTCTCTGATCATATTCAGAATCTCCGCCTTAGCTCCGACGTCTATCCCTTTTGTCGGCTCGTCGAACAGGTATATCTCGCAGTCCGCGGCCAGCCATTTTCCTATGACTAACTTCTGCTGGTTCCCGCCCGATAAAAGCTCGACCGGACGCCTGATAGACGGAGTTTTGACGCTCAGCCTCTTTATCTGCTCCTCGGCGTTATCCGCCGACTTCTTCCGGTCTATAAAACCCAGCCTGCTGAGCTTTTTAAGACAGGCGAGCGACAGGTTGAACTCCGCGTCCCGGGATATTAGCAGTCCCTCTTTTCGCCTCTCCTCGGGCGCGAGACCTATCCCATGCCGAACGGCGTCCGCGGGCGACTTGATCTTTACCGGCTTTCCGTCTATCTCTATATTCCCCTCTATCTTCCTTGACGCGCCGAATATCGCCTTGCACAGTTCGCTCTTCCCGGCTCCGGCCAGTCCGGCAATACCGACGACCTCGCCCCGTCTGACGTAGAGGGATACGTCGCGGACTCCGCCCTCCGCGTCCGTCAGATGTTTGACGCTGAGCGCGACTTCTCCGATCCGCTTCGCTCTTTTCTCTGCCCGGCTTTTCGCGGCGCCGCCCAGCATTTTTTCTATTATTTTTTCGGTAGTCGTATCCTCGGTCGCCGGCGCGGTCTCAACGATCCCGCCGTCCAGCATAACCGTATAGCCGTCGCATATCTGAAGAACCTCCTCAAGCCGATGGGATATGAAAACGACGGCCATATTCTCTTCATACGCCAAACGCCCGCAGAGCCGAAACAACGCCTCGGTCTCGGCTTGGCTCAGCGGCGCGGTCGGCTCGTCCAAAAGCAAAAAACGCCGCCTGTCCGCAAGCGCCCGGGCTATCAGAACTATCTGCTTCTTAGCCAATGAAAGCTCGCCTACGCGAGCCCAAACGTCTATATCGCAATCCAAACGTTTTAGTATCCGCTCCGCTTCCGCGCGCATCCTCGACCGGTTGATAAACGGCGAGCCTTTCCCCGCCGCGAGCTCGTCCAACGCTATATTCTCCGCGACCGAAAGAGATGGTATCAGCGCGGCGTCCGCCTCCTGATATACGATATGTATCCCCTCAGCCTTGGCCGCCGCCGGACTTCTGAGCGAGACGAGCCTTCCGTCTATGAATACGTCGCCGGTATAGCCGGGATTGGCGCCCGCGAGTACTTTCATAAGCGTGGACTTGCCCGCGCCGTTTGCTCCGACCAGCGCCTGTATTTTCCCGGTCTCGATCTTAAAGTCAACCTCCCGGAGCGCCTTTACGCCAGGGAACTCCATAGATACGCCCTTAGTCTCCAAAACGCTCATATTCTCATCTCCCTTTCGCAAATTGCTCTAAATATTGTTAAACTGCGGAGAACGCAAATTCCCCGCAGCCGTTAAACGTCAGTCTCCCAAAAGCTCGACCATCCAGTCCGCGGTCGGCATCCAGGAGCGGTCGCTGTACGCCTCGCCGGCGACAGTATCCAGATTCGTCACGTTGATCCCGCCGCCGGAGACCATATCCTGAGTCACGATATAAGCCGGAAGCTCCAGCCAATCGCTGACCTCTCCGGTCGATGGGTCTATTATCTTATCGTATTCGTCCGCAAGCTCGAGCGCCAGAACGCGCATACCGAACTCGCCGTTATAGTTCCAGTTCGTAGTCGCGCACGCTTTCCAGACCGAACCCTCGCGCGCCATCTTATCGATATCGGCGTTGCAGATATCCACGCTGACCATCGGTATATCGTAGCCGCCCTGGGTGAGCGCGGTGTATACGCCGTTTGCATAGAGATCGTAGCAGCACCATACCGCGTCAATCTCGCCGTCTTGGTATTTTGCAAGCGTAGCCGTGGTCACGTCGGTCATCGAGGCCTCCGCGTTGCTGAAGTCGGACGGCCCAATAGTCTCGACCGTGTTTATAAGTCCTTTCTCCTCGTACTCGGCGTATCCGACCTCGCGGCGGTCGAAGGGCGCCAAGAAGTTGGGGCCGACCCAGACCTTAAGGATATTTACAGGCTCGCCCGCGGCCGTCTTATCGGGATACAGCGTGTTGCAGATATAGTCCAAAAGCAGTTCGGAAAACCGCGAATCCTGCTGGAAGAACTGCGTTACGCCCGGTATCTTCTGCGTCTCGCCGCTTAGGTCTCTGAACTGGGTGTCGAAAGTCACGATCTTGAGATCGGGATATTGACTCAGCAGATCGGTCAAAAACGTATACGAATAGTTCTGACCGCCGTGGCTCAGCAGCAGTCCGTCGTAGCCCGCCGCGGCGCACTGGGATACGGTATCCTGCCAGTTACTGTCCGAACCGTTGCAGAAGAACGCCTGAAACTCCATGCCGAGCGCCTCCGCGGTCTGTTTTGCCGATTCCGACCACATCTGGAAAATATCCGACGGCGCCATCTGCATGATATACGCGACCCTTTTACCCGCCAGCGGCGACGAGCTCCCGCCCGTATCCGCCTCGGTATCGCTCCGGTTCGCGCAGCCCGCGACCAAAAACGTCAAAACCAACGCCAAACAAAGCGCTAAAATCTTTCTCATAATGATTTTCTCTCCCCCTACTTTTGCTCTACCGTCCTCATACCTTTCTTACTTACCGCCTTTACCGCGAACAGCGCCGCGCAGGCCAAGGCGAATACTATTCCTATGGGATAGGCGATACTTTGGGATATCCTAAATCCCTCTTCCGCCATCAAAATATATGTACAGGACACGCCGGACATAAACGTCGCGGGTACGGCGCAGACGAGCGAATACCAGCGATTGTCCGCATTGTATACAAGATACATGGCCGCCGCCCAGAGCGTGATCATCGCGAGCGTCTGGTTGCTCCAGGAGAAATATCTCCAGACCACGTCGAAATCGAGCTGGGTCAATATCGCGCCCACGGCCAGCAGAGGTATGGTGATCGCAAGACGCTTTTTCATATTCGCCTGATCTATCTTGAACCAGTCCGCGATAGTCAGACGCGCGCTTCTGAAAGCGGTGTCGCCCGAGGAAATCGGGCAGACCACGACGCCCACTATAGCGAGCGCTCCGCCCACGATACCGAGCAGAGACACGGATATGTCGTATACCACGCCCGACTGTCCCAGCTCCGAAAGCGCGTTTTGAAGTCCTCCGGTCGCTCCGTAAAAAGCTACGCCGGCCGCCGCCCAGACGAGCGCTATCACGCTCTCTGCGATCATAGCGCCGTAAAACACCTTGCGTCCGTCCTTCTCCTTTTTAAGACATCTCGCCATCATAGGCGACTGAGTCGCGTGGAAACCCGAGATCGCGCCGCACGCTACGGTGATAAACATAAACGGCCATACCGGCTGTCCGTCCGGGTGGAGATTTGAGAACGAGATCTCAGGGAGCGAGTAGCCGCCGACTACCAGACCGCCGATTATGCCCACCGCCATGATCGCGAGCACGGCGCCGAATATCGGATACAGCTTGCCTATGAGCTTATCGATCGGCAGCAGAGTCGCCAGGAAATAGTAGAGCAGTATAACTACCACCCAAAAGGTCGTATTCATCCAATCGGGAGTGAGCCGCGCCAACAGCGCAGCCGGACTGGTCGTAAACACCGCCCCGACCAAGATCAGCAGTATTACCGAGAACACACTCATTACCTGCTTCGCGCCGGAGCCTAAGTATTTGCCGACGATCTCGGACACCGACGCGCCGTTTAAGCGCAGCGAGATCATACCGCTCATATAGTCGTGCACCGCGCCGCCAAGTATGGATCCGAAAACTATCCACAAAAACACTATCGGCCCGAACACCGCGCCCATCAAAGCTCCGAATATAGGCCCCGTCCCCGCAATATTCAAGAGCTGGATCAGAAACACGCGCCAAGTCTTCATCGGCACGTAATCCACCCCGTCCGGATGATCTATCGCCGGAGTCGGCCTGTCGTCCGGCTTGAAAATCTTATCCATCAGCTTTCCGTATAAAAAATATCCCGCGAGTAAAATTACTATCGCGCATATAAAAGTAATCAAATAAAACACCCCTTCTGCATAATTATAATTAAATCGTAAACGCCAGTCTCGTAGTCGTTATTCCGCCGACTCTTGTTTTTCCGCGCCCATAAAGAATTCGTATTCCATGCCGCCTTTAAGACACAGAACGGACGCTAAGTTGAGGTGTTCGGCTACCTTCTCCGAAATCCTGCGCACGTCCTCCTCGTCAACGAAGACCAACATATAGAGCAGATTGTCGTTTCCCTTGCTGACTCCGTTCTAGGTATACGCGCCGTAGGTTCGATGCTCGGTATAGCCGTAGCCGTAGCTCTCTATCACGCTTCTGATATACGCTGACGCCTCGTCCATAGAGACGATCTGCTCGCCCGTGTCGGCGTCGTTTAAGCCGAAATATACGTTGTAGACCGTCTCGGTCGCCGCAGCCTCTTCGGTGGTCGCGGCCGGCTCCGCGGTCTGCTCGTTCGCCGTCTGATTCGCGGCGCCGCAGCCGGATAACGCCGCAATCGCCGCGATCAGTAGAATAAACGCGATCGGTTTCAAAAATACTCGTTTCATAAATGTTATCCCCTTTTCAGTTAAATTAATTTTTAAGCCCGGATACATCTATACTCAAGGCATTTAAATAATAAATCGTTTTTTCATATAACCAAACGCGGCCGCCGCGTTAAATTATCCCGCGATCCCTCGCGAGCGCCTCTACGCTCCTGTCATATGTAGCCTCCGCCTCTTTCGAGAAGAAACAGCCCGGAACGCCTTCGTTGTTATCCCTGTGATGCGCGACGCACTCGCAGCATTTCCCATGCCTTGGACATTTATACGTGCACGGACATTCTCTCGCGTTATCGCAGTTTTGTTTCATTTTAACGTCCCCTCCAATATATAATCTGTTTTAATTTAAACGTTTTAAAGCGGCTCACGCGTTCGCCTGTCCGGCGAGCCAATCGACAAATTCATCGGTCGTATATGTAAACTCTATCTCCGTCTTGCTCCCGTCAAAGATCAAGAACTCGGTCAGACCGTATTCCGACCCGCCGCCGCTCCAATCGTAGGTATAACCCAACCTCGTCCATGGGTAATCGCTCTCAAAATACGAATATATAATATTTCCGTCGAACCACTCCTTATATTCCGGGTCGCTCGCCGCTGAGTAATCGTTTACCATGTCGGCGGTAACGTCGGTTATATACGCGGGACGGATAACGTCCTCGGGCGATACCCAAAACGCGGTGAACCGAGTATAGCCCTCGTCCTCGTGGACCCCGAGCCTCTGCGCGAACCACAGCTCCCAATCCCGGACGTCCGAACCGCTCGCCTCGTACCGATCTATCATCTCCCCTACCGAAGTAGCCCAGATCTCGCCGACCTCCGCTCCGAGCGCGCCGCCCGGCTCGCATTCGCCGGCGTAATTATGCCAGGTGAGCAGCAGTACGCGCGTATTAGACTCGTCCCAGATAACCCGGTCGTCTTCGGGTACAAGCTTGACTAAATCATGGATCTCTTCGTCCTCGCTGAATACCGCGTCGGTCATGGCCGCCCGCCATAATTCCTCGTTCGTCGCGCCGCCGCTTGGGGCGCAGGACGCAAGGGTCAGACATGCCGACAGACCCGTCAAAGCCGCTATGATCTTTTTAATATTCATTCGTCCTCTCTCCCTCGTCGCAGCGCTTTTTGTTCTGAAATATTTCCCGATCCAAGCCGGTTATACCGAATCGGGCCGGATCTATATAAAGCCCGGACTCTCCCTCCCGGCTCGACTAAAACGCGCGTCTTTATATACGGCGCCCGCGAAAGCCGATCGCCGCCAAATTCAGATACTTTTATAATTATATATCATATCTTTGCCCCGGACGCGAGTTTGTGATAAATTAATCGGTTTTGTGATAATTTAAATCGATTGGAATCGTTACGTTGTGGAAATAAATTTATAAAATTGAAATATCTTGAAATAACAGATCAAAAAAAAGAGCGCGGTCTCCTCGCGCTCAAACTCTTTCGCGGAGCGGGATCATAGAGCGATCTCGAGTCTGAACAGTCCGTCCTCCGCCCGATATTTCCACTCCGCGTTATACTTTTCGCAAAACGCCAATATCGACCTCGCGCCGACTCCCGTCTCGCCGTTTTCGTCTAACGGATAGCCGTCCTCGCTGAATTTTACTTCTCCGATATACGGATTCTCTATCTCCAGCTTCAAAGGCGGACCGTCTACGCATCTGCATACGATCCTGCGCTTCTTCCTCGGCAATTTTACGCAGGCCTTTATCGCGTTATCCAGCGCGTTAGCGAGCGCCATGGACAGCTCCGCGGGGTCTACCGGCAGCTCTTCGCCGACCGAAAGCTCCGCTTCTATCTCGATATCTTCCTCTCTTGCACGGTAAAAATAGGACGAAAACGTCGCGTTTAGTATGGAATTATCGCATTGCCAAACCGGCTCGATCTCGTCTAAGCTCCTCTCTACCGCGTCTATAAAATCGAGCGTCGCTTTCTCGTCGCCCCGCTTGACCAGCTCCGCGAGCGTTATCCACTGATGACGCATATCGTGTCTTTGGATACGCAGTTTATCCTCCATCGCCCGGCTCGCGTTCAAGCTCTGCTCAAAAGTTAAAATCTGCGCTTTCATCAGATCTCGGCTGTTTTTTAATTCATACGATTGCCGTACCCCCATAAAAAATAAATATATCAATATATACGCGCAGACGCTCAGCGCCGTTATACCGCAGACAGCCGCGGTTACCGCGACGGGATCCTTGGGTAAAAAACAGCCGACCATATATAGTACCGTAAGATACGTGACCGCCGGAATAAAGCACAAAACTCCCCAGCCGTAGTCTAATATCCTCAGCATCCTCAGATAATACGGCCGCAATAGCCTCAAAACCAAGTAGAGAGCGATATATACCGCGACGCGCACCGCAAGACGGATCCAGGAATTATCCCCAAGGATCGTCTGCGCGATCAGCCCCGCCGCATCCGCGATACAACCCATCCACAAGCAAGTACAAGCGCAGAACACAACGCGCAGCCCTTTATAGCGGGAACACCACAGTATTATCAATAAATACGGGAGCGTCAGCGTGAACGCGGCGACAAGCATATACGCGTCTCCGCCAAAGGCGACGCGTATAAATCCGTTTATAACCAGAAATAATATCAACAACACGATCCACAGCCGCCGCCAAAAACGCTGCGGCTCCTTAAATTCGATCAAAAGCACGGTGTAAAAACCAATAATCCCATGCGAAAGTATCATTAAAAAATTTATTAAATCGCTATACATCATTTTATCTACGCGTTCCTACATTCTTATCCAACAACAATACCGGCGCTTCGATTTGCGCTCGATTTTAACTCTCAACCTTCTCAACAACTATATAACGTCTTATATCTCAAGCCGCGATAAACGCTCGAATCTCTATGGATATCTCCAGCCCGAACAGTCCGTCCTCCGCCCGATATTTCCACTCCGCGTTATACTTTTCGCAAAACGCCAATATCGACCTCGCGCCGACTCCCGTCTCGCCGTTTTCGTCTACCGGATAGCCGTCCTCGCTGAATTTCACTTCTCCAATATACGGATTCTCTATCTTCAGCTTCAAAGGCGGACCGTCTACGCATCTGCATACGATCTTGCGCTTCTTCCTCGGCAGTTTTACGCAGGCCTTTATCGCGTTATCCAGCGCGTTAGAGAGCGCCATGGACAGCTCGGCGGGGTCTACCGGCAACTCTTCGCCGACCGAAAGCTCCGCCTCGATCTCGATATCTTCCTCTCTCGCACGGTAAAAATAGGACGAAAACGTCGCGTTTAGTATGGAATTACCGCATTGCCAAACCGGCTCGATCTCGTCTAAGCGTCTCTCTACCGCGTCTATAAAATCGAGCGTCGCTTTCTCATCGCCCCGCTTGACCAGCTCCGCGAGCGTTATCCACTGATGACGCATATCGTGTCTTTGGATACGCGTCTCCTCTTCCATCGCCCGACTCGCGTCCGCGTAACGCTTGAGCGCCGCGATCTGAGCGCTCATTATATCCCGGTTATTTTTCAGTTCGTAGATCTGCGTCGCTCTTGCAAAAAGCAAATATATCAAGATATACGCGAACGTACATATTATCGTAAGGCTGTATACGATAACGGCGACTGGCAGCGGATTGTCCTGCAATAAATTATTTATCAGATAGAGCGTTGCAAGAAACGTAACGCTCGGTATCAGACATAATACTCCCCAGCCGCGGTCTAAAATATAGAGCGCTTTCTGATAATACGGACGAAATTTTCGCACCACCAAATACAGCGCAAAGTATGTTACGCCTCGCATAACGACGTGGATCCACGGATTGCTCTGCCAGATCGCGTGCGCCAATACCCCGTTGGCGTTTCCGATACAGCCCAGCCAGAGACAGGTGCAAATATTGAAAACTACGCGAAGTCCCTTGTAGCGCGAACACCAAAGAGTCGTCAAAATATACGGCAGAGTCACCGTAAAAACGCCGACGCGCGTATATAGATTCCAGAAATTACAAAATAAGATCAGGAAAATATTTACGCTCACGACCGTTACGATAACCAAGATCCATTTTATTTTAAAGACGCGCGCCGGCCTGCGGAACTCGATCAGCGCCATGACGTAGCTTCCCAGAAAGGCCTGAGTGACCAGAACCATGAGCGCGTTATAAAAATCGTCGTATACCATCTTTGAATTTCCCTCTGCTCTATATTCTGCCTTGAATATTTATTATCGTCGCCGAGACCGCGGTCTCTCCGTCACATCGAGACCCTGAGCCTAAACCATCCGTCCTTAGCCCGGTAGCGGCACAACGCGTCATATTTCTCGCAAAACGCCAATATCGACCGCGTCCCGATACCGTGTCCCGTTTCCTTAGATACGGGAAGTCCGTCTTCGTTAAATTCGACCTCGCCCGTATATGTGTTCTCGATCTGAAGCATCAGACACGGACTCTGTATACACTTGCATATAATTTTACGTTCTTCCTTCGGCAGAGCGCCGCACGCTTTTATCGCGTTGTCAAGCGCGTTAGCGAATACCATAGACAGCTCCGTCGCGTCTACGGGGAGCGACTCGGATACGACCAGTTTGGCTTCTACGGCTATCCCTTCCTGTTTCGCTCGGTAAAAGTACGAAGAGACGACCGCGTTGATCACGCTATTGCCGCACCACTTAACCGGAGGCGCCGTTTCATCCAGACGTTTCTGCGCCGCTCCGATCAGATCGAGTATCGCGCTCTTGTCGTTTTGTCTGACCAATCCTTCGATCTGCTCCCATTGACGGCGCATATCCCGACGCTGGACGCGCATTTTTTCCTCCGCCTCCCGATTTTCATCCGAGTGACGCTTGAGCGCGGAAATTTGTATACTCATCAGATCCCTGCTGTTTTTCAGCTCGTACAGCTGCCTCGCCCTTATAAAAAACAAATAGATCAGAATATACACGCATGTGCAGACCGCCGAAACGCTGTAGATCACTATGGACGCGGGCAGCGGATCCACGGTCAAAAGATTATTAAAAATATAAATAGTGGTCAGATACGTCACTATCGACGGCAGACAGAGAACGCCCCAGCCTCGGTCTAAAATACGATACACGTCGAAATAATAGCCTCTGAACTTCCGCACCGCCAAGTACAGCAGGGCGTAAGATACCGCTCGCGTCAAAACTCTTACCCACATATAATCCGGAAAGAGAGTTTGTATAAATATGGCGTTCGCCTCGCCAAGACAGCCGATCCAGAGACATGTGCATATGCAAAATACCACGCGCATCCCCTTGATCCGCGAACACAGCATAGTTATCAGCAAATACGGGATCGTCACAGTCAGTACAATCAAGGATACGTAACTCTCTTCGTCCAGCAAACTACGCAAGATTATATTAACTATGAAAACGACCGCTACCCCGGCGAACCAACGCAGTTTCCAAACGCGCCTGGGTTCCTTAAAATCCGTCAGCATCATAACATAACTGCCGAGAAACCCGTGCGAGACAAGCGTCAGCATTATCTTTAAAAAAATATTGTAGTCCATACCGTTTTTCCTTTTCTAAACGTCGATAACCTAACTCTCTAAATGTCTACGGCGATGCTATCGCCTTTTCTGAACCAATATAAGCTCCAATATAAACTATATTGGTCCGCGGAAATCCTTTAATATCTGAGCCGAAATTAAAGGTCCCGCATATTCAGCAAAACCATATACCATACAATATCCAACGCCGTTTTTATCAAAACGCGTCTAAACTTTCTCTAACAACAAATCCAAATATAAATTTAATTATATCACAAGTTGTCGAATTATTCAACATCTGCAAAAACTTTTGAACCGCGCCTCTTATATTGGAATTATAGGCGTCGTATCCGCGCTATAACATATCTGTAAAGAATATAAAATATTCGGGAACCGTTAAAATAAATTGGACAAAAAAAGACGAGACCGGCTCGGCAAGCGCCCAAAACGCGCCGATTATACGCCGATCCCGCCGTCTCTTGGTTTATCGCGGATAGAGCTTAACTTAAAAATCTTAGAAATTACCGCCGTTCCAGCCCCAGTCGGAAACCGGATGATAGGTAACGTAGACCGAAGCCGGAGGTATGTCCAGCTCTCTTTGGAAAAGCTCGCAGATCTGCGCGGTCGTTTTTTCGTAGTCCGAACTCGACGCGGAGCCGAAAAGGCTGACCGAAACGTACGCGCCCTTATCCAGCTTATCCCCGCCGAACCACAAGTCGTAGCCGTCGTCTATGCCGACCATAAGGAATTTTTCGGTCTTATGCAGCGTGTTTACGATTTTTCCAAGCTCGGATTTTATAATCTCCTTCTTCTCAGCCGTAACCGGCGCTGCGATCTTTGAATCGATAAATGGCATTGTTATTCTCCTCTCAAATTGGATTTATGGGTTTATTTTACCATAAAGTTTGGGGGATGTATAGGAGGAATTATTTATTTTTAACGCAAAAGAGCCTCTTGCATCGGCTTGCGGATTTTATTATCCCGTCGGCCGACTAAGAGGCCCGTTTTAAAAGACTTGCTCTGATTATTTTTTAATTACGCCTATCCTCTAAATACCTCGTCAAGCGTTATTTTATAACCGTAATCTAAAGGCTCCGCAGATTCAAGTATATAATCTCCGCTCGCCTCGTCCCTTGTGCATATAAACGTCGTAACAGGCATATCCGGACTTACATCTATTCGCGTCCAATTACCTTCTTGCAAATAATTTCTAAAATTGTAGACGTCCCATTTTAATTCTATCGTTTGCGCGTCCACCAGTTCGTAGGTGGTGTAAATATATGCTCTCATATTATCCGACGCTTCCTCGTAAGCTCTGATAACCGCTTCGTTATTGTTATTAAAAGTCACGCTAAAAGAGTTGCTATCGCCGTCTTGATCCCCGTCGTATTCAAAGTAGTAATTATCCAAAATATGCTCAAGTTCGGATACTATAGTAGGCTCGTCTGTATCGCTTATTTCGCTTACCAGATCGACGTAGTCGTCCGGTATCGTAAGCTGAACCGGTATACCGTATTCTTCCGAATCCTCGTCTACGCACACCTTATAATATACGTCGTCCTTAAGAGTATCAGACGCATGTATAAAAGCATAATCTCCGGCCATGCCCAAGCTAAAATTATTATATTTGTCAGTCGGTATCTGAGTCGTCATGTCGCATATGCTTCTGCTAAAATCAACGTCTCCGTTTCTCGAAACGACCCAAAGCTCTACGTTTGGATCCGAAACGCCATCTTCCTGATTTCTCAGCAGGTAGTAGACTCCTTCGTTATATAGATCGATTTCCCCCATTAAAAGCGCTCTGCCGTGAGAGATTAAAGTCGTATCGTTTTTCATTACATTCGCAGAGTCATATGTAGCTCCCAATCCAAGATTAAGATTGTCGCCTATAAATTTATCGTCGCCGTCCGTATTTGAAAACGGTCTTGATTCAACCGCGACCGCATCCGCTTCAAAATCTACCGATGTTATCGGTACTTTATAATTATTATAGGTTGGTTTCGTATAATATATATAGTCGCCGTCTATCATCCAATCGGTTCCGCCTATATCATAGGTAAGCCGTCTCGGATATTTGCCGTCCTTATCGACTCTGTATACGTCGCCGCCGTCGAGATAGAATACATAACCGTTATAGGCGCCGATCAATTTTTGCATATTAATACCGGCATACGACCGTTTATGATTTACCAATTTATAATACGTTCCGTTATTTTCGCAATAAATCCCTGTGTTGCCGGTTCCGTGTATCAAATAATAATAGCTTGAACCGTCGTAGGCGACAAAATCGTTCGCCGTACTTTTACCGTCAAACGTCGCGTAATATCCGTCGCTCCAATTCTCCAAAAGGCTCCACATATGCATGGCCTTAAAGATCATCGCGGCGGTATATCCCTGAAACGCAGGTTGGGTCGTCTGCAACGTCGCTAAAGCGGTCTCAACATCGCCGCTCGGAGTCAGCAAAAACGCAACCTCCCTTAAAATCGACGGTCTCGCCATTTCGACCCACTCGGCGGGCGCGCCTGTTTCTATACCCGGGTCGGTCAAAATACTTACGACGTCTTCGATAGTGGCCGTCTCGTCCGCCGACTTCGCGTCTATCTGAGGAATATTTTCGACTATCGACGGATTATCGGTCTCGTCCGCTACATACCTTGCCATTCTTGCAACGGCGTCGTTTACTTCGCCAACCGTCATCTCCTTTTGAAAGTTGAAATTATTGTTCTCGTCAAGATCCATTATTCCGCTCTGCACCACCCGCTCTATCGACATTTGTTCTTTAGTAAATTCGTCGATATTGGCGATAGTTTTATCTCCGGTTCCGGAATTAGATATTCCGGCGTTAGCTATCAATGTGATTATCTGCTCTCTTGTCAACTCTACTCCCAAAATTCCCTCGACTCCGGTCAAGTAGCCAAGCTCCTGCGCTCTTTCTATATATCCGTCCGGATAACTTCTCTCCGCGGCGCTGTCGAACGCGCAAACCACAAATTTCACGCCCTCCTCGTAGGTGACGTTGTTCGAGCTCCTTACCGTACCGTCGGGATATCCGTCGACCATATCTATATCTTCGCCGTAAGCTATATACGCCCTCTCCCACTCGGCGATGTCGGAGTCGTCGACGAATCCTGTGGCCGAATCGGAGTAACTCAACGCCTTATCTTCCTTACCAAGTTTACGTATTATCATCGCCGCCATTTCTGCTCGGGTAACCTTATCGTAAGGTTTTATATCGCCTTTCTCGTCCCCGCGCACAACGTCTTCATCGATCATCATTTGTACCATCGCTTCTCTGTGCTCTTTAGCCGCATCGTCGTTTGCGTATACATATAAAAACATAGATAAGCTAATCATAATAATAGATATGGAAATTAATAAACTTAAAAATCTTTTCATACCATATACCTCCATCTTTTTTCCGTCGGATCTGAGTCTGTGTTTTTAACTGTTTCCCCTCCCTCCCCAATTACATAATCGGACCCGGCTCAATATTATAAAATGTTACATTTTGTAACATTTGTATTGTAACAAAATGTTACAATTATGTCAAGAGGTATTGTAAATGATTGGACTAAAAAGTATACGCAAGCAGAGGAAATTAAGTCAGCAAAAGGTTGCAATGGAATTGAATATCTCGAGAGAGGCTCTTTCGCATTATGAAAACGGAAGACGAGAGCCGAGCATCGGCATGCTTATCAAAATGTCCGATTATTTTAACGTGTCCATAGACTATTTGATCCGCGGCGAGGAGTTTAAGCCGAAATAGAGTATAGGCGCGGCGGCGTAATTTAACGCGGTCGGGCGTTTATCGCTTTCCCGCTAAACGCCGCGCACTATATCCGGCATACAACGCGCTCTGTTTACGTCGAATATATTAAAAAACTTTTTCATTTATATTTCAAACTATTTATATATAATTATAGACGTTGACTAAAAATCCGTATTTATGATATAATAAATTGATTGGATACGACGCGGCGCCCGTTTGCCGCGCAGGGGAAAAGGAATTCGGTCGGGTATCCGACTATATCCTAATTAAATAAAAGATAATAAAAATTTCAGGACAGGGTTGTTATATGAAAAGGAAAATTACCGAGGTTTCGATTTTTGAGTTTTTTCTGTGTATGTTCGTAATACTCATACACGTATTGTCGGAAGGCGTAAGCATATTTCCGAGGTGGAGCGTACTTTCAATCGTATTTTCTACCGTCACAAGGCTTACCACTTTCGCCGTGCCCGCGTTTGTGTTTACGAGCGCGCTTAAACTGTTTTATAAGTACAGCGAAAATAAATTCACATATTTCAGTTTTTTGCTGAACAGGATAAGAAAGATATTCATACCCTACGTTCTGTGCGTGATACTGTATTATATCGTATTTGTTTATATATTTAACTACTATGATTTCAATCCGGTCTCGCTCATAGAATACATACTAAACGGCGATCTGTCGGCTCAGTTCTACTTTGTGGTTCTGATAATGCAGTTCTATCTGCTCATGCCGCTCTGGGTCATAATAACCAAGTACAACTCAAAGCTCTTCGGCGTTCTGATAGCGGTCTTGGCGTTTGCGGCGACCGTATTTTTCAGAACCTACGAGATCTCGGCGGACTATACCCATAAGATATTCCCATCTTATCTGATATTCTGGGTTCTCGGAATGTACGCGGGACTTTATTATAACGAGTTTATCGCTTTCTTAAGAAAATATAAGATACTGCTCTACGTCGGCTGGCTCATACTCGCGATCGCTCACTGCGTGATCTCGTACATGGAATACGCGGGACTTATAACCGCGTCCTATTCGGCCGTGATCGTCGTACTGTTCTGTCTGTTTTCTACCTTCGGCTTTTATCAGTATTCGTACGGACTCACAATGTCCCTCGAAAGCCGAGGCAAGGGATTCCTTATCAGTATCTCTGCGGCGTCTTACGATATTTATCTTATACACTGCCTGATAATAACCGCCGCGCTTGAGATAATGAACAACATGAATATAACCGACACTATGACGAGGTTCGTCGT
This sequence comes from Clostridiales bacterium, assembly GCA_019419865.1. Taxonomy (GTDB): domain Bacteria; phylum Bacillota; class Clostridia; order Monoglobales; family Monoglobaceae; genus Roslinia. Next base: position 26,426 of record JAHZIG010000023.1, on the reverse strand, counting down.
ATCGACCGCCGTGACCTACGCGATCTCTATCATATTATGCGTACTGATCGCAACGGTCTACAGGAACCTTAAATCGAGCATGCTGCGCGGCTCAGCAAGAAGAGCCCGCAAGAAAGCCGCTCGAAAACGCTATCTGTAAATTAAACCCGCCGGTGTAGGCGTCTACGTCGACGATCTCGCCCGCAAAGTACAATCCATTCACGAGTTTCGATTCCATCGTGGATGGATTTATTTCTTTTACGCACACCCCGCCCGAGGTTATTATAGCCCTGTCGATCGAACAAAAATCCGTCGGCGTAAACTCCAAATTCTTCATTGATCCGAGCAGGCGCCGCCGCTCCTCTTTGGTTATCGAATTTACTTTTTTATCCGGATCTATCCCGCTTAAATCGATTATATAGGGAATAAGCCTTTTCGGCAAAAGCGCGTCCAAGCTGTTCTTAAAATCCTTATTCAGCGCCTTGCTGAAATCCCTTATTATTCTCGCGTCGAGCTGTTTTTCATCGAGAGCCGGTTTGAGGTCTACGCGTATCTTGTAGCCGCCCTTTTTCACGTCTCGCATATGCGCGCTCGCGCTCAATATCACCGGGCCGGTAAGCCCGAAATGCGCGAACATCATCTCGCCGAAGTCGCTGTAGACTTTTTTGTTTTTTGAATTGAATACGTCGATCTTGATATTTTTAAGGGTAAGCCCGACCAGACCGCTAAGATCCTCCTCCACCGCGATCGGAACCAGCGAAGGCTCTATATCGGTTATCGTATGGCCGAGATTCTCCGCCCAGGTATAGCCGTCTCCGGTCGAGCCCGTCGCCTGATACGAAAGTCCTCCGGTCGCCAAAATTACCTTATCCGCTTTTAGAAATCCGCGTTTTTTTGTAACGACTCCGCTTATCCTGCCGCCGGTCGCCAAAACGTCGTCGACCCTGTCGCAGAGGATCTCGACGTTATTCTCCTTTAGAAACCTGATCATCGCCTCGGCGACGTCCGAGCTTTTATCGCTCTTAGGAAACACTCTACCGCCGCGTTCGACCTTCGTCTCGACTCCGAGCTTGTTGAAAAATTCTATCGTCTGAGCGTTTGTGAACGTATAGAACGCGCTGTACAAAAAAGCGCCGTTAGTCGGAACGTTCGCGATAAGAGTCTCCACGTCCTCGCACGCGTTCGTGATATTGCACCTGCCCTTTCCGGTAATAAGCAGCTTTTTGCCGAGTATCTTATTCTGCTCTATCAGCGTTACTCTTTTTCCTCTTCCCGCCGCGATCCCGGCCGCCATCATTCCCGCCGGACCTCCGCCTATCACTATTACTCTTTCTGAATTTGAATCCATATTATCTCCCGCCGTTTATTTTGCGTCTATGTAACTTATCAGTATGTCTAAAATGCGATACTCTCATAATAAATATCCGCTTTAAAGACCTGGCTCCAAAGCGGAATAAAATATTTATTTAAACTTATTTACTATCTCCTTAAACGTATCTCCTCTGACCGCGAAGTTTTTGAACATATCGAAACTCGCGCAGGCCGGAGACAGGATAACCACATCCCCGCTTTCGGCGATTTCCCTCGCGGTGTTTACCGCGTCTTCGAACTTGGAGCGCCTGTATATCGGCAGTCCGTCGTAATTGGGCGCGGACTTGACCGCCGCTTCTATCTTATCCGAAGTGAGTCCGCAGAGAACCAATTTTTTAACATGTTCGTTTACGACCGAACCGAATTCGTCGAACGGGATCTTCTTGTCGTATCCGCCCGCTATGAGGACGACCTTTTGCTTAAACGACCTCAGACCTGCGGTCGTTCTCGCCGGCGAGCTCGCTATGGAGTCGTTATAGTATTTTACTCCGTCGAGTTCGCGCACAAATTCTATCCTGTGCTCGACTCCTTTGAACCCCGCCGCCGTCTCTCTGATTATCTCGTCCGATACGAGTCCGTCAACCGCCGCGATAGCCGCCATATAGTTCTCGACGTTATGCATTCCGGGTATAAATATCGTCTCGATATCTAAAATATCTCGCTTTACCTCGCCGTTTTCCGAATATACTATATGTCCGTCCTTGAGATAATAGCCGGTCTCAAGCTCTTCTCTGCGGCTGAAATACGCATAATTTTTCGCTTCCCGAGCGAAGTCTCTGGTTATCTCGTTATCGTAGTTCAAAACGACTCTGCCGTCTTGATCCTGATACTTAAATATCGCCTTCTTAGCCTCGACATATTCGCCGAAATCCTTATGCCAATCGAGATGATTCGGCGTTACGTTGGTGACCACCGCGATCGAAGGGCTTTGCTTCATCGTATGGAGCTGGAAACTCGACAGCTCCAACACTACCATATCGTCGGCCTTGATCTCGTCCAGTCTGTCTATCAGCGGATTTCCGATATTGCCGCCAAGATGGCAGGTATACCCCGCGCGTTTTAGCATATCGTATATAAGGCTGGTGGTCGTGGTCTTGCCGTCGCTGCCAGTGACCGCGATTATTTTCGCCGGACACAGCTCGAAGAAAAGTTCCATCTCGGAAGTTATCTCCACGCCTCGCTTCGCGGCCTCGAGCAGAGCCGGAACGTCGAATCTCACGCCCGGCGTCTTATAAACGACCGACGCGTCCTTGTCTACTTCGTCAAGGTACCCGTTGCCAAGTACGAATTTAACGCCGAGCTTTTCGAGTTCGTCGTACGTTTCTCCCAGTTCGGAGGCCGAGCGCTTATCGTGAGCGATAACCTTAGCTCCGCAACCTGCCAAAAACTTGATAAGCGGAATGTTGCTCACTCCTACGCCTATGACCGCCGCAGTCTTTCCTTGTATATTTGATCTAAATTCGTCTACCGTCATATTTTCCTCCCAAACGCCTTTTAGCTTTAGTATTCAATTATAATATCTACTATTGTACACTTAAATTACAAATTTTGCAATACGTAAACCAAAATAAAAGGACGAACATAGCGTCCGTCCCGTATAAGTTCATAATAAATTTAAAACGACTAAACCGATTATTCAGCGTCTTCGCTCTTCTCTGTGTCTTCAGCCGCGGCTTCCTCAGCCGTATCTTCAGCTTTTTCTTCCTCCGCCTCTTCCGCCGCATCTTCAACGGTTTCTTCAACCGTATCGGCAAGATCGCTTGAATCGAGGATGTCGCCTAAAGTGAACGACGTCTCTTCTATATACGAATTGGGAACGTCGTCTTCTTTATCCGCGCTTACGGCTTCGTCGGCCATATCGTCCGTCATCAAAGCCTTCATCGAAAGACCGATCTGCTTCGTCTCGTCGTTGATCTCGATTACCTTAGCTTCAACCTCGTCGCCGATAGCCAGAACGTCGGAGGGCTTGTTGATCCTCTTATTGGAGATCTGAGAAATATGGATAAGTCCGTCTACGTATTCCGCAACTTCCGCGAACGCTCCAAACGGCAGGATCCTTACGATCTTGACCTTTATAACGTCGCCGACTTTTAAGTCCTTAGTCGCCTTTACCCACGGGCTGTCCTCTTCTTTCTTATAGCCGAGAGAAACTTTGCCCTTTTCGCGGTCGAGGTCCTTGATATATACGTCGAGCATGTCGCCGACTTTTACGACCTCTGACGGATGCTTGATCCTGTTCCAGGAGAGCTCGGATATGTGAACCAAACCGTCCACGCCGCCAAGATCCACAAACGCGCCGAACGGCGTTATGGATTTTACTATGCCGGTATACTTCTTGCCCACTTCGGCGTTATCCCAGAACTCCGCCGCTTTAACTTCCTTAAGCTCTCTTACCAGAGATATTCTGTTCTTCTCTCTGTCGAGTTCTTTGATATATACGTCTATCTTATCGCCGACCTTCACAACCTCGGACGGATGCGAGATCCTGAGCGGAGATAACTCCGATATGTGTATAAGACCGTCGACGCCGCCAAGATCTACAAACGCGCCGAATTTTGTAAGAGATTTAACCGTACCGGTGTACAGCTTGCCCTCTTCCGCGTTTTCCCAGAATTCGTTAGCCGCTTTTTCGGCTTCTTCTTTGGCCACTTCCTTGATCGAACCGACTACTCTCTGTCTGCCGCGTCTATCGGTGTCTATTTTTATTATTCTAAAGTTCTGCTCAGTATTAAGCAGCGTGCCGAGATCCGCGATATAGTGGAGCGCGCACTCCGACGCGGGAATAAACACTCTTACGCCTTTGGCTATAGTAACAACGCCGCCCTTGACCAGTTCTACGACTCTGCCGGTCAATACTTCGCGATTATCAAAAGCTGCCTGGATCTCTTCCATACCCTTGACAGCGTCAATCTTCTTCTTGGATAATGTAACTACCCCGTCTCTGTCGCTAACGTGCACGACATAGACGTCGACTTCCTGACCGACCTTTACCAACTCGTTGATGTCGGCGTCGGGATCGTTGGTCAGCTCCGAAAACGGAATAACTCCGTCGTACTTGTTGCCGATATCGACCTGAACTTCCGTCGGCGTAACGCCAATTACTACGCCTTTTACTACCTCACCCGAGTTCAGAGGCTTTAGCGTCTCTTCTAAAGCTTCTGCAAAATTCATTTCATTTTCCGCCATGGTTAAATAAACCTCCTTGATTACCTTATCCGGAGTAGACGCTCCGGCGGTAATACCCACTTTTAATTTTTTGTTTAATAAATTTGTATATTCATTTAATTTTTTACTGTTTTCTATGCAATACGTGTCCGGACAAAGCTCGCGGCAGACCTCGTAAAGCTTACGAGTGTTCGAGCTGTTCTCTCCGCCGACGACGAACATAAGGTCGACTCTGGCGGCGAGCTCCTTCGCGGATCTCTGCCTTTCACTGGTTGCACTACATATTGTATCAAAAAAATTCAGATTTGTAAAATGTTTTTTTAATATTTTTACGATTTTTTTTAATAAAATTTCTCTGATTGTTGTTTGAGCGACCACCGACACGGGTAAATTATTGTCTAATTTGCACAAATTTTCTGCTTCTTCTTCGGTAGCTACCGCGTACGTCTCTCCGCGGCTCCACCCCTTTATGCCGATCACTTCCGGATGAGCTTTATCTCCGACGATAATAACCGTTCTCCCGTCCTTCGATTCCCGCTCCACGATATTATGAATCTTCTTTACGTACGGGCAGGTCGCGTCTACGATATCCGCATGTATCTCCTCAAGCTTCTTGTAATCCGACTTAGGTATCCCGTGCGCGCGAATAATCACGGACGAACCGTCCGGTATATCCTCGATCGCGTCTATGCAGCCGACGCCCTTTTCGGCCAAATCGTCCGTCAAATCGCGGTTGTGTATCAACATTCCATATGTGACCGTACTGTTTCCGGGGTTCTCCGCGCGTTTATACGCGATCTTGACCGCCCGGTCTACGCCGAAACAAAATCCGGATTTATCTGCGATCTCTATCTGCATTGCTATTCTCCTGACGTTAATTTCTTATTATATTCTTCATATGTCGGCATATTCGCCAGCCTGCCTATCTCCGGCATAAGTATCTCGTCCGTTATCCTCTTAAGCTCGTTCGAGTCGGGTTTGGTTCCAAAATAACCGCTCAGGTCGATCGGTTTGCCGATCCTCGTCCTTATACGGCCGAAAAGCCTGTATTTTCCCTCTATGCCGACCGGCAGGATATTTACCCCCGCTTTGATAGCTATCATAACGGCGCCCGTTTTTCCCTTTCTGAGGTGTTCGTCGTGCGAACGTCCGCCCTCGGGGAAAATCGCGACGTGCTTTCCCTGTTTGATCAAACTGAGCGCGGTCTTAAGCGCGGCTATATCATGCTTGCCACGCTTTATCGGAAACGCCCCCAGCGTGGTTATAAGCTTGGCGAACAGCTTGTTTTTAAACAGCTCCTCTTTCGCCATATAGCATATCTTAAACGGCAAGCAAACGCCTAAAAACGGCGGATCGAGATTGCTTCTATGGTTACAGCAGAGTATAAAATTTTGATCCTTCGGTATATTTTCAAGCCCTTCGACCTTATATCTGAAAATACAATGGCACAGCCCTGTGAGGACAACGTCGCCAAACTCGTACAATCCCATCTAATTTCACAGCCTTTCCGTCCGTTAAATATCCTTTATATATCGCAAAGCTCGATAATTTTCGCGATCGTCCGCTCGATATCCATATCCGTAGTATCGACCAATATACTGTCCTCGGCCATAACGAGCGGAGACGCCTTGCGGGTAGAGTCGTTTTTGTCTCTTTGTTCCATATCCGCCCTTACCTCGCTGAACTCGACCTTTATTCCTTTCTGCGCAAGCTCGTCGTATCTGCGCCTCGCTCTGACGTCCGCCGACGCCGTCAAAAATATCTTTACTTCGGCGTTCGGCAGCACGAACGAACCTATGTCTCTGCCGTCCATCACCGCGTCGTTATTCTTCGCCAGCTCCCTCTGCAGGTCGAGCAGTTTTTCCCTGACCGCTGGCAAAGCCGACACGTCCGACGCGGCCGCGGAGACCTCGGGCGTGCGGATCCGATCCGATACGTCCTCGCCGTTGATCATCAGTCGTTGTTCTCCGTCTTTATATTCTATGCTCACTGCTATATCGTCTAAAATATCCCCGACCTCTTTAGCGGACTTGGGATCGGCGCCGTGCTCGAGCGCGTAAAGTCCTATACCTCTGTACATCGCTCCGGTATCTACGTATATGTATCCCAGCCTTTTGGCCACCGCCTTTGCGATCGTGCTCTTGCCCGCTCCGGCCGGACCGTCGATTGCTATATTCATAATCTATATTCGCCTTTCCGTCCGCGAGCGCAAGCTCCGCGCGCGGACATATCCTCTATTTATTTCTGTTTTTCACGCGCCTTCCGCCTTCCCGAAAGCTGTTGTCGACGCTCCATAACAAGACCTTACCGCATACCGCGTCGTATGTATCGGCGGAATCCGTGTAATCGACCCCGGTATTCTGAGTGGCGATCACGCGTATATTCTTCTTATCCGCCGCTTCAGCCTTATCGCAAATAGAATACGATCCGTCTGCTACAATAAGGCCTATATTAAACTTCTCAACCGTATTCAGCACGTTTTCAACGCCCTCGACTATCTCGGTCTCTATCACGTTTCTAAGCGGCAAGCCGTATTCCATCGCGATCGAAATGTCAAAATCCACGCCCTTCGGGATCACGGTGTAAAGCCGCTCTTTATCCTCCGTAAGCTCGGCTATCGCGTTTACGGAGCATGCCGAAGCGTAGAATAAAACGTTACCTATCGTCTGATTGATAATATCCGCGATATCCCTATATGAGTTTATAGTCAGTACGTTCGGATACTCCTCGTTGGAAAACGAGCGTTTTAAATATTTCAAATACGGTATGCCCATCTTCTGAGCCGCTCGCATTACTATCTCCGACTCCTCGCCGCCGGGCGTAGACATGGCGTCTACTATGCCGTAGATCTTATTCGACCTTATTATCTCGCATAAGCTGTTATAGTCTATTCTCCCGACGACCGTGCTGCCTCTGCCGTATTTCCCTGCGTCCGCGAAGGTCGAAAAATGCGTCATACATTTTATCCCGCCCGCCGTTATTCTCTTTGAAAGCTCTACTACATCCGAACTGCCGGACGATAAAATCAAAATCATATCGTCTAACGCCTCCTACCGATCGATTTCGTAAATCTAAACGATAAATCCCGCCTATTCCTCCGGCTTTTCTTCACCGGGCTCGTCTTCATGTTCCTCCGGTACTCTAAACGTCGAAGTATAGTATTCCACGTCCGCGTTAGATTCGTCAGAGTCCGCCGTATGCTCCGGCTCCGAAACCGAATACTCGCCGCCGTCTACTTCGCCGTCTACATCCTTAGCCAGAGCCGCGCCGCAAAACGGGCAATACGAAACGTCGCTCTTTATGCTCTTACCGCATTTCGGACATCTTATTGAAAATTTTAAGCCGTCCATTCTCTGCTGCATCTCGTCCAGCTTCTTTTTCAGTTCCCGTATCTCCTCGCACTTATCGCCTATAGGAAGATCGCTCGTGTTGCCGGATATATAGCAGTTATAAGCGCACTGACCTATTTCCGTATACAGTTTCTTGATCTCGTTGTTTATGTCGTAAACCGAATATTTGATCTTAGAATACTCCACCGCGTCGGCGGATTTACGAGCGACCTTCTGAGCCGCGTCGCCGACCGCGCCGAATACGTTATTTAAAAAATCCATTAAAAATCCTCCTTTGCTTAATTATTAATACTATATATTATTGCAGCGATCCAAATGCCAATTAATTATATCTTAGCCGTTTTTGCTATATATAATCGCGCGGCGCTAAAATAAATACAAAAACATTATCGCCGCCGCTAAATCAACAAAGCGTATATCGATCCGCTATCGATATTAAACGCTTTCGCATCCCGCTACACGTTAAATCTAAACAATATTATATCCCCGTCTTTTACGACGTAATCCTTGCCTTCCGATCTTACCAGGCCATTTTCCTTCGCCGCGTTCATACTTCCGCAATTCATAAGATCGTCGAACGATACGACCTCGGCTCTTATAAATCCCCTTTCAAAGTCGGTATGGATCTTTCCGGCCGCCTGCGGAGCTTTCGTTCCTTTGGTTATCGTCCACGCTCTTACCTCCGGCTTGCCCGCCGTCAGGTAACTTATATACCCGAGCAGCGAATAGCTCGCCTTTATCAGTTTATCGAGCCCCGACTCGGACGCGCCCAGCTCCTCTAAAAACATCTGCTTCTCGTCCTTGTCAAGAGCCGCTATCTCTTCCTCTATCTTAGCCGATATAACTATCACTTCCGCCTTGTCCTGCTTAGCGAACTCGCGTATCTTCTTTAGATACTCGTTATCGGCCTCGCTCGAATAATCCTCCTCGGCGACGTTCGCCGCGTAGATTACCGGCTTGAGCGTGAGCAGAGACACCTCTTTGAGCATACCGAGCTCGTCGTCGGTCATCTCCATAGAACGCGCGGTCTTGCCGTCCTCCAAATGCTTTTTAAGTCTTTCCAAGAACTCCATATCGGCAAGATATTTCTTCTCGCCGCCGCGCACCGATTTCGCGACCTTATCTATCCTTCTGTCGAGGATCTCTATATCCGACAGGATCAGTTCGAGGTTTATCGTATCTATATCCCTTATGGGATCGACGCTCCCCTCGACGTGTACTACGTTTTCATCGTCGAACGCTCGCACTACGTGGACTATCGCGTCCACCTCTCTTATGTTCGACAAGAATTTGTTTCCAAGCCCCTCGCCCTTGCTGGCGCCTTTCACAAGCCCCGCGATATCGACAAATTCTATCACCGCGTGGGTTATTTTATCCGGCTCGTACATCTCGGCGAGTTTATCTATGCGTTCGTCCGGGACCAAAACCGTTCCGACGTTCGGCTCAATAGTGCAAAACGGGTAGTTTGCCGATTCCGCTCCGGCCTGCGTTATAGCGTTGAATAACGTGCTCTTTCCCACGTTTGGAAGTCCTACTATTCCTAATTTCATCAGTTAATTCCTCATTTCCTATTCTTGCTTTCGTCTTTTGAGAATAAACGCTTGGTCATGTTGATACAATATCCCCAAGCCTGCTCAAGACTCTCAGTTCAGCTTTTCTTCCATCAGTTTTGCGAGTTTTTCCGCTTTTTCAAGTATCAGCTTCTCGTCCTTGCCCTCGATCATGACCCTTACCAAAGGCTCTGTGCCCGACGGACGTATCAACACCCTGCCGTCGTTTTTAAACTCGTTCTCTATAACCTTGATCGCCTCTTTTATCTCGGGCACGGCCATATAGTTCTCTTCGTTTTTCATCTCGTTTTTGACCTTTGCGTTAACGAGCACCTGCGGGTATACCTGCATGACCGAAGCGAGCTCCGACAGCTTTTTTCCGGAATGTCCGATCACCGAAACCAGTCTTATCCCGGTGACGAGTCCGTCTCCGGTCGTGTTGTAGTCCAAAAGGATCACGTGACCCGACTGCTCGCCGCCGATCTTATGTCCGCATTTTAGCATCTCCTCTAAAACGTATCGGTCGCCGACCTTTGTTCGCTTGATATTAAGTCCCCGCTCCTTAGCCATTATGAAAAAGCCAAGATTGCTCATGACCGTCGCTACTACGGTATTGTCCTCAAGCTCGCCGCGGCTCTTCATATCGAGCGCGATCGCGGCCATGATCTTATCCCCGTCCACAAAGTCTCCGTTTTCGTCTACGGCCAAAACTCTGTCCGCGTCGCCGTCGAACGCGAGACCTAAATCAACGTCCGAATTTTTCACGAACTCTATAAGGCTCTCCATATGCGTAGAGCCGCATTTATCGTTTATGTTGATCCCGTTGGGCTTATCGTTTAGCACATAAACCTTAGCGCCCAGATCCTCGAACGCTCTCCGAGCGGTTACGGAAGACGCGCCGTTAGCGCAGTCGAGCGCGATCTTAAGCCCTGAGAAATCCGCGTCGGTCGTGCTTTCCGCAAATTTTATATACTTATCGACCAAGTCCGCGTTATGCGAAACTCTGCCTATATTCTCATGCGTGGGACGTTCGATCTTCTCCGCCTTATCCAGTATTATACCCTCGATACGCTCTTCGATATCGTCGCTGAGCTTATAGCCCTCGCTGCTGAAAAACTTAATCCCGTTATGCTCGAACGAATTATGAGACGCGGAGATCATAACTCCCGCGTCGAAACCCTCGGATACTACCAAATGCGCTATCGCCGGAGTGGGTATAACTCCCGCGATGACCGCCTCGGCGCCGACGCTGCATATGCCGGCGACAAGCGCCGCCTCCAAAATATCTCCCGATATCCTAGTGTCTCTGCCGACCAATATCCTCGGTCTGTCGCCGCCGGTCTCGGTCAAAACGTACGCCCCGGCCTGACCTATCTCAAACGCCAACTCGGGCGTAAGCTCCTTATTTGCAATTCCGCGCACTCCGTCCGTGCCAAACAATCTGCCCATTACTTATCCTCCAACATTATTTCTATTTAATTATTCGTTAAACGGCGTCCGTTAAACATATCTTTTTAATTTTTTGTTATATGTAGAATCCGCCTCGTTATTATTCTATTCTTTAAATCTATTTTACTGCTATAAAATATCCGCAAATCCCAAATATCTTCCCAAACATCTTAAGGAAACAAAGCGGCGTATCTCCTCAAAATACGCGCATAATTTTCCAATTTGCAATATTATATTAATTATATGTCAAGCGCTGTATTTTGTCAAATGGTAATTTGAAAGGCGAACCCTAAAACGCCCTTTGGCTCTATCTGCAATTATTATAAAAAAATATTAAAAAATTTTTAAAAAAGTATTGACATTTTAATAAATGCGTGTATAATTGTAAAGGTAGTCGCTTTGAGCGGGCGATCGACTTAAATAAATATATTCCTCTATAGCTCAGCTGGTAGAGCATGCGGCTGTTAACCGCAGGGTCGTTGGTTCGAGTCCAACTGGAGGAGCCATAGCCGTGAAGTTTAAGCTTCACGGCTTTTTCTTCGTTCAAGATCGTCCATATTATAAATGTTATCGTCGCTCTTCAAGATATAAACGACTGTTCTTTAAACTAAAAACGCTTATGACGGATCGGTTTCAGCGGCGATTATTCTAAAGGCATAAATTGGTGGATCTATATTATCATTATTCTCTGAAAAAAACGTTAAAATTGATCTTTGCGACATTCTACCAGTTTTTATCAGACTAACGTTCGTTTTTAATAATTCCAATAACGCCTATAGCTATATAAAATATGACGACAAAGTATAAATAAATCTATTTGTTTTATCAAACGTCTAAGGAGGGGAAAACCCCTCCTTAAAATATACCCGCTTATGATTTATAAGTATAAGCGCATACCGCTTAAATACAAAGCTCAGCGCGCCGATACTCCCGGCGTCCGATCTAAATTTTACCGGCGGCAACCGCAGCCGCAGCCGTTTTCCGAACCGTTTGAATCGCAGCTCGCGCTTGAGAAATCATTCGCCTTTGCGGCGGGGAAAAATTCGTCGATCGGGAATCTGATCTCGTTGAACAAGTCGCACGGATCTTCCGCCGTAGCGCTCTCGCAGGTCTTATTGGGAATACAGAAGTCTATCGCGTCGATCAGAAGCTGTACGTTTCTTTCGATCCTGATCATCGTGAATAAGCCGAAGCTTACAAGGACCTTTTTCATCTTATCTCCGATCACGAGTTCGCCGGGATAACACGAGCATACGCTCTTAGGTATTGCAACAAAGTCGTCGCTTGCGTTGCAGCACGTATCGTCTACCAAACGCGCGCTTAAAACGACCGGATCCACCGTCTCTACTATCGCCTTGGGCATATCGCATTTGCCGCACGATTCGGGGAGACACTCATCGTCGCTGAGCGAGGATTCAAACGTCTTGGTCTTTCCTACGCCGCCGAAGAGTATCGAACGCTTATCGTACGTCACGAGCCCGTGGATCTCGGTAGGCTCGGATACGGAACAAAAAGCGTCGACCGTAACGTCTATAAAGTATTTTACGTCTACCGAATAATATCCGGAATTATAGACGACCGGCTCGACGTCCGTGTATACCCAGATTATCTCGGCCTTTTTGATCTTTACGTTTATCGCGTTATCTATTACGTCCTGCCCGGATTCGCTAAAGTATACTCTCTGATCGGTCACGCAGCTGCGCTCTCTGCACGCGTCGAAAACCTGGTTCGTACTAATGCACACCGGAGTCGAAAAGCTGTCCGCTCTTCTCTCCTCGCACGCCTCGCTCTCGCTTGCGGCGTCCGCCAGGATCCCCGCTTCGTTCACGTCTTCGCTCCTGCTTATAGCCTCGGCGAAATCTTCTGAAGAACGGTTATAACTACATTTACATTTCATATTATTATTTCCTCCATTTATATATTTAAAAAGCAGCGCTTTTACCGCTCAATAACATAATACGAAGCATGTCTGTATTTGTTACGTATTTTATTGTTTTTTGTATAATTTTAGTCTATCTTCGCGTTTGATCTCCGCCGGTATTTTGCGCCGCCCGCGCGAAAAAATCTATTGGTTGCAAATATAACAGATTTATGTTATAATTAAATCGAATTCTGTAAATATTAAAGAACGGAGGAATACTATGATCAAAAAACGGACGCTTAGTCTGCTGATATTACTCGCGCTTGTTTTTACGTGCTTTAATTTCTCAGTCTCCGCCTCGTCGTTTTACGACGTTAGCGACGACTTTTGGGCTACGCCGTATATTCAGGATCTGGCCGACAGAGAAATAATCAGCGGATACGGCGACGGATCGTTTTTACCGAATAATAACGTAGCGAGAGCGGAATATGCAAAAATGCTGTCCAGGATCGCCGGATTGCCGATCCCAAATAATCAGACAAGCCCATACTCGGACGTAGACGTAAACGAGTGGTACTTCCCGTACGTAAGCGCTATCTCAAGCTACATGAACGGCTACTCGGAGAATGACCGGCTTGTGTTTAAACCGTTTGACAACGCGACGCGCGAAGACGTGATCGTGGCTCTGATGAAGGTACGCGGAGACGACCTATCCGAATATTATTATACGGATATGAACTCCCTTCTGTCCGACACGTTCTGGGACTATGAAAGCATAGCGGTGCATAACAGACCCTACATAGCGGAGGCTGTTAAGCTTGGTTTCATAACCGGACACCAGGACGGCTCGTTCAAGGGCTCCGACCCCATAACCAGAGCGGAGATCTGCGCGGTACTCTACAGAGCGTATCCCGACGGCGACTCCGCCGTAACCGGTACGACTGCGACAGTTACGCCCGAGACTTCGCTCGGCGCTCAAATGACCGTGACCTACTTAAACGTCGGGCAGGGCGACAGCGCGTTTATACAGCTGCCGAACGGACAGACCATGCTTATAGACGCGGGCTCTGAGGAATACGGAAACACGGTACTCGGTTTTATCCGCGATAAGGGTTATACAAAAATAGATTATCTTATCGCGACTCATCCGCACGAGGATCATATCGGCGGAATGGCGACTGTGATAAACGGCTTGGAAGTTGGAAGGATATACATCCCGCTGGCGGAAAACAACACTCGGACGTATGAGAATCTTCTTGAAACGATCGTAAACAGAAACGTCGAGACCTTTGAAGCTAAAGCCGGAACGCGTATAGTCGACAGCAGCGGAGTGTTGCTGGCGTATTTCTTAGCGCCGAACGGCGGCGCGTACGACGAGCTTAACAACTATTCGGCTGTGGTTAAGCTCGAATACGGCGATACGAGTTTCCTGTTTATGGGCGACGCCGAAGCCGAAGCTGAAGACGACCTGATGAATTCCATGGGCTCCCTGCTTTCGGCGGACGTTCTCAAGGTCGGTCACCACGGTTCGGATACGTCTTCACAATTAGACTTTCTGAATACGGTAGACCCGACGTACGCGGTGATCTCGTGCGGCGCCGATAACCAATACGGTCATCCGTCCGAGACGACGATCGAGAACCTCGCGAGTCTCGGAACGCGTATTTACCGCACCGATACCGACGGAAACATCCCGTTTATCAGCAACGGTACAAGCGTAACGCCTCCATATTAATAGTTTAAACGAGATTGGAGAATTAAAAATGAAAGTAATTATCGATCGGTTCGAAAACGGCTTCGCCGTAGTCGAGCTTCAAAGCAAAGAATTTGTAAATATCCCCACGGTACTCGTACCCGACGCCAAAGAGGGCGACGTTATAGATATATCTATCGACAACGATACGACTCTTGAGCGCGAGGTTCGCATAAACGCTTTGATGGGGCAAGTATTCGGAGATAACGGCGATAATTCAGGAATTTAATTTATGCGCGGCGGTCAAGCGAACGTTTGGCCGCCGTTTTATTATTTCGACCGCCAATAATTTATCATCGATAGGCGCGCTCAGTTAACATTCCCCAACCGCGCCGCTTCTTAAAATTTACATAATTTAAAGCCGCCGACGCGCGCGGCGAAGAAACGATCCATTGCGCCGCCGATATAAAAGCGTATAAAATATTGAAACCTGAATAACACGGCGCTATAATATAAGACATAAACTTTTATAAACGCAAAAGAAAAGTCGGGTGAAATTTATGATAGACAAAATCAAAGTCAGAGGCGCAAAAGTGCACAACCTCAAAAATATAGACGTAGACGTGCCGCTTAATAAGATCGTCGGCATAGCGGGCGTGTCAGGCTCCGGAAAGAGCTCGCTGGCGCTTGGCGTTTTATACGCCGAGGGCTCCAGGCGTTATCTGGACTCGCTTTCGACATACACAAGACGGCGGATGACTCAGGCCGCGAAAGCCGAGGTGGACGAAGTCCTGTACGTTCCCGCGGCGCTCGCTCTGCATCAAAGGCCGGCGGTCCCCGGGATCCGCAGTACGTTCGGGACCGGGACCGAGCTTCTAAACAGTCTCAGGCTGATGTTTTCCAGGCTCGCGAGTCACCGCTGTCCGAACGGGCATTACCAAAATCCGACGCTCGCCGTCGCAGCGGGGCGGGAACTGGTCTGCGAGGAATGCGGCGTAAGATTTTACGCGCCGTCGGCCGAAGAACTCGCTTTCAACAGTCAGGGCGCCTGCGAAAAATGCGGCGGAACGGGAACGGTGCGAACGGTCGATAAAACTACGCTTGTTCCCGACGAATCCCTCTCGATCGACGAGGGCGCGGTCGCGCCGTGGAACTCGCTGATGTGGTCGCTCATGACCGACGTCTGCCGCGAAATGGGCGTGCGCACAGACGTTCCTTTCCGCGAACTCACGGAAAAAGAACGCGATATTGTTTTTAGCGGTCCGGCTGAAAAAAAGCATATTTTCTACAAACCGAAGAACTCCAATCAGGCGGGCGAGCTCGATTTCACATATTTCAACGCAGTATACACCGTCGAGAACGCGCTGGCGAAGGTCAAGGACGAAAAGGGGATGAAACGGGTCGAAAAATTCTTGAAAGAAGAGATCTGCCCGGACTGCGGCGGGACCCGTCTCTCCGAAAAAGCCAGAGAACCCAAACTGCGCGGTATCTCTTTGGACGAGGTCTGCAAAATGACGCTTTCCGAGCTCGCGACCTGGGTGGACGGCGTGCCGGGATCGCTGCCCGATAAGATGCGGCCGATGGCGAAAAGTATATGCTCCTCTTTTCAAACCACGGCCGAACGTCTTATGGAGCTTGGTCTCGGCTATCTCTCGCTCGACCGCGCCGCGTCTACTCTCTCGACCGGCGAACGTCAGCGTATGCAGCTCGCCAGAGCGGTGCGCAACCACACCACCGGAGTTTTATACGTGCTCGACGAGCCCTCTATCGGTCTGCACCCGTCCAATATCGTGGGGCTGATAAAGGTAATGCGCGATCTGATCGCGGACGGAAACTCCGTTCTGCTGGTAGACCACGACGTACAGATCCTTTCAGAAGCCGATTGGCTTATAGAGATGGGGCCTAAGGCGGGGGCGGACGGCGGATACGTTATCGCGGAGGGGACCGTCTCGGACGTCGCGCAAAACGACTCTTCTTTGATAGGTCCTTATCTTTCCGGAAAATCTCGGATCGATACGCAAAAAAGCCGCGACGCATGCGAAACTTTCGGCTCGGGCCGCATACGGCTGTCCACAGGAGCTATCCATACCGTCAAACCGCTCGAAGTCGATATCCCCAAAGGAAAGCTGACCGTCGTGACCGGCGTATCCGGTTCGGGAAAAACGACGCTGATCTTGGAAAGCCTCGTTCCGGCCTTGGAAGCGTTAACGACGGGCAAAAATCCGCCCGAACACGTAAAATCTATAGAAGCGGACGGGATCGAGCGCGTCAAGCTTATCGACGCTACGCCGATCGGTATCAACGTCCGCTCCACCGTCGCGACATACGCGAACATACACGACGAACTGCGCAAGGTTTACGCAAAAACGCAGGACGCAAAGGAGCGCGGATTCAAGGCCGGGGATTTTTCGTACAACACCGGCAAACTTCGCTGCCCCGTATGCGACGGGACCGGAACGATCAGCCTCGACGTGCAGTTTCTGCCGGATATCAAGGTATCTTGTCCAAACTGCCGCGGCTCGCGGTACGACAAAAAAGCAGACGGCGTAAAATATCAAAACAAAGCGGGCGAAGTATATTCGCTCCCCGAGCTTATGTCAATGGATATAAACGCGGCGCTAAACGCCTGCAAAGACTTAAAACTCGTGCATAAGAGACTGGAAGTTTTACAAAGCCTCGGTCTCGGTTATCTGACGCTCGGCGAAGAGACCCCGAGCCTGTCCGGCGGCGAAGCGCAGCGGCTCAAACTGGCGAGCGAGATGGGAAAGCTCCAGTCGGACTCGGTATTCGTTTTCGACGAACCGACCATAGGACTTCATCCTTTGGACGTCAAAACCCTGCTCGAGGTATTCCGGACCCTGATCGAAAACGGCGCCACGGTAATCGTCATCGAACACGATCTGGACGTGATCCGAAACGCCGATTATGTGATAGACATGGGCCCCGGCGGCGGAGAAGAAGGCGGCAGGATCGTCGCGGTGGGATCGCCGGAAGATATCAAGAACGCTCCGCAGAGTTTTACCGGGAAATATATTTAGAATATAGATCTAAAACTGAGTCGATTTAATAAAGCAAATTATATTTGCCGGTCTAATTTTCGTTTAACTTTCTTTTATAAAACGCGCGTAAATAAGGCGGGGCTTAAACGCTCCGCCTATAATGTTTCTATATATCTATCGTTCCATTTTATATCTCCGCTATATTCTCACAGTCTCGCTCAGCGGCTCCATGCCTACGGCGTCTTTCCAAATATATAAGCGCGCGCTGCTCGCCGCGTCCGGTTTGATATATCCGTCGGCGCCCCCTACTTCCGTTCCCGAAACCGCGAACGTTCTGAAATCAATCAGAGCTCCGTTTACATCATATGCGGCGACAAGCAATTTCGCCGTCGGAGCCGTTTCGTCTCCGTTATATTTAAGTTCCACATGCAGCGCGTTATCTATAAACTCCGCCGCTATAAATTCGTACTCATACGAAACCGCTTCGGCGCCCGACGTAGCCGGATATTCGCCGCCGCCTACGTACGAATACACAAGCGAGGTCTTATACTGCTCAAGCTCCGCGCCTAATACTGGATCGCGCTCGGAGTCCGCATCGTCTACCTCGTCGTTGAACTCGTGTTCAAAATCGCCGTTTTCAATTCTGCCGGCGTATTTCTCTACGTCTGCAACGACGTCCTCAGGGGAATCCGGAGTATAACTATACATATCGGCTTCCGTATCAAAATTATTGTATGCGGTCTCGCCGACTAATGTTTTATATGTATCCGGAACCCGCTCGTCTCTGGTCTGGGCGATATACGCGTCGAAGCTCGTCAGGTTGGTCTTAGCGTCTATGATATCCGCCGTATTGTCTCCGCTTATACTGTTGTTATACATCTTTATCATACCGCCGTTCTCGCCCGAAAACGTGCCTTCGCCCAGAGCGTCGGTCCCTTGGAGCGACGCCAGAACGGGATTCTTGCAGTTTCTAAAAACGTTCGCCTCCACAAATATAGAACTTCCGTTCGTCGCGCCGACGCCGTATTTTGAATTGCCGTCGAAGTAGTTGTTGTAGATATGTATAGTTCCTCGTCTCACTCTCGCGTGACGCGAATCGGAATGATCGAACCAATTATGATGATACGTGACGAAAAACTCCTCCGTATCCTGAGTCATTCCGCAAAGCGAAGTCTTGCCGCTGTCCCAAAAATGGTTATACGATAATGTTATATAACTCGAACCGCTCTTAACGTCCAAGGAACCGTCGCCCTTCTTCTGGTCTCCGCCTCTGTTCTGACCATAGAATATATCTACGTTGTGTATCCAACAGTTAAAATTATCCGTATCCAACGAGATACCGTCGTCGTAAAACTCCATTACCGCTAAATTCCTGACTTCGATATTATTCGAATCTCTCAGCAGCAGCGACCAGCCGTACAGGACTGCGTCGTCGCCTACGCCTTCGAGCGTGACGTTGGAAGTCGCCTTTATCTGAGCGTATCTCGACGAATTAATTCCCTCTATATCCTTAACCTGCCCTATCACGCGTATAACGAGCGGCGTCGTCTCCGCGCCGTTTTTTTCGCGCAGCGACAGTATATTTATCAGGCCTTCCGCTTCGGTCGGCTTATCTTTTACCATTACCGTATGTTTTACAGTATTCACGTTATTGTTGTCAACATAGATCACCTGCGCGCCGTCTTTAAGCGTTCCGTCGTTTTTGTAGCCGCCCACGCCTTCCGCATTATAATACGGGGATCTCGGATCGAACGCGAAGCCCTCTCTCGCCTGGGCCTCGACGTTTATCAGCCCCGTTTCGGCGTAATCCGTCTCCGCGCCGTTCTCCACCGCCGCAATCTTGATAGTATAAGCGCCCGCGCTGAGTCCGAGAACGTCGGCCCGGTAGTATTCGTCGTAAAAGCGTATCAGTTCGTCGTCTATCTTTGTGTATTCCGTATCTCCCGTCGCTTTGTAGTATACGTTATACTTTTCGACCGCGGCGCCGTTCGTCCATGTTACATACGCGCTTTCAAGCCAACCTTTAAAGCCGGTGATTTTGATATGCGACGGCTCCGGTTCTTCCGGGGTCGCGTAAACCGTATTGGATATAACGGTTCCGTATTTATTTACCGCCGTCACGCTGTAAGAATATTCGGTTCCGTTAACGAGACCGGTATCGATATATGAAGTCTGCGCCAATCCGTTTGCCACAACCGCTCCGTTGCGATACACTTCGTAGGAAGACGCGTATTCGGACTCGCTCCACGAAAGCGAGACCTGTCCGTCGCCGGCGGCCGCCGACAAAATAAATTCGCCGGGAGGGTCGGTCGGCTCGGCCGGAGTCGCCTTTACGCTCGCCCCGTCGCTCTCGCCCACGGAATTTTTCGCTATAACTCTAAATTCGTATTCGACGCCGTTTTCAAGGCCGTCTACGGTATAAAACGTCTCCTCTGTGTTTATCGGTTCCAACGCGCCTGATACGTATATATCATACGATACCGCTCCGTACGCTCTATCCCAGCTCAACGCCACGGCGCCGTCGCCCGCGGCCGCGGTAAGATTCGTAACATCCGTCGGCGGTTCGTCCGACTCGACCGTAAATTCCGCGGTCGTCAAATACGCGTGGTTAGTATTTATAGACGCAAGATTTCCGGTCCCATCGTCCGCCTCCACGCTCGACGTCACGGCCGTAAGCCTATATTCGCCCTTCGGCATATTCGTAAGCGTCAATCCGGTATCTCTGTCGTTCTTTCCGTAAATTTTTCCGTCGGGCGCGATTATCAAAATACCCTTGGCGTTATTGCTGTGAGTACTCGAAAACGTGGCCGACCACGTTCCCTCCGTAACAAATGTCAGCGAATCGGTCGACGATCTGTTTATTTGAACGTAGTTTTTACTATCGGACGACAGCGTAGACACCGTTCCCGAAAATCCGTCAAACCCCTCCGTTCCGGCCGCCAAAGTCGTACTTGTAAGCTTGGTAAAATCATACGTCGTCTTCCCTGTCGGGATCGCCAATTCCGCGGCGATCGCCGCGTTTTCATCCCAAAACGTTACTGCGCCGCTCGCCGCAAAAGCGGATAATATCAACGCCAACGCAATCAAAAACGAAACGATTCTTTTTTCCTTCAACATTTCGTTTACCTCCCTTATATAAATACATATATTGATAATTAATTTACAAATATAAGTCGCCTTCCCCAAGACATACTATTAGTATATTCACTAAAATTTAGAGTAAATCGCGGCATAATATTATTATATATTAACAAAACATCTTTGTAAATAAAAACAGTTTAAATATTTAATAAATGACTAAAAACAGGTATATTATCCGGTTTTTCTGTTCTGCTACCATTTGCATTGCAACCCATAACGCCGTCCGTTCAAACTAAAATACGTTTTGCTTATGAAATTCTATTTCCTCGCTCGCTTTCGCGCTCTGTTGGCAACAATCCTTATATAGTAAAATACCCCGCCGGCAATTTGAACGTTTTTATTTATCCGATCTATATTAATCGCGCTCTGCATTTATTAACGCCGCCGCAATATATAAAAATACCCGCACGATCATCTCGCGCGGGTATAACTCCCAACCGGCCGAAATAAGCCGGATATCATATTTATCTATCCAAGAATCTTTGCAGAATGGTCGCCGCCTCCGCGCGGGTCGTATTACCCTGCGGATCTATGCGGCCCTCGTCCGTTCCGGTGATCAAGCCGGATCCGACCGCCCATTCAACATTGGCTCTCGCCCAATCCGAGACCTCGGTCTCGTCTATGAACTGCGTCAGGTCTCCTTGTTCGTCGGTGGCGATACCCTTGTAATCCGCGTAACGTTCCATCACCGCCGCGAACTCCTCTCTCGTTATCAACTGATCCGGCGCGAATTCGATCTCAGAATAACCTTTGACTATTCCTTCGCTCGCCGCCCAGCGAACGGCTTCGCCGTAGTATTCCTCGACGTCCACATCCTCGAACGTCATGAGATGGTTAACGACTGGCTCGCCCTCGGCTCTCCAGAGTACCGTTACCAGCATGCCGCGGGTTATAGCCTGGTTCGGCGCAAACTCGGTCTCGCTTACGCCGCCGAATATGCCGTTTTCATATACATACTCGACAGCGCCGTAATACCAATCGTCCTCGGATACGTCGGTAAACGGATTAGCGCTATCTCCCTGCGGCGCCGCCGTACTTCCGGGTTCGGATCCCGGTTCGGCCGTCGCTCCCGGCTCGGCCGTCGCTTCAGGAGAGGTCGTAGGTTCGGCCGTAGCCGACGCCGCGGGCGATCCTCCCGACGAAGTTCCGCCGCTCCAGCCCGTAGACGTTCCGCCTCCGCCTCCGGCCGCGTATACGTCGATCTCTATCTCGGTCTCCGCCGCCGCGTAGTTAGTATCGTTCGGCGTGAATACTATCGTCTCGGTAAACGTTCCTCTCTCGCTCATAACGCGGTCGTTCTTCCACGTCCAAGTCCCTTCAAGCGTCTGTCCTTCCAAGCCCAATACTGAGCCGCCGCTTATCGTAGACGCGGACAGCTGCGATCCGCTTCTGATATATCCCGCGCTCGGGTTCTCCGCAACGCTTGCCGCCGCGGGCAGGACTTCGAGATCTATCGTTCTGACGACTCTCATATTCTCGGGATCGTAGCCCTCTACTCCGCTCCAATCCGTAGTATCCGAATCTGTGACGGCATAGTAAGCCGTATACCCTTCGTTCTCAACGACTACCGCCGCCGCGGGGTCGGCCCAGCTCCAGCCCTCGGGGAGAGCCACGCTCTCAAGCGTCAAACCCGTACTATACGTAACCGCCTCAAGCTCTGGCGTCGCAAGACCGCCCGCCTCGGCATGAGATACGATCACAATAACGTCGGTCTCTATCGTCTCGTAATTGGCCGTATCGTTCGGCGTAAATACCGCCTTAAACATATTGTCTCCAACGTCTCCGACCGAAAGCGTACTGTCTTCCCATGTCCAAACGCCGTTAGCCGCCGCAGGCAATTCTACGTCTGCCAAAGTCTGTCCGTACGTCGCAGTCAATCCCGTCGGAGCTGTATAATCCGGCGCGGCCTTGCCTACGCTTATCGTAACCTCTATATCGCTTACTACCTCGTAGTTAGCGGAGTCGCCCGGCGTATACTGTACCATGAACGTATTGTCTCCCGCGTTTCCTACGCTCGTGGTGACCGCGTCCTGCCAGGTAAAGCCCTCGGGCAGTTCAACGTACGCCAAGATCTGTCCGTACGTTGCGGTAAGTCCCGTCGGAACCGTATATTCCGGCGCCGCCTTGCCTACGCTTATCGTAACCTCTATATCGCTTACTACCTCGTAGTTCTCCGTATCCTCAGGCGTATACTGTACTGTGAAAGTATTGTCTCCCGCGTCTCCCACGCTCGTGTCAGCCGCGTCTCGCCAAGTAAAGCCGCTCGGCAGCGCTACATCCGCTAAAGTCTGGCCGTATACCGCCGTCAATCCCGTCGGAACTGAGTAAGCCGGCGCGGCTTTGCCTACGCTTATCGTTATATTAGCGACCGCTTCATTATAGTTGGTATCCGCCGCTTTGGTCACGGTTATCACACTGTCGCCCGCCTTTAATATCGTAACGACTCCATTTTCGTCTACGCTCGCGCTGTCTCCGCCGGTTACCGCATAACTAAGCGCGCCGTCTCCGCTTCCGCCGCTTACGACAAGACTAAACGGCTCGTCGCCGTACGTCTTTTGGGGAACGGGTTCTATTACCAGCTCGGCCTGATTATCTTTTTCAAGGTTATACGTCGTGTTTATATTTATACCGCTGTAGTTGTTATCTCCGCTGTATTTAATCGAGACTGAATTATCTCCTACCGGGATGTTGTTCCAGGTATACTCTGCGGCGCCGTTCGTCAAATCGACCGTACCGGCTGTTGCTCCGTTGATCGCTATCTCGATACTTCCGGTCGGTATGTCCGTCTCGGAAATACCCTCGACCGCCGCGTTTATTATCGCCGAACGCTCGCCGCCGTCGCCAGTAGGATTGCCTATATTAAAGCTCAGGCTCGGCGTCGCCTTGGTTACAGCATACGCTATCTCATCTGAACCTACATACTCGTAGCTCTCGGTTCCCTCGAACGCCGCCCGGAACCTGTATATCCCGGGTTCAAGATCGCTCAGCGCCAGCGTAGCCGCTCCGCCGGAAGTAGTCGCCGTACCGAGAAGCGTAGGCTCGGTCGTCGCGTCGTTATAAAAATTAATAATCTTGCCCGAATCGCTGTTTGCGCCGACCAGCGTAGCCGTGAGCGTCATTTCTTTTCCGTATGAAACCGAAATCGACGGCGAAGCCGAAAACGTCAGAGTCTGGATACGGCTCAGCGTCATCTGTTTTTGTCCGTCCTCCGTCTCTATCTCCTTGACCTCAAAATTACCGCTGTTGTTTATAAAGTTGCTCTCCGTCGCTTTTCCGCCCTCGTACGAATAAGTAAACGGCATAGCAAATTCAAAATTGCGGCTGTTTATATATACGCCTATTCGAGCCGACTCGTCCAGTCCGTTATCACCTATCGTTAACGCATTACCGTTTAAAGTATCCAGCCAAAGGTCGCAGTCTCCGTCAAGCCCAGTGTTTTCGGTTATTACAGCGTTTCCGGAGATTTCAACGGCGCTGCCGCTGGCGGCGTATACACCAGCTTGAACGTTATCGGACGTATTGGCCGTTATTGTTCCACCGTTCATGGTAAACTCAGAGTTTCTGAGCGCATATACCCCGCCGACTCTGTTTCCGCCATGATTGCTTGTAATTGTTCCGCCGTTCATAATAAAGGCTCCGCCCTGCTGTACCTCTACCGCGCTGTAATCGACGCTGCCGGTAACGACGCCTGACTTATCCTCCGAACTGTCGTTTAATATCAATTCTCCGTTGGCGCTTGAAACCAAAAACTGTCCTCCATCCACTGGCGCGGTCAAAATATGTCCAGCAAGATCCAATACTACGGTCTTATTTGACGGAGCAACGATAGATGAATCCAGTTGCATATCGGCGGTCATTCTCGCATAGATCGTTCCGTCGATTTCCAAGTTTCCGATCGCCGTTCTCAAATCGGCAAAACTCCCGGCGTTGTCGTATATAACGCCATCGTACCCCCATGCAATCAGAGCGTCCTCTGCAAATTTTGCATATTCGTTATTTTCTCCGACCTGCCAGCAATTTGCTTCGCTCTGCCACCACGTTTGCTCTTCATTTTCTCCGCTCGAGACAAAGTATGATAATATATTATTGTTCAATTTTAAATGCAGAGCCGTTCCGTCTACGGCGCCGTTCGCAATCTGCGCATTGTTCTCAGACGTACCTGTAGACGCGCTTCCTACAAGCGGAGTTACTGTTGAGTAGCTGTATTGTACGACGCCATAGTTTTCCCCTGCAATTCCGGCGGTTGAATCTTCAGCTCCGTTTGTGCTTTCTCCTGAGCTGTAGCAGTTTGAAATACATCCGCTTGTCAAATATCCTACAACTCCGCCCAAATCATCTGTGTTAGCTACGTTTCCTGCAATACTGCCGATATTGTAACAATTGTAAATTTTACCGTTATAAACGCTTCCTGCAATGCCGCCTACCTGAGAACCGCCAGAAATTGCGCCAACGTTATAACAGTTAGCGACAAGGCTGCTCACGCTTGAAACATACATTTCTCCAACAATACCGCCCGCCCAGCCGTTTGTGGTCGAAACGTTTCCTGTATTAACGCAATTCAATATCTCAAAAGGCGCGATTCCACCTTGTTCCTGATAATATCCAACTATTCCGCCCGCGTATATATTCGCCGAAACGTTTCCGTTATTAGTACAATTTATAATTCTCTGACCTGTCGCGCCGACAATTCCTCCGGTCAACATACCGCCGTTAATAGTTCCGTTAAATACGCAGTTTTCAATATAGGTCTTTCCTCCAAGATCAAGGTTTGCCTCCTGTGCGCCTCCGACCATACCGCCGTTCATTTGAACATTAGCATAATCTATATTTAAAACGGACGTTTCATCTACACTACAACCGGATATGACCGTGTTGCTCATGAAGCCAACCAAAAATGAATTGGCCATAAAATTTCCGGTAATATCCGCTCCCTCTATAACGACGTTTTTGATCTCCACCTGTTCTCCGCCAATTGTTGTATCTGTAATTGCAGAACCAAATAAACCCGTGTTACCTAAGCTAACATTCATATAAAGATTCTTCACCTTGTACCCTGCGCCGTCGAAAACGCCCATAAACGGCATAATAGTAACTTGATTAGTGGAACTGTCATATTCAAAAGTGCCGATTGGATTCCAGCTGTTTGTCTCAGTCACACTTCCCTTTTCATATCCCTCGACTCTGGCCGCGGTTAAGTCAATATCATTCTCCAAAAAAACTGTCTTTGCTAAAAATTGCTCCTGTCCGCTGTTAACCAGATTTGCTATTTTGGCCAGCCCTTTAGCTGTGTATATCCTATAGTTTCCATCGTTATCGATTGAATAATCCTCGCCTTGGACTGCGGCTTCTCCCGCTTCTTCCCAGTCGGAGTATGTATCGTTTGCAAGCGTAACCGCTTCGTCGGAGCTGCTCTGCGCAATTTCGCCGTCCTGCTCGGCGACCTGAAATTCGGTTGATTCGGCAATATCTATATTTAGCGGAAGTCGTATAACTTCTGAATTCCTCCGAGCTTCGTCGCCGTATTCCGTATCCGCCAAAACAATTTGCGGCGTCGCCGTCATCAGCATACATAAAGTAAGTAATGCGCCGACAAGTCTCTTAATCTCTTTTGCCCTCATAAAATCTTCACTCTCTTTCTTTATTTTTTATATTTGATTTTTTAATTTTTCGATCCTATCTTCAACTAATCAAAAAATAAACTCAAAACAAAAAACGCCGCCCGCCACGCTTACGCATGACGTACGACGCTCTAAACATATATAAAATTGTATTGCAAAAAAAGACAGCGTTATTTATCTGTCTGTCTGTCTGTCCGTCTGTCTGTCTGTCTGTCTGTCTGTCTGTCTGTCTGTCTGTCTGTCTGTCTGT
>JAHZIG010000022.1 GCA_019419865.1 Clostridiales bacterium | reverse complement strand
TTTTTGTGATTTTCTTGAAAATTAATCACTACTATATTATACGAGGGATTAGCGAATAGCGAATAGGAGCCCAGAAGGTTTATGTAGCGTAAAAACGGCTTCTGTAACCGTATGGGAAAACAAAGTACCCATTTGCGCAAACGAAGGCGTCAGACGTTAAAGCGTCATATTTTACCACCTATTCTCTAATCTCTAATTACTAATCGCTATGTTCGTAGAGATTAGGGATTAGCGAATAGCGAATAGGAACGCGGAACGTTTCTGTAACGTAAAAAACGGCTTCTGTAGCCGCTTAGGAAAACAACGTATTCCAATTCCGCAAACGAAGGCGTCGGGCGTTAAAGCGCCGTATTTTACTCCTATTCTCTAATTTCTAATCACTAATCGCTACGTTACTACGTTCGGAGGTAGAATATTATGGAAAATATCAAAAAGAGGATCGATCTTCACAGACGGATGGCAGAGAGCTATTATCACGCCTATTTTAAAAAGGCGGTAAAGGACGGGGCGACTTACGACGAATGGAAATTCGCGGACGACGCGGTATATTGGTCGCCGTATTTTGGGAATAATCTAATAGACCTGAAGACCAACCCGATCTCGGTCGAGGAATCGGCCACGATGGAAGCGCTCTCGTATTCGGCGACGTTTCCCGATTGGGGCCCGCTCAAGTTCGACTGCTGGCCCTCGCCGGACGGTTTCGCGATGAAGACCATGTTCGGCGGCCACGATAAGGACGGCAAGCTCATGACGTTCCACGCCTACGGATTTGTCAAGACGAACTCGCTCGGAGAGATAATCCGCTGGGAGACGCACGTCAGTCCCGAATACAACGATTTTCTCGACGCGGCGATAGGCGTTCACGGACCGTTTACGAACGGACCCGAGCCGTATATGGAGGCGGTCGCCAAAAAGCTGAAAGAAGCGGGAATAAAGCCGCCTACGCAGTGATCTAACGCAGCCGCGGCGTATCGTATTATAATCCATCGCAGCTTGAGACATAAATAATAAAGTTAATACGATACGATATGATATAAATCACAAAGTCCCATGCGCCGGTTCCGACGACTCGCCGCGGCGGGCGGGACTTTAACGTAGGAGTTAGGATGATAGGGATTAGGGAGTAGGAGCCCAACACGTTTCTGTAACGTAAAAAACAGTTTCTGTAGCCGTTTAGGAAAACATGGTATCCCAATTTCTGCAAACAAAGCCGTTTGGCGTTAAAGCCGCGATTTTCACCCCTCTAATCCCTAATCGCTAATCCCTAATCCCTACGTTGCCCCGTCTTATAAAGTTTATCGGGGCAAATATCTATTTCTTCGCCGTTTTCATCGCGCCATGCAACGGCTCCAAAGCTTATATATGCTCTGCTAAATAGATCGACGTTTTTAAGCGGCGAAAATACCGGTTTATCAAGAACAGGTTTAATGTCGCATATTTTTGTTTGGCCGTCGTCAAACGTTACCGAAAGTAAATAATTGTCGAGCGGTTTTACGCTTACGGCATTTATCATATGAGAATCCCCCTTATCTTAAAGGCTCTATTTTAAATAACGGTTCGCCCTGTTCGATCAATTTCCAATTTGCGTTTAGTTCGTCTTTGTGTATTTCTATCCAAGCGGCGACAAGCTTATGCTGACGTTTTGGAAAATCGCCGTCTATGACGTTTCCGTCAAAATCATACGAGGCTTGATATTCGCCGAAAAAGGCGTGTAAATGAGGCGGGTTATGTTCGTCGTTGTACATTCTGATTAAAATACCGTAAAACATTGAAATCGTCGGCATAGCGTCCATCCTTTCTGTTGCTCGTTTTGATATATAAGTTGAGTATACATATTTTATGAGCGTGTTAATTCGTGATTAATATCGTTTAAGCGGTAGGTTGTTCGTCTTCGTTTATGCAAGTTAAAACATATTCTTTTAAAATCATATTCGTTGTTTTGCCCTTTTCTTCTGCATACTGTTTAAATTTTTCAGCTTCTTCTTTCTTGACTTTACACCCTAATGTGCGCATGTGTTCTTTGTTATATTTATTTGACGCTCTTTTTTGAGCTTCACTAACAGCCATAATTGCGCCCCCTGTGGTTAAGTTTAATTCTATTTTACACTCATTATCATAATTATAGCGTCTATATATATGGTTAACAATATACAACATAGCCAAAAATGTAAGATTGATTTTGTATATAATGCGTATTGAAATATATGGTTAATTGCAGTGTGGTAACGCAATAAAGCAAATCGACCAAACAAATTAGAATCAAATGAGATTTAAAAATGAACGCGCGCCTGCATATTTGGCAATACTTCAATTTTAATATCTTGCAAACATTTCGTTAGCATTATACAAATATATCTTTTCTATACTTAAATCGTCGGTCGGAGAGATCGATAAATAATAATGTGAAAGGATGTATAGTATTATGAAAAAGAATTTTCAGGAAGCGATCAAGAACAGGCTGGAGACGGGATTTAAAAATTGGAACGGCGGCTACGACGGCTGGTTGAAATGGTGCGACACATTATACGAGCCGGACGCGCATTATAACGTAGGAACAAAACATTGGACTCTGCAGGAGTATAAAGACGCGATGGGCGAATTGTTCAAACATTTTACTATGGAGCTGGGCGAGTTTGAGAATATGCTGATCCAGGACGACTGGTGCGCGATCCGTTACAGCGTTAAGATAAAGAATCTCGATACCGGCGAGGAGATATTGCAGCACACTATGGAGTTCGTACATTTTAAGGACAACCCCGAGCCGATAGGCGCGAGAGTTATCGAGGGCTGGGCGCTGTCGGATATAGCTTTGGCGTAACGTAGAGATTAGCAACGTAGAGATTAGTGATTAGCGAATAGCGAATAGGGAGCGTGAGCGGCGGCTGTAACTTAGAAACGGCTTCTGTAGCCGATTAGGAAAACAACGTATCCCATTTCACAAACGAAGGCGTCAGGCGTTAAAGCGCCGTATTTTACCTCCTAATCCCTAATCGCTAATCTCTAATTTCTATGTTGATTAGCGAATAGCGAATAGGAACGCGAATCGCTTCTGTAACGTGGAAACAGCGGCTGTAACGTTGTAAGACAGAGTATTCCATTTCCACATACGTTTCCGTTAAGCGTTAAAGCAGTGAATTTTACCCCCTAATCTCTAATCTCTATGTTGATTAGCGGATAGGAACCTGATACGTTTCTATAAATAAAAAACGGCCTCTAAAGCCATATAAAAAACAACGAAAAAACCGCCCCGATCCGGAGCGGTTTCATTTATACCGAAAACAGCGCGTTTTCGGAAAAAGCATGGAGCCGATAAACGGAGTCGAACCGTTGACCTATTCATTACGAGTGAATCGCTCTGCCATCTGAGCTATATCGGCATATCGTCGCTTGTCTGATCAGCAAGCTTATACAGTATAGCACATACTTAGGCTCTATGTCAAGTATTATTTTAAATTTTTTTAAATAAAATTAACATAGGATTTAGAATAATAGAGATTAGGGAGTAGGACGGCGGAAATTTGTCGTTTTAAAGCTGAACGACTGCGCAAGAGGAAAAGGGGGATACGTTGTTTTCCATTCGCGTAACAGCCGCCGTTTAAGTGTTACAGAAACATTATTGCCCCCTAATCGCTAATTACTAATCCCTAATCTCTACGTTGTTATAAAACCTTTTTCAAAAACGCCTGGGTTCTTTCGTTCTGCGGCGAATTGAATATTTGCTCGGGCGAGCCTTCTTCCATGATTATGCCCTGATCCATAAACAGCACGTGGTCGGAGACTTCGCGAGCGAAGCCCATCTCGTGAGTGACGACGACCATGGTCATGCCGCCCTTTGCGAGGTCGGTCATAACGTCCAACACCTCGCCGACCATCTCGGGGTCGAGCGCCGAGGTCGGCTCGTCGAACAGCATTATCTCCGGTTCCATGGCGAGCGCTCTCGCTATGGCGATCCTCTGTTTCTGACCGCCGGATAACTGCGCCGGGTAGCTGTCGGCTTTCTCTAAGAGTCCGACTCTGTTCAGCAGTTCGTTCGCCTTTTCGGTCGCTTCGGCTTTGGAGAGCTTTTTAAGAGCCATCGGCGCCATGATTATATTTCCCATTACCGTTTTATGCGGAAACAGGTTGAACTGCTGGAAAACCATCCCCATCTTTTGGCGGGTCTTGTTTATGTCGTGACCCTTTTCGAGAATGTTGACGCCGTCCACGTATATCTCGCCCTTGGTCGGCGTCTCGAGCAGATTGAGACAGCGCAGGAAGGTGCTCTTACCGCTTCCCGACGGACCTATTATAGCGAGCTTCTCGCCGGGGGTTATATGCTGGCTCACGCCTTTTAAAACCTCAAGCTCGCCAAAGTATTTATGTAAATCCTTAATTACTATCACTTCTATGCAATCTCCTTTCGAGTAGACCGAATAATTTCGCCAGCGTAAACGTCATTGCAAAATACAGCACCGCAGCCGATATGAGAGGGAAGTATGCGTTGTATGTGCGGCTCTGTATCGTCGTCGCGACCTTGGTCAAGTCGTTTATCGCTATGTATCCGGCGATAGAGGTCTCCTTTAAAAGTACTATAAATTCGCTCGTGTAAGTCGGAAGCACGCTCTTGATCGCCTGGGGCATAACTATTTTCATAGTGGTCTGAAAACGGTTGAAACCGAGCGAGCGTCCGGCCTCTATCTGACCCTTGTCCACTCCTTCGACTCCGGCGCGGACTATCTCGGCGACATACGCCGCGCTGTTAAGACCGAACGCGACCATCGCCGCGGCGATATTCCCGACGCCTTTGGGAGCGAGGATAACAAAGTAGATTATAAGAAGCTGCACCGTCGTCGGCGTTCCGCGGATTATCTCTATGTAAACGTTCGCTATTATGCGAAAGATCCGCAGTTTGGACATTTTCATAAAAGCGAGCAGAAAGCCCAGAACCGTGCCGATTACGATAGCGACGATGGTTATCTCTACCGTCACGCCCAAGCCTTCGAGGAGCATCTTCCATCTGTCGGCCGTTATGAGGTTTTGCTCGAATTGAAAGGCAAACTCAGAGAAAAATTCTGACATTTGTCGATCACCTCCGTCTGATAAAAGTAAAGTTTATTTTAGTTACCCAAATAAAGGCGAGCGGTTAAGCTCGCCTTTATCCGTTAGTATTTTGTTTTTTGACTATTCCGCCACTGTAGACAGATCGGCTTCTAACTCAGCCTGAACCGCTTCGTCGCCTTCGATATAAGCCTGTCTCGCTTTGTCGAGAGTTCCGTCGGCTTCGAGCTGCTGAAGAACTTCGTTTATCTGAGTCTGAAGCTCGGTGTTCTCTTTATCGACCGCTATAGCGTATTCCTCGGTCGTCAGTACTTCGGGGAGTATCACTAAGCCTTCCGTGCTTTCTACAAGGTTCTGAGCAACCTGATTGTCTATAACTACGGCGTCGCTTCCGCCCGCGAGCAGATCCTGAACGCAGTCTACGGCTTTCTTAAATCTTGAGACCGTCTGCACGCCGAGCTCGTCGGTAACGTAGATGTCTCCGGTCGTTCCTTCCTGAACCGCTACTTTAGCGCCCGCAAGACTGTCCGCGCCTGTGATCGCCGTATCGCCGTCCTTGACGATTATTACCTGAGAAGCTTCGAAGTAAGGATCTGAGAACAAGACGTTAGCCTGTCTCTCTTCGGTAACCGTCATACCCGCTATTACAAAATCGGCGATGCCCGACGATAAAGCGGGGATGAGCGCGTCGAAGTCGATGTTTTGGATCTCGAGCTCTTTGCCGAGGCTCTCGGCTATCTTGTCGGCTACTACGATGTCGTAACCTACTATATTATTGTTGTCGTCGACGTATTCAAACGGTTCGAACGCCGCGTTGGTCGCCATCGTTATTACGTTGTCCTCGCTCGAACTCTCGGAGACCGTCTCGCTCTCCGTATCGGTCGTTGTGGTGGTTGTCTGTCCGGAACAGCCGGTCAGCGCGGCGAACGCCATTACCGCGGATATTCCGAAAGCCATGAATTTCTTAAGCTTCATTATCAAGCCCTCCCATATATAAAATTTTAGATTATTTTATATCAAATTCGGGCTTTTGTCAATATCGGCGCGCAATATTAAAGTAGCTAAATCGCGACTTTGACCGCTTATTTTCGCCAATATTTTGTAATGTTAGAAAAATGAAACGCGTTTGTTACATAAATGACATATGCATGGCGCTGCGAGCCATTTTTTTAGCTTTTTTCATTGTCTTCTTATCCAGCATAAGTATGCCGATGCCGATGATTGCGCCTGTTACGAGGCCTGTGGAAAATTTACCCATTGCAGATCGCTCCTTAAATTAAGTTGAAATTGTTTTAGATTATTTTAAAACCCGTCCTGTGATTGTTGACTGAATTTGGGTTTTATACGCTATTATTATTTGTAAAATTGATATAAAAATACGGGTTAAAGACAGGTAATTATTTGTAGCTCAAAACGCGATTATCACTTGACGCGCCGCGGTTTTTAGTGTATTATGATTTAAGGTATCCGTAATTTTGAAGCGGAGTTTCGGTTGCGTTTCATCGGAGCCTTTACTAAATGAAATTTATAAAATTTATACATATACATATACGCACGATAAATGGGTTAAAGAGCGACGGTTGTAAATAGTTGGTTGTGGTATACGATCGCAGCCTTTAGCGCAGAGCGGATTTCAGCGGATAAAAGCCGTTTTGTAATCGTAATTTACCGCAATGGATCAGCGGCGCCGGTTTATGTAGCAGTTACAAAGATCCGGCAAATTGAAAGGAGCGAAATTTTTATGGCAAAAGTAATTCCGTTTAAGGGATTGAGATATAATACGGAGAAGATAGCCGATATGGAAGCGGTGACCTCTCCGCCTTACGACATTATATCGTCCGAGCAGCAACAGGAGCTGTACAACCAAAATGAATATAATGTGATCAGGATAGACTACGGCATGGAGTTTGCCAGCGACGACGAGGAGAATAATAAATATGCAAGAAGCGCCGCTTATCTGAAAAAGTGGATCGACGACGGCATTTTAAAGTACGACGATAAGAACGCGTTTTATATATACGAGCAGATTTTCTCGCTGGAGAGCAACGCGAAGCCTTCAAACTCGCTCAAGGGGATAATTTCGCTTGTCGAGCTTAAGGAGTTCTCCGAGGGCGTGATACTCCCCCACGAGGAGACGCTGCCCAAGGCGAAGACCGATAGATTGAATTTGATACGCAGCGCCCACGCGAATACCAGCCCGATATATTCGCTGTATTCGGACGAGGAACAGGAACTCGCGGATCTGATAAACGATATGTCCGACAGAGATCCGGATATCAGTTTTACCACTCAGGAAGACGTTATCCAGAATCTCTGGGTGGTGACCGACGAGGAATTTTTGAACAAGGTAACCGAATTTTTCAGCCGCAAGCAGCTTTTTATAGCCGACGGACACCACAGATACGAGACCGCGCTGAACTATCGCGCGGAGCGCCGCGCCGAGGACGGCAGCGAGCCGGGGAGCATGCCCTACGACTATACGATGATGATGCTGGTGTCCATGGACGACAGCGGTCTGTTCGTATTCCCGACCCACAGGATGATAAAGGGGATAGACAATTTCTCCGAGCTTATGGTCGTAGGTATGATGACGGATCAGTTTTTGGTCTCTAAAGTGCATTTTACCGAGGGCGACTACGCGGAGATAATAACCGATAAGCTGAGCGGGAACGTGGACGATCACTTATTCGCGTTCTACACCGGCGAGGAGTATTATTATCTGCTCAAGCTGAAAGATATAAGCATCATGGACGATTACGTCAAAGACAGGTCGGATACATATAAGAGCCTGGACGTGACCATACTTCACAAGCTGATACTCGAGCAGTATTTCGGCATAGACAGCGAAAAGCTGAAAGAGCAGAGCAAGGTAGTGTACACGAGATCGGCGCACGAGCTGGTCGAGAAGGTGCAGTCCGGAGAGATGCAGTGCGGATTCCTGCTCGGGGCGACCAAGGTCTCGCAGATAAAGAACATTTCTATTGAGAACGAGAAGATGCCTCAGAAATCCACGTATTTCTGGCCTAAGCTCGTCACCGGGCTTGTGCTTAACAAGTTTGAGTAAGATTAGATCGGACGATCTGAATATACGGATAGCGCCCCGAACGCCGCGCGTTTTCGATTTGAGTTTGTTATTTGCTTGGAGTTTGGCCATGTTTGAGCAAGGTCGAGCCGGAGGGTCTGAATAAAAGAAAAGACGCTCAGAAGAAAAACGCGTTTCCGGTCGGAGCCCGGCGCCGGTTAGGCGCTCGGAAAGCTTGCGTAAAATTAAATTGGAGGATTTGAATAGATGAAGATAGCTATAATGGGTTTTGGAGTTGTAGGCAGCGGAGTCGGCGAACTGATCTCCACTCAGGCGGATTCTATGAAACGCCGGAGCGGCGAGGATATCGAGATAAGCCGTATCCTCGATCTGAGGGATTTTCCGGACAGCAAGTTCGATTGCTTCACCAAGGATTTCAGCGATATACTAAACGATCCGGAGATCGGCGTAGTCGCCGAGGTCATGGGCGGAACGAAGCCGGCGTACGAGTTTACAAAGAGCCTGCTCGAGGCGGGCAAGCACGTCGTAACTTCAAATAAGGAACTTGTCGCAAAGCACGGCACCGAGCTTTTGCGCGTCGCCGAGGAGCATAACGTCAACTATTTGTTCGAGGCGAGCGTCGGAGGCGGGATACCGATAATACGTCCTCTGTATTCAAGCCTTATAGCTAACGAACTTACCGATATACTCGGTATATTAAACGGGACCACAAATTATATATTGACGCAGATGATAAAGAACGGCGCGACTTTCGAGGAGGCTTTAAAAGGCGCGCAGGAGAACGGCTACGCGGAGAAGGATCCAACGGCCGATATAGAGGGACACGACACCTGCAGGAAGATAGCGATACTCGCGTCGCTCGCTTTTGGAACATATGTAGACAGCGACAAACTCTCCTGCGAGGGGATAACCAAGATAACGCTTCAGGACGTCGAATACGCGGACAAATACGGCTGCGTGGTAAAACTGCTCGGCGTGGCGTCGAAGCGGGAGAACGGCGTGTACGCTTACGTCAGCCCGGCGCTGCTCCATAAGGATCACGCGCTCGCGGGCATAGACGACGTGTTCAACGGCATTATGGTAAGAGGCGAGGGCCTCGGCGACGTGATGTTCTACGGAAGAGGCGCGGGTTCGCTGCCGACGGCGAGCGCGGTCGTCTCGGATATAATCGATATAGTCAAGCACAAGGATAAGCATATCCGTCTCGGCTGGAAGGAAGAGAAGGAGGGCTACGTGCTCGACGAGAAGAAGATGAAGACGAGGTTCTATCTAAGACTTAAGACAAGCGAAGGGACGGCCGAAGTTGATAAGAATAAATTCGACGTTATACGCCTCGGCGGAGATAAATACAAAGACGAGCTGGCCGTTGTGACCGAGAGCATGGACGCGTACGAGCTCGATAAGCTGATCTCGGCCGAACTCGGCGGTTTCGACGTTCTCGCTAAGATCAGATTGATAGAAGATTAGAAGATATACGCGGCGCAGAGCGCGCGGATCGGTATAAGGGCGCGCGAGCCGAGACCTGACGCGGCGGATCTATCCGGACCTGTTTTCAGACGGATAGAGCGCGCGGCGGGATCGACGGGCTTGCGAACTATCGCCGGCCGCTGTTTTCTGCGCTGATTTTGGGAAAAACGGAGTTTGTATTTACTTTATAATAAAGGAGAGTTATATGGTTAAGATCAGAGTTCCGGCTACGTCGGCCAATATGGGACCCGGGTTTGACAGCATGGGTATCGCGCTTACATTATATAACTATATAACGGCGGAGGAGACCGGAGACGGAAAACTGGTAATAGACATCCCGGACGATTCGGAGAAATATCTGGCTCGGGACGAGAGAAACCTCGTCTACAAAGCGATGCAAAGACTTTTCCGCTATATCGGCTACGAGCATAAGGGGCTAAAGCTTACGCTTGAAAACAACGTGCCGCTGACCAGAGGTCTGGGCAGCAGCAGCGCCGGCATAGTCGGGGGTCTGGCGGCCGCGAATAAACTGACGGGCGGCAAGGTCTCGGACGACGAGTTGCTGAGACTCGCGACCGAGCTGGAGGGGCATCCGGACAACGTGTCGCCGGCGCTGTTCGGCGGTTTTACGGTAAGCGTCCTGAGAAAGGATAGGCTCGGCCGGATCGCGGTCGATTATGTTAAGACGGATATGAACGACGACCTAAGGTTTGCGGCGCTCATACCCGATTTCATTTTAAAGACC
Source organism: Clostridiales bacterium (assembly GCA_019419865.1). Classification (GTDB taxonomy): domain Bacteria; phylum Bacillota; class Clostridia; order Monoglobales; family Monoglobaceae; genus Roslinia. Next base: position 37,887 of record JAHZIG010000022.1, on the reverse strand, counting down.
AAGAAATCCAGAACCGTACTGCCCAATACGGTCTCAAGAAGCGACGCGGTGTATAATACGGGGCACAGCGCCTTGCTCGCGTCGAGTCTGATCTTAGGGAAGTACGACAATATACGTTACGCGGTCGGAGATAAGCTGCACCAGAGATTCAGAAAGACGCTTGTGCCGCATATGGACGATCTGTTCTCACTCTGCTACGCCAAAGGCGCGCTTGGCGTGTACTTAAGCGGCGCGGGACCTACGGTCATGGCTATGGTAAGGCGGAACAACCAAAACTTCGAGCGCGAGGTCAGAGAAGCTCTCGAAAAGAAATACAGACGCTGGAGCCTTAAAATGCTGGACGTAGACAACCGGGGCGCGGCTCAGATCGGCTGAGCGAGACGGTTTATATATAAATGAAGAAACGCGCTCGGGTTGTAAAGAGATACAATTAAACCGGAGCGGAGAAATATTATGTTAGTGTAATCGTGTTCAAACAGGGCATGATATTATAGAAATAAATAAATCGTAGGGAAGCGCTTTACTGGCGTTTCTTAAAATGGGAGGTAATTAATTTGGCATTAATCGTTCAAAAATTCGGCGGGAGTTCCGTCGCGGACGCGGAGAGAGTCCTAAATGTGGCGGGCCGCGTGACTGATACCTACAGAGAGGGCAACGACGTTATAGTCGTGGTCTCGGCTCAGGGAGATACGACCGACGATTTGATCGCGAAGGCGAATGAGATCAATCCAAAGGCGTCGAAACGCGAAATGGATGTGCTGCTCTCGAGCGGCGAGCAGATCTCGATAGCGCTCCTCGCTATGGCGATACAGAAACTGGGCTGTCCGGTAGTGTCTCTGACCGGCTGGCAGGCGGGCTTTAACACAAACGCGGTAGCGGGTAACGCGAGGATCAACAATATAGACACCGAGAGAATGGAGTCCGAGATCGATAAGCATAACATAGTGATCGTTGCGGGATTCCAGGGACTTGACAAGTACGACAACATTACGACGCTCGGCCGCGGCGGCAGCGATACGTCCGCAGTCGCGATAGCGGCGGCGATGCACGCGGATAAATGCGAGATCTACACCGACGTGGACGGCGTATACACGGCCGATCCGAGAATAGTCGGCGACGCTAAGAAGCTGGACGAGATAACCTACGACGAGATGCTCGAACTCGCCAGCCTGGGCGCGAACGTCCTGCATAACCGTTCGGTCGAGATGGCTAAGAAATATAACGTGGAATTAGAAGTAAAATCGAGCTTTGAAAAAACGCCAGGCACTATTGTTAAGGAGGTAACTGATGTGGAAAAGATGTTGATAAGAGGAGTGACCCGCGACAACGACGTAGCGAGAATAGCGGTGATAGGCTTGGAGGATACCCCGGGTATCGCGTTTAGGATATTCTCGGCGCTCGCTAAGAAGGGCATAAACGTAGATATGATACTCCAGTCGGTAGGCAGAGAGGGGACCAAGGACATAGCCTTTACAGTGACCCGCGACAAGGAAGCCGACACGCTTGAGACGATCGAGTCGCTTAAGGGAATACTTAATTATAAAGAAGTAAATCATAGAGACGATTTGTGCAAAGTCTCGATAGTCGGCGCGGGTATGGTCAACAACCCCGGCGTTGCGGCGAAGATGTTCGAAGCGCTCTTCGACGCCGGTATAAATATCCATATGATATCCACCTCGGAGATCAAGGTATCCGTGCTCATAAAGCTCGAGAACGCGGAGAGAGCCGTTCAGGTGATCCACAACAAATTCGATATCTAAGTTTTAACATAATTATTAAATACCGCCTCAATTTCGGACGCAAAGTTTGCGCGTAAACGGATTTGCGGCGGTTTTTAGTTGGCGCCGGCAGGGGCGGAGCGGCCGCGTTTTGGATCGAAACCGCCGTTCGCGGTAAATCGGTATTTTTAAGGCGCGCCAAGATTGACAATCCCTCCGCGAGGCGCTATAATTTAAAAATCGCGGAGCGCTTTATCATAGCGGACTGAAACAGCTTTAAGCCCGTTTTAAATAAAAACGGCGGGAGGTTTAAATGCTTAGGAAATCAAAGAATAAAAAGAATATGGACGACAACGAAAAAAGAATATTGCAAAGCAGGATACTGCATAACGTGTTAAGCGTCTTTGTGATAATTATTTTGATCAGGCAATTCATGATGGGCAACTATCACGACGTGTTCATCTGCGTGCTCACGCTTGCGCTGTTTATGATCCCGACTATAGTCAATCTAAAACTGAATATCAAACTGCCAATGGCGCTCGAGGTCGTCATAATGCTGTTTATTTTCGCCGCCGAGATCCTGGGCGAGATACAGAGCTTTTATACGATCATACCCAACTGGGACAATATACTCCACACGATAAACGGATTCATAATGGCGGCGATCGGTTTCGCCATGATAGATATTCTGAACCAAACGCCTCGGATCCATATAAATATGTCTCCGTTGTTCGTGTCTTTGGTGGCGTTTTGCTTTTCCATGACGGTGGGCGTAATATGGGAGTTTTTTGAATTTGGCATGGACTCCGTAACGGGTACGGATATGCAGAAGGACTGGATAGTGAATAGAATATCCTCCGTTCTCATCAACCCAAGCGGGCTCAACGATCCGATAGTGATAAAGGATATAACCCGTTCGGTCATCTACGGCGAGGTAAACGGCCAGCCCGTCGAATGGGCGATCGACGGCTATCTCGATATAGGCGTGGTCGATACCATGAAGGATCTGATAGTAAACTTTATCGGCGCGGCTATTTTCTCGATAATCGGATTTTTATATATCACAGGCCGCGGCAAAGGCTGGTTTGCGAAAAGCTTTATTCCCCAGCTCAAAACGCCAAAGGAGATCGCCGAGACCCACGCGAGGTTAGAAACGGCCAAAAGGCTTAAGCGGCTGAAAAAAGAACGCCGGAAAGAAAAATATGCGCACGCAGAGGAGGAGCGGCGTGATAAAAAATCCGGAGCGGACGCGGAAAACGCGGAGAATTAGTTGCGAGTAAGGTTAATTTGATATTTCTGGAACCAGCAACATTGTACAATTGTTTATAAACGTTTGTATATTTGTCTTTTGCGAATGAATTATAAATTGGGCAAGTTTAATAGTAGACGCCTTTAGATTAAAGCAATATTATATTATGTCAGAAAACATATTGTAATTTTTGACAGCCATGGCGAAAAACATGCAAATATTGCTTGTATAAAAGTCCACAAAAAACATACACAAACGGCAAGATGTGCAATGTTGTTTTTATGTAGATGTTGTATAATTGGCTATAATAATATTAATATGACTTATTACGCGCCGAGAACAAAAAAAGATCGAATAAAAATAAGAGTATCGCGGCTAAGCGGAGACTTAATACGCGGATCATATTCGGCGGCGAGCGGATAAGTTTAATTAAACGAAGAGGTCGTATTGATATAGACGTTCCGTCAAGAATTTTGCGGAATATGAAAACGTTAAAAAATTAAATCTATACACACATAACTTTAAAGGAGGAAATCAAATGAACGGAAACAGATGCATACGCAGAGTTTTCGCTTTTTTGCTTGCATTCGCAATGCTGACGTCCTGCATAAGCATGGGCGTTTTCGCGGATGAAGAACAGAGCGCGGAAAGCGAAGCTGCGACTCAGAGCGTTCAGACCGAAGAGAGCGAACTGCCCCACGAGGCGGAGATGCTCGGCATAACCGAGGAAGAATGGTTCGGCGATCAAGAGACCGGTTCGGGCGAAGAGTCCGCCGAACTTTCCGAAACAGGTTCCGAGACGATCATACCGGTAGCGGACACATACATCCGCAGCCAGGGCAGCTCGACGAACGAGAGCGCCGACAACAGCAGAAACGGTTCTAACACTACCTGGTACGAAGTCACCTCGAACACCGAAGACGGCGACGCGTACGATCTTAGCAACAACAGAGGCGTTAGCTTTTATACCTTTGATATAAGCGAGCTGAACGCGGCGGGCAGAACGGTGACGAGCGCCGAGCTTATACTTAACGAGCGCAACAACGCTCGCGACAACCTGATCATAAGCTACGTCGACGATACCGACGACGGCGAGACGGTCTTGTACAACTGGCAGGAGGGCATGGGTAACGGCCACGAGGACAACCTCAGCTGGTCTACCTTTATGCAGGACGCGCAGAAGCGCATCGCCAACTACTGGAACGCGGACATAGGCCCGCTCAACAGGAACCAGGCCAACTCGTTCGACGTCACGAGAGCGGTCCAGGCTATGCAGGCTATGGGCAACAATAAGCTCACGCTGTTCGCATACGCGCTGCAGGATTCAAGAACCAACGCCAGCGAGATCTACTCGATAACCAACGGCGACGATACCCTTGTTCCTCAGCTGGTCGTTACATACGACGACGCCAACCCCGATCTCGATACCGCGATCGCGGCGGCTAAGGCGGTAGACGACGGTATGTACGCAATATCCCAGGATCCTAACGTAGCGGCTCCGGCCAAGGACGCGGACGGAAACGATATAGACGGAGTATACCTCTCCAATCGTATCTCGCTCAAGTCGAGCGTAACGCTTCCGACTTACGACGGCGCGACTATTACGTGGACGTCTACGAACGAAAGCCTCGCAAACGACGGTACGGTAACCCAGCCGAGCTACATAGACGGAGCGTCTTACGGCGAGCTTACGGCTGCGATCACGGTCGGCGGGACCACTCTTACGAGGACGTATAATACTAAGGTAACGACTCTTGAAGCTACCGAGAACGAGTTCCTTGAACTCGCGGCGAGAGAGTTCGAGTCGAGATTCGGTTATACGGAAGTTTATCAGGATTTCGAATTGCCTAAGAGCTATAACATCAACGGTTCGACAATAACCGCTACCTACACCTCGAACGACGAGGCTATCTCGATCGACAACAACGCCGAGGGCGACTACGCTCACGCGACGGTCGTAAGACCCGAGGCCGACGAGGACGCCGAGGTAACGGTGACCGCTACGCTCAGAGACCAAAACGGCAACGTTATGTCGAGACCGGTGTTTATCTACGTTTACGCGATGAGGACGACGTATACCATCCCGGTCGAGGCGGATACATATATAAGAAGCTCCGTCGCGGGCGAGAACAACGATAAAAACAGCATGGTCGCGGGTATGAACTCGGTATTCAACGCCGACGGCGACGTGACCAGCATAGACGGCGCGCGCGGTATCGCGGTAATGAGATTCGACCTGTCTCAGCTGGCGGGCACGGTAAGTTCGGCTCAGGTCAACGCGTATATGTACAGCGGCGGCGTGAGAACGGTCGCGTACGCGGTTCTGGACGACGAAGATCCGAACAACCTCATATATACATGGAACGATACCGGATCAAACCCGGAGATGACCTGGAACTCGCTTACGGCTGCGCTCGATAAGCCGATAATCCAGTATCCCGTACTGGCCACCGGCGAGATCCGCACCGGCTCCATATCCGGCGATATAACCCAGGGTCTTCAGAAGGCTCAGGCCGAAGGCCATACGAGCGTGACGGTCGTTATATACGAAGCGGCGGATTCGGACGGCGCAAACGCGTCCAATATATACGCTAAAGAGACGGCGATGAGCGACGAGTACATTCCTACGCTTACGGTATCCACCGTAAAGAGCGGCGAGGACGAGACGTATAAGGAACTCATAGCTACTTCTATGGAAATAGACGAGACGATGGCGGGTCTTAACCAAAACGCTTACTCTGCCGAGAACCCGAGCGGTTTGAACAACAGGATACTTTTGTCCACCCAGGAAGACAGAGGCGACGGCTATATCGCTCTGCCTATCTACATAGGCGATAATATCGAGATAGAGTGGTCGTCGAGCGACGACGAAGTCATTAATATAAGCGAGATGGGCGAAGACGGCAGAGCGGCGATCACGCCGAACTCATATCTTGAAGGCGACGCGCTCGTCACCCTCACCGCAAGGATCAGAAACGATAACAACGAGAGAGTTATAAAGAGATATAATATTAAGGTAGAAAGAGAACCGGCAGAGGCCGACGAGATACTCAGCGTCGCAGCCGAGAATCTCCGCGAGATGTACGACCAGAAGTCTCAGACTACCGACTTCACGTTTATCAACGAGATAGACGCCGGCGGACAGACGGTAACGATAGGCAACTTCGTATCGAGCGACGAGACTCACCTCAGCGTCGGCAACGTTACAGGCGAGACACAGATCACCCGCCCGACGGCGGAGGAGAGCACCGCGCAGGTAACGGTCACCGTTACGCTGACATACGGCGGAACCACAATGGAAGTCCCGCTGACGATATACGTTCCCAAGATCTCGAGCGAGATGACCGACAACATCCGCGACGACCTCGGCAAGATAATCGAGAAGGCTGAGGAGGCGCTCGGCGTTAAGGTCGAGAGCAACGTTGACGGAAACGTCGTAGAGAACTATTATACAAACTACTATATCAAGGACGAGAACATAGTCGTAAAAGGCGAAGTCACGGAACCGTCGGTACAGAACGTTCCGGACGCGAACACGCTCGCATACTACGACGACTCGAGCGAGGATACGGCGGCGGCCGCGCTTTGGGGTCAGATCCCAAAGAGCGCGTGGGATAAGTTTAAGGCTACGGTCGATGAAGCTAAGGTCTTGTACGCTAATCAAGACGCGTCCTACGCTCAGATGTACAATATGTGCACCGACCTCATATACGGCGGCGAGGACATGATCCTGACCGCTAAGCTGTCGGACGATATCGACGAGGAGACGAGGACTCAAGATCCGCTTGCACAGACTCTGCAAAATTATAAGGTTCGTTTCAGCGAATACAGAAGATTGCTCAACGCTCTGGTCTACAGAGCGGAGACGACCCTGCTTTGGGAGCCGTACTTCCACTATAACTCTGACAAAGAGACTTTGCAGCACGCTATCGACGAAGCGAAGGCTTCTCTCGAATATAACCACGAAGTAGGTTTTATAAGAGGCAGATATATGCACGCGACGCAGGATATCGATATAAGCAGAGAGATTAAGCACTTTAACATGTACGAGACGGAAGACGTTGTAAACGGCATGAGCGCCGGTCTCTACGCGACGATAGATTGGTACACCTCGTATCATATCCTGGCCGACGCGTATAACGTGGATAAAATGAAGACGACTGACGAGACGTATCTGCAAAGCGGCAGGAGCGCGTCCGCGGCGACAAGCGGAGCTACGTTAACCGTAGGAGGAGGACGCGCGGCCGTTCTTCTGAAATACGATTTAGGCGAAGAGTATAAGGAGTTACTTGAAGCTCGGGACGGCGACAAAGTTATCACAAATATTAAGCTTGGCTTCCAAAAATACCATTCGGGAGCTACCGACATAATCACATACTACCTGGCGGACGACGTGCTCCCCGATTGGTCGGAGTCTAACACGGACTATGATTCTGTATCGAGCAATCCCGATACCGCGGCGCTGGTAAGCACGGATAGAGATCAGATCCTGGCTCTGGACGGAACGCAGGAGATAATTTGGGATCTTCTGCCGTCCGGTAACGTCGCTTACCCTGCGAAACCTACGCAGTTTGTGTACGACGCATACGGTTATGCCAAAGACGCGATCAAGGAGCATGACGGTTCAAATACGAACATGACGTTTATGATAGGTCATGACACGTCGGACTATATGGCTTCCGCAAGAGTTAACCACAATACGAACGGATCGGATATGTATTCCAGGCGCGCGGGTCACGAGTACTATCCGTATCTCCAGGTCACGACGAACGAGACCACATACGAGAGCCTGCGCGAGAAGTACGACTTTATCGTATCTCTCTACGATAAGTTCATAAAGAAGTTTGGAAGCGCGGACGGTAGCGATCCTACGGGCAACGTGGGTACGGACGCGGGCAACTACAGACCGGAGGACTACGACGCGGTGATGGCGGCTAAGGCCGCGGCCGACGCGGCGATCGAAGTAGGCGATCAGAACGAAGTAGGTCTCACGCTCGTAGCTTTGCTCGACGCTATGCGCGACGCAAGCAACAACCAGTATAAGAGAAATTTGATCGACCCGGATTCCACCCTCTACTTCACTCCGGAGGAGAAACTGGAGATGCAGCAGAAGGTCGAGCAAATACCAGAACTCAGAAGCTACTATGAGAGTCAGATAGCTAACAACGACGCTAAGAGTTTGGATATGTATCAGTGGGGCTACGCGCTCTTTATGAACGAGAAGATCACTACGGCCAACGGTACGACATACGATTATACCTACGGCAGAGATCAGAAGTGGTACGACGATCTTGTCGAGTTTATGAACGCGTCGGGAGCCGGTAACGGTTTCGAGACGTTCTCGACCGGACGACGCGCGGTCAATTCCAAGCCGGGAGCCGGAGTCGCGTACGTATCGTACGAGATCGAACTGCCGAGCGATATAAACGAAGCGGACGCTCAGGCGCGAGTCGCTGAGGAGACCGCTAAATACGGGCAGGACGAGGCTACGCCTAACTGGATCGGTCATGTATGGGTAGATACGGCGTCGCTGCTTAACGCTAACTCCGAGCAGATACTCACTTTCGATAACGAGCGTACCGAGTACGGTTCAGATAACTTAGGTTTCGAACTGTGGGAGACCAAGCCGGGCGACGACTACGAGACGCCGGTAGGTTGGGAGACTATAGACAGCGAGGGCAACACCGTACACTTAAACTCGAATCTGGTCGGCAGAGAGCAGCGGACGGGTTACAAGAACGCCGGAAACTACTCGGTCAAGATAACCAACCAGACCTCGGACGATAACGTTATACTCAGGTATACCGACCCGACCAGAGGCGACGATTCAAACAGCAATATCAAGAACTACATGTTCGCGATCAACAAGGATTCAAACGGCAACGCGGTACCGCTGACCGGCAGCGCGTCCCTGACCGTAAACTCTATGGTCAAGCAGGAAGGCTACCTCAACGGGTTCAACGGCAACCCGATAACGGCGGACAACGGCGTAATATACAGGATAAGATACTATGATATAGATGGTAACGAAATAAGCGGCGGTTCGCAGCACTATTTCAACTTCCGTTACAGCGCTAATCAGAGACCGTCGTGGGGCGACGCGTTCTATTACATGATAACTGGAGATACGGTTTCTGCGCAAAAGGTTAAATACGGTTTGCTTACCTTTGCGTCGGACTTCCTTGAATCGGTAGAGGTGAACGAGCAGACCAACATGGAGTGTAACGCCCGCGGCGAGGTTCAGCTTGGACGACAACTATCCGTAATGCTGTCAATGTACTCGGTCATCGAGGACGCGGACGTCTTTACCGATTACGAGATGGAACAGTTCGAGGTAATGGTGGAACGTTTGGTCGACTACTGCGTATCAAGAAGAGACAATTCGGTTTATAAAGACGAACAGGTTATGAACAGTAACTGGTACACAGATATGTTCTTAGGCTCGGCCTGCACTGCGCTCGCGTTTAGAGAAGAGGATCCGGATAATCCGGGTATGATGCGGAGCAAGATATTCCACGCCAACGAGATAATCGACGGCGCTGAATGGCAGCAGAAGGTAAACCTTGAGAATAACATATCCAACTCGGGAGCTTACTCCGAGTCGCTCAGATACATGTGGGCGGCGTATTCGAGAGTTGCGTCGTCGTCCAAGTTCTACTCGAATTGTATGAATGATAATTGGTTTATAAACACCAAGTTACCGCTTATATTCGAGTTCGGCGTTCAGACGCAGACGGCGCCGTATACCTACACGAACGGAAACGTTTCCTCGCCGACGCACGGCGATACGAATATCACCGAGGGAGCGCAGGGAATGGCGATGCTCGCGCAGTACGCGCCCGAGGTCGAGGAGGTCAATCCGACTCTTGCGGCGATGATGCTTTCAACTTGGGAGAGAGCCGGTTCGCCGGTCAGATGCGACACCGAAGGCGTTCCGCTTACGGTATTCTTCCTGCCTCTTGATACGTCGAACAGAAATAATATTCCGTTTACATTGACTTCGACGGATTATTATCATGAATACAGCCCGATTATGTATAGAAATAACCCGGGTAGAAATAACGAGACGCTTGCGGTAGGTATTTCAGCTACACGCGATATGGCTCACGGCCACGAGGATCAGGGAAGCTTTACCTTGTTTAAAAACGGAGCCTTCCTTGTAGTAGATACCTCGGTCGAGAATTACTGGGATACGTCGTCGAAAGGCATCTATTTGTCATCGTCAAATCACGCTTGCTTCACGTTCTACAGCACGAGCGCAAGCGAACCGATCAGGGAGATCAACCTTGACAATAACGCTAATAATATGTCTAATCATATTCAAACAGTGGACGTAGCGAGCGCAAGCGGCGTCAGCGATCTGATTTATTCGTCATTCAACGACTCGGTCGATAAGACGGTAACGAAAATAGAAGTTCAAGGCGCGGGCGGCGGCGGAGAGCACTACAGGCACTTCGCGATGCTCAAGAACGGCATGGATTCGATAGTAATCTGGGATCAGGTAAAGGACAACAGCTCCTACACCCAGTTCAACCTGCCTGTAGCCGCGTACGAGACCCAGGTAGACCAGGCTAACAGAAAGGCTACGTCTATCGGATACTATAACTATAACGTAGAGACCAACTTCCTCTACCCCGAGGATACCTCTATTGTATACGACAGGATGAGAGCGGCAAACGTTGTTCCGCAGCTCCCGGATATGGATTATCCGTATCAGGAGGTGCTCAGAAGCATCTCGGCTGAGAGAGGCCAGAGCCAGCTCAACGTAGTAACTCCGGTCCAGAAGGGCGAGAACGGTATAACGACCGAGAAGATAGACGTCGGCGACGAGGATATCCTCGCATATAAGCTCACCGCGGCTAACGGCGCGTCTTCGGTAATAGTTATCAACCAGGGCACCAGGGCTAAGACCGTCAACCTCGGCATGGGTACGTTATATAATGAAGAGACCTACGAGGTATTCGACGGGAACGTTCCGAGAGAGACCATGTTAGTACTCACTCAGGACGAACTCTCAAGACCTAACAGCATACAGATATCGGGCGACTCCTCTATAAGGAAACCCGCGACGACTGGAACGCTGACGTATAATTATCAGGCTCAGTTGCTCGACCAGTACAATAACACGATGACCGGTATCCACAACAGCGAGAACAACGGTATGACCAATCCGGCGTACGACTTAGAACTCGCGAACTACGAGGTTCCCGGCGGCGATTATTACGAGAATTACATAGCGAGCGGTTCCAGACCCGACTATGTGGACGACGACGTAGTATTCAACTCCAAACATCCGGAGCTGGTAGGCTATCCTAAGATAACCTGGTCGCTCGAGGGTAATCCGAGAGGCGCGTCTATAGATCCTGATACGGGTATACTCAGCGTAACGTCCGAACTTGGCGCTTCGACGCTGACGATCAACGCGACAAGCAACGGAGTGACGAATTCGTACAGAGTACAGGTAGGCGGCTCGGTAGCTCCGACGGCTACGACCGTAGAAGTGAACGGACCGACGAGACTCGGTCTCACGTACGGAGAGAGCTTCTCGACGCAGTACAGCTACACGGTATACGATCAGTTCGGTCAGGTAATGACTAACGTAAGCGACATAAACTTCTCGGTCAACTCGTCCATATCGGGCGTTTCGATCGACAGAAACGGAGCGTTCACAATGACGGCCGACGCTGTTAATCAGATACTCGGAAGCGAGCAGACCGGAGGACTTTCGTTCTCGGTAAGCGCGACGTCAAGGAGCAATAGCTACCTTGTAGGCACGCTCGGCGTATACGCGAATAAGCTCCAGCCCACGTCGGTTCAGATAAATATCAACGGAACTATACAGATAAGACCCGACGAGGATAACATGATACCGATCGATATCGATCTCGTCGATCAAAACGGCGGAATCGTCGATACGACGGGCGCGACAATAGAAGCGAACGTCATGGTAGCCGAGGGCGAGCTCACAAGCATAAGCGTTGTAAATCAGAATAACCAGTGGTACATTCGAGTACCCGGAGGAATAAATCTGGACGACGAACCCGAGGTCGGTATAGAAGTAGTCGTAACGACCGCGGAGGGCGACAGATTTTCGACGGAGACCCCGCTCAGCCTTACGACCGATCAGATCGCGTCGAGCCTTGAGATTTCGGGCGAGAGCAGCGTAACGGCGGCGGACAACGACAGAACTTATAACTATACCGCTAAGGTATACGACAGATTCGGCGACGAGATGGACGACGGTCTCAAGTGGACGGTATCCAAACTCGCGGCGGGAACGTCGTTTAACGTAAACACCGGCGTTCTGACGGTTTCGAGTACGGCGCGGACCGGCGAAGTCATCGTAAGAGCTACGAGCGACAGCGGTTTGACTAACACCATGACCGTAGCCGTCAGCGGAACGAGCGGCGAGACGAGTACCGACATCCCGAGCGGAGGCGGCGGCTCGACCGGCGGCGGAAGTACCGGCGGCGGAACCATCACCGGAGGCGGCGGCCTTATGGGCGGCGGAACCGGCGGAATCGGCGGAACCGGAACGCCTACGGCGACTCCTACGCCCGGAACCGAGACCGGCGGTCAGAGATTCGCAGACGTACCGGAGTCGTACTGGGGTTATGAATTTATCGAGAGCCTTGCGGCGGAAGGCCTGGTACAGGGTGCTGGCGACGGTAACTTCTATCCCGAGAACAACGTGACGAGAGCCGAATTCGTACAGATGATAGTCAATATGACCGGCGACGCTATGCCCGAGTCGTCCGCGTCGTTCAGCGACGTTGCGACGGACGATTGGTATTACGAAGCGGTAAGCATAGGCTCCGCGGCCGGATATATAACAGGTTATCCTGAAGGCGATTTCAGACCGGACGACCTGATTTCAAGGCAGGATATGGCGGTAATAATCGATAGAGTGGTTACGGCCAAAGGCATAGAATTCACAGTCGGCGAGATGATCTCGTTCAGCGACGAGGCCGAGATCGCGGATTACGCGAAAGACGCCGTGACCAGAGCGCAGCAATACGGTATAATAAACGGCTATGAAGACGGAACGTTTAAACCGAATAATAACGCCGTCAGATCCGAGGCTGCAAAGATCATTTACGTCGTTAACGAAGGCTTGAAATAAGCAGAGGGGGAACAAGAGATGTTAAAGTATATTAGAAAAAGCTTAGCCGCTGTTTTGGCGGTAATGATGCTCACGAGCGCTTTCAGCGTCGCGGCCTTCGCCGACGAGGATACGGAAGCCGCTATAGAAGCGCAGACGCAGACAGACGCTGCAAATACTGAAGAAGACACGACCGAAGCCGCGGATGCAACCGCGGCTCCGGCCGAGGAAGATACGGACAATGAATTAGACGTTGTCACAGAGGATACGGTAGACGACGCGGTAACGGAGGAGAAGCGCGTATCGCTGCCCGACGTTGTAGGGACGCAGTATGAGAACGCGGTAGACCTGTTGGTCGGACTCGGAATAGTGACCGGCGACGACGACGGAAACTTCTACCCGGACAGGGAGGTTACCCGCGCGGAGGCTACGGCCATGATCCTCAGATTGATAGGCATGCCGTCGGCGGATACCGCTAACGGCGAGAATCAGATCTACTTAGACGTTCCGGTCGGACAGTGGTATACAAGTTATATCAACACCGCGACCAAGGTAGGATTTATAGCCGGCGACGGAGACGGATACTTCAGACCGGAAGATCCGGTAACATACGACGAGTATATCAAGATGGTTATCGCGGGTATCGGCTACGACGAGATCGCGGAGGCGAACGGCGGCTATCCTTCGGGATACTATCGTTTGGCTAACGAAATAGGCGTTTTAGACAACGAACCCTTTGTGTCTGGCGCTAACATCACCAGAGGCGCTACGGCGATGTACGCGTACAACGCGCTGTTTACCAGAGTCCTGACGACGGTATACGGCCAGAACGGCGCCTTGGAATATTATATGGACGATAACAACGCTTACCTGATCGAGAGCATCTTCGACGTATACGAGGTAAGAGGAACGGTTATCTCCAACAGCTTTACCAGCATAAACGAGACGGGCGCTGAGAACGACGAAGGCAGGATCACGATCCAGACCGAGGACGGCGGATTGTACATATACGGAACGGGTTACACCAACGCGTCCGACTACCTCGGCTTTGCGGTAGTGGCGTACGTTAAGGATTCGTCCGGCGTCAGCGACATAGTTTCGATAGGACTCGAGGCCGACATGAACAACATGGTCGAGCTTAGCGGAAGCGACATAACCACGATCGAGACAAGCGACGCGTCGGTAACCGTCAGATACGACTCAGATAACAGCGGAAACGAGCGCACTCTCCGCGTGCCGACGAGCGCGGCCGTTATCTATAACGGAAGATACGACAACACGCTTGAGACCAAGAGCGCGGACTACTATAACTACATCCTCGCTCCGGAGCGCGGTACGGTAGCTTACCTCGACAACAACGGCGACAGCCGCATAGACCTCGTCTACGTCGCGACTTACGTTAACTACATAGCGGATCGCGTGAACGCGGACGACGACAGAATAGTTCTTCAGACTGCGGCGGGAAGTACGACCACCCTCGAACTCAAGCCGGACGCGACGGAATACAGATTTAATATAATCAAGGACGGAGCGCAGATCGAGCTTAGCGAGATAGAGGAAGACGACGTAGTTTCGGTTTCAGAAAGTCTTGGCTCGGACGATAAGCATTATGTGCTGTACGTGTCCGACTTCAGAGTTGAAGGCGAGATCGCGACGGTCGTACAGGGAACCTACTCCGCGGCTTCCGAGGACGAGTACATGCAGTACGGAACGGCGGTAGGCAACACCCCGACCGAGGTTACCGTAGACGGGACCGTATATCTGATAGACAACGGAGTTTCGACTCCGGATCCGGGCGACGTTATCACTTTGTATATAAACGCGTTCGGTAAGGTAGCGTACACGGACGAGATCCAGAGCGGATCGGATAAATACATGTTCCTGACCGATATCACGACCGAGGGCGTGTTCCAGGGCGAGGTCAAGATCAGAGTCGTGACCGAGGACGGCGCTTTGGCGGCGTATACTTTAAACGATAAGGTCAACGTATACTACAGAGGCGAGGACAGCCAGTGGACGGCGACTCAGCTTAAGGAGTCCATCGACTCGTGGAACAACAGCGGCGTATACAGCGAGCAGGTCAGATATAAGCTGATCCAGGCGACGGTAAACAGCGAGGGCTTGATAAGCAGTATAAGCTTCCCGCTGATAACAAATAACTCGGCCGGCGAATATAACAATGAGGACGAGTTCAGCCTTGACTATTCGTCCGTATCGTCTCTCACCGACCTCGATACGTCAAACGGACCTACGATATACTTCAGCAACGGAACGCCTGCGAGAATAGGCAGTATGTACGCTTTGGCGGACGACTGTAAATTCTTCTCGGTAGCGGTCGAATCCGGTACCGGCGTGGTAGACCCAGAGAGAGTAAGAGTTATCTCCTCGTATTCGTCGGTCAACACGTCTAACGACATCATCTGCGACATCTACGACGCGGACAGAAACATGACGGCGGACGCGGTGGTATACTTCTACAGCGTAGGCGGAACGGCTCCCGAGCGCGTCGAGGATACCGACAGTTTGTTCCTCTTCGACCACTACGCTCAGGAGATAAACGACGAGGGCTATAAGGAATATAAGCTCTACGGCTATAAAGACGGCGAGTATGTTGCGATAAGCATGGAAGACGAGATCACGCCTAACCTTGAGACCGGTATATCATCTACGACTGATACTCCGCAGAGTCTTGCGCTCTCGCTTGAGCAGGGCGACGTGCTCCAGTTTAAGCTAAATTCGGACGACAGAATGGATAAATATAGACTCGTTTATACCATCGAAGATGGAATAACATACTCCGTAGCCGTATCGAGCGGTTCTAACTATTCGTCCGTAAACCTCGAGCTCAACGAGTTCAGAGTCGAGAGCATCGGTTCTAACGTAATCGTATTCGACGACGTAAGAAACAACGCGTACAGGACTTTGGCTATAAACGACAGCATCCCGGTATATCTGGTCAATCTGGACAGAAACGGCGAGGCCGACACCATAGAGCTCGGCGATATAACAGATATCGAAGAGGACGAGGTGGTATTTACCAGATTCTACAGAGACGCTATAAGCGAAATCATAGTCTACAGAGAGAATTATTAATACCTCTCTAAGATGCGCTTGATAATTTAGTTTATAAGCCGGTATCTGAAATTGAATATAATTAGGCGGTCGTATGTCGGCCGCCTTTACTTATTCGCCCAGCATGGACGTAATCTAATCGGCGCAAGTCCGTAAAGCGTCATGATAGCGGGAAATTTACAGCCGCTTGCGCAGCCGCATGAGCGGTGATGCGAGAGGACGGGGGTTAGTCGCCCCTTTGCCCGATTAGATCTAACAAATATGGCAATATAAGAGCTAATTTAGTGAAAATATTGTGTTTTTTATAAATACTGAGCAAAAAAACTGTTAGTGAGATTAAAAAAAACTATTGCAAAATTCTTAAACTGTGTTATGATAAAAGAGTAATAATACTTGAGGGCTTCTCAATAGTAATCCTTCTTTAGGATTGGCATATCGGAAATGCCAGAAAAGTATGTGTGTGTGTGCCAAAACCCCGCCTCTACGGCGGGGTTTTGGGTTTTATTGTTTAATTTCCGGTATATTTCCGTTTCGTTGAAGGCGCGGCGTCCGATTTTATACATGGGGAAAGTTGTTTACCGGATACTGAAAATTTGGCGTAAATATTTATTCAATAAATATTCGTTCAGATATAATTTATATGATTTTATGGCGCTGAACAATAATTAGATACGGTATTGGTAAAATATTGCGATTCTAATTTCTTAGCGTGAAGAGAGCATAATTAAAAAGCCGGGGTATTTTTAATACCGCCGGCAATATAAAAAATTTAGAAAGAAGGATGATTATTTTTCAATTAATTAAAGTGTTACGTCGGCCGAAAGATCTTCGCCTTGCAACGGTCTTGATATACGATCGTCCGGCCGAGCTCATAGAAAAAGTTTTTCTCGTCTCTGTTATGTTATAAGCGGCTCAACTGCAGTTCGCGAGCTTAGCTAAGTCGTTGACGCAGCTTTCGCAAATATAGTGGTCGCGATACTCCGTCACGTCTTCGACATCGCCGCAGAACTCGCAGGAGTATAAAAATTTCTTTAAAATTATCCGTTCGTTTTCGACGTAGATCTCAACCTTATCTTCTTCGGATATGTCTAATTTATCTCGAAATTCTTTTGGTATTACTACTCTGCCTCCCGAATCGATTCCTCGATCAGAATACGTAGTTTTATTTTTCGTTTTTTTCATATTATAATCCTTTCTGCTTGACTCGGGTTTCCTCTCATGTTCGTAAGACGCGACGATCGCTATTACTTCCCGCGAACGTCGTCGGATTTCTTAGCCAACCCACCCAAACATTTTTTGCAGATCTGTTTACCGCGGTAAGTTACGTTATTCTCTTCGCTACCGCAGAAAAGACAGCCCGGAGTCTGTTTGGTCAAAACGATAGTATCGCCTTCTAATGTCATTTCAACATAGTTTTTATCTAATAAGTTGAATCTTTCCCTTATTTCTATTGGGATAGATACCCTTCCAGGCGTCCCAACCTTTTTAATGATAGAAGACGTATTCGTCAACAAACTCTCCTCCCTTCTTTAGCTATTCTTTTGTTTGATTTCGGCGATAGCTTCAGCGCGCCGAGATCGTTCTAAGATTTACGTTTGATGTTGCTCTAAAGAACGCGGTGAAGTTAACTCCGTTCGCGTTCAAGTTAATTTGCGGGGAGGCTTGCCGTAATACCTAAAGATATGGCCGCGGCAAGCCGTCCGCGTTCGCAGTATGAAAGTTATGTATTACGAAGCGCTCTTCTTTAATACGATTACGTCGTCGCTTGCGGAGATCTCTACAAAATCCCCTTCGTTTAAATCAAAGCTTTCGCGCAGTTCGCGTGGAATCACAATTCTGCCAAGCGAATCCACAGGTCTGGACGTAGTATCTTGCATAGTCGTATAAGGCCTCCTTCCTTTATTAATATCGACGCCGGAGCCGTTAGACTCTGGACTTTGTTTGGCTTTGTCAAATATAAATTGCAATGAACGATTTATATTTGCTCTGTGTTGATTTCTGAGAAGCTAATTTACAATCAGTTCTTTTTTGCCAACTCTTCAAGACAGTTCTTGCAGATATGCTTGTCATGATAAGTTGTCAGATCGGTTATATTACCGCAGAAGATGCAGCCCGGAGCGTATTTCTTCAGGATGATCATATCGTCGTTAACGAAAATCTCGACGGGATCTTTCTCCTTGAGATTAAAATTGGTTCTGAGCTCCTTCGGTATAACAACTCTTCCAAGATTGTCAAGCGGTCTCACGATACCGGTCGACTTAATCATATCTTTCCCCTCCTTTCGTCTGTATTTTTTAACGGGAAATGCTTGGAAATTAATGGAAATAATTGACTTTGTTAACCGCTGATGAATTAACTAAATTAATTAATTAACCCAGGATTTCCTGTCGTTATATAGATTATAGCAGATATATTTTCAGTTGTCAAGAAAAAATTTACAAAAAATTAAATTAGAAGAAAAAGAGAGAATTTTAAGCATTTTAAGTTATTATACCTGCAAAAGTAAAATAAAGTCAGCATAGAAGCCGACCTGTGTCGGGAAATATTATAACATGGCCGGAAGAGATTTAAACGCGTATTTTGTCGTCCGGGAAAAATTTTTAATATGCGGGGTTAAAGCGT
Organism: Clostridiales bacterium; assembly: GCA_019419865.1. Lineage (GTDB taxonomy): Bacteria > Bacillota > Clostridia > Monoglobales > Monoglobaceae > Roslinia. The sequence continues at coordinate 19,124 of JAHZIG010000022.1, read as the reverse complement.
CGTTTTAGAATCGAGGGAACGCAAAAAGGCGGCGGAAACAGTTTATCCGCCGCGGATATTCATTTTATATTCACGTGCGCGTAAACGCCCGCCTCTTTAAAATTAAATTCTTGGGCGCCGGCGATAGGGCTGAGCGTTTTGCTCTTCAGTCGGAGCTGGAACGGGTCGGAGCCGGACCCCTTGATCTTATAAAGAAGCGCGTTCGCCTGTTCTTCAATATAAGCTCGGATATCCTCTTCGCCGATCCCGTCGGCGGCTGAGAGGATCTTCAGCTCAACGTCCGTTTCCAGAAGGACCGAGCCGTTTGAGAACTCCGCGTCCGCGTCGTCTGACGAGACGAGACAGGCGAATCCGTCAGCGCTTATATATTCGTCCTTCGCGCCGCCGTTTAGGATATTGAATACGGAGGCCTCGGAGCGGTTTAGAAACAGGACGGGAACGCCGCCGCTGAACAGTTCAATGCCGCAGAACTCGCCGTCCATGACCGGGAGATACGCGTCCGAAGCGTTAGAGCTTATACGCTCTGCGAAGGCGCGCAGATTTACGGAGGGGATCTGAGGGTTGTTTTTTGAAAACAGCAGTTCGTAATATCTGGCCGTACTCATTTCGAGATCCGTTCGCACGCCGTTTAAATATTCCTCGGCGTTTTCCGCCATACATACCTTAACGTCCGATCTGACGTCCTGAATATCGAGCAGCTCGCCGCACAGCCGAGCCGAGCGCGAACCCGCCGAGGTCGAGAAGCATATCAGCTTGAGATGGGAGAGCGAGGGGTTTTTGCCAAGTTTGTTGTTTGCCTCTATCATAGCCTCGTATATATTGGACGCGGTCGCCGTAACGCTTATCACGGTGGGGTTTTCCGAGTCGCCGCCTTCGCCCGAGCCGCTGTTTTGACCCGTGGCGAGCGGATTTGAAAATTGGAACGTATATTGAGTTTGATCGCCGGCGTCGTCCAGACCGAGCGCGACGACGAACGCGGTCTCTTCTATCTCCCTGTCGTCGTAGCAGGATGTAAGAGATAAGCAGGACAGCGCGGCCAAAGTTACGGCGAGCGCCGGTTTCGCGCCCGCGCGGAGGTTTATTTTCTTCGCGCATTTTACCGCGAGGCATACGCTTACGCTGATATAGGACATGCACGAGAGAAGCGCGGCTATGAGGTATAGCGCGTCGAGCCGGGCGAACAGCTTACCGAACGTCACGGCTTTGGAGAGCGGATACAGCGGGACCTCTATATTTTTCATCGTTTCGGCGGAAAAAGTGAGCGTGAAGATCAGAACTACCGAAAAGTTTATCGCCGCCGCGGCGAGCGCCGGAAAGATAAAGCCGTGTATCCCCCGCCTGCGTTTTCCGGATCTGCGGTTTGCGCGCCCGTCGTTTTTCTCTTCGCTCTCGCCGCCGAAGCGTATATTTTCGGCGAATTCGGGTCTGTCGTCTATGGAATATAGAACTATCGGGACCAATATGTCGGTGTAGAGCAGAAGCGACTTGAGCGCGGATCTCAGCGTCGCGCCCTTATCGGCGCCGAGGACGGGCAGAAGGTTATAGCCGCTTACGTCGCCGCCGAGACTGCATATCAATATAAATAGAAGCCCTATCAGCGACAGCGGGATCAAAAGCCCGCTCAGTCTGAATACGGTCTTAAGCCCTTTTACCGCCGCGACGAGCGCGGGGACGCCTATGAACAAGAGTATGAACCAGATCGGCGTATTGGGGTAGCCGGAGGTCTTTATCACTCTCGAAAATTCAAAGAGCGCGTATACCGAACTGCACAGAAAGTATGCGAACAGTATTATATACAGCGGCCTTGGAAGACCGCGCCGGCCTCCGCCGAGCCTTTCGAGCGGCTTTTTGACGATATAGACTACCGCTATAAATATTATCCCTCCGAGCAGAGCCGCAAATGGCGCGCCCGAACCGGCGCCTGAGAATATGAAAGAGGGCGCCGAGGAGAATATTTTGAATATGAGACAGTTGATTATCAAGAGGTATAGTTCGGGCTTTGAAATTTTGAAATTATACACGATTTCTTCTCCTCCATATCGGGTGGACCGGGATGGCCGAGCGGTATTTGTTGTTCGAGCTGGGGAGCAGTTCGGCCAGGAACGGCATGCCGTAGGTCTCCGCGGACGCGAGCAGGGCGAGCGAGAGGAAGGCGGCCGAGACGATACCCATTATCCCCGCGGCGGCGGCTACGATTATATATATAAATTGAAGCAGGACGAGCGACCTTGAAAGCGCGAGAGTCGGCGTCGCGAACGAGCCTATCCCGGATATCGATACGATGATAATGAGTATAGGACTGACTATCGCCGCCTCGACCGCCGCCTGACCGAGGATCAGACCGCCGATTATTCCGAGCGTGCTGCCTATGGGGTTGGGAACGCGTATGCTCGCTTCTTTTATCAGCTCGAACGCGAGCTGCATTATCACAAGCTCGAACACTATAGGGAACGGGACCTTTTCCCGGCTCGCGGCGATCGCAGTGAGCAGATCGGTCGGCAATACCTCCTGATGATACAGCATCACCGCTATAAACAGCGCGGGGAAGAATAGTGAGATCAGCATCCCGAATATTCGGATCACCCGCATGAAATTAGCTTCTGGGATCCGGACGTAATTGTCCTCCGTGGCTTCGACGAGGTCGGCGGCGAGGGTCGGGAGGATCAGCGCGAACGGACTGCCCTGCACGATTATAACGACCTTGCCCTCTGCGAGCATAGAGGCGGCGCGGTCCGGACGCTCGGTCTTGAGCGTATGCGTCATAGGCATGTACGTCTTCTCCTCGATCAACTGTTCGACGTCGCTGGACGAGAAGATATAGTCGGAGCCGATCTTTTTGAGCCTTCCCTCTACGTTGTCTATCAGCTTGCGGTTGGTGAAATTTTTGATGTACATAACGGCGCAGGGGGTCTTGCTGATCTTGCCTACCGGGATATTTTCGGCCACCACGTCCGGGTTCTTCAAGATCTTCCTGACGAGCGCGAGGTTGGTCATGATGATCTCGGAAAACGCCTCCTGAGGCCCCGCAAGGCTCGCCTCCTGAGACGGAGCGTCCACTCCGCGCGCGCTCCAGCCCTTTATATCGGCGGAGAAACAGCGGTTGCACCCGTCGATAAATATGGCGCATTCGCCGAACGAGACGTTTTCGGCTATCGTTTTTAGGTCGTCGCCGAGACTCAGCGGCCCCGCGGTCACTATTCGCTTAAGGACCAGATTCGTTCTGGCGTTTACGCCGTTTACGTCGGTCTCGGGGATATCGTCCGGGATATCTCCCAGATCGGAGGTTATGAGCGGTCTGAGCAGATCGCGGTTTAGGTAATCCTTGTTGGCCATTCCGTCGAAGTATATCAGAAACGCGTCCGCGTAGTCTTCGCCGAATTTGACCTTAAATTCTCTGATCCTAAAGTCGATGTTTTTGGGATATGAGAATAATTCTTTCATATATTTTAGGTTGGAACTTACGTCGGTGTAGATCAATACTTTCATCCCCTGTGAAAATTATGGTTACGATTAGTATTGGCTTAAGAGGAGCCGATTATTCAGTAAAAACTTGAAAAACGCAAGAGGATGGAGGAAGAGGCGCGGAGAAAAAATTAAATATAAAGCCGCAGGCAAAATAACTACTCGCAATAAGAACGCGCCGCAATAAAAAACGCGGCCGAGATCAGCCGCGCGATAAAATCGATATAAATAATCAATAGTTATGAATCATTTCAAAATCCACTCCGGCGTTTTCCGCAAGAGCGCGGTCAACTTCCATATCCCCGACGTAGAGGACGTCCGATTTTGAAACGCCGAATTTATCTATTATGATATTCAGCGCGTCGGGAGCGGGCTTAATGGGTATCCCCTCGAGCTGTCCCTGCACAAGATCGAAGTATTCGCCTTTAAATATGTGCGACGCCATTCGCTTCAGCTGGTGGTCGGGCTTGTTTGAGAGCACCGCCGTCGCCGCGCCCGACTCCTTGATCCGCTTAAGCCGGGGCATAACCCAGTCGAAAGCCCTCGCGTGGTCGAGACAATGCTCTAAGTAATAGCCGTTGTAGATCTTTACCAGCTCGTCGGCCTTATCCTTGGCGCCGTCCGGCAGAGCCGATAAGCATAGATTGCGCATCCCGTGTCCGACCAGGTTTTTATACTCCTCAAGCGGAAGCTCGGGAAAGCCGAGAACGGAAAGCGCGTGATTTACCGACAGCCCTATATCGGTGAACGAATCGACAAGGGTGCCGTCAAAGTCGAATACTATTAGCTTATACTTTTTGTTATCCATTTTTATCCTCCGTATTCCCGTTGTTATTTGAACCTACGCGCGGTCGCGGATCGTTTCCGCGGCGCTTTGGCAAAATCCAAATGCGCCGGTCGTTCCCGACTGAGGCTTAATCATATTTTGCGCCGCTTCTCGCCGTCCGCGCCGCGTTTTTGGCTGCGGCGCAGAATAAAAGCTTCGAGCTTTTTAGTAACGATAAAGGCCGCCGCGCCGGTAAGTATGCCCAAAGCGATCCCCGCAATAACGTCGCTCGGAAAGTGCACCATAAGATACAGTCTCGAAAACGCGATCAGCGCCGCGACGATCAGGGCCAAAACGCCGTATTTTCTGTTGTAGAGCAGAAGCGTTACCGCGGCGGAGAACGACGAGGCGGTGTGTCCGGACGGGAAAGAAAAGTCGGTCGGCGGGTGGAGTATCAGGTCTATGCCCGAATCCAGCACAAACGGCCTTAGCCTTGCGAACGCCGGCTTTAGTATCCCTAAGCATATTATCGAGTTGAGCGCCAGCGAAACTGCGACGGCGATACCTATATATCTGGTCCTGCGAAACAGCATAAGAGCTATGGCGACGATTATCCACAGTATCCCGCCGTCGCCCAGATGAGTTATATTTTTGAATATCGCGTCGCATACGCCGCTATGCATATGTTCTTCAATAAAGTTAAGTATCGCCCAATCGGCGTTATATACCCAATTAATAAGCGCTTGCATAAGAGTTTACCTTATAAAATTAGTCTTGATCTTCGGCTCCGGACACGGCGTCTCGATACCGTTCGCCTTTCCGGCCTCGATACATTTTAAGAGCCAAGCCATGTTGGTCCCGAGGACCCGCATCGTCTGAACGCCTTCTTCGTCCTGAAGGACTTCTTCCGGCGCGTTGCCGTGGACCATGTTCCAGTAGTTGGAGCTGACTATAGGCATATTCTTGATGGTCGCGTACTTCTGGAGCTGATCGATGGTAGCTGTCGCTCCGCCCCTGCGGCAGCTCGCGATGAACGCGGCTGGCTTGTAATCCATATTGCTTCCTCCCGCGTAGAACATCCTGTCGAGCAGAGAGGTTATCGAGCCGCAAGCGGCGGCGTAGTGCACCGGCGTTCCGAATACGAACGCGTCGGCGGTTTTCGAGGCCTCTATCGCCTTGTTTGCAACGTCGTCGTCAAAGACGCACTTGCCGTCGCCTTTTTTGGCGCAGCCGCCGCAGCCGATACAGCCGCGAACGTATCCCGAGCCTATCTGAAATATCTCGGTCTCTATCCCGTTCTTCTCAAGCTCATCCGCAACTATGCTCAGCGCCGTGTATGTACAGCCTTTCTGGTGCGGACTTCCGTTGATCAATAATACTTTCATAATAATTACCTCCAAATGTAAATGTTATATTAGTGATTAGGGCTCGGGGGTTAAAACCGCTGAGTCTGTTAAACAGCCGCGTCGGCGAGATAAGAAAACGCAGCGCTCGATATCCCGCTCCGCTGATCAGACAGTTCGGCGTTAAAACGACCTGGTTAGCCCTATTTGTTACCCTTTATTTATTCTCTATCTATTCTCGCTATCTCCTTAAATATTTTTACCGCAACGTCGATTATCTCGTCGGGGAAATCGTATTCGGGCGTGTGGAGCGCGGAACAGCTCTCGCCCGAACCTATGCCGAAGATCGCGCCCGGGATCAGTTTTGTGTAATGTCCGAAATCCTCCGACCAGCGCATCGGCTCGCCGAGCTCTATCGAGGGAACTCCGCATCTTTCGAGCGCGGCTTTCAGAGTTTGGATACATTCTCCGCTGTTTACGGTCTCCGGGAACGGGTCGAGTATAGACGTTTCGATCCCTATTTCGTCCTCGGCCGCAAACTCCGCCGCCGCGGCTTTTATTAAGTCGATAAACCTATTTAGGTCGTCCTCGTACTCGGCGCGCAGGGTCAGATTAAGCTCGCAGCCGCCCGGCGCGACGCCGCAGGATATAAAGTTTAGGTCTATCCCGGTCGCCGTGTAGTCGATCAGACGACCGCCGGCCGCCTTTTCGGCCAGAGCGTCGAGAGACGCTATCAGTCTGCCGACCGTCCTTGCGGGCGAATACTTCTGCCCGGGAAACGCCGCGTGGTTCGTCTTACCGATAAGCTCTATCCTAAGCCCGCAGGACGCGCAGGCGAAACAGTCGTCCTTAAACAGGCAAGTCCCGACCGGATAGCCGGGGATATTATGAAACGCGTAGATCTCGGATATGTCCGAATTTTTTATATATTCGCCGAGCGATTTAGCGCCCTCGCCGGTCTCCTCCGCCTTTTGGAATATGAAGTATATCTTCCGTTTCGGCTTATCTTCCGCCGTCGAGAGCATAAACGCCAGCAGCGCCGCCATATGCCCGTCGTGGCCGCATTTGTGCGCGGCGCCCGGATTTTTCGACGCGTAGGAAAGTCCGCCGGCCTCCTCGACCGGAACGGCGTCCAGTTCGGCTCTAAACGCGATCGGTTCGCGCCGCTCGGAGTCCGGCGAATATACCGCGATAAGACTCCCGTCAATATTATATGTTTTAAAGCCGGTTTTATTTCTTATATATTCATCGATAAAAGCCGACGTCTTCGTCTCCCGCCCCGAAAGTTCGGGAAAAGCGTGCAGTCGTTTGCGAAGCTCGATTATCTCGTCCTTGTCGTACAAATTTTTCACCGCCGATCCGATTTGATTTCGCGATATAATTTTAACGCTAAATATAACTGATGTCAACATAGAGATTAGGGATTAGCGATTAGAGAATAGGGTGAAACGAGTTGTTTTAACGCCGAACGGTTATGTTTGCGAAAATGGAATACTTTGTTTTTTAGAACGTTACAGAAATCGTTTTAACGACTACAAAAGCGTTTTAGGCTTCTAATCTCTATTCCCTAATCGCTAATCTCTATGTTCGTTTATATCTATATGCGAAAGACAGCCGCAGATCGAAGCCGCGCCGCAGGCCTTCTTTTCTAACGCCGCGATCGTCTTGTCAAATTCAGAGTTGGTCATGCAGTTACCTCCTAAAATTTTTGTTGAAATCCCAGAAGATATTTGATATAATAAGATTTATCAGATATCTATCTGGTTTGTGTAGAACATTCGTACTCTTTTGCGGGAGCGGCGAATGTTCTATTTTTTTATATCGCTTTCCAGCCGTCGTATTCCCCTGCTGATAGCCTCGGTCTTGTTGACGTTTTCTTGATTGCAATAGTCCTCAAGAATTTTTTTGTCGCCGTCGCTTATGCGCACGCTGATCTTGGTCCTGCGGGGATTGTCGGTAGGTCTGCCTCTCTTTGCCGACATATTCTACCCTCCTTTTTGTCCGACAAAAATATAATATATTAAAGCCGGACAAAAGTCAATATAAAATTGAAAGAATATTATTGTTTTTTTGTTTACAGCTCAGGAACATAGCGGAAGGATGATTTGCCGTCCGACGAGAAGGCGCGGGAAAGGGAAATAATAAAAGTATAGCGACGTTATAGCCGCTTTAACATATTTTTGTTTTATATTCCTAAAAAATCCGGCGGTACAAACGATAACGGAGACCAAATATTGATATTAAAAAACGGCCTCGCGGGTTTAAGAGAAAACGAAACGTTTCCAATTCCCGCGCGGCCGACCGCCTAAGCGTTAAAAGCGAGCGCTTTGACTATAAATATTCGCCTGTCGCCGCGCTTGCTAATCGCTGCGGCTCCATATGTCGTAGAGACTGTTTCCCGTCAGCGAAGGATAGCAGATCATCGTATCGTCCCTAAACTCTATGCTTATGACGCGGTCTAATTCGACCAGTTCGATCTCGTTCGAAGAGACGACGCGGTAACTGTATTCGGCTAACAGTTCTTCGTAGAACAGGTTTTGGCGGCTGAATCTTACTTTGCCGTCGTCGAACTCGAGTTCGTACGCGTAATACGAACCATAGTACGAGGTCGGGTACATCTCCCAGTCGTACTTGGTCAGATTTCTGTCAAGGTTATAGCGTCCGACGAAGACCGTTATAATCGATATGATCGCTATCGCGACTACGATCGAACAAGCGACCGCCCAGAAAACCGGTTTTTGATAAAATTGCTTTTTCGGCTTTGCCGCGGTTTCGCCCGAAGCGTCCGCGTTATAGTCGGCGTTGTGAATTTCGATCAGCTCGCTCCCCGTCTCTTCAGTCCTTTTTGATTCGGTGTAAGAACCGCTTTGCGTATTAAAAGCGCCGTCCTCCGCCTTATCGTCTTCCGAACCTGGAGCGTCCGCCGTCTCCGATACGGCGGAACCATATTCTTCGGCGGGTTCGTTTTCCCAACGTTTTTCAGTTTCGGATAGATTCGAGCCGGCCGCGCCCGAGTTTAGACCGCCGTTTTCCGGATCCTCGGATCCGGCGTATTCGGTCGAGCGCTTTTGCGCCGAGCCGAGCATTGCCCCGCACGACGGACAAAACTTATACTCGTTTTCTAATTTCATCCCGCATTTTGGACAAAACATATTTTCTATTCACCTCTGTTAAATATTTATAATCTATTAAAAATTACATACGCCCGATCAAGCTTCGGATAAATACCGTCTTCTGCCCAACTTCTCCGCGATCTCCATAAGATGCGCTATATCCGAGTCCACAAGCCGTCCGCTCGTATTGGGAGGCATGTTTATTACCGCTAAGTTGTTCTCCTCGAAGATAGCTTGGCATTTTTCTGCGGTCTCGTCTACGTCGAGCGTTTTCTTGTCCTCGTATATATTTGAATAAAACCAGCTGAATCCCTCTCTTGAGCAGATGGTCATCTCAAAGGGAAGATAGTAGCTGTTGTTTTGATAGGTATATATTTTAGGGTCGGGTTTGGCGCACATATACGGGTCCCAGAGCCTGAAATCGCTGGGGAACATGCGCAAGGGATCGTTCTCCTGATAGTTCTCGGGCAGATATCTCTCCTCGGGGAAGCACGCCTTGTCAAAGTCGTCGCCGACGGTGTGGTTGACCCCTATCTGACATTGCGGCTGGAGCCGTTTTACAAGGTCGTAGATCCGCTCGAGCCGCCACTCGCTCCGCGGCTTGTCCCAGGCTCCGTCCAGCCACAGCTCGACTATTTCGCCGTATTTTCCGCCCATAAGCTCCGCGAGCTGATCCAGCATATAATCTATATACGCGCTGAAATCGGTCTTGTATCTCGGCTCGCTCCGATCCCAGAGCGAATAATACAGACCAAGCTTTATCCCGTATTTTTTGCACGCTTTAGATACCGCCATGACGACGTCGGTCTTGTTTCCCGAGTTCTTCACGCAGTAGTCCGTGTGTTCGGTGTCCCAAAGACAAAAGCCGTCGTGATGCTTCGTCGTGATAATAACGTAATTCATGCCCGCCTCGTACGCGGTTCTTATCCATTGATCGGCGTCCACCGACTCCGGCTTATAGCAGAGCGCGGGGATCGAGCCGTCCGACCATTCGACGTTTCCAAAAGTGTTTACGCCGAAGTGGATAAACATTCCGAACTCTCTTTCGATCTGTTCCTTTTGGTATTTGTTCGGCGTATGCGCCGGTATTTGTTTTATAAGTTTTTCGGACATATTCGTATCGCTCCAAAATAAAGATTAGAGATTATGGAGTAGCGGTCAGAAACGCGAGCGTCGGCTTAAAGCGCGGAAACGACCGCCCGGGCGGGTTTGAAAACAGAGAGGAAATCCCTCGGCCGAAGAACGCCGCGTCGAACGCGCCAGTTTTTCAATATCCAATATTCTCCGTTCCCTGTCTATTATTTAACCACTATGTTAGCATATTTAATATATAAAAGCAAGCGATATTGATATTAAATTTGACCGTTTGATATTAAATTTGAACAATTCTAATAGCGCAAAAAACAACGTATTCCATTTCCTCAGGCACTCGCGTTCGGCGATAAAGAAACAAATTTTGACCCAACGTAGCGATTAGCGAATAGCGAATAGGAGTAAACGGGACGCTTTATCGATGAAGCGGCTATGTTGGTAGAAATGGAATACCTTGTTTTCCTATTACGTTACAGTTGCCGTTTTTACGTTACAGAGGCGTTTTCACTGCCTAATCGCTAATCTCTAATCCCTAATCGCTACGTTGCTGATCTCTATGTTATTAGAACAGTCGATAAAATATACTCGTCCGCGAACGTTCGTATCCGGAGCGATACGTTTTTTTCGGTTCGGTTTTGGATTATCCGGGGTTTCTCCGGATCGCCTAACGCGACGGTAAAATCGTCTACGGCGCCGGTAAGTCCGTCGCCCAGCGCCTTTAAAAAGGCCTCTTTCGCGGTCCAGATCTTAAAAAATTCAGCGGCGAGATCTTTGCCGTTTTGGTCGGACTTTGAGAGGTAGTCGTACTCGTTCCGGCTGAAAAAGCGTTTCGCGAATCTGAGGCTCGCTTTAGCTGCGTTGATATATTCGATATCCGCGCCGACCCGGCCGGATTCGGTATAGGCGCAGACCGCGTAGTCGCCCGAGTGGGAGAGACTGAAATCGAAGCCGGAATCCGGATAGTAAGGACGTCCCGCCGCGTTTGTCGCGGGGTCGGTTCCGATAAACTCCGTGCGGCCGTTTTCAAGTAGGACTTTGTTTAATAGCGCCCCGGCGGCTTTAAGCTCCCGCTTTCCGCGTTCGCTTATGCAGGCCTCGATCCTTCGAAGTCTGCCGGGAGACAATTCGCTCGCCGACGGGTTTGTTTCTGAAATTTTGATATTGTAAAGTCTTAATAAATCGTTCATAATATTCTCCGTTTAAGCGTAAGCGTTAGCCCGTCCGCTCTATCGCGCGGCGTCTCGGGCGAGGTTATGGAACAGTTAGAATTATAGCGCCGCTGAAAAATTTTTTCAATACGCAGATCGAAAGGTCGCCATTTTGCTATTGACGGGCGCAAAATGTTGTGTTATAATCTTCTGGTCATGTTAAATCGGGGCTTTAGCGGCGCCTTGTAACCCTCAATCCGCTATAGGGGGGATGAAAACTTACACTGAGGGATACGTTTGTTTGGTCTGACCTATGTAAGTGGCGTTGACGGCTTGGTCTCGCGCAATCGGAACCTGTGAACCTCGTCAGGGCGGGAACGCAGCAGCGATAAGCAGTAATTTCGATGTGCCGCGAGGGCGCTAAGTCTGAGCTAACTGCATGGGTAACGCTTGTAGGCGTATTTCGAATGTAAGCACATGATTTTTTTATATTTAAATTTGATCTATGCCGGATGTTTCGCCGCCTTTTCGCGGCGGAGATTTTTCGGAATATAGAAATCGATCGAGCGGATTCTACTGAATTTGTTTTACATAAAAGTCGCCGCGCTCCGGGCGCCCCCGGAGGATGAAAAGCCATAGAACGCGGCGGGACATAACGGTTTAAGACGGATACGCGGACTGCGCTTGAATTGGTAAAGAGGTGTGGTGAGATATATGGCATATCAGGCTTTGTACAGAAAATGGAGGCCGCTGACTTTTTCGGACGTCGCGGGGCAGTCGCATGTGTCCGAGACGCTGAAACACGCGGTCGGCTCCGGCCGTATCGCTCACGCCTATCTGTTTTGCGGCACGCGCGGGACGGGTAAGACCTCGACCGCTAAGATATTTTCCAGAGCGGTCAACTGCGAGCGTCCGGTAGACGGCGAGCCGTGCAACGAGTGCGACACGTGCCGGGGGATATTGGACGGAACCATTATGGACGTCTACGAGATGGACGCGGCGAGCAACAGCGGCGTAGATAACATCCGCGGCATAAGAGACGACGCCGCGTTTATGCCGTCCGGTTGTAAGTACAAGGTGTTTATCATAGACGAGGCGCATATGCTGTCTAAGGGAGCGTTCAACGCTCTGCTCAAGACGCTCGAGGAGCCGCCGCCGCACGTTATTTTTATTCTCGCCACCACGGAGGCGTATAAGATACCGGCGACGATATTGTCGCGTTGTCAAAGATATGATTTCAGACCGATCTCGGACGACGATATAACAAAAAGACTTAAATACATTTCCGAACGCGAGGGCATAGACGCGACGGCAGACGCGCTTGAGATAGTGGCGCGGCACGGAAACGGTTCTATGCGCGACGCGCTCAGCATACTCGATCAGTGCGTCGCTTCGGCGAGCGGAAAGCTGACCTCTAAAGAGGTGGAGGATATCATAGGCGCGGCCGGTTCGGGCGACCTGTTCGCGCTGTCTGACTGCGTAGCAAGCAAGAACGCGGCCGGACTGCTTGAAGAGCTGGACGCCCTCGGCGGATCGGGGAAAGACCCTATGGTCGTCTTCGAGGATATAATCAAGCATTTCAGGAACCTCTTGATATGCGCCTCCTGCGCGGGAGGCTCGGGCTCGGGCGATTCGGTCAAATCTGCGGTCAGGGATATATTATCCGTATCGAAGGCGGACGCCGAGAGATATATGAGCGAGTCGGAGAAGTTCAAGAGCGGAGAGCTGATAGGATATATCGAGACGCTCTCGGGCGCGTACGCGTCGGCCAAGAGCATGGACGATCCTAAGACGGGGATCGAGCTGGGACTTATCAAAATACTTACCGCGCCGGAGGAGGCTTCGCTTGAGCAAAGGCTCGAAGATATAGAGAAGAGGCTTACCAAGCTCGAGGAGGCCGCGGCGTTGGGAAAATTTGCGAAAGCGCCGGACGGCGGTAAGAGAGCCGGGGACGCGGACGCCGTAAACCCGGCGAGCGTACCGAACGCATCGGCGGGAGGATCCGCAAACGTTCGCGACGTCTCGAATCGGAGCCAAGGCTCCGGCAAAAAGGGCGAGGCGTGGGATAAGTGGCCGATCGTGCTCAAGTCGATAATGGATGAGAGCAAAAAGCTGTATATGCTTTTATATAACGCCAAAGCGCGGTATTTCGGCGATTACGTCGAGATAGAGGTGAGCGGCGCCATGGCGTATAACACGGTCTCAAAGCGCGAAGGGCTCGACTATATGTCGGCGAAGTTTGAGGAGACGACCGGCGAGCGGCTGCCCTGCCGAATAGTCTACGGCGGCATGGAGAGCGACAACAGGAAGAAGGCCGGGTCGGATAAAGAATCGGTCGCGGGGATAGTTAAGCGGCTCGAGGAACTCGGCGCGGATATAGAGGTCGATTAACGGCCGGCGGGTCGGATATATATTTATTAAAAATGAAGATCGATATATGAGATAGATTTTAAGATAATAAAAGGAGCGATTAGAATGGCAAAAGGATTTCCCAGAGGTATGGGCGGCGGAATGGGCAATATGAACCAGATGATAAAGCAGGCTCAGAAGATGCAGGAGCAGATGGCTAAGATGCAGGAGGAGCTTGAGAATAAGAATTTCGAGGCGGTCGTAGGCGGCGGCGCGGTAAAAGCGGTCGTAAGCGGCAAGAAGGAACTCGTCAGTATCGATATAGACGAGGCGGCGGTCGATCCGGACGACGTCGAGATGCTCGAGGATCTGATAGTCGCGGCGGTGAACGAGGCTATGAGAAAGGCCGGTCAGGAGAGCGAGAACCAGCTCGGAGCGTTGACCGGCGGATTAAATATCCCGGGAATGTTTTAAGGCGCAGGTCTAAAGATATTTTAAAACGGAGTTCGCCTAAACGTTTAAAATTAAGCCTGTATTCGAAAGGATACAGGCTTTTAATAGTGTAACAGTTCTATTCACAAATTTTAATTACAAAATATTTTCATAATATAAAACCCGGCTAAGCGCGGGAAAGAGTTATATAACAGTCATAAATATTAGGAAGTTGCGTTTTAAAGTTTTTCACTTTAAGACATACGCAAACTAATCGATTTTATACTTTAAATGCAAAACCCTAATAGAATTAGCGATAGTTTTGAAAGTATTTTTTACCAAATTTTATCATAAACTATCGCAAAAGTCAACCATTTGATACTTTTTTACTAATTTTTTATTAAATAGTTTTTTAAACCGTCAACATTGTAGTCAGGAAAGGGGTTTTAGAATGTCAAGAAGAGGAGAGAACATATATAAAAGAAAGGACGGCAGATACGAAGGCCGATATGTAAAATCGTATTCCGACGACGGAAAGGCGCGTTACGGATACGTATACGGAAGGACATACAGAGAAGTAAAAAATCGATTGAACGAGTTAAAAGTAAAATATCAAAATAAGAGGAGAGTCGTCTCTTCAGATCTAACGGTCGAAGAGTGGGTCGGGATATGGCTTAGAGATCAGATTCATATCAAGGACAGCAGCAGAATGACGTATAATTCTTATCTGAAAAATCATTTGGCGCCCGAACTTGGCGGAATCAAACTCGGCTCTTTGACAAACGAAGAACTTCAGAAATTTGTGAATAAAAAGCTGGAGAGCTTGTCGGTAAAGACGGTCAAGGACATTTTTAATATGCTGCGCGGGGCGCTCAAAGCCGCTTACGACAAGAATTTACTTCAGGAGGTCGTATGGAACGTTAAGCTTCCCAAAAATCCGAGGCCGAAGATACAGATATTAAACTGGAGCGAACAGAGAGCGCTCGAAAAGGCGATAGACGAGTCGGACGATCCGAACGATATAGGCATACTCATTTGTCTGTATACGGGGCTTAGGATCGGCGAGTTGTGCGCGCTGCGCTGGGAAAACGTGGATCTGGACAGGGGGATAATGTCGATCGTGCAGACGCTGCAGCGGATAGAAAACGACGGCGGCGGGAGCAAGACGAAGATCAAATTCGATTCTCCAAAGAGTCTTTCGTCCGTGCGAGACGTTCCAATACCGAAGTTTCTTGTGGAAAGACTCAGAAAAATGGAAAAGGACGGCGGTTACGTTATAAGCGCCAACGGGAAATTTATTGAGCCGAGAGTGTACAGCCGACGCCTGGACAGGCTTTTGAGCAAGCTTGGGATACCGCATATAAAGTTTCACTCGCTGAGACACTCGTTTTCTACGAGGGCTTTGGAGATCGGCTTCGACGTAAAAACCCTGAGCGAAATATTGGGACATTCTTCGGCTTCGATAACGCTTAATTTTTACGCTCATTCAATGTGCGAACATAAACGAAAGGAGATAGAAAGATTGGGAAAAGAATTTTATTCGCCGTCAAAATAGATAGTCGCGAATTTTGAACGCGGATAAGAACGGGGAGTTTCCAGTTTTGTCTTAAAGTGAAAAACTTTAAGACTTTTTCCGGATTTTACCTGTACAGACGCTGAAATATTCGGTTTTATACAGCCCTAAAATGCATCGCCTTAATAGTTATTTAGCATGGCGAGCCGCATAACTATTATTTACTTGAAAACAAAGATAAAATACATAAATTTTTGAGAGGAGGGCTTGGGCATGAACGAATACAGCAGCGCGTCGGAGATAGCTAAGAAATGGGGAGTTTCCCATAGGCGAGTCCTTGTATTTTGCGCCGAAGGACGCGTAGACGGAGCTACAAAGGTAGGGAGCTTTTGGATAATCCCGTCGAACGCTGAAAAACCCGACGATCCGAGAAGATTGCGAGCCAGAAAGACCGGCGACTGAGATCTGTTTTTATCGCGCGGTTTTAGTTCTTTGATCCGCTTAAAAATTATACTAACGGACGAATACATATGGCGAGAGGCGGGTAATAATATAAAGTTATTTAATGATTGTAATTAAAAGCTTAACTTTTTTTGCCGACTATTATAAATAACGCCGCTGCGCTTATGGCTGCGCAGCGGCGGGAATATTGATTTGATTATACGCAGGCTACCTTTAGGTTTACGTCGGCGCCGACGTTTATCCCGCATGACTCCAAAGCAGTCTTTACCGTTATATATGCAAGATGCGGATTGTTGTTCTCCTCGCTCAGATGAGCTAAGATTATATTTTTCGCGCCGGACTTTACGAGCTTTTCGGCCGCGTCGCCGGCTTGGCCGTTTGAAAGGTGGCCTAAGTCGCTCTTTATTCTCCGTTTAAGAAGCGGAGGATATTTGCCCATCTCGAGCAGTGAAAGATCGTGGTTCGATTCCAAAACTACGGAGTCGCTCCCGGCGAGTTTATCCAATATGCCGTCGTCTATATATCCCATATCGGTCGCGATCGAAAATTTCTCCTTGCCGTTTTCAAAGCAGTAACCGACCGGGTCCGCGGCGTCGTGGGATATTCTAAACGGACTTACGTATATATCGCCGATCTCGAATCCGCCGGGCGTCTCGAACGTCTTTATATTATCGTCGTCTATCTTGCCGAGAGCGCCGTACATCTGTTTCCAGGTCTTTTCGTTTGCGTATACGTCGAGCCCGAACCTGCGCATCAAAACGCCGAGACCGCGTATGTGGTCGCTGTGCTCGTGAGTTATAACGACCGCGTCCAGCTCGCTCGGATCTATCCCGAGCTTTTTGATCTCGGTCTGAGCCGCTTTGCCGCTGATCCCGCAATCGACAAGGATCTTCGTCCTGTCCGTCCAGACCAGGGTAGAATTTCCTTTACTTCCGCTTTTTAGTGTATGTATACGCATTTTTTCTCTCTCCGTAAATATCTTTATTTCTTCAACAGCAATGATACAGCAAAACGCGGATTAAGTCAATAGCGGCAATTTTAAAATACGGTTGCCGCGCATGTCAACGTCCGGTTAAATTAACGTCAGATAGTATCCAATCCGGCGCTTTTGCTTGATACGGCGGGAGATTCTGGGGCGTATTTATCAAAAATATAAAAAAATTGTGAATGTAATGTAAACAAAGAGTTAATAAACTTGAAAAATATAGCGGCGTGTGATATAATACCTCTGATTTTATAGAACTAAAATGTTTTTTTGAGGCGAAAAGCCCGCGTTAAAACGGCGTATAGGCGGATACATATTGTATTATCTTAAGGATCTTGCGGTTTTGCGGGCCGACTGATTTGCAAAAGAGTAAGAGGCGCGATTACAGGATGGAGCCGTTTGCGCGTGCGAATATTGCGGATATTTATTCGGACGCCGAGACGCGATCCAACGCGACGTTCCGCCCGCCCGCGGCGGAGAGTCTTGCGTCTTGATTTTTCGGCGGGCGGAAAGGTTATGAAAATTTATGTTTAAAAGGATAGGCGCTTTGGTATCGGCCGCGGCGATTCTTGTTTCGGCGCAGTCGGCTTTTGCGTACGACCCGAACTGGTGGGCGGTGGATACTGTTGAGGCGGCGATGGAATGCAGTCTTATCTCAGAACAGTACGGCGACAAGCCGTATACGGACGCTATAACCAGGAGCGACTTTATAAACGTCGCGGTCAATATTTACGCGACGATAACGGCCGAGAACGTATCGTCGAACGCCAACTCCCCGTTCGTGGACACCGACGGCGTGTTTCCGAATATGGCGTATTACGCCGGGATAATCAGCGGAGACGGAGCGGGGAATTTTTATCCGCAGGATTTTATAACGAGACAGGAGATGTGTAAGGTCATAACCAGCGTCCTGTCGGCGGCCGGGGTAATAGGCCCGTATTTCCCGTCGGAGGGCGTGTTCGACGGATTCGTGGACGCGGATCAGATCGACGATTGGGCGAGAGATTACGTCGCCTTTATGATCGACAACGAGCTTATGGCCGGATACGAAGGCTACTTCCTGCCGAAGGATTACGTATCGCGCGAGGAGGCGGCGCTGATCGCTTACCGCTGTTATGTTAAATACGGGCGCGATATCGACGGTCAGATAAGCACGGCGCTTAAGACGACAACCGATTCGGCGGGCAGACAGATATATACTTTGGAAAAGACGGTAATGCTGTCCAACGGAACTATCGTGGCGCTCAGAAACGCGCCGGATAAGGAGGTCGGCGGAGGAACCGTGACGGATCAAAACTCTGCGACGAGCGACGTAGACGTACCGATCTACGAACAGGAACCGGATTCGGCTCCGGACGGAACGGCCGGATACGCTCCGAGCGGAACGCCGCTTCAGGCTCCGGACGCGGACGGCTTGTATCAGCTAAAGACCTACTCCGAGACGCTCGCTACCGGCGAGGCGCTTGAGAAAGAGGTAAGGATATTCGGAAGCGAGGGCGCGAGGTATACGAGCGCAGAGGAAGCGGATCAGCATATGACTTCGGTCACCGTTCCGGTATGGCAGATAGACGACAGCGGAAGCCTGTACTCAACGACGCTGACGTTTAGGATAAATTCGATACTCGCCGCCGACGTCGAGGCTATATTCAACGAGATATATACCTCGCCGACTATGCCGCCGATCAAGGATGTTAACGGCTACGCGTGGCGTTCGGCGCTCTCGGGAGGAAGCTATTCCGACCATAATTACGGTACGGCGATAGACCTTAACTATAACGAGAATTACTGCGTATACAAGAGCGGTCAGACGCTCGGCTCGTTCTACGATCCGCTGAACTCGGTATATTCGTTCTCGAGTACGGGTACGGTCGTTCAGACGTTTGCAAAGTACGGCTGGCTGTGGGGCGGAAACGCTTGGGTAAGCGGAACCGTCGATTATATGCACTTTACATATCTTGGAAAACAGTAATATCGGCTGATATTTTCTGTTTATATCAGATAACGCTCGGCCTTTTGTCGGGCGGCGGCGAATAGATCGATTTAAGCTATTCTGTTTGCCGTATGCGTAAAAGATAAATAAGTCGGTTGCGGACTCGCCTTTTTCCGGGCGGGTCCGTTTTCTTAAGGTTTGAGCAAAGCCCAAACGAGATCGGCGGAGCCGTTTGCGGCGCGTCCGCCGGATACGGAAAATTGAGACGGACGGCGAAGCCGACTATATATAAAATCGAACCGCATAAATTTTTGGTTAACGCCGTTTTAACCAACAGAGGATTCTGAAACGGCGCGGCTTGATGTATAATATAAACGTAAGATAGTTGAAAAAAGAGGTAGATAACGTGAAAGTTCCTTTCACGTTAGCCTCCGGCAGGATCAGAGCGCCCGCGCGAAATTTTCCTCGCATATGGCGCTCGGAAACGCGCATGGGCGTAATAATCTCTTATCATTCCTTGCCCTGCGGA
>JAHZIG010000021.1 GCA_019419865.1 Clostridiales bacterium | reverse complement strand
AGTGAACATGAATGTTTTTGTTATTTCATGTGTCTACTCTAAGGGGATTATACCAGCGGCCCCGCCTGCTTTTTCTTCTTATTCGCCGCTTTTCGGCCTAATTGTTCCCGCTTATCAGATATAAACGACTATCTCGCCAGTCGCGCTGAAATTTAACCTTACAAAAACGTTGTCGCCTATCCCCACATCTGTTATATCGCCGACGCTCAAGTTATTATTAGACGTGTTAAATACATACACCGTACCGCCGTTTAGGACAGTTCTCTTATAATCCTCGACCACGTTCGCGCTGATAAAGAATTTATCCGTAAACTTGTCCATCACTTTTCCAAAAGCGGTATACAACTCGCTGAAATAGCTCTCTTCCGACAGTGCTCCATAATCGCCTATATTTCTTTCATAAAAGCTCTCGGAGTCTATCATATCCTTAGTGATAAACATTCTAAAGCTGCTGCATTCGCCACTATCCAGATAGTACTGGAACACCTCGCCCGGCGAAAACGGGTTATTGCCGTTCGCGGTATTCCTCGCTGTATATCCGCTGAGCCACGAACCTGTGCTGTCCGTCGCCCCATCTGTTTTAAACGCTATCTCGGTAAGAGTTCCGCCGACGTAAGCCGTAACTCCAAGATACCTCTCGCCATCGGAGTTTATGTATACGCCCGAGTTCTGAACGACTGCGACGGCGTCGGTACTCATGACGTTTCTGACGTCGCTACCGTCCAGATATACGACGACCGCCGAGACCTTATAATCAGAAGATACGTCGAATAATCTAACATTATAGCTGAAGTCCGATATCAGATAGTCTAAGCCGACTACTCTGTAGTTCTCAAAATCCGTATTCGAGCTCGGCACAACGAATATTTTTGTAGCAGCCGTCAGTTGATATACCGAAGCGAAGGTGTTAAATCCGCCGCGGTATTTAATAGATTCCGAACTGTAGTTACAGCTAAAATCGTTAAGTCCTACGTTTCCGTAGCTATCCGTATACGTACTTATCTGACCCAAAGTCGAGTCGTCTCTGAGCGTAAATTTGATAAGCGTCTGGTTTAGATTTGCAATAGCGCTTAAGTTTTTTGTACTACCGTTCAGCGCAGTCTTAGCGTTGGCCGTCGCGGTAAATGAATTACCGTCCTGGTCTATTATTCGAAGCTGAACTTCCGAGCCGAACGCGCTGTCCGTACCGACCGACTGCACGTAGCCGTATCTCTCATATGTCGAAGACGCGCTCGCGGCGACGATATTACCGTTTATGTCCAGATACACGGTAACCGGCTCGTTTATATCTTCAAGCGTCTGACCTGTGTTTATGAAATACTCGCTCAGTTTATACTCCGCGCCGCCAATCCTGTAAATATTCTCCTCCGCGTTGGCGAACTCAATATCGCCATACGCCTGGTCTGTAATTACATATATAGATATGATCGAGCCGTCCGCGCTCTTTAAGACCTGTACGACCTGATTTGGATTTAGCTCATAGTCGTCGTTAAATTCTATCTCCCTGCCGTCCTCGTATAATCTTACGCTGTCGGCCTCCTGCGTTCCTATTCTCACTCCGCCCAGATATTTATCCGAAACGACTCCGGATATTTCAGAAACGGTGCTCACGAAATAGGTAGCATAGTCGCTTATAGATATAATATCGACCGCCCCTGTTTCGTCGTTATTTATAAGTTTCAGGAATCCGCTTGAAAATTCAAGCTCGTCGGTCACTCCGACTCGGCTCATGTATTTTCCGTTATATAGGATCCTCGTCTCGGCGGTGACAGAGGCGTATCTTTCATATCCGTCTTCGTCGTAATACACCCTGTTATCATCGAGTCTCAGATAGTCGTTGTATGAGATCTCAAAGGTCTGCTCCGGCTCCGCGTATGCGTAAAGCGCGGTCGCGCTGTTTCCGTCCCGCTTTACATATACCTCGGCGTTCAGCCCAAGAAAACCGCTCATATCATAATCGCCGAGCCTATAGATATTATTGTTTATCGAGAACGTATTCCCGCTCGTATTTCCTTCGCTGTATATGCTCATATAGCCGACGTCTGTGACTATTCCTTCCTCGACGTATATATTATGAAATTTGTTTAGTATGGTAGAGCCGTCGTTAGTATAACCAGCGTCCGAGCCGAACTGAGTCTGATAGATTATCTCGACGTCGAGCGAATTTGAAAACATGAGCGCGGCCTCTCCCCTGTTTAGGTTCCTGTCGCCGGTTACGTCGTCTATCCCGTCGTACAGACCGAGTCTTTGAGCGTACAAGTTAAACCCGCTCGGGTATCCGCCGTCGCTCTCCGCCATTATCGTATAACCGAGCGCCGATACCAATATCTTAGACGCTTCGTCATAGGTGATATTATCTTCTGGATTAAAATTTCTGTTTTCGTCGCCGTTTACTATCCCAAGGTTATATAGCGCGTATATCGCCCCCGCTCCCCAATAGTCGCGATCAATATCGTAAAACATTCTCGGCTGACTAACGCTCATTGTCGTATCGAGGTTGAGTATAGATGTCACAAGAGTACAAAACTCCGCCCTCGTTATATCGTTATACGGTCTGAATTCATATCTGCTGTATCCGCTGACCAAACCTAAGTTTTTCAGCTTATCCGTAGCGTCGTAGTACGGCGTATCTATACAGTCGTTAAAACCTGTGAGTCCGCTGTCGCTTGGCATAAAGTCTACGCTTGCGATACATGGCGACCACTCAACTCCGCCTATATTCTGAAACGTCATTTTGATATACTCGGCTTCGTCGGGCAAATTCTTAAGATTATATATCACCGGTATCCACCTATCCGAGCTCACCGATTTTTGGGTTATATTCGGAGTGAACTCCTGCCAGTTCTCACCGTCTACAGAATACTCGAATTTAAAATGAGACACTTCCTCGTTCTGCCTGAAATATGTATAGAACACAAAGTATCCGCCTTCCGGAACAGTATACTCTATCCACTGCTCGTCGGCTGTACTGCGCATGAATACAGTGTAATCGCCCTCGAACGCATACTGATTCTCCTCGGTTATATAGCTCGTATATATCCCCTCGCTATATGCAGTCAAAACGCTCAGGTCCGCGCAGTCGTCGTACAGATACTCCGAGGTCGAGACGCCGACCGGAGCGGCTTCGTCAGACTCCGCATCATCTGTATTCTCAGTACCCGCCGTAGTTTCGGTAAATTCCGTAGCTTCGGCAGCTTCGGCATTCCCGACGCCGTCGTCCGCGACAGTCTCCGAAGACTCGGCGCTCTCGGTCTCGTCCGCCCATACCGCGCCGCTCATACAGCCGAACGATAACATGAGTATGAGCAAAAACGCGATAAATCTTATTCCTCTTGAATATTTCATTCTGTTATTC
Source organism: Clostridiales bacterium (assembly GCA_019419865.1). GTDB lineage: Bacteria > Bacillota > Clostridia > Monoglobales > Monoglobaceae > Roslinia. The sequence goes on along the minus strand of JAHZIG010000021.1, from coordinate 44,976 downwards.
TCTCCTTATTATCATTCGGTCGTTATTTGATCGTTTCCTTATCAGCCGAGCTCGGTTCGTAAACCTTTGCAATATATGCTATATCTATTATATTTATAAGACCGTCGCCGTTTACGTCGGCGTTTCTGATCTCAAGCCATCTAGAGCTCTCGCTGTCAACGCCAAAATATCTTGTGACCAAGTCTAAATCCTCTTCAGTCACCCTAAGATCTCCGTTCGCGTCTCCGGCAACCGGCGCGAACAACGTCGCGTCTAAATAGCCGACAAGATCTATATCCTCGGCTTCGGCTATTATTCTAAACGACGCGCCCGGCTCGTAAGAGCTTAGTATCTCTACGGTTCCGTTTTCGTCTATGGCAAGGCCTTCTATATCAGAACTCTCAACGCTGAGACTTATCGGCGCGTCAAACTCGTTTCCCATACTGTCGAGTATCTTAGCGGTATACATATACGACTCCGAGTCATATTTAGGTACTACTATCTCCGTCGCTCCCTCTATTACGATTCGCTGCGGCGTAGGTTTCTCAAGCGCCGCCCGCGCCGAGGCGATAAGCGGAGTCCACCAATTTGTCGACTCTGGGAAAGTAACTTTGATATATTTATTTCCGCCAAGTCCGCTCAATGTATAGTCGCCCTGAGTCCACTTGCCGTCGGCGGTTGTATACTCGCAGCTCGCTTCGGCCGTAGTCCATGTCGCGCCGTCTAAAGACTTCTCGAAGGTAAAGTCTCTTACCTCCTCGCCCGTAAAGAAATATGAAGTCATTTTAAATTCATACATATAAGGGATCTCAAAAACCAAATACGCAATTCCGCCGCCCGATTTCTGGTATGTAGTAAAATCGTTGTAAAATGCAGGACGGTCGCTTTCGACTATCTCGTAGAGACTCACGTTTTGTGATTCGGTCACGCTCTCAAAGTCCGCGCACTCGCTCTCCCAAACGCCGTAAGGCTCGGGCGTCTCGCTCGGCTCCGCTCCCGCCGTCGGCGTTGTCTCAGGTCTGTCTGTGGCTTCCGGCTCCTCGCTTGCGTCCGGATACGCCGCGGGAGTTGTCGCAGGCTCTGCGCTCGAATCGGGAGACGCCGCCGGAGTAGGCTCCGCCCCTGTCGTCGCCTCTGGCTGAGCAGTAGTATCGGGATCCGGACTTTGCATAAGCTCGTCCGACTGCTTTTCCCCCGCGTCGCTGCTCGCGGATACTATAATTTCATCCGCTGCGTCTGCCCGCCGATCGTATTCGTCTGCAAAAGAAATTTGAAACGACGTCGCGGCAACTATGGCCGCTATCAATAAAGCGATTTTTTTATTCATTCTCCGCCGCCTCCTCCGCGCTGTTATTGATGGTCAAAACCGAATGTAAGACCTTAGCCGCTTCGGCTCTGGTCAGATTATCCTGCGGTCTAAACATATTGTTTTCGTCGCCGTTTATTATCCCGGCAGTGTAAAGACTGTCGATATATCCTACGGCGTATTCGCTTATATCGCTCTCGTCCGCAAAGTTTATATTGAGCCGGCTTGCGCTGAGCTCAAGCCCCGCGGCTTCTGCGGCTCTGACGATAACAGCCGACATTTCCTCGCGAGTTATGCTGTTATCCGGTAAAAAGGCGCCGTCCTCGTATCCGTTCACGATCCCGCATTCCGCAGCGGTCGTCACATACTGATAAAACCAATCATCGCTTGAAACGTCAATGAACTGGGGCGCGTTCTCCCCTGCGCTCAGCACGAAGGACATAACCACGATCTTTGTAAATTCCGCCCTGGTTATCGGGTTGTTGGGTCTGAACATCTGTTCTCCGGTCTCGTCGTCTATATAACCGTTTATTATGCCTAAATCGGACAAATAAGTTATGGCCTCGACCGCCCATTCCGCCTCGTTAAGGTCGGTAAAACCTCCGGCGTACGGAGTAGGTTCCGGCAGAGGCGACGCCGACGGCGCTGTAGAAGTCGTTATGCTCGTTCCGCCGCCGCTAACTATTACGCCGCTTCCCCAGCCGCCCGAACTTCCCGAACCGCCGGAGCTACCGCCCGAACTTCCAGAATTTGTACCCGAACTTTGGCTTGTTATAGTCAAGGAAGCGCGTTTTGTTTCCGGATAGCTTTCATAGCTCATATCGTCGTTTATGATAATAACGTTCGACATCTCAAACTCGACCGTTCCCGTCTGGTTCGCTGTAAAAGCGAATGTGACGAGAGTGGGTTCAAAGTCGACCGCCGTTTTATCGCTCGAAAACGCATAACGGATCCTTCCAGGCTGAGACCAGTCGGTTATATCGATACTGTTAAGGTCGTCGTATCCGCAGCTCGCTCCCTTAAACGAGAGTTTTTCAGGATCGTATGTAATCTCCGCCTCAAAGCCGAACATATTTTCAACGTCGTCGGCGTTTATATTCAAGTATACCTCGTCGCCTGTTTTTATGTCGCTAACGGGTACGCTGAGCTCTAAGACTCTTTGCCCCTCGATCTCCGTCGGAAGCGAAACAAGCTCGTCCGCGTATACCGTGCCCGACGCTGCGGCGCATGATAAGGACAAAACCATACATAGCGCTATAAAAACAGCCGAAACAGGTTTTATTACACAGCCTATTTTCATATCATATTCCCCTTAAAATAAAGTATTGAATATATGTACGCGCGGTTTTATGCGTCAGGAAACGCCGCGATCTGCCGAAAAACCAAGTCGGATCCCGCGCTTCTGCCCGCGGCGATATTCGCGCCGCGCGCTATATCATACAAACGACTTCCGGAACTCAAATATTCCGGAAGTCGGATAATCAATTCATCTCAAAAAACGCCTTATAGCCTTTATACGCCATATAAACGTCAAGCTTTCCGGCAACTTCGTAAGGAGCGTGCATAGACAGCAAAGCCACGCCGCAATCAACGACTTCCATGCCCATGTTGGCTACGAACTGAGCGATCGTGCCGCCGCCTCCGCAATCGACTTTACCAAGCTCGCAAACCTGCCATTTTACGGCGTTTTCGTTAAATATTTTTCTGACCGAAGCCATCAACTCGGCGCTTGCGTCGTTCGCGCCGCCCTTACCCCTCGAACCGGTGTACTTTGTGAGCGCAAGTCCTCCGTTTACCACGGCTGAATTTCTCTTTTCGCTCACCTCGGCAAAATTAGGATCTAACGCTGTGCTGACGTCTGCCGACAGACAGGTTGAGTTCGATATAGCTTCTCTTAATTTCAGATCCGAATAGCTCGGCGAGAGCTTATCGACTATTTTTGCCATAACGTTCTCAAAATTCTTAGACTGCATGCCGGTATTGCCCATACTTCCTACTTCTTCTTTATCGACAAGCAGGCAAACCGCGGTCTTTTTTGGCTTTTTAGCGTCGAGTATCGCTCTTAAGGCCGTATAGGCGCAAACCCGGTCGTCCTGGCCGTATGCCGCGATCATGCTTCTGTCTATTCCAAGATCGCGGGCTTTAAACGCCGGCACGACCTCTATCTCCGCGCTGACGAAATCTTCTTCGACAATATCATATTTCTCGTTCAGAGCTTTTAAAATATTATATTTGACCTTCTCCTTAACGTCTTTATCCTCCGATTCGATATTACCCGCAACAAGGTTAAGACTTTCGCCCGCGATAAACTCGGAAGCTTTTTTCTGCATCTGATCCTGAGCCAAATGCGGGAGCAGATCGGTGATAACGAACACCGGATCGCCCTCGTCCTCGCCTATGCAGATAGGTATCTGCGTTCCGTCCTGCAATGCTACTATGCCGTGTATCGCAAGCGGAATGGTCGTCCACTGATACTTCTTTATTCCGCCGTAATAATGCGTCTTAAAGTAAGCCATATGTCCGTCCTCGTAAAGCGGGTTGGGCTTAAAATCAAGGCGCGGAGCGTCCACATGCGCGCCAATTACATTAGCGCCAAATTCGATATCTTCTTTGCCGATAACCGCCGCCACAAGACCCTTGCCGCGGTTGACGTCGTACACCTTGTCTCCGGGCTTGAGTTCGCTTTTTGCGTCTAAATGCACAAAGCCCGCGCTCTCAAGCGCCCGCGCCGCGTCTGACGTAAACTCACGCTCTGTCTTAGCCTTTGTTATAAACTTCTTATAATCCTCGCAAAACGAAAAGACCTCTTTATTCTCCTTATCGTCGATTTCCGAAAATCTGTTTTTGTTTTCATATAATAATTCTTCCGGTTTCATGCTAACATTATCCTCCTGTTATTTATATAACTCTTTATACTTTTCATATGAATCTCTTACTCCCTCGACGTACTTCTCGGTTTCTCCAAACGGTATTTGCAACTCGCCGTCCTCGCCGAGGTATTCATCGCTATCCAGCCACTTGTTCACATTTCCAATACCGCCGTTATACGCCGCTATCGCGTAATCCAAATTACCGTCGTAATTATCCAGCAGCCAGTCTAAATAATATACGCCAAGCCTGATGTTTATATCAGGATCGTATAAATCGTCTGGCAGATCTACCTCCATATCGAGGTCGTCTGCGCAGTCTTGCGCGGTCTCCTCCTGAAGCTGCATGAGCCCATAAGCCCCCGCACTCGATACGGCGTACTGATCAAAGTTACTTTCGGTGCGTATCACTGCATAGATCAGATATTTGTCCATATCGAACTCGTCGGCGTATTCCTTTACGATCTCCTCGTACCTGATAGGATACATATACTCGTCTATACTCCTCGATACGTCGCCGCCCGTATGCTTATGTATCAAGAACCCGGCGACTATTGCTATAACCGCGATTATACAAAGCGGAACAAGACAGCCCGACGCGCAGGACCTTTGTTTTCTTCTTCGACTTCCGCCTCTTCGCCCGCTCGTTCTTGACGCGCGTCTCGAACTTCCCGCCGAGCTGAAGCTTATGTTAGTTTCAACGGTCTGCCCATATAATTTATCATAACCAAAATCCAAGGTATTATCTCTCGTATATGTTCCTAAGCGACCACGGTTTACCAACACGCCGCTTTCACCGTCCGCCGCGGCTCTGTCAAAGTATCCGGAGGACGCTCTGCGTTTTTCATTCATATAAATACCTCGAATCACTCTTGCTTGCAATTTTCCGCAATAAATTTTTTAATATAATCCTCGACCTCGCTTTCGCTTCCGTTATTGTATAAAACTTCGTCGGCTAACCGGCAAAGCTCGTCGTCCGAAAGCTGAGCTCTCATTCTTCTTTCAACTTCCTCAGACGAACAATTATCCCTCTGCATCACTCTTTTAACGCGCAACTTACGATCCGCGACGACAGCTATCGTCTTATCGCATTTAAAAGGAAAATCAGCGCTAAACAACAGCGGAACGTCCAAAACTATCAAATCTTTGTCCGACGCGTTCGCTATCCTCTCTTTCATCGCCCTGAAAATATGCTTATGCGTGATCCTGTTCAGCTCGGCAAGCTTATTCTTATCGGAAAATACGATCCCGGCAAGTTTTTTTCGGTCTATCTCGCCGTTTGGAGCTACGACTGCGTCCGTGAAATACTCTATTACTTCATAATACGCCGCTTCTCCGCGCTTGATGACTTCACGAGATATTTTATCGGCGTCTATCACAGCCGCTCCGTTTTTTTCAAACAGCCTCGATACCGTGCTCTTTCCGGACCCTATTCCTCCGGTTATTCCTATCAATATTTTGATCGCCCCCAAACCTGAGCCGCGCGTCAATCGGCTTTTATAAACGCCGCAATTCATCCGATCTACAATTTAAATTACCATAACAAGAGCTTTGCCGTCAAATAGATCTTATACGCACGGTTTATATTGCATTATATCACAATATGCTATATATTTCAATATTTGGCAAACGATCGGTATGATAAATTTATTTGGTATCGTACCAGCTCCGGCCTGCGTTTAGATCCACATTCAGCGGAACGCTGAGTTTGACCGCGTTTTCCATTTCGCTCTTTACAATCTCTTTAACCCGCTCTAGCTCGTCCGTCTTAGTCTCGACTATCAATTCGTCGTGAACCTGAAGGATCAGCTTAGAACGCAGTTTTTCCGATTTTAAACGCCTATAGACGTTGACCATCGCGATTTTTATTATATCCGCCGCCGTTCCCTGGATAGGCGCGTTCATCGCCACTCTCTCGCCGAACGCATGAGTTATGCGGTTGCTTGATTTAAGCTCGGGCAAGTATCTCCTTCTGTTAAATTTAGTCTGCACAAACCCGTTTTTGCTTCCCTCTTCGACCATATCCTTCATAAATTTATCTACCATCGGATAAGTCTGCAAATAACTTCGGATATAGTTATCGGCCTCTTTTCTTGTTATCTTAAGATCCTGCGACAACGAAAAAGCGCCAATCCCATATACTATTCCGAAATTGACGGCCTTAGCTCTCGTCCTCATTGCAGGAGTAACCTCGTCGATAGGAACGCCGAACACCTGCGACGACGTCTGCGCGTGTATATCCACGTTATTTATAAACGCCGCGCGCATATTCTCGTCGCCCGACATATCCGCCAAAACTCTAAGCTCGATCTGGGAATAATCCGCGTCGACCAGCGTCTCGTCTTCTTTCTCGGCGACAAACATTCTTCTAAGTTCGCGTCCGATTTCCGTCCTGACCGGTATATTCTGAAGATTTGGCTCGGTACTGCTAATTCGCCCCGTAGCCGTCACAGTCTGATTAAAACTCGAATGTATCCTGCCCGTATCCGGATCTATCACCGCGAGCAAGCCTTCGACGTAGGTCGAATTCAGTTTCGTCAGCGTTCTGTACTCCATTATCAGCTCGATTATAGGATGTACTCCGATCAATTTCTTTAATATATCGACGTTGGTCGAGTACCCGGTCTTGGTCTTTCTGCCATGAGGCAGAGACAGCTTATCGAACAATATGTTTCCAAGTTGTTTGGGCGAATTGATATTAAACTCTTCTCCCGCTTCCTCATATATTTGATCGGTCAAAACATCTATCCTTTTTTTAAGCGCGTCGCCGAACCGCTTGAGTTCATCCTTATCCACATATACGCCTACTATTTGCATACTCGCCAGTACCTCGATAAGCGGAAGTTCTATATCGTAATACAGCTCCGTCTGATCGTTTTTCTCAAGCTCGTTTGAATAGTATTCGGTAAGCTTAAAGATCGCGTAGAGCGCATTGGCGTTTTTTTGTAACCTGTCGTCGCGGCCGCCGCCAAGATCCATCGCTATCTGCACGTCGTTTTCTCCCTCTTTTCCGGCGTCCAAAGACTGACCGAAGCAGTCGAAAAACAGACTGTCCAATTCGTATCTGCTCTTAGCCGGATCGCTTATATAAGCGGCTATCATTACGTCGAAGCCAAGATTCTCGTATCCTATTCCAAGCTTGTTTAGATCTATTATGTCTTCCTTCAGATCGAAACCAAATTTTTTGATATTCGTATTTTCAAAAACCGGCCTAAACAGATCGGGGTTGAACTCTGTATACTTATAGTTCTCGCCGTCCAAAGTATAATATACCTCGGAGTTTTCCATATCCAAGCGATAGTACAGCTTTTCGGAACGGGCTATCTCCTCGCAGGCCGCCTCAGGTTTAATATAAACCGGTTCGATCGCCGGCTTCTCTTCCTCGGCGGCCTGAGCCGCGTCCATAAGATCCAGCCTTGATAAAAAAGATTTAAAGTTCAATCTTTTAAATATAGCCGCGAGTTCTTCTTTATTATAATCTTTTATCCTATACGACTCCAGATCGATCTCCATCGGCACGTTTCTGTCGATCGTCGCAAGCGTCTTGCTCATAAACGCGCTGTCTCTGCCTTCGCTCAGTTTTTTCTTGACCGACGCGGTAACGTCGAGACCGTCTACGTCGGCGTATATGTTCTCGATGCTCTTATACTTCTGTATGAGCGAAAACGCCGTCTTCTCGCCGATCCCCTTAACTCCGGGAATATTGTCAGACGAGTCGCCCATAAGCCCCTTGACGTCGATAAACTCGGCTGGTTCTATACCGTATTTCTCCACAAATTCGTCTCTGCCGTACGCAGTAGTGGTCGTCTGACCCATTCTTGTGATCACAAGCTTTATTTTAACGTACTCGTCGGCAAGCTGAAGATCGTCCTTATCTCCGGTGAGCACGCTGCATTCTATCTTATGCTCGCTGCATACTCTCGAAACCGTGCCGATTATATCGTCGGCCTCGAATCCCTCCTGTTCGAGACATTTACAGTTCATGGCCTCGAGCGTCTGTTTCATTATCGGGATCTGAACAATAAAATCATCGGGCGCCGGCTTACGGTTCGCTTTATACTTATCGTACATCTTATGTCTGAATGTCGGAGCTTTCAAATCAAACGCAACGCATAAATAATCCGGCGATTCGTCCTCTAAATATTTAAGCAGGATATTTAAAAATCCATAAACCGCATTCGTCGGCGTACCGTCGGGAGCGTTTAACTGCCTTATCCCGTAATACGATCTGTTTAAAATACTGTTACCGTCAATTATCAACAGTTTCTCCATTTGAAAGTCTCCTTATTAATTACTGTATATTAGTATGAATAATTTTCTAAATATTCATTTTTTAGACAATTCATATATAAACAAATTTAGGCGGAGCTGACCCCCGCCTAAACAATAAATTAAATCACGCTATTAAATCTCGGGTTTTTCGATTATTATCATTACCCCGTTTTCAGTATCGATAGAATCAACGTCTTCCTCAAAACTGATTATATCCTCGTTGTCCTTAATATATTCAAGGAATTCTTTAAATTCATCCTCGGTCAGACAAATCGTCAGTCTTTGAACCGTCTTATTATCCGCAGCCTGAACTATCTCTTCAAGTCTCGAATTTTTAGCATATTCGGATGAGGCAAGCTTCTCAAAAGCTTCGGCGTCCGCCGCCATAGCGTTTACTTCATAATATTCGCTAAGCGTATCCTCCGAAAGTTCAGCATAGCTATCCGTCTCGCCTTCTTCGTTTCTCTCGATCGGCGCCGGCGTCATGCTCGGACCCGGACTTGGACTTAAAGTCGGACTCGGGCTTGCGGTCGCCGGGCTCGCCGTAGTCTGAGCCGCGGAAGCGGCGTCTACCGAAGTCTCAGGCTGGCCGGTCTCTTCCGCTGAACCGCCCGAATATACGGCGGGCGTATCCGCGCTCGCCTCGGGCTGAGACGATCCGCCTCCTCCGCCGCCGGATACAGCCGCGCTCTCCGCTTCTTCCGCGGCGCTCGCTTCAGCAGCCTGAGCCGCCGCGGCCGCCTGCGCAACTTCGTTCATATCCGGCAATATTATTTCAGGAGTCGTATACTGTCTACTGCTCGCCGTCTCGCTTGGCGCCGGGAACGACGGTAATATAATATTAGGAGTTACATATCGAGCCGGAGTCGGCGTCGGCGTAGCCGTCGTCGCGCGTCTGGTCGTGGTCGAAGAAGACGAGGTCGTCGTCCTGTTCGTGGTAGCCGGTCTCGGCGTAGCCGTCGCTCTTGCGCTTGAGCTGGAGCTTCTTGTCGTAGTTCCCGATGAAGTCGAACTCCTCGACGAGCTTGACGAAGAACTCCTTGGAATTGTTGTCGAAGACGAACTCCTCGGCGTCGTTGACGAAGAAGAACTTCCGCTCGATACCGAACCCGGCAGCGTCATAGAACTTGACGGAGACGCTGTCGAATATGGACGCGCGCTGCTTCTCGGCGACGAAGTCGATCTTGGAGAAGACGACGAACCCGCATCGCTTTCGTAATCCTCTATATACTCGTCCAACCCGCTCGCGCTCGGTCTTGCCGTAGCTTCTGCGGCAAATAGCGACTCGTCGCTAAAATCATACATCTCGTCGGACGATTTCATAGTCTGATAAATCCCGGTCGAAGTAACTCCGACCACCAAAACGGCGCTGAGCGCCGCGGGAGCGAGTACGCGCCAATTAGCGTTTTGTATAAACTCCTCGGTCTTATCCTTAGCCGTGTAGAACGCGTTCTTAAACTTATCTTGAAGCCCTGCCGGAGCGGGGTTTAGTTCGTTATATTCCTTAATAACATTAACCGACTCGCCGACCAATCTGCTATGCAGACTCTCTTTGAAACCGTCGGGCAGAGACATCGTCTCCGCGTTATGCATAACGGATAACATATCTTTGATGTCATCGAGTTCAAGCTTACAAGACGGACAGGTTGAAACATGGTTTTCTACAGATCTGCTCTTAAACGGATTAGTCAGTTCAGAAACATAATCGTATAAAAGCCCACGACATTCATCACATGTCATTAATTCAAAATCCCGAACGCCGTCGGTATTCGTTTCCAAAACCGCCGCATCCTCGGCTACGCCGCCTACATCGTAGCCTTCCGAGATTTTTTTGATTATCTCGGATGTATCTATCTCAGCCGTAGAAGAAGCGTCGCTAAACTGATAAACGTCTTCCGACGCTTCACCATGCTCTTCGCTCTCAAAAGCGGCGAGATCTTCAAATCCGCTCGAGTCTTTACTGTTTAAATCGGCGTTTATCTCGTCAATATCTTCAGCGATATCGTTCATGACTTCGCTGTACTTTTGACTAAGCTCTTCGTTTAAAACTAAATCGTCGTCGCTTAACGCGTTATCAGTTCTGTCAACGTCCAAATCAAGCTCTTTTTCAAACTCTCTTTTTTCGAATTCTCTATCTGACATGTTACCCCTCCTTCCTATATATAGTTAAAATACATACTCAATCATTCTACATTTAGTTAGACGAAGTATTTATCAAAAAGTTCCTTATCTTCAGATAAAATTTTTTTAAGCGCTTTTCTCGCTCTGCTGACTCTTGACTTAACTGTTCCGACAGAACAATTGATTATATTGGCGATCTCGTCGTAGGACAAGCCGTTTATATCCCTTAGAATTATTACATTCTGATGTTCCAAACTAAGCCTGGAGATCGCTTCGGTTATCGAGTCTCTAATTTCCTTTCCCTCAAGCTCATCTTCCGGGAGAGGCTGCGCGTCGGGAATCTCCACGCTGAGCTCCCCGTCGTCGGTTATGAGTTCGGCGTCTAACGAATAAGCGCTCTTGCGCTTGATCTTCTTCATCTCGTCCAAACAAGTATTTGAAACAACTCTGTATACCCAAGTCGAAAACTTAGACTCAAACTTGAACGAGTTGATATTACGAAATATTTTTATCAAAACTTCCTGCGTTATATCAAAAGCGTCGTTTTGATTTCCCGACATTCTATATACCATATTATAGATCTTTACTTGATATGTATCTATAATCTTCTCAAACGCTTTTACATCGCCGCTCTGAGCTTTTTTGATAAGCTTATTTTCTCTAACGGCTTCCTTACTTTGATTATCGTTCGTATTGCTTGCCAAACCCTCACCTCCCACGTACAGGTATTTAACGAGCTTATTACAAAAAATCTGAGTTTTTGACAATATATCTACACTAAATTTCACTTTAGTATATAACATTTTAAGTTATTTGTCAATTCAATTTGGCGGCCTCAAAAAAATTTACAAAAAATTCATAATTATGCTTAAATCGATTTCGCCGAAAACGATTGCGTAGAGCTGTAAAAGATTTTAACTCGACCGCGCGCTCGCCTATATCGCATATACGCTTGTAAATAAAACCGCGCCGCTTATGTCCTGTTTAAAACATTCTCGTCCAGCAGTTTAAACCGATTTTTATGAAACTCGATCGTTCCCTCGTCTCTGAGCTTACACAAAACTGCGGACAGCGCGCTTCTGTCAGCCGAAAGATACTCCGCCATCTGCTGTCTGTTAAACGGGATCGTAAAGCTCTCGCTACCCGCGCGCTCCGACTGTTCGGAAAGATATGACAGAACCTTCTCCCTAAGGCTTCTCCTCGACAGATGCTCTATTCTGCTCGTTAAAAAAACATTTTTCTTCGCCAAAAGAACTAGCATATTTTTTAGCAGCTTTGAATATCCTGAATCGCCGCTTAATTCCATTTTGAGCAGCCGATCAAAATCCAGAAACAGTATATCGGATCTCTCGACCGCCGCCGCGGCGACCTCGGTCGGAGCGCCGGAGCAAACAAAGGCCTCCCCGAATATTTCGCCTTCGCCGATCGCGGTCAATATAGCGGCGTTACCCCAAAAATCCTCCTTTATGATATGAGCTCTGCCTCTTAGCAAAATTCCCAAATGCGAAAGCCTCTCGCCGCGTCCGAAAATGTATTCGTTTTTTTCAAACTCCCGCCTGTCGCCGCACAAATTTGAAACCGCTTCCGTAAGTTCGGCCTCGTTCAAATCGCTGAACAGCGGAATGTTTTTTAGTATTTCATATAACTCTTTCATTTTTCTCCTCTATTACAACTCCTATCTTATGTATTATTTTACGAACGCCTATCATAAAATTTTATTTCTTTATTTGATTTTTGTTGTAAATACAACAGAATTGTTTTTATAATTATAATATAATATCTCCGAAAGGTCAATAAAAACAACGTCGTAACCGCCGGTTGTTAAATAAAAAATAACGTTTTCAGGAGGAAAATAAATGTTACGCAAAATAATAAAAATTGATGAAGAAAAATGCAACGGCTGCGGGCTGTGCGCAAACGCTTGTCATGAAGGCGCGATAGGAATGGTAGATGGGAAGGCAAAATTACTTAGAGACGATTACTGCGACGGGCTTGGCGACTGTCTCCCCGTATGCCCGACGAACGCGATCTCGTTTGAAACGCGCGAAGCCGCCGCATACGATCACGAAGCGGTGATGTCGGCAAAATCCGCTAGGACGGACGAATCATCTCTTCCGTGCGGGTGTCCCGGTTCAAATTCCAAAACGATCGTTCGCGAAGCGACCGCGGAGCCGTCGCCCCTTGCGCAAAAGCCTGTAAGTCGACTTAATCAATGGCCGGTGCAGATAAAGCTCGCCCCAGTGCGCGCCGAATATTTCAACGGCTGTTCGCTTCTTGTAGCCGCGGACTGCACAGCTTACGCTTACGGCGCGTTTCATGAAGATTTTATCAAAAACCGCGTTACGCTGATAGGATGCCCAAAACTCGACGACGTGGATTATACCGAAAAGCTGACCGAGATAATCTCAAACAACGACATCAAGAGCCTGACCATAGTAAGAATGGAGGTCCCGTGCTGCGGCGGTATAGAAGCGGCGGCCAAGAACGCTTTGATGGCGAGCGGTAAATTTATTCCGTGGCAGGTAGTTACGATTTCTACCGACGGAAGGATTCTCGAATAACATATATTCTTATACAAAACCGGTTGATTATTAAACTTACTATAAACTTTGCATTGCAGTATCATATCCGTCATAACTATTATGCGGAAAAAGTTTAAAATACTATATCCTTCAAGTATTTTATTTGAATCAAAAAATTATCATATACAAAAAATCCAAGGGAGATCAATCGCTCCCTTGGATATAACTAATATCTTAATTAATCGATTTTTCTGAGGTTGATCCTGCCTCTGTCGTCAATATCCAAAACGACTACCTTTACGATATCGCCCTCGTTTACAACGTCTGTAACCTTATTGACTCTATGCCTTGCGAGCTTTGAGATGTGGATCATACCGTCCCTGCCGGGAGTCAGTTCGACAAAAGCGCCGAAGTCCATGACCTTTACTACCTTACCCTCATAAATATCTCCCGGCTCGGGATCCTTTACGATGTTCTCGATCATCTTCTTAGCTTTCTCGCCCATCTCGACGTTGACCGCCGCTATATATACGGAGCCGTCGTCTTCGATCTCGATCTTAGAATCCGTCTCGGCTACGATACCCTGGATCACCTTACCGCCGCTGCCGATAACGTCGCGGATCTTATCCACGGGTATCTGCATGTTTATTATCTTTGGCGCATACGGCGAGATCTCCGCTCTCGGTTCGGATATCGCCTTGAGCATTACCTCGTCGAGGATATAATATCTCGCGTTCTTCGTCTGCTCGAGCGCCTGTCTTATGATAGCCGAAGTCAGACCGTCTATCTTCAGATCCATCTGTATGGCCGTTATGCCTTCCTTAGTACCCGCGACCTTAAAGTCCATGTCGCCGAAAAAGTCCTCGAGTCCCTGGATATCCACCATCGTCATGAAGTTATCGTCGTCCTCAGGATCGGTTATGAGACCTACAGATATACCGGCTACGGGTCTCTTTATCGGAACGCCCGCGTCCATAAGCGACAGGGTAGATCCGCAAATACTGCCCTGAGAGGTGGAACCGTTTGAGCTTAAGACCTCCGAGACCAGACGTATAGCGTAAGGGAATTCCTCTACGCTAGGGAGCACCGGAACTAAAGCCCTCTCAGCCAGCGCGCCGTGACCTATCTCGCGTCTGCCCGGACCTCTTGAGGGTCTCGTCTCGCCCACGCTGTAGGACGGGAAATTATAGTGATGGATATATCTTCTCTTTTCCTCGTTGTCGAGTCCGTCGATCGTCTGCGCCTCGGCCAAAGGAGCGAGAGTCGTTACGGTCAGACACTGAGTCTGGCCTCTGGTGAACATTCCGCTGCCGTGCGTTCTCGGGAGCAGTCCCACCTCGGCCGCGAGCGGTCTGAGCTCTAATATACCGCGTCCGTCTACGCGCTTTTTATCGTACATGAGCCAATTTCTAACGATCGTCTTCTGCAATTTATAGAGCGCGTCGTCGATCTCGGTCTTATACTCCTCCTGCGGATACTTCTCTTCGAAATGAACGTATACGTCCTCGTATACCACCAAAAGTCTCGCGTCTCTTACGGATTTATCGTCGGTGTCGAGCGCGCGTTTTACGTCTTCCTCCGCGTATTCTCTTATATCGTTAAACAGTTCCTCGTCGACTGTGATGTGCTCGTACTCGAATTTAGGTTTGCCTATCTCGTCCTGGATATTCTGCAAAAAGCTGCACAGCTTCTTGATCTCTTCGTGGCCGTACATTATCGCGTCGAACATAACGTCCTCTTTGACCTCGTTAGCTCCGGCCTCGATCATTACCACTTTCTTAGGGCTGCCCGAAACTATGAGGTTCAGATCGCTTACCTCGCGCTGCTGTTCGGTCGGGTTGATAACGAACTCGCCGTCGACCAGACCCACGTACACCGAGGCTATAGGACCGTTAAACGGGATATCCGAAACGCCAACCGCTATCGAAGAGCCTATCATCGCGCAGAACTCCGGAGAGTTGTCCTGCTCTACAGAAAGTACTGTGGATACGATAGAGACGTCGTTTCTGAGATCCTTCGGGAACAGAGGGCGCATAGGCCTGTCTATAACTCGGGACGTCAGTATAGCGTGCTCGGACGGCTTCCCCTCGCGTCTTGTGAAGCTGCCGGGGATCTTGCCGACCGCGTACATCTTTTCCTCGTAATCTATGCTGAGAGGGAAGAAATCCACGCCCTCTCTCGGCTGATCCGACGCAGTGGCCGCGGTAAGCACAGCCGTGTCTCCGTAGCGCACCAAAACGGAGCCGTTAGCCAGTCCCGCCATTTTTCCAAACTCTAACGAAAGTTTCCTTCCGGCTACCATTGTTTCATAAACTTTTGTCATTTTATCCTCCTTGAAACTTATGAGAGTTTTGGATTAGCGATTAAAGATATATATTCACAAACAGTCTCTTCCGTCGGTACGATCCGCAAATATATATTTTTAACAGCTAAACTCAAAAGCTCCCATTTTTATTTTTATATTTAATACTGAAAAATATCAGTAAAATTAACGTAAATAATCATTCTCCGCTCCCTAAAATACCGAAATAAATTAAAGCCGTATATAGACTTAAAGGCAACCCGAAAAAGCCGAGTTGCCCTATTTATTTTAGTGTCTGAGACCTAAGCGCTCAATTAAGCTACGGTATCTTTCGATATCGTTCTTTTCCAAATATTTCAAGAAATTACGTCTAACGCCGACCATCTTAAGCAGACCGCGTCTTGAGTGGTGGTCCTTCTTATGAGTCTTAAGATGCTCGTTTAAGTGATTGATCCTGTAAGTAAGCAAAGCTACCTGGACCTCGGGCGAACCGGTGTCTCCCTCGTGCGTAGCGTACTCCTGAATAATCTGCTGTTTAATATCCTTATCCATTCCGCGTCACCTCCATATAATTATTACCCCCATGAAGCTCGGTATTAGGCGGTGATTCCTAAGCCCCAATACTTAAGCGACAGGTTGCCACTCGATATACTATCATACTTGTAATTTATTGTCAAGAAAATTTTAAAAATTTTATATTTTTTTAATTCAGAAAACCCATTCGCAGTTAATTCTCTATCTTTAGCATATCGATTAACTCGCCCTCGTCTATCACCGGAACGCCCAAACTGTTCGCCTTATCGAGCTTGCTTCCGGCCTCGGCGCCGGCGAGCAGGTAGCTCGTTTTTTTTGAAACGCTCCCCGCGACCTTGCCGCCGTTTTCCTCGATCAGCGCCTTGGCCTCACTTCTCTTCATATTCGGCAGAGTTCCGGTTATCACGAAGGTAAGCCCCTCCAATACGTCGCCTTTTTCGGCGCTTTCATAAGTAAGATTCACCCCGTAGCCCTTTAGCTTATCGATTATAGTTTTAGACTTCTCCTCCGAAAAATAATGCGCGACGCTGTCGGCCATCTTCCCGCCTATGTCCGGGATCGAGGCGATATCCTCAGCGTCCGCCGACATAAGCTTGTCTATATCGCCGTATTTTTCCGCGAGCAAGACCGCCGCTCCGCCGCCTATAAGGCGGATCCCAAGCCCCGTCAGTACTCTGTCAAGACCTCTTGATTTTGACTCCGCTATCGCGTTTATCAAATTTGAAGCGGACTTGTCCGCAAACCCGTCGAGCTCCAGCAGATCCTCCTCCTTAAGCCCGTACAGATCCGCGCAGTCGTCTATCTTTCCCTTATCGAGCAACTTCTCCACGATCGCGGGACCCAGCCCGTCCACGTCCATGGCGTCCTTGGATACAAAATGGATAACGCTTCTCAGTCTCTGCGCGGGACAGTTGGAATTTGTGCATCTGAGCGCGACCTCGTCGCCTATTCGCTCAAGCTCCTCGCCGCAGACCGGACATAACTTAGGGATCTCGAACACTCTTTCATCGCCCGTGCGTTTAGCCTTGACGACCTCGACTACCTCGGGTATTATATCCCCGGCCTTTTGAATCAATACGCTGTCGCCTATGCGTATATCCTTTGCGATCATATAATCCCAGTTATGCAGCGTCGCGCGGCTTACGGTGGAACCGGCGATCTTTACCGGCTCGAGCGCCGCGTTCGGCGTTACGACCCCAGTCCTGCCGACTTGCATCACTATGTCCAAGACCTTGGTCTCGCAGCGTTCGGGCGGATATTTATAGGCCGCCGCCCACTTAGGGGTCTTGGTCGTGACTCCCAAAAGCTCGCGCTGCTCGAGGCTGTTGACCTTGATGACCGCGCCGTCTATATCGAACGATAACTCGCCGCGCCTATCTCCTATCCGCTTTATCTCGGCTACGACTTCTTCGATACCTCTCTGTACGCTCCGCTCGGGTATTACCTTAAAGCCCAGCTCGCTCATAAAGTCGAGCGACTGTTCATGCGTCGAAAACTCGACTCCGACGATACGCTGGACGTTGAATATATATATATCCAGATTTCTCTGAGCCGTGATCTTACTGCTGAGCTGTCTCAGCGAACCCGCCGCCGCGTTTCTCGGGTTTGCAAAAAGAGGTTCTCCCGCGGCGCTCCTCTGCTCGTTCAATTTTACGAAGCTCTCCTTGGGCATAAAGACTTCGCCCCTTACTTCGAGGTATGGGATCTCGGCTCCGTTTAAGTTAAGCCTCAGCGGTATGCTCTTGATCGTTCTAAGATTTGCCGTTATATCCTCGCCGACAAACCCGTTCCCCCTGGTCGAGCCCCTTAAAAATACTCCGTTTTCATACTCTAACGAAACGGACAATCCGTCGATTTTCATCTCGGTCGCGTACTCGACTTCGTCGACGCCGAGCGCAGCCTTTATTCTGTTGTCGAACTCAATCAGTTCCTCCTCGCTGAAAACGTCGCTCAGGCTCTGCATCTGCACCTCGTGCCTGACCTGCTCAAACTCGCTTACCGGCTCGCCGCCCACTCTCCGGCTCGGCGAATCGGGCGCCAAAAGCTCGGGGAACCTCTCCTCCAGCTCGATCAGCCGCTTCATCTTCATATCATAGTCAAAGTCGGATATAGCCGGCATATCGAGCACGTAATATTCGTAATTCGCCCTATTGAGCGCCTCCGTCAAGTCCGCGACCTCTCCGCGCGCCCGTTCTATGTCTATATCCGTTTTATTTATGTTTTCAAGGTTTTTTATTTCCATAGCTTTAATTATCTATCCTTATAAGTATTTTCATTTTGTATTATTATATCCCAATTTGATTATCTATTCAAGCAAAATTTAATTTTTAATGAATTACGCGCGCCGGTCTGAAACCATTCTCATTTTGCCAAGTTTTATCTATTCGTCGGCCGCGCCCGTTTTATCCGCAAAGTTCACATACGCCTCCGGTATATCTCCGACTATGACGGTTTCGGCAATGGGAACTTCGGTTATTATATCCGCCTTATCCATATAATGCGAGAACGCGACGATGATGGGCACGGTTATTCTCAAATAGATCAGATGCCGCGTTTGATTTATCCCGACGGATTCAAATTTATCCTCAAAATCCACCAAAACCGAATCCGTAGTGACCACCTTCGCCTTTATCGGTATCCCGTACCCGGAAAACATATCGAACGGCAGCAGCGAGCCGATAGGCAGCTCCGCGTAAACCGAGGTCAGCTCGTTCATGGATTCCTGAAGTTTTATCGCCAGATCGGATTTAAACATGTTGAACTCGGCGTAATTTACCGACAAGCTTTTTATTTTTCCGGATTCGTCGCCGCTTGCCGTTACTATATCAGAGTACTTTAGGTTATACTTCGTTATGTATTCGGCCACTACGTCGTTGGTTCTGGTAACCACCTCGCCGTCGAGCGCGGACATAGCCAGTTCGTCGAGAACGGGGAACACTTTATCGTCCGCGTAACTTAAAAAGCATATCAGACAAAAGAGCGGTATGATCGCTATAAAAACGTATTTAAGCAGCCTAAGCCTCCCTACGCGTCGGGTTCGAGCCTTTATGCAGCGTCTTCTCGTTGCGCCGGAGCGGTTTTTCGCCCTCTCTCCGCCGTATCTCCGCCGCGGTCTAAACCGGTCAAACAGCCGTCTTAGCGCTATCCTCATAGAATATGGCGCGTTATTAGGGCATATCACAAAAACCACCTCCACCTTATTATACGAAGATCGCGCGTATATGTTACAGCCGTCTATCCCGCTTTACATTCCAAGCCCGAGCGCGGATACGCGCGGCGTCGGCCGAACGCCCCATGAAAACGGCTAAGTCGGAGCGCATAAAAATATCTGCGGCGCTAAACCGCAGATATAGGATCATATTTTAAGTCAGTTTATTCGTCCTCGTCCGAGTCGTCCGAATCGTCGCTTGACGAGCTTCTCGAGCTGACGCTCACGCTGTAATCAACGTCTAAATCGTCGGACGAGTCTACCATCGTATGCGCGCGGTTCATGACGTTTCTCCAAATACCGATACACGGATTTGATATGTGCATAGACTCCGGAGTATCGTAGCCGTACCAAACCGCGCCGACGAGTTCGGAAGTATATCCCGCAAACCATAGGTCGTTATAATCCGAGGTCGTACCCGTCTTACCAGCGGTATACATTCCGTTGCTGAGCTGCGCTCCGCGACCGGTACCGCTCGATACGACCCCGCCCAAATACCTGTTCATTATCGCTGCGGTCTCCGGGCTGATAGCCTGCCATGAAGACTCGGAAGTCGTGCCGGTCAAGATCACTTCGCCGTTGCTGTCTCTTATCTCGGTAAACGTATAAGGTTCGTTATAAACGCCTTCGTTAGGGAAAATACAGTATGCCGCCGTAAGCTCGAGCGGAGTCATTCCGTGCGTCAAACCGCCAAGCGCAAGCTGCGATAGACCAATATCTGTATAAACCTGCCCGTTTATTTCTTCGCTTTCGACAAGCGTTGTGAATCCCAACTTTTCAGTTAAAAAGTCGTACGCCGTTTGCGGACCCATTCTGTCGAGGACTTCTACAGCCACGGTGTTGAGCGACTGTTGTATAGCGTAATCGATACCCACTGCGCTATTGCTATAGGTATAACTATAATTTCGCGGAACCCATCCGTCGTATGATTTTCGTTTATCTTCAATTCTCGTAGACGGGCTTATAGTGCCGTTATCCAAAGCCGGCGCATATACCGCTATAGGTTTAATAGCAGAACCGGGCTGACGCATCGACTGAGCCGCGCGGTTAAGCGTAAAACTGGCCTCTTTTTCGCCGATCCCGCCCGCCATAGCGAGAACTCTACCGTCCGAAGGATCCATTATGACCATCGCAGACTGCGCCTCAGGATCCGGGAAGTTGTTTACGTTTGCGTAATATTCTTCTATCATCTCCTGCATTTCCTGGTCGTAAGCGCAATATATCTTAAGTCCGCCGGAGTAAACCATCTTGGTCGCCATGCTTTCAGAATAACCGTTATCCTGCAAACGCCTTATAGCGTCGTTAACGACTTGATCGACATAATACGACGTTATGGTGTCGTTCTTATGCACGCCGGAACCGTCCGTACTGAACTCAAGGGGATAGTTGACCGCCTCGTCGTATTCCTCTTGGGTTATATAATTCAGCTTAAGCATCTGAGCCAGCACAAGTTCCTGTCTCTCCTTATTTTTATCAGGATTGGTAAGAGGATCGTACATTGCGGGATACTGCGTGATCGCTGCGATAGACGCACATTCCGCCAGATTTAGCTGGCTGACGTCCTTATTGAAATAGAGATTCGCGGCCGTCTGAACGCCGTAACAGTTTTCGGCGAGGAACATACAGTTTAGGTACAATTCGAGTATTTGATCCTTGGAAAGCTGTTTCTCTAAATTGATCGCCCGCGCCATCTCCGTAATCTTACGCGTCGGCGTCTGCTCGTCGTCGCCGGTTATATTCTTCACGAGCTGCTGCGTTATCGTACTTCCGCCAAGGGTCGCCTGACCGTCGTTGCCGGTTATCTTATCTACGACGTACGTTACGACCGCCCTCGCGGTACGCCTGATGTCGACGCCGTGATGCGTCGCAAAACGCTCGTCCTCGATAGCGATAAACGCATTCTGTAAATTCTTGGGCGTAGCGTCGAGGTCTACCCAGATCCTGTTTTCATCAGAATTGAGCGTGAGCAGAGTCTCCTCCTCGCCCGTATCTGGGTCGAGATATACTATGCTGCTGTTGCTGTCCATCGTCAGCATGCTAACGTCGATATAATCCATATTCCCCCATAGACCCATCACCGCGGTTATCAGGGCGACTCCCGCCAATATCCCGCCGATCAAGAGGGTTATAAAAAAAATCAGGATAAATTTTCCAACATACTTTCTCATAAAGTCATTTACCTTTCATACTCACCGATTATTTTCCTTGCTGAGACGCTGTGAGTCCGCGCTCGCTTTTATATACTAACGCCTATATGCAATAACCATAAAACGCCTACGGGCATATATTATAATATATCACATTAATTATAACTCCGCAAGTATAAAGAACAATAAAACTGTTAATAATTGATTAAAATAGAGTTACTTTTACATATTACAAGTGGAGGTTATAGCTATGATCAAAAAAATATTCAAAAATATTTTAATAGGAGTTTCTGTTCTATGCTTCGCCGCGTGTATCGGAGTTTTAAGCTTTGCGATCACTCAAAACATAATCGCTAATACTTCAAACGAAGCCGTCGAAACGACAAACAATACCCAGCCTTCGGACGACGCAGATGCCGGCGCGACAGCGAACGGCGGCAAAGCGGACGCCAACAGTCAAACGAGCTCGTACTATTTGGCTAAGCTCGAAAACGACGGCGCTATAAATATATATTATTGCAGCGCCGGCGCCAGGGAGTACTTACGTTCGATCAAAGTCTACGCGCCCGGCCTCCCGGCCGCCGACAAAGCGGCGCTGACCGAAGGCGTAGCCCTAAACACCAGAGAAGAGCTGCTCTCATTCGAGGAAGATTACGGCAGCTGACTTATTTACGCTTATAAAAAGTTAAACCTCGTCGAAACAGCCGCGCGTTATCAGCCGACTGCCGACGAGGTTTTTTGTTAGGTTAAATTTACGCCGTATTTTAATCCTTCCGCATAACGCGTCCGCTCGTATTGCTCGGGCAATATTTTGTTTTGCGCCGCTTCGCCAAGCTTGCTATACGCGTCGTCAACCTTTTACGACAATGTTGATAAGCTTCTTAGGAACGGCTATGCACTTAACTATCTCTTTATCCTTCGTAAGTTCCTTGACCTTTTCGTTCTCAAGAGCCAGTTCTTTCATCTGATCCGGCGTCAGGTCGGGCGAGATATTGATCTTATCCCTGATCTTGCCGTTTATCTGCAAAACGATCTCTATTTGGTCTACCACCAGCGCCTTAGGATCGTATTTAGGCCAAGCGACAAGACACAGATCCTCGGTCTTTCCGATCGTCTCCCACATCTCCGACGCGATATGCGGAACAAACGGACTCAGTAAAACGATAAGGTTCTCTACAGCCTCCGTCAAGATCTCGGCGTTGTATTTATCCGCCGGCGTCTTTTCCTTATAGTAGTAGAGCGCGTTTACCATTTCCATGATCGAACTTATAGCCGTGTTAAAGCTAAACCTCTCGCAGTCCTCGGTAACCTTTTTAACGCTCGCGTTGACCGCAAATGTCAGCTTCTTCTCGTCTTCGTTCAAAGCGTCTCTGTCTATATCGTACTTTCTGTCCTTGATCAAATATTTGTTAAGCTCGTCTACAGCTCTGAACACCCTGTTCAAAAATCTGTAAGCGCCCTCGACCGCAGTATCGTTCCAATCCAGATCTCTCTCCGGCGGAGCGGCGAAAAGAATAAACAATCTCGCCGTATCGGCGCCGAATTTTTCAATTATCTCTTCCGGACTCACTACGTTTCCGACCGACTTGGACATCTTTCCGCCGTCTTTTAAGACCATGCCCTGAGTTAAAAGGTTCTCAAACGGTTCCTCGGCGTCCAGATAGCCGAAATCATGCAGCGCTTTGGTGAAGAATCTCGCGTACAAAAGATGCAAAATCGCATGCTCGACTCCGCCTATATATTGATCTACATTCATCCAGTAATCGGCTTTTTCCTTCGAGAACGGCTCCTCGCTGTTATGCGGGTCGCAGTATCTTAAGAAATACCACGAAGAACATACGAAGGTGTCCATCGTATCCGTCTCGCGCTTCGCCGGACCGCCGCACTTGGGGCAGGTCGTATTTACGAAGTCCTCGCACTCGCTGAGCGGCGACTGTCCCTGACCGGTAAACTTTACGTTCTCGGGCAGCATAACCGGGAGTTCTTCCTCCGGTATCTCAACCGTTCCGCATTTATCGCAGTATACGATCGGGATCGGAGCGCCCCAGTATCTCTGCCTCGATATCAGCCAGTCTCTGAGCCTAAAGTTGACCGTTCTCTTTCCGATATGCTGTTCCTCGATATAATCTATGATCGCGGACAGAGCTTCTTTATTATTCATCCCGTCGAATTTTCCCGAATTTTCCATTATACCTTCGGCCGCGAACGCTTCGGTCATATCCTCCGATTTCATGTTCTGACCCTCGGGCTGGATAACTATCTTGATCGGAAGATCGTATTTTTTAGCGAACTCAAAGTCTCTCTGGTCGTGAGCCGGAACCGCCATAACGATACCCGTCCCGTAGTCTAAGAATACGTAGTTCGCCAGATACAACGGTACGTCCTCGCCCGTCAACGGGTTCACTACATACGTACCCGTAAATACGCCTTCCTTTTCAGTGTCCGTAGCGGAGCGCACGATCTCGCTCTGCGTCTGCACCTTCTTTATAAATTCTCTGCACTCGGCCTCGTACTCCGTACCTTTGATCAGCTCCTCGACTATCGGATGCTCGGGGGCTATTACCATATAGCTGACTCCGAAAATGGTGTCCGGGCGGGTCGTGTACACAGTCAGCTCTTTATCCGAGCCGCTGATCTTAAAGTTTATCTCCGCGCCCTCGCTTCTTCCTATCCAATTCGCCTGCATGGATTTTACCTTATCAGGCCAGCCTTTGAGCTTATCTATGTCGTCAAGAAGTCTCTGGGCGTAATCGGTTATTTTAAAGAACCACTGCTCAAGATCCTTCTTGCCCACCTCGCTCTTACAACGCTCGCACTTTCCGTTAACTACCTGCTCGTTTGCAAGCACCGTTTGACAGGACGGGCACCAGTTGACATATGATTTTTTCTTATAAGCGAGCCCGTGTTTATAGAGCTGCAAGAACATCCACTGCGTGAATTTATAATAATCCGGCTTAGCCGTAGCCACTTCTCTGTCCCAGTCGTAGCTAAATCCGAGTCTCTTCAGCTGCTCGCGCATATTATCGATGTTCGACCACGTCCAGTCGGACGGCGCCACCGAATGTTTGATCGCCGCGTTCTCGGCCGGAAGACCGAACGAATCCCAGCCCATAGGGTGAAGGACGTTAAAGCCCTGCATTCTCTTATAGCGGGCGACGACGTCGCCTATGGAATAGTTTCTCACATGTCCCATATGCAGGTTCCCCGAAGGATACGGGAACATCTCAAGCGCATAATACTTGGGTTTTCCGCTGTCCTCCGTCGTCCTGAACTCGCCTCTCTCTTCCCATATCTTCTGCCACTTCTTCTCTATCTTATCAAAATCATATCTCATCTGCTATATCCCTCGCTTATCAAGTCTATAATTATTATTGTCAATTTGACAGCCGCGCCAACGCGCGAAAGTCAAACTTACTAACAAGTCCATAATTTCATATGAATTAAACCAGCAAACCGGTTATATCGACCTCCGGCGCGTCCTGCCAAACATGCTCCAAACCGTAAAACTCTCTGGTCTCTCTCTGGAAAATATGCACGATCACGTCGTCGTAGCCGAGCAACACCCATTCGGCCGTGTTGTAGCCCTCCTTATTTATCGGGTATATCTCTTCTTTATCAAGCTCCTCCTCTACGTTGTCGGCGAGCGCCTGAACCTGCCTGTCGGAAGAACCGGTAACTATAACGAAGTAATCGGCCAAGACCGACAATCCGCGTATGTCCAAAACCCGGATATCTATCCCTTTTTTACTGTCCAAAACCTTAACAATTTTTTCTACAACGCTATTTTGCTGATCCATCAACATTTTCCTTTCATAAATTTAATTGTCGAAATCTTTTCCTATTATCATCATTACGTCGCATTCGTCGTCTCCGCCCTCGTCGGTCGCGACGGCTATGTCTCCGAACACCTTTATGATCTCGTTCGAGCCTTTGCTCTTATTATAGTCAATTAGGCTGGAGTTACTCCTGAGCTCCGACCATGTAATGGCGCTTACTACGCTGAATCCATTTTCCTCCAGCTCGCTTTTGACGGAAGATAGTTTGGATTTTCCGGAAGCGTCGACAAGTTTGACCTTAACAGCGCCGCCGGAGCTTGCCGTATCGGCACGCGACGGAGTAAAATATTCGGCTACGATCTTCTGAGTCTCCGCCTTATCGCTCACAAAATACGAAATATTATTGATATATTGCGACTCGCCGGGCAGCGCGTGAACCTGCATGTTATTCTTACCTATCATGAAAACCTCGAACATAAGTTTACGCACTTCCGTTTTATTGAGGTCTGTGGTCGTATTATCCATGACCGCGTTGAATATCCAGGGCGACTTTATAACGCCGACAGGGCTTAAGACCTTATCGGCTATCGCCGAATAGAACTGCTTCTGAGCGGCGTTTCGATCGATATCTCCCATAGGATAACCCGTCCCGTCGTCGTTTTTTCTAAAGCGCATAAACATCATCGCGTGCTCGCCGTCCAGCTTCTGCACGCCGGGCTCGAGCTCTATAACTAGCCCCTGAACCGGGTCGTGATAGTTCATGGCTATCGGAACGTCTATCGTCACTCCCCCGACGGCGTCAACTATCTCTTTAAATGCGTCGAAAGTAATAGTAGCGAAAAAATCGGTCTCGAGTCCGGTGACCTGTTTGACCTCCGAAGCAAGCGTTTCTATACCCGAAAAATACGCGGAGTTTATTTTTTTATCGTTTCTTTTATTCTGAACTTTCGTATCTCTCGGTATTTGCAATATGTTGATTTGCTTGTCGATATTATTTATCTGACACATCAATATTAGATCCGTCCTATAACCGTCGACGTCGACGCCCGCGACAAGGATATTGGTCACGTCTGTAAGCCTCGACTCGTCGCCGCCTATAAACATATTTCCTATATTGACGCCTACGTATACAAACAAAACCAGTACCGCGATACATACGATTGTTTTTAATACGGATTTTCTCTTCTTCATAAAAAACTACATTCTCCTTGGTAACAACGTCAGCTCTGTCCGCCTATAATAACAGACGCGAAAACATCTCTATTTTGTCTGTATACCGCAACGATTTTTACTACCAACTTTTTTACAACTTATAACCCAATTTTTTAATCCTTATCTTCCATCTTTTTTTATAATCAAATCGTTTCTGGCGTGAACGGTATCCGGATGGATCACCAACCCTCTGCTCAAAAGATCGGATATGGTATAATCTATGCCTGTTATGATCGCCGCATCGATATCTTCATAAGCCAATTTTCTCAAAACGTCTACGTTTTCAAAATCGCGGTTAGGCTCGATATAATCGGCTATATATATTATCTTCGCCATCGTCGACATATTCGCCTTTCCCGTGGTGTGGCAGCTTATCGCGTCGAGCGCCACAGGATCGCTCAATCCAAACTCCTTTTGCGCCATACAGGCGCCGAGCGGTCCGTGCAGTATCTTGGGCATCAAAAGAGTGATCGAATCGACCGACACACCGTACTTCTCGCGCAAGATCTCGACCGATTTCTCAGGCGGTATCTCTTTTGCGCAGTCGTGAACAAGTCCCGCTATATACGCCTGCTCCTCGTCTACATGATATACCCCGGCCAGCTTTTTGGCCTCGTCGGCGACTCCCAGCGAATGTTTATACCGCGCCTCGCTCAGGGTATCCTCTAAAATTTCCTTAATTTTTTCAATGCTCATCATCTAATATCACCCCATATCCAAGCGGCTCGGCGCAATGGTCAAGCTGTGACCTTCAATCCGTTACTCAGCCGCATTGACTTAGCCGGCGCCGCTTTCATCGCAATCGTCGCTCAAAGCCTGTACAATCCGTTTAAAAGTATATATTCCTCAATTCTTGCATCGGTCAAATACTTTATAGACTTTCCGGCGGCAACCCTGTTTCTGATAAGCGACGAAGATATTCCCACCTGAGGAATATCCACAAACGTAATATCGGCTCCGAACTCCCGCTCAAGCTTTTCCTTTTTACTCTTGAGACGTAACGCGCTTATTCCCGGACGATTGGCGCACACTACTCTGCAATTGCTAAATATTATCTCGGGCTTGTACCAATCGTCCATATAATCCAAAGAATCCGCGCCTACTATAAAATAATAGTCGCGATTTTTATCTATATCTTTAAGCGCCAAAAGCGTGTTGGCGGTATATGAATAATTCTTGCTATTTTTTATCTCAATATCGGATAGTTCAAACGCAGGATTCTCTCGTATCACCAAATTAAGCATACAGCATCTATCCTCCGCGCTTGCGACGTTGGACGCGTCCTTATATCCGATCCTGCCGGTCGGTATAAATATTATCTTATCCAAGCTCATTTCCTGCCTGACCGTCTCCGCGATAATAAAATGACCGATATGGGGCGGATTAAAGGTTCCGCCCATAATACCTACTCTCTCCAATATATCCGCCTCTTATCTTTCATTTTTTACTAATACGCCAATATTTCGGAAATAGAATCGTCGACCGCTCTCGCGCCTTTACCGGACGGCTTAGCGTAATACAATTCGAACCTATTTTCTGCGTTGTCCATATTGTCATGGAAGATTATCTGCCCGTCCTGCTTAAGGCCGTACGAGTTAACTCCGAGCCCAACCTCGGTCGATCTGCCATTCTCGTCCGCGACGTACACGTCGCCGGTTCTCGTCTCAATACTGTAATTCTTTGCATAGACCGTCGCTACGCCGTTTTCATCATACGTGAAAGCTCCGGCGCTCACGTCCTCGGCGACCGTGACGTTGTTTCCGTTTTCATACATTTTTAAATCTACCAAATTCCACGTGGTATCGTAATCGTCGGCGTATCTTACGATCGCGCCGTCCTTAGACACGTCGCATGAATAAGCCCTCTCGGATATTTTTACAGGAGCGCCCAGCGTAAAGTTACTTATCTGACACTCGTACAAAGCTCCCGCTTCGGTCTCTGTGTTATAACCCTCTATATAAACGCAGCGAGTAAAATCGTCGTTTACGTCGAGCTGAACCACGCGTTCGTGTTCCGGATCGTCGAGAACCGTAATATTGCCTGAAATACGCTGCGCGGTATTAGCCTGCGTACTTGCATAGTAATATTCAAAATACGTGCCTTCAGAACTTGCGCTCCTGAATATTACAGCCTGTTCGTCCGCGCTCGTCTTGACAAATTCCGTAAAGTCGGAAGCCATCACCTGCGTCTGTCCGTTTGTCAGGCTCGCATAATACAACGTCTGATAATAGTTCTCAAAGTTTCCGGCTACGAACATATTATCCGATTTAGTCAAAAGTATCGGGTCGCACTTAGAGTTTTCAACCACCTGAGTCGGACTTGGCGCGGATACGTTCGATATAAACACAGTATGCGTTTCGTCGTCCTCATCATAATTCTTAGCGTAAACGACCGTCGATCCGGACGGGTTGGTTCCATACGCTTTATAGACGTCGGAATCGATCATGACCGGCTCGGTCGGCGCGTTTTCTCCATAACTCTTAACATATAGATCGCCTACAAAATATTCGTCGTTATACCTTGTCACATATAAAACCGACTTGCCGTCCTGAGAAAACATGAAATTATCTCTGTTTATCTCGGACGCAACCGATTCCGAAGTATTCGTCGCCGACGACCAGTAGTTCAATTCGCCGTACTTGCCGTCGCCCGATACGTTTGTAAGGTATAAAACGCCCGTACCGTCCGGAGAGATAGCGATATCGTAATAGACGTTCTGCGCTATTTCTCTTACTTCGCTTCTGCCGTCGCTTGCATAATACTTAAGCGTACCGGTCTTCGTGTTCATATCGGCTGAATCGATATAATAAGTTCCGAGACCGTCGGCAGTATAATTGATCAGCTCTCTATCCTCAATCGGCTCGATAGTCGGCTCCGGAGTACTGCGCGAATCCTCGTCTGAGTCGTCGTCACTGCTTGAACTCGGAGTAGCGGACGGCTCCGGCTCGACGTATTCCGCGCTTATAAAGTTACCGCTCAGCTGAGCGACCTCGCCGTCGTAATATGAATACAGCGCGTTGTCTTTTAAATAAGTCGTAGGCGTTTCGGGAGCGGACTCCACTACGTCGGAAAACATATTAACGGACGCTATAACGACGGTGACCACAACGCACACCGCGAGCGCTCCTATGGCTAATCCGACCTTTGCGCTCAGTCTCGGCGCGTTTCTGGAAGTCCTTGTTCTTGCGGACGAATCGGCTCTCGACGAACCCCTCGCGCGCGAACTTCTATCGGATGAAACAGCGGACTCTTTGGCGGCTTCTCCGGATCTTTTCCTGCTCATTCCCGAAATAACTCCGCCGGATCTTTTAGATCTAAAACCGCCTTGTTTTCTATCCGCTTCCTTCATTCCCGAAACAGCGGACGGCTTGGAAACCCCGTGCTTGCCCTGCTGTTTTCTCTCGCGCTTAGCCTTTCTTTCAAGTCTTGCTGCTTCAAGCGCCTGAAGTTTTTCCTCGTCGCTCAGGCTCTCGAAGGCCTCGCCCCTGTAATTAGAGTGATTCCTTGAACTCCTGCGATGAGAACTCTCGCGGCTTTTGACTTCGTTCCCGCCCTTATTTGCGTCGAACTCCGCCACAGCCTCTCTTATAGCGTCGGCGTTCTTAAACGTCAGACTGTACTGCATGTCAAAATCGTATAATTCACTGCCGGTTTCGTCGCTTGCCTTGGAGGCCTGAGTTTTATCAGAAGTATCTATTTTAGCGTCGCCTTTATTTTCATTAGATAACTTCTCCGGCTTGATAGCTTCAAATCTAACAGTCTCTTCTCCCGCTGCCGCCGGCTTCTTCGCCGAAACTTTTTCTTCGCTTTTGGCGTTTGAGCCGCCCGGAGCGTCGGCCAGATTAATATTCGGAATAACTACCGTATCCGACGGAGAATTTGCTCTATCTTTTTTAGAAACATTCGTCTCCTGCGCGCCGGAACGAACCGCTCCCTCGGTATTATTAGCTCTATTAGGCCTATTTCTATTGTTCCTTCTATTTTTATTACGATAAGCGTTATCATTTTTAGCCGCGGAGCCGTTCGCCGCACCTGAAGCTGACTTACTTGCGGAATCCGCCTTCAAAACAGTTTTACAATAAGGGCAACGCTCGGCGCCGTCGACTAATTTTGCATCGCATTTCGGACATCTCACAGAACAACTAACCACCTTTCTGTTTATAATTATCATTGCATATCATTGCAAAGCACAATACATTTGTAAAATTATATCATATTCCTTGACAAAAAACAACTATTTTTATTGAGAATATTTTTTCTTTAACAATCTGTAATATTATTTTGATTTTACTATATATAATACTTGACAAATATATGTATGTTATTTAAAATTAAACGAGGTTTAAGGCTAATGGATTTAATTATACTTTTAATTACTGCCTAAGCGGGAGGAAACTTATGAAAAACATATTTTTTAATACGATCGCTAAAAATAATGTTGAAAATCAGAATGACAAAATATCGCGTTTTTCATTTAAAACTTTTTTTAACTATATCTTTAGAAATGAATCTCTGCAAAAATATGTCGCGGTCTTTAGTTTTATACTAATAATATCTCTGCTTGCAGAGCTGTTTCTATTCAACTATAAATGGATTTGCTCAAGCATGAATAAACCTGAATATCCCGAATACACGATCGAAAACGCCGTAAAAGAAGGCGACCGTACATATAAATCAAACGGCGAGGAATCAAGACTTATTATAAGAAATATCGATATGCCGTTGTCGTTTCTCAAATTTAACATAGCCGTAGAAGGCGAAGAAACTATTCCCGTTACGATCTGCGCAAAAGACGAAGCGAACGACGATTGGCTCGAGGCTCCTTCGTTAAATATAAGCGACGGCGTCCAAAGAAGCCATTATCCGCGGCTTCATTTCAGCGGGGACGTAAGCGAATTAAGCGTTAAGTTCAAAGTCGCGGAGGATAAAGAGTTCGAGATAAAGAGCCTTACGCTCAATCCGAACGTTCCTCTTATGTTCTCGCTCGGACGCGCGCTTTTTGTTTGGATAGTCCTGTCGCTTATATTTGTATTTCGTCCGGGTTCTTTTTTGTATGAGTACAAAACGGATATAAGAATACGCTGGCAGGGCGCGATATTGCTCGTCTTGATCGTCGCGATCGCCGCCGGTTTCTGGCCGCTGTCAAAAATGGATCCTTGGTGCGACAGAGAAATAGAAGAGACCGTTCAGTACCAGATGCTTGCCGAAGCATTGACGCGCGGAGAAATTCATATAGCCGAAGAGACGGATCCCAAAATGTTAAATCTGGAAAATCCGTACGACTCGACTGCAAGAGGAAGCCTCGGCAGATGGGACACTGCGTATTACGAAGGAAAATATTACGTCTATTTTGGAATCGCGCCCGCGCTCCTTTATTATCTTCCGTATTATCTTGCGACGGGCGAACCGCTGACGACGTCTACAGCCGTTTACATATCCTGCGTACTCGCCGCCGCGGCGACTCTATTCGCGCTGTATCAGCTTGCGCGCCGCTGGTTTAAAAACACTCCGTTCGGCGTATATTTGATCGTTTCGCTTATATGTATAATAGGCGGAGGAATTATTTTTACGGTCAAACGCCCGGACTTCTATCCGCTTCCGATAATAACCGCGACTATGTTTGCAACTTTCGGACTTGGATTATGGCTATCCGCAGTAAAAGTTTCCAATAACGGCGAAAAAATGTTGTCGCCCGCGAGATTATTTTTCGGAAGCCTTTTAATGGCCGCGGTAGCCGCGTCGCGACCGCAAATACTTCTTACGTCGTTATTTGCGATTCCGATATTCTGGAACGAAGTATTTAGGGACAGGCTGCTGTTTTCAAAAAAGAGTCTTAAAAATACTATCGCCGTATGTCTTCCATATTTAATAATAGGCGCGCTCGTGATGTGGTATAACTACGCAAGGTTCGGCTCTCCGTTTGACTTTGGAGCCAACTATAACCTGACCTCCAACGACATGACAAAACGCGGTTTTGTATTCGGCCGAATAGGTCTGGGGCTGTTTACCTACCTGTTCCAGCTTCCGCAAATAGAAGCTACGTTCCCGTTCTTGAACATAATAAGCGTTGAATCGGCTTATCAGGGGCTGACGCAAAGCGAGAAGTTCTTCGGCGGAGTTATGGCCACCGAACCCCTGCTTTGGGCGGGCGTAATAGGTATATTTTCTAAAAAGCTGTTTAAAGATAAACGCTTATACGCCTTTACCTGCCTCTCATTTGTTATTTCGATCGCGCTTGTGATATTGGATACGCAAATGGCGGGACTACTCAGAAGGTATTTCGGAGACTTTCTGTGGATAATGTATCTGGGAGCCGCAGTATCGTGTTTTGCGATATACAAGTATTTAAATAAAGACACCTTTATGATAACCGCGCGCACAAGAAGATTTATAAATATACTTATCGTCTGTTTTGTAATAGCAATAGTATTCCATGGGCTTGAGATCTTCGTCGACTCAGGCGGCTGGGGGATAATTAAATCAAATATAACGTTGTATCAAAAAATGCAATATTTGATAGCGTTCTGGATGTAAATAATTTTTATCCGATTTTATGGCGCGAAACGCCGGAAGGCTTTCGCGTCCTTATTTTTACTCTGCGCTTTAAAGTTTCTTCGTATTGATCGCATTTTTCTTTGATTTGGTCTTTTATATAAGTTAGCTTAGCAAAAAATAGGATCGTGCAAATTCTTCGGAGAAACCGGCAAGCTAATATCCAAAATTTCCGCTATACTACAGCTAAAGCGAAACTGCAAATAATAATCGATCCAAACTGCGTTTCGCGTTATTTTATAAAAGTATAAGAAAGGACGTGTTTTAACATGATTTTGACCGATGAATTATGCGATAAGCTGTGCGCGGCGGCATATGAGAAAAGTAAGGAAATTGGTATAGATATCAGCTTTGCGATCTATGACGAAAACGGTCTGCCAAGGCTGTATCGCAGATTTGGCGAAGCTTTAGTCTTGAGTATCACATTGGTTCCGGGTAAAGCGTACACCTCCGCTATAACCCAAAGCGCCACCAAAGACGTCGCGGCCTGTGCGGCTCCGGGGCGTTCGTTGTACGATATCCAGTCGAACGATCCCAGGATAACCTTAGTAGCCGGAGGATACCCATTATTCTGCGGCGGTAAAATTGCGGGCGGTATCGGCGTAGGCGGCGGTACCGAGGAAGAGGACTGCGCTATCGCCGAATACGTGGTCTCGGTGTTTAACGAACTTATAAATTAACTTCAATATACATCTCAAAATACGGCAAAGGCGCGATCTAATCCGATTGCGCCTTTGTTCTGAGATTCTTAATAATCTTTTGAATATCTCCCTTGGGAGACGCTCCATACATCTTTTTATAATCCCTTATAAATTGCGAGACGCTCTCGTATCCAACGTCCATAGCGGCGTCGGTCACGCCTAAGTTTTCGTCTATCATCAAACGTCTCGCCTCGGTAAGCCGCAGCCGCTTCTGACACTGCAGCGGTCCCATTCCAACGGCGCTTTTGAATTTCTGATGGAAATTAGAAACGCTCATATTTTGACGCTCGGCCAGCTTTTCCACAGAAAAGCTTTCCTTGTAATTCTGTTTTATCCAGCTGTTGGCCTTATATATATCGTCCGCCTGCTGAATATTTATAATACTCTGCAAAAACTGCTTTCCGCACGATCCCCTAAGCGCGTTGAATATGATCTCCCGCTTAAGCTGTCCGCTCATAAAAGACAGGCTGTCCTCGTCGTCTAACAAGGCGAGCGCTCTTGCGACCGGCTCTAAGATCATAGCGTCCGCGGCCGCCATGGCGTCGTCGGTCAGCTTTGAGCTAACTATCCGTTCCGCCAAATCGCCTTCAATATCCAGAACTACGGAGATCGCGTCGTTTAATGTAAATTCGACCGACAAAGCCAGAAAATCGTCCTCTTCGGAAAACGTCAGGATCCGACCGGACAGCGGCGTATCTATCGCCGACGCCGAATATTGCCCCGATATATAATCCATGATCCCCGAAGGCGTGTAAAGCCTTATCGATCCGTCGATAATAAAATACAAATAAGGATTTTCTATTTTGGGCATTGGAACGTTCTCCGTATTATACCGATATATTTTAAGGTATGGAACGGTCGTTTCATTCTCCCCGTATAAAACGCGGCGCGCCCGCAAGATCTTTCGTATTTCATCAAGAGCTTTGCTCATAATTCCTCCTTATCCCGCCTGTTCTAACCAAACCGATATAGCCCCAGACTTAAAGCCGTATAGACCAATCTCCGTAATCAAATGTTCCGGCGCCGAAGCGCAGATCGCCGTCTCGATCGATCCGTTCGAACGCGTTCCGCATACGAGTTATGATCTCGGGCTTAATATCGAGCGAATAATGCGCCGGAAACACTCTTTCGACGGGAAGGCGCGCTATCTTTGCGCTTTACGGCTTCTATAGGCAATGAAAAACCGCCGCTCAACCAGTCAATCTCTTCTTTGTGAGCGTTAAAAGTCCGGGAAGTATTTATGCCCGCCTATATGATCCCAATGGATATGCGTAGCGACCGCTTCTACCGGTCTGTCCGTAAGCTTCGCGACCTCGTTATAGATATTGCATATCCCAAGACCGGTATCTATCAGCAAACTGCGTTCGGCTCCGTTTAGGAGATAACAATGCGTCTCCTCCCAGTGGCGGTATTCGCTGATAATGTAAGTGTCGTCGTCTATTTTATTTATGGTAAACCAGTCCTTCATAACCGCTCCTTACGCTAAATAATTTCTCTATCGCGCTTATAGCGCCGCAAATTATACATGCGGGAAGATTCGCTATTTATTTTTCGTCAGTTCCGCAAGAGTTTTGCAAAGAACCTTAAAATCGATCGGTTTTGAAATATGCGCGTCCATTCCGGCGGCGGCGGTCGCTGCAAGATCCTCCGCGAAAGCGTTAGCCGTAACCGCTATTATCGGTATCGTTTTAGCGTCGCCGCGCCTCGTTTTTCTGATCGTCTGCGCGGCCTCGCAGCCGTCCATCTCGGGCATCTGCATATCCATCAAAATAGCGTCGAACTCAAACTCGGCCGACTTTTCAAAGATATCTACGGCCTCTCTGCCGTTCCACGCCTTTACCGCTTCGCAGCCGTACATCGCCAAAAGCTCGCATGCAATATCCATGTTGATCTCGTTATCCTCGGCGAGCAGTATCTTTTTTCCTCTCAGGAACTCAGTATCGTTCTCGCCGCGCTCCTCGTTCTCGGAGTTATCGTTCTCCTGATTCACGCCTTTAAAAGGAAGGGTTATCGTAAAAACGCTCCCCTTTCCAAGCTCGCTTTCTACCGAAATTTCCCCGTTCATCTGAGAAACCAAGCTTTTTACTATGGGCATACCGAGTCCGGTTCCCGAAATATTCTTCGCTCCGAACCTGGTCTCCCTCTCGTAAGGCGTAAAAAGCTTATCCATAAACTCCCGAGACATTCCCGCTCCGGTGTCCTTGACTATAAACCGGTATTTTGTATACTCGCCTCGTTCAAGCTCCTTAACGGATAGGTCGATGCTATCGCCCGGCGACGAAAACTTTACGGCGTTTGACATAAGGTTGTTAAGTATTTGCGTAAGACGGAAAGAATCGCCGTATACGTTCTCCGTCTCGATCTCAAAATCGACCGAAACAACCTTTCCTTCCTTCTCCGCCCGCGTCCTGAAAATATCCGCGCAGTCGCTTACGCACTGTCTTAAATTAAAATGCTTGTTTTCTAAAGTAATTTTACCGTTTTCAAGTCTCGACATCTCTAAAATGTCGTTTATCAACTCTAAAAGCTGCTGACTCGAATAATTAATCTTCTTCAGATCGTCTTTGAGACTTTCCGGCTTATCCGTATGCATCTCAGCAAGCTCCGACAATCCGATAATGGCGTTCAGCGGCGTTCTCATATCGTGCGACATTCTTGAGAAGAATGAATTCTTAGACTCCTCGCTCTCTCTGGCCGCCTTGAGCGACTCCTTCAAAAGCTGTATCTGCCTAAGCTGCGCCTTTTTTTCCTCGTCCACCTCTTTAAAACACAACACCGCTTCCTCCGGATTCAGCGACTCGTCGAAGAGCAGACGGACGTTCACCCACCTATATTCGTCTCCAAAAAGTCTCTGGAAATCGCCGCCGTAGTCTCTCGTTCGCTGCGAAACCAGCCTGCGGACATTTTCAATTGAAAAACTCCGTCTAAATTCCTCAAACACCTCAGGACGCATAAGTTCTCCCATCGTACTCAAAAGCAAGTTATAATCGCCCTCGGCGGGAATTTTTGAACGCATATAGTCCGAGCCCTTGATCATCTCATACCTTTCGTTTGAAAAATCCATCCTGTAGATCGCGTAGTACGAATTGCCCAATACTCGGACTGTCTCGTTCGTCCTTACGATATTTCTATTCATATGATTCTCTCTTATACTCATAGCTATAAATACAGCCAAGAATATCAAAATAATCCCTATATACCAGATAGAGATCGTCCTAACGCCTCCAAGCAGAGAATTATACGGTATCGTAATGATCGATATCCAGCCGTTTTCGGCGATATCATAGTACGCCGCGAACTTTTCTCCTCCGGGACTGTGAATATACGCGTCAAAGCGTTCAAAACTTCCGTCCTCGATTTTAGATACGATCTCGTTGATATATCGCTGCAGCCGTTCGCCGGATACGTCAAGTTCGGTATCTCCGTATAAAAGCTTTCCCGTCGAGTCGCATAAAAAATACGCGCTCCCTTCCGGAAGCCTGTTGTCTCTTTCATCTATACGAAACTGCTCCGGAAATATATCAAAAGCTACGACGTCGCCAGGAACGCTTACCTCCTGAGCGATCGTGATAACCGTCTTTCCGGAAATAGCGTCGATATATCCGTCGGTAAAAATTACTTCACCGTTCGCCTCGACCGCCTTATTATACCACTCCGCGTCTTCCACCGCGTAATCCTCGTCGCCCTCCCATGGATTAGCGGCGATTATTTTACCGTCTATCACTGCGTATGGATCTATAACGTTCGCGCCCAATGCAGAACTCACCGTTTCTAAAAACGATCGTATCCACTCTTCCGGAGCGTTGCTCATTTGTAACTGACGGTCTATGTACTCGCAGCTGAGTCTCATCATCGCTTCGTAAGCGATCATGCTTCTTTCACTCTCCAAAGAATAGCTGTTCGCCATCTCGCTGCCCATTCTTTTGGCGTTATCAAGCAGTATACCGCGCACCACTATCACGCTGCACACCGCCATAACCGCTATCACCGCCAAAATTACGGCGTTCCTTTTCAGCTTATTCAGCGTCTCCTTATACCCGCGCTCTTTCTTCTTCATCTTTCCACTCCCTGAGAATCTCTATTAATTCGTCGTAGCGCCCTGCAAATTCCGGCAGTTTTTCACGCGCCGACTCCATATCCCCGCCGCGCAGCGGTTCTACCAACTCCGACGCCGCACGGTATAGGCTAATGAACGACAAATTGCCGCAAGTCCCCTTTAACGTATGCGCCGCCGCAAACGCGTTTTTCCCGTCTCCAGTTTCCAGCGCGTTAGCGAGCGCCTCGTAATTCTTATCGTCTATAAACCTGATCGCGAACTTGGTATACAGCGCCTCGTTACCCATAAACCGCTCGATAGCGCTTTCCGTATCGACTCCGACCCGCCTCAGCTTCTCCATTATTTCTTTCTTCATATTTATTCTCCCCGTTTAACAACTTCATCTAATAAAAAAGCTCCCTGATTTCATTTTCCGAATTGACGAACTGCTTAAGAAGCTCAGGATTAAATTCGCCGCATTCACCGCCGCAAATCATCTTAAGCGTCCTTTCGGGACTGTACTCGTCTTTATATACCCTCTTGCTGATCAACGCGTCGTAAACGTCGGCTAATGAAACTATCTGCGACCATATAGATATATCGTTTCCCTTAAGTCCCTCTGGATAACCTCGGCCGTCCCAGCGCTCATGATGATGCAGCGCAATATCGTAGGCGTAACCAAAGACCTTATGATTTCTAAGTTGAGTGATCTTCTCCAAAAGATGCGCTCCCTGAGTGGTATGCGTCTTCATGATCTCGTATTCGTCAGGCGTAAGACGTCCCGGCTTATTTAAAATAGCGTCGTCGATCGCGATCTTTCCAATATCGTGCATTATGGACGCCATGGATATCAATTCGACGGCTTCATCGGATATCCCCTCGCCTAAACGCGTAGTTTTTAACAGATATCTGGTTATGCCGCTTATTCTTTGAACGTGTTCTCCCGACTCTCCGCTTCTAAACTCTATCGCGGTAGCGAGCGCTTCCACCATTCCCATATTAAGGCGCATGATCTCAACGTCTTTATCGATCAGCTCCATATTTTGACGCTGCACGATCCGGCGCATTTTTCTTCTTGAAACAAACAATTCTACTATCGAATCGACGCGCCTGCGTACAATATGCGGCGTCACAGGTTTTACGATAACGTCCATAACTCCCAGATCGTATCCCTCTTTTATGATCCGTTCATTTGCCTCCGCAGTGATCAAAAATATGGGGATAAGTTCGGGTAAATTTCTATCCTTTAACTCCTTCAAGAGCTGAAGTCCGTCCATAACGGGCATCACCACGTCGAGCAGCAGCGCGCATATGCGCTCCTTCTGCGCCAAAAGCTTTTTAAGACATTCCTCTCCGTTTTCCGCCTCTTCGATCCTGTAGGTATCCTTAAATATCTCGTTGAGTATCGCTCTGTTGATCTCGTCGTCGTCGGCGATCAAAATCGTGTCGGGTACGACTTCTCTTTGTTTTAAAGGCTCGTATTCTTTCATCTTTCGCCTCCTCTTACAATATTACCGTTTAACGTCGTATATCACGCTGTACCTATTTTTTCCATCTTGCTTCGCTTTATACAAAGCCTTGTCGGACATTTCATAAAAATCCTTATATAAAACCCTTTTATTGGTAACAAATATCCCCACGCTGCATTGCAGATTATACCCTTCCTCGCTGATCTCGGCGTTTACCTCGTCGATCTTTCCATACAGTCTGTCCATAGCGTTTTTTATCGTCTGTTCAGGATCGTCCTCGCTCCTTGTAAAACATATAAATTCGTCGCCGCCCAGTCTGTAGACGATGTCTCTCTTTCTGAACGCGCGCTTTATGACCTCGGCAAACTTCGCTAAGGCCTCGTCGCCCTTTTGATGTCCGAAAGCGTCGTTTATACGTTTAAAATCGTCTAAATCCATCAAAAACATTATATTCCAGCCGTCCGTAATATCCTTTTTAAGTTCGTTAGCAACCAGCTCTCTGCCAGTCTTGACGTTATAGATCTCCCTGAGCATCGGGTCGTACATCGCGTCCTTTTGCAGCATCTTCTGCCGCTGTATAAACGACTCTATATTTCTGAGACAGCCCACCACGCACGCGTGTTCCGTATAGCGCTCAATATACTTACAGCAACTGACCATGTACCACTTATATTCTCCGCTCTCATCCAAACACGCCTGAAGCTCAAAGTTTATCGTTTCCCTCTCCGCTTCCATTTCCTTAATAACGTTGCCGAGCGTCTCCGCATCCTTTTCTAATATGATCTTCCGGTCGACCAAGCCCTGCGGACATTTATCTATTCGCCCGGTCGTTCTGTATCTATATCCGCCCATACTATAGATCAGCGATTTGGAACTCACATCATACTCGAAAATAATATCTGTCGTAAATTCGAGCAAAAAATTTACCTTCTCGCGCTCTTGATCAAACCTAAGCTCCGCCTTTCGGCTCTCGGTAATATCCATTAGCACGCAGCCGCAGAATCCTTTTTTCAGTTGATACGTATGGATCAATAAATGCTTGTCGGTGTTTGGATTGTATTCGCTGATAACGTGTTCTTCCCCGTTAAACGCCGTATCGTAATATGGAGCCAATCTTTCATTTGCGTTATCAAATAACTTGAAAAACGATTTTCCTATAAAAGTTCCCTCAAAAACGCCTTCAAGCTCGG
Organism: Clostridiales bacterium; assembly: GCA_019419865.1. Taxonomy (GTDB): domain Bacteria; phylum Bacillota; class Clostridia; order Monoglobales; family Monoglobaceae; genus Roslinia. Next base: position 4,782 of record JAHZIG010000021.1, on the reverse strand, counting down.
CGTGAGCCTTATTGGAATATGTAAAAACAAAATCTATAGGGTTTCCTTTGTCGTCCGTTACTATTTTTATTACGCAGTACGCTACCGGCATATTTTCCAGATAGAACTTTGGATTTGTAAGATCGCTCATCGTATTCCATCTCCTTTGACAGCCGTATTTTTACCATATTATTTCTCGCGCCCGCTATTGCCGAGCCTTTCCGAGCGCCCCAACATATTCTATCGCCGACGCGTAATAATAGATAAATTCTATATTCTAAAAAGCGCCTTGTCAATTCAACGTTAAAATTACTAATACATTATAATTTATATTAATTGAAAAGTAAATATCTTTTCTACAAAATAGACGTTTTTATTACATAATTAAAAAGCGCGTCAATATATAACCAAACCATTTGTAGCTAAAACAAATACAGCTACGCCGTTTTACATCCTCGCGCATTAGCGATCCGCCTCGTAAAACAGCAAGAAATTATATATAAACTAAACCATACTCAAACTGTAGCCGAACAAAAGCCGAGCGTCGACGACTTTTACAAATCCGATTTATACTCGCCGTTTATCCCCATATATTTTAACTTTATCTTCACTATATTTAGATCGTATCCTAAAATAGCCGCGATCTGCTTCAGCGTATAATCAGAGTTTACAAGCTCGAGCATCTCGTCGTCCGCTATCAAAAGCTCGGCCGCAAATACGTTGGCTTCCAGCTCCGGACGCGTCTGAGGATCGTAAAAGGAAATCTCTCTGATCACAGGATTATCGGCAAGATAATCGTGCAGCAGGTGATGTCCAAGCTCATGCGCGCAAACAAGCTCCGCCTCTTTATCCGAAATCGAATCGTTTATAACTATATACGTCCTCTTATTTATTACGCTGTAAAATCCCTTTAAATTTCCAATATCCTTAAACTTAACTCCTATTCCGGCCTCACGGCAAATCTCAAAGGGATTTCGAGTATTATATTTTTCAATCGTCTTGCGTACAAGCTCTACAATATACTCCATTATAAACCCTCTCTCCGACCGAAGCTAATCAAGCGATTCCTCATATATCTCTTTGATCGCGATCATAACCTTTTCCTTACTCTCTTTATCCAGCTTGCCTCCGGCAAACAGCGTGTTGAGTCTGAGTATTATATCCTCGATCTCGTCCGCGTCGCCTTCCTTATCGTCGAAAAAATAATCGTAGGATATTTTAAAATATTCGCCGTATTTTTTCAAAACGTCCGTCCTCGGCGCGCGCTCGCCGCTTTCATAATTTCTGATCGCCCTCGACGTTATTCCAAGCTCTTTTGCAAGCTCGTACTGAGATAAATTTTTATTTATTCTAAGTTCCTTTAATTTTTCGGACAGCGTCATATTGATCACCCCTCTTATAATATCTCTCCGGCGCTTCGCCCGGCTTTTTAATATTTACTTTAATTCCCTCTTGACAAGGAACAAATGTTCCTATATTATATATTTAACAGGAACAAACATTCCTCACACGCTTAATATAACATAGCCGCGCCGCAAAGTCAACAAATAAGCTGAAATAAATTTATTTAGAGCCGCTTAGGATCAGGTTTTAATAACGCGCCGCGGTTATATTTCGCCGTCGGCTTCGGCCGTCGCTTATAAAATATTGCGTTTTGATGCGGAAAGCGTTCTACTGCGCTAAGTAGATCGATTGGAGGGCGATTAAAATGGAACGAGTAATATTGCATAGCGATCTAAACAATTTTTACGCCTCGGTGGAATGTATGCTAAATCCCAAGCTGAGAGGGAAATACGTCGCGGTCTGCGGAAATACGAGCGACAGGCATGGGATAGTCCTCGCGAAAAACGAAGCCGCGAAGGCGATGGGAGTTAAAACCGGCGAGGTTATATGGAAGGCCAAGCAAAAATGTCCGAAGCTGATAATCGTTCCGCCGAATTTTGATAATTATATAAAATACTCGAAGCAGGTCATGGAAATATACTGCCGCTATACGGATATGATAGAGCCTTTCGGGATAGACGAGGCGTGGCTCGACGTTACCGGCAGCAGGCTGATCTACGGCGACGGAACGGCTATAGCCGATAACATAAGAAGAACGGTAAAAAAGGAGATGGGGCTTACCGTCTCCGTGGGAGTATCGTTCAACAAGGTGTTCGCCAAATTGGGCAGCGATCTAAAAAAGCCGGACGCGGTCACAGAAATAAAAAAGGATTCGTTCAAGGAAAAAATATGGGGGCTTTCCGCGGACAAGATGCTGGGCGTTGGACGTTCCACAGCCAAAACTCTCGGCAAATATCACATAAACACAATAGGCGACATAGCGAACGCCGACCCCGACTTTTTAAAACGAAGACTGGGAGTAGCCGGCGAGACGCTCTGGCGCTACGCCAACGGACTTGAAGACTCCGCGGTAAAACTTTTTTCATATACGACGCCGATTAAATCGATCGGCCGCGGGATCACGTGCCGCCTCGATCTCTCCGAAGATAACGAGGTATGGTACGTGCTCTCGGAGCTTTCAAGGCAGGTCGCCTATAGACTGAGACAAAACAACTTCAACGCGGGCGGAGTTCAGATAGCCGTAAAGGATACGGACCTTACAGTCAAACAATATCAAACGCCGATAAAGCCCACCCATAGCGGCAAAGCCTTAGCCGAGGCGGGGTTCAAACTGTTTCGTAAAAGATACGATTGGGAAAAAGACGTTCGCGCTCTGACTATACGCGCGATATCGCTCCTGCCCGACTCCGATCCTATACAGCTCGACCTGAGCTATAACCACAATCGTTTTGTAAAAATCGATACTTTAGAACGAACTATAGACAGCATAAACGACAGATTCGGCAAAAACTCGGTCCTTCCCGCAAGGATGCTGACGGATATAAAACTGCCGGCGCGTCATAACAAAACCCTCCTTCCAAACAGCGGATACGACGTCTGACATACATTTACCGAAGATAATCTGTAAATAATAGGACTTAGAGAGCAAATATTATACGAAACGAGCGCGCTATATTACCCCGGAAATCTTGACCCGGATATCATGCTGCGGTATAATATTACTACATCTTTTTGGAAGGAGTCCTAACGTGAAAGTACATTTCACGTTAGCCTCCGGCAGGATTAGAGCGCCCACGCGAAATTTTCCTCGCATACAGCGCTCGGAAACGCGCATGGGCGTAATAATCTCTTATCATTCCTTGCCCTGCGGATAAGAGAGCTTTCATTACTATTTGTGCCGACGCAGGGCGGCGGAATGGAGATTATTATGTTCGAATATAACACGGCGTATTCACCAGAAAGTCAGGGAATAGACTCAAAATATATAATCAATGTACTGAACAAACTCGCCTCGGATAAAGTCGATATGCACAGCGTTTTGATAAGCAGGAACAGCAAATTGATCTACGAGGCGTATTACGCGCCGTTTACGCGAGAGACGCCGCACAGGCTTTTCTCCTGCACAAAGAGCTTCGTCTCGCTCGCGATAGGCTGTCTGGTCGAGGAAGGCAAACTAAGCCTTAGCGATCCTATTACCGATTATTTTCCGGAATATATGCCTACGGACGGTTTCAGCGATTTTTTAAAACAAACGACGATCCGCGACATGCTTAGAATGCAGACGCCATACGGCTCTACGACTTACAAAAAAGACGTCTTTGACGATTGGGTAAAATCCTTCTTTACCGCGTCTCCGTCGCACAGACCCGGGACGATATTCTCATACGACAGCTCCGCGTCGCACGTGTTATCGGGCTTGGTCGAAAAAATAAGCGGAAAGCCACTGCTCGATTTTATAAGAAACGGCGTTTTAAAGGATACCGGTTTCTCAAAAGAAGCGTATTGTTTGACGGACGGACAAGGCGTATCGCAGGGCGGCTCCGGAATGATAGCGAGACCGCTCGATCTGATGATAACGGCCGCCTTGTTGGTAGACGCGGCGAACGGCAGACCTACGCCCAACGGCTTTCCTGCGGAATATATAAAAGAGGCGGTATCGTATCATGTTCCTACGTTTGTAAAAGGCGGATTCTTAGCCGAAATGAACGGTTACGGTTACTATTTCTGGCGACTTGAGAACAACGGATTTATGTTTTACGGAATGGCCGGACAGCTCGCGCTCTGCTATCCGGATCTTGATCTGATAATCGTCACGACGGCCGACGCGACGGACAGGAAAGGCGGAGTACAGCAGATCTACGACGCTTTCGCCGAAGAACTTCTCCCATATGTAACCTGCAAAACAGCCGCGCCGCCGCTTGAAAAAACCGAAAACTTTTTAGCGCTTAAGGAGCGCTCCGAAAAGCTGACCGTAGCGGCTTTGGAAAATAATATTCACATGGATTTTCATAAGCGTTTTAAGATGCGCAAAAACGATAAGAATATAAAAGAGATCGAGGTATACTCAAGCCGCGGAGACGGGTATATCAAGATAACGAACTCCGAGGGGACGTACGACGTCAAATTCAACTTCGGCTCCAACAAAGAAACCGTCTTTCCCGGCTATGAATGTCCGTCTCTGAACTCGGCGGCATGGACCGACGAAACCACGCTGATCGTGCGCTGTAATCTTATCGGCGAACAGCTCGGCAAGGTATTCTTTCAGTTTTCCTTCTCCGGCGGAAGAGCGACAATGTTCGGCCGAAACACAGAGGAAACTTTCTATAAAGAATTCGCCGGATTTTTCGAATCGGAGTCGGAAATATAAAACCTATAAAATTAAGCCTCCTACGCCATTTACGCGTAATGCACAGATCCCTGTCAAGTAGACAGTTGAAATAACAAAAATCTTTGTATACC
>JAHZIG010000020.1 GCA_019419865.1 Clostridiales bacterium | reverse complement strand
CCCCTCTTGATTTGAGGCTATAAGAAATCTATTCTGAAAAATTTTTAACTTTTTTTAATTTCCGAGTTGCCAAAAGGACATGTTTTGCACTCCTTAAATGAAAGGGAAAAACAACACCGACTTTCGCAAAGAAAGGAGGTGAGAAAATGAAAAAATCCAAGTCTTATGAGGAGCGCATACAAAATCAATTCGGCGGTTTTTGCACCCGTGTTTTGAAGAACGAAGCAAAATACATCTATCGGGAATTAAGTAATCAGGCGGTAAAAGAAAAGGTGTTTGACGAACTTTCTGATAAAGAACTTTCCGAATTGGCGGTATACGATAATTACTTCAATTCGGAGCATGTATTCAATGTTCACGGAAAAGAGGTAGTTGTCAACGGCGATTTGCTGGCGGAAGCGTTGGAAAAACTTCCGGCGGATAAAAGGGACGTCATTCTGCTGTCATACTTCCTTGAAATGACGGACGCTGAAATCGGGAAAGAACTTGACACAGTAAGGCAAAACATTTCAAAACGCCGTGCCTACATACTGAAACTGATGCGCAAATATCTGGAAAAGGAGGGTTTTGAATGGCCGCAAACGTGAAAAATCTGCCTTTATCGGTTATTTTTGCCGCAAAAAGCGGTGACGGACAGGCTTTAGGCGCTGTATTAAACCACTACCAGCGGTACATACGCAGTTTGGCGACAAGAACGCTTACAGACGAATGTGGAAACAAAGTTTATTATGTTGATGAGGAAATACGCCTGCGTCTGGAAGCACGGTTGATTTACTGCATTGTAGCAGATTTCAAAATCTTGCCGGTATAACATTCCGAGGCGGGAGCACGTTTCCCTTTCCGTGCTCCCTGCCTTGGTTATCATTCCGTAAAAGCACATTTTAAGAAATGTGTTTTTACAGGCTGATAAATGCCGATTGTTCTTTGACAAAGAAAGCGGATTTTCCGCAGAATAGGCAAACAAACACATTCCGTCCGTGCCGAGCTTTACAGAAAATGCGCCGAGACGTCAGGACAAACGATTTTTGTTTCATCATTACCCCCCTTTCTTTTTATCTGTCCTAAGACCGAGCGAGAACCATTTTACCGTAATTGCAGGATTGGCAGCCTGCAAGCCATGACGCACAGACGGTATAATGATACTCCCGCCTTGAACGCGTCACGGCATTGGGCGGCTGGACGAGAACCGTGCAGGGGTGCCTGCGACAATGTATGAAATACATTGCGCAAGCCCGTGGAGCGCAGCCGGCGCCGTTTGTATTTGCTGTAACTATATTTGTAATAGTGTACTTGCTGTCTTTCATAAGATGTATTATCTCTTTCTCACAGGAGGTATCCAAATGAACGACAATATGGCATATTTAACTGATACAAGTAAAATATCTATAGATAAAATGAATTTTATAATCACAAATTTTCGCCCTAAACATTCAGATAAATATAAAGAAATAAAGTCTGAAATAGAAAGAAAACTTTTTGATGTTTTCAAAAAGTATGCAATTAGGCATTGAAAGTTATGATATAGCGCGTTATAATATGAGTAATATGGGCGGCTCATATCATAACATCGTTATGGAGGTATACGATGTTTGACGCTATATATACACGACAATCTATTGACAAAGCGGACAGTATATCAGTAGAAAGTCAGCTTGAATACTGCAAGTATGAGACACGCGGTAATCCGTATAAAGTATATTCAGATAAGGGATACAGCGGCAAAAATACTAACCGTCCCGGTTTTGAAGAAATGATGAGCAACATTAAGGAAGGCAACGTCTCAAGAGTTATCGTCTATAAGTTAGACCGTATTAGCCGTTCTATCTTAGACTTTGCAAATATGATGGACATATTTGGGCAATACAATGTCGAGTTTGTTTCGTCAACAGAGCGGTTTGATACGTCAACACCTATCGGACGGGCGATGCTGAATATCTGTATTGTCTTTGCACAGCTTGAGCGCGAAACAATACAAAAAAGAGTTGCCGATGCTTATTACTCACGGAGTAAGCGGGGTTTCTATATGGGAGGGCGCATTCCGTATGGTTTCTCAAAAACAAGCACCGTAATAGACGGTATAAAAACGTCTAAATACGTTCCTGTCCCAGAAGAAGCAGAACAAATAAGGCTGATGTATTCTATGTATTCCGACAGTAAACATTCACTTGGTGATATTATTGCATACTTTAATGAACATGGAATAAAAAATCTTCGAGGTGGAATGTGGAGCGTAGGCAGAATCAGCGATATGCTTCGCAATCCTGTATATGTAATGGCAGACGCAGATGTGTATGACTTTTTTATTAGTCAAGGTGCAAATGTTATAAATCCTGTTTCGGATTTTACCGGATATAATGCGTGTTATCTATATCAGGGGAATAAGTCTAAAACAAGAAAGCAGCTTGATTTAACCGATAAGGAAATTGTACTGGCGCCTCATCAGGGGATTGTTTCTTCAAAAGATTGGATAAAATGCCGTTTGCGCTGCTTGAATAACAGACAATCAACGCAAACGTGCAAAGCGAAAACTTCATGGCTGGTCGGCAAAGTAAAATGCGGAAAATGCGGTTATGGTCTTACGATTGTGAAAGCAAATACGAAATGGCACAGATATTTTGTATGTGCGACATCTCTCGCAACAAAAAAAGCGAATTGTCAAGGTACAGGCGGCACAGTTTATGCTGATGTATTAGAAGATTATATTATAAAGGCGATTCGAGAAAAATTATCAGAATTCAAAACGCTTACTTATCAATCCGAACAAAAAAGCAAGCCAAAAGTCAATGAAAATAAAATACGTTTGTCTGAAATAGACAAAGAGATTGACGATCTGCTTTCCAAAGTGGTCGGGGCAAATACTGTTTTAATGGAATACATCAACAAAAAGGTTGAACAGTTAGATACAGAGAGAAAAAATCTTCAAGAAGAAATAGTATCACTTACCCATAACCAAAATGCAAAAGATATAGAAACAGTAACCAACCACGTTGAAACTTGGGATAGTATCAGCTATGAAGATAAGCAATCTGTTGTTGACACATTGATTAAAGTTATACGTATTGCCGACGGCAATATAGAGATAACTTGGAACATTTAAGGCGTATTTATATAACGCCGTTTTTTAAGATATTTTTACTTGTATCATTCTGTTTCGGTGAAGCTTTGGACAGGATCCAAAATAGACCGGTCAAAAAGAATTATTGTAACGGTATAGATTAAATATTAATAAAAAGATAAGACGCGGCGGATACGACGGCTCCGCCGCATTTAATATGCGCGCGTTATAAAAAACTCGATCCCTTGCATATCGCAATAAACCAATTCGCTCGAATATCTCCATAAAATCTCAGCGGCGGCATGAAGCCTTTGCCGCGCGGATTTGTCTGTTCTTCGGTTTTTAGCGCAAATACTAAATAAATATCTCCGTTCTACTTGAAAAATAAAGAATTTTGTGATATGATTTATAATAGTGTGATGAATTTTCGGAAATATTCCCAAACCGGTATAATATCGAATAAAAGAGTTGAATAACCGTAAAATATATTAAACGTTTTTATATAGCGATCGTATGTTAATCATATATTAAGAGGAAATTGGATATGGCTGATATAAAAAAATCATCAAATCAAAATTCAGCGAAAAATGAATATAAATCAGAGGATTATTTAGTGAGAGACACAGAATCCGGACTGCTTAATTATAAGTCCGCGGCTTATTATATCTCAAACTGCCTCGAAAATATGGATCGGATCGACGTCTGCGCAATGTTTGTTATCAGTATAGAAAACTTTGACTCGATCAAATTCACGTTGGGTTCTAAAGCTGAGAAAAATATTGTACGCGGCGTCGCAAAAGAATTATCGGGTATGTTTCGCGCCTCCGATATCATAGGTCGCGTCGGAGAAAATGAATTTATCGTTTTTATATCGGATCTGTCCCTGAATAAAAGGGTCGTTTTAAACAAAGCGAAGGCCGTATCCAAACTCAAGCTCGACGAAGATACGGCGGGCGCAAATCTGACTCTGAAAGTCGGCGCTCACGTCGCCTCGGGAGATTCGCCGACGTTTGACTCTCTCTATCAACAAGTCCGGAAGAATATCGAAGAAATAAGATCCAATAATAAAAAGAGCGTTCTTGTAACATGCGAGTTTGAAAACAAGACCGACGGCGAAAGACGGTCGACGCTCGAGCATGATAATCTCATTCCGGTCAACTACTTGATCAAAAACATGAACGAAGGAATAAGAATGCTTGAAATGGGCTCGCCCATAAAACAGATATATGTAAGCCCAAATTTTTTCAAGACCGTAAAAAAGAATGATTCCAACGACGCCTTCAATATAAAAATACATCCAAACGACATAGGAAGATATGAAAACATGCTTAAAAAAGCCGTTGACAGCGAAGACGAACTGAAGGGCGAATATCGAGTTTCTTTGGACGGAACCAATTGGGGCTGGCGTCATATAACCGTCGTCAGGATACCGTACCGCGGAAGTTCATATCCGGTTATCTTAGAGGTCTCCTACGATATATCGGCGCTAAAAGAGAAAGAAATCCACCTTGCCGAAAGCAGCGAAATGCTGAGAATAGCCTTTGAACACACGACCAAGGTTATGTGGGAAGTCGATATCGAAAATAAAGTATATACGTTTTTTAACTTCAACAACGATTTCGACGCCCAGGCAGACACTTTAAGCGATTTTCCGGAATCGCTTATAAAAATGGGCTGGATCCACCCCGACTCGGCCTCGAAGTTCCGCGAGTTCGGCCTTGAGATTTTAAGCGGGAAATCCGGCGGCAGCGGTTCGTTCATCATGCGTTACCGCAAATCCGAGAGCTACGGCTGGGCCTCTCTTACGTATAAGACGGTATACGACAAGAACGGCTCCCCCGTAAAAGCCGTGGGCGTCAAGTCGTTCCTCTCCGACGTTTCGGATCGGAAAATGGGAAACGTCGTTTCTCCGACTCTGCCCGACGCAGTCTATCCATCCCTTATTCTGAACGTAAAAGCTAATTTATCGGACGACTCTATAAAGGAGCTTTGGAGCGAGGGCGAGGACAGAACCGATCTTGCGGAGATAAGAAACTTTTCGGATATAGTCGAAGCCGAACGGAAAAAGTTGTTTTCTACGGACGACGATAAGAACTTCGCGAAAAGCTTCAGCCGCGAGGCAATGCTCGGCGCCTCGAACGGCAAGATCGTATGGCGGAATATGGAATACCGGAGAATCGACGGCTCAGGTAACATAAGATGGGTCTTAAACACCGCGCTCCTCGTCAAAAATACAGTCTCTCAGGACGTGTATCTGTTTAATTATCTAACCGATATAGAGCGCAGACGCAGATGGGAATGCGAATTCAGCGTTGAAAAAGACCCCGTCACAGGCTTATACGACAAAGCTACCGCCGAGGCGATGATCAGGAAATTGCTCGGCCGCGAAAACGGGTGCGCCGTAGCCCTGATACAGATCAACGGATTTTCCGATCTCCCGGACGACGAATACGGAAGCTCCGCGCAGAAGCAGCGCTACGTTTCGGACGCTCTGCTTTTTGCGCTCGGTTCGGACTGCGTTATCGGCCGATACGACGAAGACGCGCTGATCGCGTTTTTTGTAGACGTTCAATCTCGTTCCGCGATAAAAAAGCGGCTCGAGGACGCTTTCGCCTTTCTGCGTTCGTCGATGTCGGGCGCTAAAATAACGAGGGCGCTAAGATTCGTCGCCGGAACGATATGCGCGCAAAACCCGGAAGAGAATTATGAGGACATTATCTCCTCTGCAAGCTCGCTTTGCAATCTCTGGAAAAATTCAGCGTCCGATACGGTCGCGTTCCCGAGCGGAAACGACCTTGCGTCCTTAAAAAATAATTTTGAGAGCCGCGACGACAAATATAATATCTCTTTGGGAAGCGATTTGACGAGCATACTTTCGGAGGGCGAAAAAGACGCGGCGCTCGATTGTTTATCCTCGATAATCGTTTCAAATTCGACGGACGCGGCCGTTAAAAACGTATTGAAGATCTTAGGCGAATATTACCACGCCGATCGCGTATACATACTGGCTTTGGCCGAAAACAACAACGTAGTCACAATGATCTACGATTGGAACGCAAACGGTAAATACAGTATTCAAAGAGCGGTATCCGGCGTAAGAATTGAAAAAATGCCGTTTCTGAGCAAAGCTATGGAAGAGAACAAGCCGATATTCATGAACAACAGCGACCTCGGCGTCTTCAGCGAAGGTAGGAAAAAACGCAGTTATTGGGGCTTTATCGCTCTGCCTATAACAAGCCGAAACAAGGAACTTATCGAAAACGGCTTTCTCTGTATAGAAAACCCAAAACTCCATAAGGACGAAGCCTCTCTGCCGTCGGCGATCGTCTCGTACGTCTTCAACGAGATCAACCGTCCCGGCGGCGCGCGGGAAAGGGAAAATACGGCGCTGGACGCTCTTACAAGCATACCCGATCTTCGCGCGTATACCGACATTATCGATTCGGTCAACTCGGATATATACGGCTCTCTCGGCGCCTTGGCGCTCGACGTTCCGGATCTCCCGACGATCAACAGCGCTCACGGCTTTGAATACGGAAGCAAGCTGATCTTACATATCGCTGAAATATTGTCGGAGATATTCGGGAAGTCGCACGTTTTCAGAACATGGGACTCCGAGTTCGTGGCCCTGTGCCCAAACACTACGATGGACGCTTTTACCGAGCGCTGCTCCAGAGCGCGGAAAGCGCTTCAGCAAAACTATTATAAACAAATACGTATCGGCTATACCTGGTCGGACGGCGTATTCTATGCGAAAAAACTCGTTAAAGAGGCGAAAGCTATTATGCGCTGCGAACACGTTAAGGTCGTCGCCCCAGCCGATTCGATCGCCGTATGGGGAATACGCTATTCGGATTTCAGCGCGGCGGCGAGAAACGGAAAATTCATCGTTTACTTTCAGCCGAAAGTCGATATGACTACCGATACCCTCGCCGGAGCCGAAGCGCTTGTAAGAGGCGTAGACGACGACGGCGCTATCGTACCTCCCGGCAAATTCATAGATCCTATGGAAAAGGACGGAACGATCAGAGATCTCGACCTGTTCGTGCTCGACAGAACGTTCGCGTACTTAGAGCAATGGTATAACAAGGGCTACGATCTGATAGAGGTCTCGGTAAACATCTCGCGCATCACCTTGCTGGATCCGACCGCTCCGGCTTCGATGCTCGCGATCCAAAGCCGGTATCCCGAGGTTCTGTCCGGTATGATCGAGCTTGAGATAACCGAGTCGGGCTGCGATATCGAAAAAGCGACGCTGACGCATATTATGGAAAACTTTAAGCAGTTCGGAATGAAGTTCGGTCTCGACGATTTCGGCTCTCATTATTCAAATATATCTATATTTACGAATGTGCATTTCGATACCATCAAGCTAGACAGGAGCCTGATCAACGAGATCTCAGGCAACAAGACCGACAGGATGCTGGTCAAAAACATCATCCGTATTTGTAAGAACAACGGTATGACCTGCGTTGCGGAAGGCGTTGAGACCGATTCTCAGGTCGCCGCCCTGCTCGATATGGGATGTTCGATCTGTCAGGGATACTACTACGATAAGCCCTTGCCGCCCGAAGATTTTGAGCAAAAATGGTTAGAAAACAAAATGGAGGAGATATAATGAACGATTCAAATCATGCAAACTCTGAATTAAAAGAAGTTAGCGCGCCTTTGATAATCGGGATCGGAGCCTCAGCCGGAGGACTCGAGGCGCTTCAGCAATTTTTTAGCTGTATGCCAGGAAACAGCGGCCTGAGCTTTGTCGTAGTTCAGCATCTCTCGCCGGATTACAAAAGCCTGATGGCTGATATACTCGGAAAACAGACGGATATGAACGTGGTACAGGCCGAAAACGAGATGAAGATAGAGCCGAACACGGTATATTTGATCCCGCCTAAGAATAATATGACGCTTAAGAACGGAAAGCTGATCCTGACCGAATACGTTCACGGCATACTGAATCACCCGATAGATATATTTTTCACATCGCTCGCCGAGGAGAGAAAAGAACGTTCGGTCGCGGTCGTGCTTTCGGGAACGGGCACCGACGGCACAAAAGGGATAAAGGCGATCAAAGAACACGGCGGAATGGTCGTCGTTCAGAATCCGTCGAACGCTAAATTCGACGGTATGCCTAAAAGCGCTATCAGCACAGGTCTCGTAGACTGGATCCTGTCGGCCAAGGAGATCGCGGACGAAATCCTCAACTTTTCGCATTATCCCACGATCGTGAAGGCTCGCGAAAGCGACGAATTCTTCTCGGACGAGGAGACTTTTTCACACATTTACGCCGTCTTAAAGAAAGTCAGCGGTATAGACTTTACCAATTATAAGCGCACTACCGTGCTGCGCAGGATAGAGCGCAGAATGGTGGTCAATCACAGCGCGAGCTTCCAGGAATACGCAAGATGGCTCGATACCAACGAAGACGAGGTAAAAATACTCGTTAAAGAGATACTGATCGGAGTGACGAACTTCTTCAGGGACGCGGCGTCCTTTGAAAAATTAAAATACAGCGTTATCAAGCGGCTTGTGGAACACGCAAAAGAAAACGAAGCGATCCGCGTCTGGAGCGCCGGATGTTCGACCGGCGAAGAGGCGTACTCCATCGCCATTCTGTTTCAAGAAATCATGGAAGAACTCGGCGTCGAACGCGACGTCAAGATATTCGCCACGGACGTGGACGTTACGGCTATTGAAAAGGCCGGCAAGGGCGTTTTCACCGAAAGTATTCTCGACGACGTATCTTCGGAACGTCTTGCAAAATATTTTACCAAGAAGAACGATCTTTACTATATCTCAAAAAATATACGCAGGATGATAATTTTCGCGCCGCATAATATGTTGTCGGATCCGCCGTTCGGGAAACTCGATCTGATAAGCTGCCGCAACGTTATGATATACTTCCAGCCGGTGCTGCAGCGGGGACTGTTCTCAATATTCCATTCCGCGCTCAAAGACGGCGGATTCTTGTTTTTGGGAAAGAGCGAGACCGCGAACGAATGCGCCAACGTATTCAAGCCTTTCTGCGGAGCCGAAAAGATCTATATACATAAGGGGGGAGCAAAAATAGATAACTGGACGCCTTCATCATATACCGTGCCGAATATACAGCCGGCGCGGAGAACGGTAAGTAACGTAAGCGAGAGAGACCGCATAAACTATTCTCTCGAAAATATCTACCTGAATTACCTGGAAAGATTTCTTCCCGCTTCCGTCGTCGTAGACGACAGAAATAACGTGATCCACTTTTTTGGGAACTATTACGACTACTTAAAGATCGCTCCCGGAAAGGCGACGTTTAACCTGTTCAGTATGCTGAGCAAGGATATAGGACTTGCGGCGTCTACCGCCCTCAACCGCTGCCGCACCGAGCATACGTCGGTCACGTATACCGACGTTTTGGTAGAAGATAAAGACGGCGTAAAGAGCATTGATTTGATCGTCGAACCGATAAACTGGGACGACGACGGCGACTATAACCTTGTCGTTATGATATTCGTTGATAAAAGAGCCGTCGAAACGGACGGCGTAAAAGAAAAATACGATATCGACGCTACCGCGGCAAGAAGAATAACCGATTTGGAACAGGAACTTCACGAATCTCAGAACGACCTTAAATCGACGATCGGCGAACTCGAGACCGTGAACGAGGAACTCCAGGCGGCGAACGAGGAACTGCTGACCGCGAACGAGGAACTGCAAAGTTCCAACGAAGAATTACAGTCGGTCAACGAGGAGCTCTACACGGTAAACGCAGAGTATCAGCAGAAGCTGGACGAGCTTACCATAATGACGAACGACTTGTCAAACTTCCTATCCTCGACTATGATAGGCATATTGTTCGTCGACGGGAACCTGAACATAAGAAAGTTCACAGAATACATAGGCCGAGAATTCCAGCTCATGGAGCCGGATATAGGCCGCTCGATCCAGATCTTCGCGCATAGCTTCCCCGAAGAGGACATCGTAGACGACGCGAACAGCGTGCTGAAAACGCTCGTGCCTATAGACCGCGAGGTCACCGCTATGAACGGCAGATATTACACGCTTAGGATAGCTCCGTACCGAACGACCGAAAACCGCATCAAAGGTCTTGTCATAACGATAATCGACAGTCTCGGCGGAGATAATAAAAACTAAACTTATAGCTTTAAACTCAAGGCTCGGCGGGAAAAATTCCGCCGAGTCGTTCTTTTCTCCCGATATAAATTTTCGCTTCGGCTCTAAAACATATTTAATTCCATAAAAAAACGACCGTGTTCGGCCGCTTAAAATCTATTTTTCATATTTCATAGGAGTATACCTGATCCCGTCGCTCAGGCGCTCGGCGGCGGCGTCTTTAAAGCCGAGACTGTGATAAACCGAAGTCGCGTACGGGGAAGAATTGACCGTAAACGCGGATCGGCCGCCGCAATCTCTGTAATATTCCCATAGGCTTCTCCCCGCGCCGCGGCCTTGACGGCTCGCCTTTACGAAAAAACAGCAGATATGTCCGTCTCCGTTTGCGGATAAGACCCCGATCAACTCGCCGTTTTCAAACGCGCCGAAAAATTCTAATTCTTCGGCGGCGCTTTCGTCAAAAATGAATCTGCGAAACGACTCGACTCCCTGCTCGGAATAATCCGGCGCGACAAATTCCAAAAACGTCTCCCATATAAGCTCGGTCGCGGCTTTGATCTCCTCTCTTTTAAGCTCTCTTATTTCCATTTTCACAGGAAGTCTCCTCCTCTTCTATAAAAATCTTATTGTCAGCCCGGCGCGGCCTTGGCAAAAGCGCGCGCCGGTATTATTTCATTGCATATTATAATAATGCGCGTAAATCCCGCCTTTTTCTATCAGCTCGTCGTGAGTTCCTCTTTCGGCTATCCCGTTATCCGCTACGACGAGTATCTCGTCGGCGCCGCGTATTGTAGACAGCCTGTGCGCTATAGTTATGGTCGTGCGGTTCTTGGCGAGCGCCTCGAGGCTGAGCTGTATATGTCTCTCGCTCTCGTTGTCGAGCGCGCTCGTCGCCTCGTCCAGGATCAGTATCGGCGGATTTTTAAGGAACACCCTCGCGATGGATATACGCTGTTTTTGTCCGCCCGAAAGCCTCGTTCCGCGCTCGCCGACGAAGGTGTCGTATCCGTCCGGCAGCTCCTCGATAAACTCGTGTATATTCGCCTTTTTAGCCGCGTCGATTATCTCCTCCATCGACGCGCCCGGCTTTCCGTATTCGATATTTTCTCTTATCGTTCCGCAGAACAGATATACGTCCTGCTGTACTATGCCTATCTGATTCCTCAGGCTCTCCAAGTTCAGCTCTCTTACGTCCTTGCCGTCTACTGTTATCCGTCCGCCCGTGACGTCGTAGAATCTCGGCAGTAGGGAACATATAGTGCTCTTCCCGCTTCCCGACGGACCGACCAGCGCTATCGACTTCCCGGCGGGTATGCTGAACGATACGTTTTCCAGTACCGGCGTATCGTCGTCGCTGTAGTGGAACGAGACGTTCTCGTACTCTACCAAGCCCTTCGCGTCTTCGAGCGGCCGGGCGTCTTCAGCGTTTACGATCTCCGGATCGGTCTCCATAACTTCTCTAAACCGCTTAAAGCCTGAGAGACCTTTCTGCATCATCTCCATCAGCTCGACGAGTATCTGGATCGGACTTATAAATATTCCTATATACAGCGCGTACATCGCAAGATCGCCAGTCTGCATCTTGCCGTTCGCTATCAGGAATCCGCCGAACACGAAGGTCACCAGATACATAAGCCCCTGGAAGAAGCGGTTCGATCCGGTAAAGCTTCCCATACACTTGTAGTTAGCGTCCTTGGACAGCAAAAATCCGTGATTACTCTTTTTAAACTTCTCGCGCTCGACTTCCTCGTTCGCAAACGACTGTACGACTCTGATCCCGGCGAGGGTGTCCTGAAGACTTGCGTTGACGTCGCCGATCTTGCGGCGGTTTTCCATAAACGTCGCCTGCATGCGCTTATTCTGCCCCATCGAGAAAATAAACATAATTACTACCACGACCGCAAGCGGTATCGCCAGTCTCCAGTTGATTATAAACAGGAACGCGAACGAGCCTATTATCTTAAGCAGAGAGATAAAAAGGTTCTCGGGACCGTGATGGGCGAACTCCGATATATCGAACAGATCGGACACCAGCTTGCTCATCATCTGACCAGAATTGTTGCGGTCGTAATACGAAAACGACAGCTTTTCATAGTGGTCGAACAACTCCTGGCGCATATCCCGCTCCATTCTCGCGCCCATCATATGCCCTTGATAGCTCACGTAATACTGACACAGGCTCTGCGCGATATACATAAAAAGCAGCGCAGCGGCTATCGGTATCAGCGCGCGGACAATAGCGCCCGCGTCCCTTGTAAACAGCGTGTTTATCGACGTGCGCAGTATCTGCGGATACATAAGATCGACGATACTTATCACCGCCGCGCAGAACAGATCGAAAAAGAACACCCCCTTATACGGGGCGTAGTATTTGATAAACTTTTTAATCGTACTCATCTCTTCCTCCTCTTTTATAAACCTTCGGTTATCGATTCGTCGCCGGTCCGCGCCCGGCAATGAGACTATATTAGCACAAAAAATAAAAAAAGACAAGATTTTCAAGCCCTTTCCTCCGCCGTCGTTTTAGACATATTATACAGATTTTTAGCGGATGTTTTTGCACGATCCCAAATATTTTATGTATGTCTCACAAAATTATATTATCGCTTTTTTATTATAAAACAGGTTTGAACCAAACTTTCGATCGTATGATATTAGTTATAAACTAAAATATTTAAGCCTCGGCGCCGCGCGGTTTTGGGATCGATAAAAACAACTTTAATAAAACGCGCAATAAAATTTTGTGCAAATTGTATATAATTAAAAAATATTATTGGTTATTATTCGGTTGATTTTACAATTAAAATAAGATAAAATAGAAAATGGTACTTATTAAATTAAATAAATAAAAAATTAGAACCTAATTTCAACACATTGGAGGTTTAAGCTTTGAAACTATACGAGACATCTAATATCAAAAATTTTTGTTTGCTGGGTCACGGCAACTCGGGAAAAACATCTCTGGCGGAGGCTATGCTCTTAACTGCCGGAAATATCGACAGGCTCGGCCGTACTCAGGACGGCAACACCGTTATGGACTTCGATCCCGAGGAGATAAAACGTAAATTCTCGATCTCTACCTCTCTCGCCGCGTGCGAATGGAACGGCGTTAAGTTTAATATTTTAGATACTCCCGGATACTTTGACTTTGTAGGCGAGGTACAGCAGGCGCTTCGCGTATCCGACGCGGCTATAATAGTTTTATCGGGTAAATCCGGTCTGACCGTAGGCGCGGAAAAAGCGTGGAAATACTGCGAGGACCATAATATCCCCAAGATGATATTTATAAATAAGGTAGACGACGAGCGCGTTAACTATTCCGAAGTGCTCCAGCAGCTTAAGGATAAATACGGCAAGAAGATAGCGCCTTTCCAGCTGCCCATACGCGAAGGCGATAAGATAACCGGCTTCGTCAACATAGTCGAAAAGGAAGCGAGAAAGTTCGACGGCAACAGAACGGTCACGGCCGAAATGCCCGAAGGTATCGAAGACGAACTCGAGCCGCTCCGCGAGATGATCAACGAAGCGGTCGCGGAGCAGTCCGAAGAACTTATGGAGAAATATTTCAGCGGCGAGGAGTTCACTCTTCCCGAGATGTATTCGTCGCTCAGAGAAGGCGTCGCGCTCGGCGATATCGTTCCCGTACTCTGCGGCAGCGCTCTTAACAAGCTGGGCATATCCTCTTTGATGAACGCTATACACGCGTATTTCCCGGCTCCGAACGCTAAGGACGAATTTATAATCGCCAAGAAAAAGGACGGCAGCGATTCGAGGCTCAAAGTGGACAGCAGCGATCCGCTCAGCGCGCTCGTATTCAAGACGGTCGCGGATCCTTACGTAGGAAAACTTTCATACTTTAAGGTGTTCTCGGGAATAATGACCCCGGATACGACAGTATACAATATGAATCAGGATACCAACGAAAAAATAGGTAAGATATATGTGATGCAGGGCAAAAAACAGATCGAGGTCTCGCGTCTCAACGCCGGCGATATCGGTACCACCACCAAGCTGACTAAGACCAAGACCGCGGACACTCTGAGCAGTCTTAACAATCCTCTGCAGCTCGACGGAATAGAATTTTCAAAACCGAACATGTCGCTCGCGGTCGTTCCCAAGAACAAGGGCGACGAGGAGAAGATAGCTCAGGGACTTATCAAGCTGATGGACGAGGATAAGACGTTCGTTTTAGAGAATAACAAGGAGACGCATCAGCAGATCCTCAAAGGTCTCGGCGATCAGCACATCGACGTTATCGTATCCAAGCTCAAGAACAAGTTCGGCGTAGACATATCCTTTGAAGCGCCGAAAGTTCCCTACAGAGAAGCGATAAGGAAAAAGGTCAAGGTAGAGGGCAAGCACAAGAAACAGTCGGGCGGTCACGGTCAATACGGTCACGTTTGGATCGAGTTCGAACCGACCGATCAAGAGGGACTTGTATTTGAGGAAAAGATCTTCGGCGGCAGCGTTCCTAAGGGCTACTTCCCGGCTGTCGAGAAAGGACTTCAGGAGTCGATGCAGCACGGCGTGCTCGGCGGCTTCCCGATGGTCGGCTTAAAGGCTACCTTGGTCGACGGTTCATATCACGACGTAGACTCGTCGGAGATGGCGTTTAAGATCGCCGCGAACCTCGCGTACAAAGCCGGAATGGAGCAGGCTTCGCCCGTTATTCTCGAACCTATCGGACATCTTAAGGTCTACGTTCCGGACGGCTACACCGGCGATATCATAGGCGACATAAACAAGCGCCGCGGCCAGATGCTCGGCATGGAGCCGGTAGGCGACGGTATCACCATGATCGAGGGCGAGGTTCCGATGGCCGAGATGCATTCGTATTCGTCCGACCTGCGCTCGATGACTCAGGCTCGCGGCAACTTCGAATTTGAATTCGATAGATACCAGGAAGCTCCGGCGAATATAATCGAAAAGATCATAGCAGAACAAAATAAATAGTTGACGATCAAGTAATCATTTGCCCGAAGAGTATGACGCTCTTCGGGTTTTCTATCGCTGAGCGCCTACAAATTACCAAAAACGCGGACCGATATTTTACATATCCGATCTTATTGCTTTATACTATTGTTTTTGGTATAATAAAATAGTTATATCGTCAGATATCAAATCAAGCTTAGGCTACGGAGGTTTTTATATGGACAAACTTGTTAAAGGAATAACGAAAGACGGTTTCATGCGCGTGTACGCGTTAGACGCGACCGAAACGGTGAACCGGGCTAATTTATATCATAAATTGTCGCCGGTCGCGGCGGCGGCGCTCGGCAGACTTATCAGCGCGGGGCTTATGATGGGCGGATCGCTCAAGGAAGAGGACGGGACGGTCACGCTTCAGATAAAATGCGACGGCCCGCTGAACATGCTCGTGGTAGTCGCAAACTCTCACGGCGAGGTCAAGGGCTACGTCGAGAATCCTATAGTCGATATACCGCTCAAGGAAAACGGCAAGCTCGACGTCGGCGGAGCCGTAGGAAACGGCGTTTTGGGCGTTATAAAGGACTTAAAGCTCAAGGAGCCGTACGTAGGACAGGTCCCGCTGCAAACCGGCGAGATCGGCGACGACATAGCCTTCTACTTCATGCAGTCGGAACAGGTTCCGAGCGTCGTGGCTTTAGGCGTGCTGGTCGACCGCGATTATTCTATCAAATGCGCCGGCGGGTTTATTATTCAGGTAATGCCCGAATGCGACGAGAAGAGTCTTTCAAAGCTTGAAAGCTCGATAGGCGGACTTATGAGCGTCACCGAAATGCTGTCTAAAGGCATGACGCCCGAAGAAATAATAAAATATGTGATGCTTGGCTTCGACGTCGATATCCTCGAGGAGGAATCCGTTAGATATAACTGCGGCTGTTCAAAAGAGAGAATGGAGACCGCGCTCGTCTCCTTAGGCCGCGATACCCTGCAGGAAATGATAGACGACGGCAAGGGCGCCGAACTGGCTTGTCATTTTTGCGACAATAAGTATTCGTTCGCTACCGAAGACCTTATAGAACTTCAAAAAAGGTGTAAGAGATAGCGATCAAATTAAATATCAAGGGGGATCTTAACATGAAAAAACTTTTATCGGCGCTTATCGCGGCGCTTGTGTTATTTACTGGCGCTTACGGGTTCGCGTTTTCCGACACGGCGGGGCATTGGGCTGAGAGCGAGATAGACGCGATGACCGAACTCGGCTATCTAAACGGTTATCCCGACGGCTCGTTCAGACCCGACGACTCCATCACAAGAGCTGAATTTCTGAAAATACTGACTACGATGTACGGCTTGACCCAAAACGAAAACGGCTATATGTTTTGGCGCGACGTCGAGCCGCAGGATTGGTACGGCCCGTACTCGGCGGCGGGGCTTTTGCTGCCCATATATTCGGATGGAAATCTTTACCCCGACCAGCCGCTCGAGAGATTTGAAGCCGCATACGCGATCCTGCCGATCTATGGGATAGATCCGGATTACGCCAGCTCCTCCGCCTCCACCATGTCCGACTACAGTCAATACTCGTCGGACGCCGATCTCTGCGCGATAATCTCGTCCGCGCTCGACAACGGGATAATGCAGGGCAAGGGCGACGGCTTCGCGCCGTACGAGCCTATGACCAGAGCCGAATTATGCACGCTCTTAAACAGGCTTGATACAGACGCCGCCGACGTAACCGAACTCAACTTAGCCGTCGATCTGCTTATAGATTCCAACGCTTCGGCCATAATCGAAAACCAAGGCGATCCGTCCGAAACGAACGGCGATATTGTCGGCGAGACAGCCGGCGAAACAACCGACGAAACTACCGGCGAAACTACCGGCGAAACTACCGGCGAAACTACCGGCGAAACTACCGGCGAGACAACCAACGATACGATAGCCGCGTTCAAGCGGGAGGTATTCGAGCTTGTAAACGCTGAGCGCGCGGCGAACGGTCTCAACGCGCTTACCTACAGCGACGAACTCGATCGAGTCGCGCAGGCGCACAGCGAGGATATGGCGGCAAACGGCTATCTATCTCACATCAACCTCGACGGACTCTCGCCTTTCGACAGAATGTCCGCGGCCGGTATCTCGTACTATACGGCGGCCGAAAACATCGCCGCGGGGCAGCGGACCCCCGAGGCGGTCATGGAGTCGTGGATGAATTCGGCGGGACACAGAGCCAACATCTTAAACCCGGATCTGAAACAGATCGGTATCGGCGTCGCCGACGGCGGAGACTACGGGATCTACTGGACGCAGTGTTTTACCGGTTAACTAAAATAACGGCACGTATACGGCGGCTAAGCTCTGCGTTGGCCGCCGCTTGATTTTTTTATTAAACGATCGCAGCGCCCGCGCGCGTATTTTGTAAATTTGAGGTTGACTGTTATGAAAAAGGTTATTTGTACAGCTTTGATCATTCTATTTTCAGTTATATTTATAGCGCTGGTTTTCAGCGTATTCCAATTTATGCTCGCCGGCGATCTTGAACTTAGATATGAGTTTGGATTCGATAAAGACGATTATATTATCGTAGACGAATACGATTCGCACGGCGGATTCCAAGGCGAAGGTTCTTATAGACTGATCCTGGACTGCTCGCAAAGCAGAAAAAAGGCGCTGAAACAAGTCGCCGATTGGAACAGACTTCCTCTCTCGGAAAATCTGCGGCTGATCATGTACGGCGGAGAAAAGGACGGAGTCGAATATGCGTACGACTTAGCGAGCGACGCTAAGATACCCGAGATAAACAACGGTTTTTACAAGTTTATAAACAGAAACCCGGACGCTGCGGATAAATACGGCGACGATATATTTTCTGCGCATTCTTTCAATTTCAGTTTAGCGGTATACGACTTGGACGCGGATATACTGTATTATTATAAATACGATACCTAACTCCAAACCTGCGCTGGGAATAAATTCCGTAGTCCTATTACACAATTGTAATATTTATTTAACGCTATAAAAACATTGTAATGATATACTAAATTAATGTAAATTTCTATGTTTTTCGCCAGAGAAGAGATCCAAACAGAAGCCTAATGATTAGAAATTTATAGCGAATTATTTACATATAAATTTGGAGGAGGAAATATAATGAAAAACAAAAAGATAATTTGCGGACTCCTGTCGCTTTCTATGATCATACCGGGATACGCAGGTCTGTCTGTTTTCGCGGAGAACGAAGACGTCTCCGCGTCGCAGCCCGCATATTCGGCGGAAGCGACTTTAAGCGAGCCGACGGCCTCGCCGACCGCTTCGCCGGACGGAACGGATACCGGCGACGCCGAAAGCGTAAACGTCGGAGTTAACGTCACGATATATACGACGGATACAGAAAACGTATACAGAGTCATATTCGCGACCGCAGACGATATGCCCGAGATCGATTCTTTTGTATTCAGGACTACGATCGAAGGAAGTACGGTCACAAACGTCGTCCCCGGAAGCGGGCTGAGCGGAGCGAACCAGTCGGTCGGCAATAATCAGACCATTACCGTGGACTGGTCGAGCGAGGAAACCACGATAAGCGGCGCCGTAACCATATGCAGCGCGACGGTCAACATAGACGATGAGATAAGCGCGGATAATCTGACTGTGGACGGCTTTACCGCTACGAGGACGGACGGCGAGACTTCGGTCGATATAACGTTCGTTCCCGAGCTCGATTTTATCGAGGGCGTAAACATGCCGGAGATGAGCGAAGACGAGGAAGCCGTTTATAATCAAATAATCGCCCTTCCCGCCGCGAGCGAGCTTTCGTATTACAGAACCCCGTCGGATACGAGTACTCTGCTTACTTCAAGCGAAATAAATAATATGTACGCGACCCCGGCTCAGGAAGCGATCGACGCGTACAACGCGCTCTCCCGGACCTCGCAGGCGACGGTAGACACGGCGCTCTCGATAGACAATATCGAGATAGACGACGTGCAGACGCTCAGAAGCGCGGCTACGGCGATGCGCGAAGTTATAGGCGTTATGCAGATACGCAAAAATTTCTCGGGTGTCGAAAATAACGACGACGCGATAAACTACGAATATCTCAGCGCTACCTACGAGAGCGTTTCAAAGACGACGCCGGATAATTTAAGACCGGCTACGACCGCTATCGCCGAGCTTGAGACCGCGAAAAGCGAGATAGAGACCTACGTTACATACGTAGACTCGGCGCTCGAACGCCTGACCGGAACCGAAGCGGAAGTATATCAGACCAGGATCGCCTCGTACGAGATGCAATACGACACGATAAAGCAAAATAGTACTGACGCATATTACGAAACGTATCTGACCTCGCTCAGGAATATGGTAAACTCGACAATTGACGATATTGAGGAAAATTATACCGGTTCCTATAAAGAGTACCTGATAGCCGATCTGAACGATATACTTTCCAATATGGATTCGGACGAGGAGATCTCTCAACATCTGCCGACCTTCACCGTTCCGGACAGCATATACCGCAATATCAGATGGCAGGTGACCGTGACCAGAAACTCGAGTATTTCAAACCACGACGCTAACGTGACGGTGCGCCTCTATAACAAATCGACAAACGAGCTTATAGACGAGGCGGAGAGCGCTTTCGCTTCCGGAGATACGGAGCTTACGATAGGCATCCTCGCCAGCCCCACGACGTACCCGTCGGATACGAACGTATATATAAGCGTTTACTACGAATACAACGGAACAAGCTACTACTTAGGACAAAAAGACAGTATTATAACGCGCTCGACTTCTCCGACTTCAAGCGACAATATGGCTAACGGCTGGACTTCGAGCGGCTCTGGCTCGAGCGGCGACAACACAGGCTCTAACACGAGCGGAACCATATACCCGGACGTAAGTCCTACCGCGTCGCCTACGTACGCGCCGAGCTTGGTAGGAGATAACCCGTATACCGATATAGACAATTACGAATGGGCTCAGGAAGCCATAATAGGTCTTACCAACGCCGGTATCGTCAACGGTATGGGCGACGGCGAATTCAATCCCGCGGGAGAGGTCACCCGCGAACAGTTCTGTAAGATGGTAGTTCTTATGTTCGGCGTATACAAAGAGAACATAGTTACTTCT
The DNA here is from genome assembly GCA_019419865.1 of Clostridiales bacterium. Classification (GTDB taxonomy): domain Bacteria; phylum Bacillota; class Clostridia; order Monoglobales; family Monoglobaceae; genus Roslinia. Next base: position 28,985 of record JAHZIG010000020.1, on the reverse strand, counting down.
TTCAACGACGTCGATCCTAACGCTTGGTACACCGACTACGTCGCTTCGGCGGTAGAGGCCGGATACGTAGAGGGCCAGTCGGACGAGTACTTCGGCATAGGCGAAAGTATCATGAGACAGGATATGGCGACAATATTATACAGAGCCCTGGGTCAGACCGGCGACGAAGTGGAGCTTACTTTCAGCGACGCGGACAACATCGCGGACTACGCTAAAAACGCGGTCGCCGAGCTCGTCGGCCTCAACGTTATAAACGGCTACACCGACGGAACGTTCCTCCCGAGAGGAACCGCCACCCGCGCCGAGGCCGCTAAAATGGTCTGGGAAGTATATAACATTATATATTAAGCGAACCGCAAAATATTTTAACGACCGGAAAAACTCCGGTCGTTTTTTATTCTCCCGATTTCTATCTTTGGCCTGTAAACAGTTGCATAAAGAACGATAATATCCCGCTCATATTGTCTTTTAGCTTCTCGGAAAAGGTATCCGCCGGGATCTCATCTACAGAGTTTTCGGCTATCAGGTTGAACCGTCCGTACTCCTCCCCGTTTAAGATTATCCGGCCGGAGCCGAGTACGTCGCCCGCGCTCACCGGCAGGGCGTATTCCGGATTTACGTCGGTCTCGATAGCGTATTTATCGTTTTCATTCAAAGGCAGCGAATACTCCTTATCGGAAACGAGTTTTATATATTCGCTCGTTCCGTTCTCAACTTTTATTTCGGCCAGCTTATCCGTTTTGCTTATGATTTTTTTGAAGCCGTACTCGGAAAACAATTGATCGTAAAGATACATATGATCGTTCCAGTCGTCCGGATCGTTTAGAGTGACGCATATAAGGGTCATCCCTCCTCTTTCGACGGCCGAGACCAGGCATCTGCCCGCGCTTTTGGTGTAACCCGTCTTAACGCCTATACAGCCTTCGCACATACTCAGTAGTTTATTGTGATTGGTAAGCGCTCTGCCGTAGTCTCCGTTCTGCCCGGGGAGAGATACGCTCTTGGTTGAGACGATCTCTTTGAATTTTGGGTTGTCCAGCGCGTACTTGGTTATAACGGCCATATCGTACGCGGTACTGTAATGCGTATCGGACGGGAGCCCGTTGGGATTGTCAAAATGCGTGGACTCCGCCCCGAGGCTTCTTGCCTTTTCATTCATCAAGCCCACGAAATCCAGACCCGTTTTCTCGGTTATATGCTCCGAGATCGCGACGGCCGCGTCGTTTCCGGACGATAACATCAATCCGTAGAGCAGATTATTCAGGCCGATCTCCTCGCCCGACTCCAAATACATGCTCGAACCCTCGGTATTCGCCGCGTTGGCGCTGACCGTTACTATATCGTCCGGATCGCCGTACTCGATGGCGACGATCGCGGTCATTATCTTGGTCGTGCTCGCGACGGCCATCTGTTTCCGAGGGTCGTACTGATATAAGACCCTCCCGCTCTCCTTTTCTATCACTATGGAGGATTCCGCCTGCGCAAAAGCCGTATATCCTGAGCAAACGGAATATACGGCCGCCGTGAACAATATGAATAACGCAAGAAGTATTTTTCTTATTTTTCTAATCTCTCTGTTTCGCACGTTAGCTATCACTAAATCATCTCCGGTATACATGTAAAATATAATCGGTTTCCGCATCGATAAACAAGCGGCGCAAAAAACTCATGAATCCGACCGCTCGGAGCGAAAAATCTCTTTTCGCCGCCATCGGTCCGTCATATCTTAAACGTAGTCCTGTAAAATATGACCTTCACGCGTTTTAAGCGCCGCCCGCTTAAATTGCTCGCCCGATACATATTAATAATATATGTATTTAAAATACAATTATGTATGACCGGAGCCTATTATTCAGTTTTTATAGTTATTTTAAGTATTTGCCATTCTACCCGGCTCAGCCTACGTTATGGGAGACCGTCGCCTCAAGAATATCGTCGTACGCCCAATACGACGAGTCTATATCGCTGAACGGATTCTGCTTCTCGGCAGGACATGCCGGAGACCTTTCGAGTATCCTATTCATTATCATTACCATAGACGATCTCGACATCGGGTTAAACGGCTGGAATTCGCCGTTCTCGTCGCCTTCCGCAAACCCCGCGCGTCTTAGCGCCGCTATGTAGCCGTCCGCCATATGCCCCGCGCAGTCCGCGAACCCGCTCGCGCCGTCGCTCTCCTGAAGTCCGAGATACCTGCACGCCAGGATCGCAAACTCGGCTCTCGAGATATATTCGTTCGGTCTGTAGGTTCCGTACACGTCGCCGGTTATAAAGCCTATGCTGTTCATGTACGCCACATAGTTATAATACCAGTCCGTCGGATAGACGTCGCTGAGCGTCGTCTGATACTGAGTGTTCGGGTCGTAGCCGTCGCTGAGTCTCGCAAGCAGCGCCGCCGTCTCCGCTCTCGTCATATACGCGAGCGGTCTGAACGTGCCGTCGTCGTAGCCGCTCATATAAGCCTCGTCGTATGTGCGGGTTATAGAAGAACTCTCATTCTTAAGCTGCAATCCGTAATAGCTCGCGATACCCTGAGCGTCAGCCTCGGCCATCTCCTGAAGCATAGAGTCGGAGTTATAATATATCAGATCGTCGAAACTGGTCAGGTAACAGTGCTCCACGGAGACCGTAGGTATCCCGCGCCAGCCGTTTTCACGCATCAGACCCGAATAGTCCGCCATTCTCGTATCGTCCCACATCTGAGTCTGAGACGATCTGGTGTATACTCCGGCGGTTATATCGACTCCCAGGTTCTCGGACAGGCTGTTTAATATGCTCTGTCCAAGATCCGGCAGCGTATACTCCCACATCCCCGAAACGCACACGCCCGCGCCGTGGGTCTGTCGGTCGGTGGAACTGTTAAAGTGAAGACTTATGACCACGTCCGCGCCGACCTTTTCGGCGTACGTCGCTCTTTCGGCATACGTCATTTTGTAGTCCGCATACCTCGTTAAAGCGACGGTGACGCCGTCGTATCTGGAAAGCTCATACTGTAAATATTCCGCCAGCTTAAAGTTCAATATCTTTTCCTGGTAGTTTAGGCCTCCGACCGAAGTAGCTCCATAGTCGGTCCCGCCGTGTCCGGGGTCGATCACCACAACCAACATCCCGTCGTCGGCGTACGCCTCCGTTCCGACCGCGGCGAAAAACGCCAGTATAACGGAAACGAAGAATAACATAATACGCCCCGCCGCTCGGCTAACATTTCCCTTTTCCTCGTATTTAGCTTTCACTCTGCTGTAATTCAAAACGTTTGCATTCCTCCTTAAAGACTAAGCGACTCCTTAAGATCATTCGCCGTCGTCCGACGATAAATCCGTATAATCGTAGTCGTCGTCTATATCTTCCGCGTCGACGTCTATAGCGCCGTCCTTGTTTTTCTTATACTCGTTATACAGCTCCGTTATCTTATCTATCGCGACCGGAACCGCGTCGAAAATGCGGTCGTAAATACTGTTCTCCTCGCTGACGGATACCATTCTTATCGTGCCGCCGCCGACCACAAGAAAGCCGACCGGACTCAGAGAGATCCCGCCGCCCGTTCCGCCTCCGAACAAGTTCGCGGGTTCGGTCTCGCCCGAGCCTATGAGCGGTCTTTTCTGCATGTATTCGCTGCCGCCCACTCCAAAACCGAGACTGACCTTAGAGATCGGCATTATGACCGTGCCGTCCGGCGTGGTTATCGGGTCTCCGACGATCGTATTAACGTCGATCATGTTTTTTAGGCCGGACATCGCCGACGCCATCAAGCCCTCGATAGGATGCTTATCTGAAATATTTGACATAACGCACATTCCTTTCCAAATCAAATTTGAATATATAAATTTATACTTTAATTACTCTCGAATTTATTTTTATTAGCTCATATCTTCCATATTTTCTTTCCTCAGCCTTAAATACTTGACGTATTCGGCCAGGGCGCGAAAAGCGGAGACCGTAAGGGCGCTGAGTATGAACGCCGCTTTAAGCTTAAATTTTAAGTCTATCTCGTACTCGAGCGTCTTTTCGTAGTATTTAGGCTCGAATACTATCTTGGGGTAACATATCCTAAAATACCCGCTCAGGAACGAATACATAACCGGCGCGGCGGCGCATACTCCGCCGTAAGCTATGCCCGTGTCGGCGGGATCCCCGGCGCCGTACTTTATGAATATATCGCACTCGGTTATCCTGATCTTTCGGCGCATATGACCGATAAAGCTCTTTAGGGTCAGCTTATAGCCTTTATATATCCGCGCGTACTCCTCTATCACGCCGATCAGCCTGTCCACCTCGACGATCGGAAATAATCCGAAAACGTCCCTCGCGTCATTCTTTATTCTAATCAAAATTCTTGTAATTATTCCATCTTTTTCGCCGCCGGTATCGCCGCTTTCGTCTTTTTCCCGGTCGTCCGCCGCGGCTTCGCGCTCGGAGGGCGCGCCCTGCTTTTCAGCCGCGGCTGCGTCTTTGGTCTCGGCCGCTTCTTCTTCGTCTATCGGAAATTCCTTTTTAATAACTCCGAATACTCTCAAAACGGCTCTCGTTCTCTTATCGCTTAATTTTATCTTTAGGGTTATATCCGAAAATAGCGCTAATACTATCAGCAAAATTATAAGCGCCAATACAATCAACACATACCGCATTTTTTCCTCCGCAAACAACTCGCCGTCGGCGCCGCGAATTTCTTAAAGCCCGCGTCCGCTCGGCCGCGCCTATCTATATCCCGGGGCGCGACAAATATCAGTACTATTTTCGGATATAACCGAGGCTTTCTTAAGACGCTCCGTTTTTCTCGGAGAAGTCCGAATCGGTCTTGTCGTCCTCTAAACCGCCGTCCAATACGTCGAACTCTACCTGCTCGGTATTCTCTTCAAACAGCTCCATCTGCTCGTCCGCGTCTTCCGAATCGCCGAATCTTTCAAATTCGGGAAGCTCCGAAAGCTCCTGTATGCCGAATATCCTCAGAAAATGCTTGGTGGTCCCAAACAATATCGGTTTTCCGGGCGCGTCGAGTCTGCCGACCTCGCATACGAATCCGCGCTCTATAAGCCTGTTTACTATATAATCGCAGTTGACCCCGCGTATATTTTCTATTGTCGCCCTGGTGACGGGCTGTTTATACGCTACGATGGATAAAACCTCGATAGCGGCGTTGGAAAGCTGCATCTTACGTCTGGGCTGAGCGAGCGCCGCGACATAATCGTGGTATTCGCTCCTCGTGCACATCTGATACGAGTCCTCCATACGTATTATGTGTATGCCTCTGCGCTCGTAGTTGTACGAATCCATCATATTTTTTATTATATCCCTAAGCGAGCGTTTGTCAACGTCCACTATATCGGCGAGCCTGTCCAGCTCGACCGGCTCCCCGGCGGCGAAGAGCAAGCTCTCGATGATCGCCTGTATTTCTCTTATCTCCATGATCTCTGTTAGTTCTCCTTTGGCTTCGTCTCGCGCGGCTTATGCTAATCTTCGATAACGTCCAAGTCCAGATCGTCGCCGTCGTTCGTCTTATATACCGTCGGATTAGATATATCCCGTTCGTCCTTGTATTCGACGCGGACCCTGTTCTGCTTGATCATCTCAAGCACGGCCAAAAACGAAGCGACCGCCTCGGGCCGGGTCTTGATATTTTTAAACATCTCTTTAAACATCACTTTGCCGGCGCTCACGAGTTTGTCCCAAATATTTTTTACCCTCGTCCTGACCGAGACCTTCTCGTGTCCGACTATGCCGCTGAAATTCTGCTTCGGCGGCGGAAGTCTGCGCTCCATCTTCTGATACGCGCGTTTATAGGCGGCTACCAGATTCTCGGGCGTCAGCTTGGAATAATTCCACTCGGCCGGCGGCGGCTCGATAACGTCCGGGCTCTTATAAAACTGCATCGCGCCTATATTCTGCCGCCCCGCAAGATACTCGGCCGCGGCCTTGACCTTCTTGTACTCGATAAGCCGCCTTACTATCTCCTCGCGGGGATCCTCGCCGTCCTCTTCCTCCTCGGGCTTCGGCAGAAGCATTCGCGACTTTATCTGGATCAGCGTCGCCGCCAACACCAAAAACTCGCTCGATACCTCGAGATCGTATTCCTTCATCTCGTCCATAACGGCCATGTACTGGTCGAGGATAAGCGATATGGGAATATCGTATATATTGACTTTATTCTTTTTGATAAGAACCAAAAGCAGATCCAGAGGCCCTTCAAAGTCGCTTATCTTAAATTTTAGCTGTTCCATATCGGTTAGATCGTTCCTTCTTTCTCCAAAGCCCGCGCCGACAAACCGGCTTGTTTTGCCGGCGCTTTAAACGCTCTCTATAATCGTCACATAAATATCGACAGCGCGCCGCTTATGATAAAATCGTAGAAACTCAGCACGGCGTTCATGCAAGTATACAGTATGCGATTGAAGAACGGCATGTTTATGATCAAGATCAGTATTATAAAGCCGAATCTCTCATACTGCATATATTTAAAATAAGCGTTCGTGGGCAAGAGCGCCCCGAGTATCTTGGAGCCGTCGAGCGGCGGGATCGGTATCAGATTAAATAATCCCAAGCCCAGATTAAGTATCGCTAAATAGTTGAATATCATATATACGGCCGACATCGCGCTATACAAAAAGCCCGCGGACGAAAACGTCATATTTCCCACTATCGTAGTGATAACGGTCGAGAAGAACGCTATAATAAAGTTCATCAGCGGACCGGCTATGGACGTGAGAACCATGCCGCCCTTCATGTTCTTGAAGTTATACGGGTTTACCGGAACCGGCTTAGCCCATCCGAAGCCGAACAGGAACAGGCACAGCGCTCCTATAGGATCCAAATGCGACAGCGGATTGAGCGAGAGCCTGCCGTTATATTTCGCGGTCCTGTCTCCCAAAAGGTAGGCCATAAAGCCGTGACCCAACTCGTGAAGGGTTATGGAGAGCAGAGTGCACACCGCTATTATAAGGACGCTTATTATCTTATAGCCTATAGAACCCGAACCTGATAAAACGCTAAATAACATATTTTACCTCCAGCAGCGCGGCTTATAATTAAGGCGCTTTCAAATTTATTATATTCGCCTAAACGGCGCTTGAGTCATACTACCAAACCCGATTTTACTCCGGCTCTGAATATTGCGGTTATCGCACCGAATAAACTTACAGATCGCATGCGATCAGATCGTCGTAAGATTCGCGCTTTACAGCGAGTTTCATTTCTCCGTCCTTTATCATCACGATCGGCGGGCGGGGTATCCTGTTGTAGTTGCTCGCCATCGAATAATTATACGCGCCGGTCGCGAGCACCGCGAGCAGATCGCCGTTTTTGACCTTGGGCAGTTTCGCGTCTTTAACGAGAACGTCTCCCGACTCGCAGCACTTGCCCGCTATGGTCGCGGTCATCTCCTTATCGCCGTTCGGATTTCCGACGGCTACGGCCTCGTATTCGCTCTCGTACATTATATACCTCGGGTTGTCTCCCATACCGCCGTCTACCGAGACGTACGTCCTGACTCCCGGTATCTCCTTGACCGCGCCTATAGTATACAGCGTGAGTCCGGCCGGAGCGACGATAGAGCGCCCCGGCTCCATTACCATAAACGGAAGCTTAAGTCCCCTTTCGTCGGCTATCCTGCGCGCTACCTTGGAAACCGCCTCGATGTATTTGTCATAATCGATCGGCGCGTCCGTATCTACGTATTTTATGCCGTAGCCTCCGCCTAAATTCAACTCGTCAGTCTCTACTGCGTATTTATCTTTGATATCGCCGATAAAATTCATCATTTTCTCAGCCGCAAGCTCAAACGGCGCGAGCTCAAATATCTGAGAACCGATATGGCAGTGTAAGCCGACGACGGCCACGTTTTCCATCTCGCTCGCCCGCTTAACTATCTCCTCCGCCTCGCCGGTCTCTAAAGCCACGCCGAATTTGGAGTCTATCTGACCCGTTTGAACGAAACTGTGAGTGTGCGCGTCGATACCAGGCTTGATCCTAAACATTATCGCGCTCTTTTTGCCGTATTCGCCGGATAATTTATCGAGCGCCTCGAGCTCGAAAATATTGTCGACCACTATCCTGCCGACGCCGTTTTCAATAGCCATCCTAAGCTCGTCTTCTGTCTTGTTATTTCCGTGGAAGTATATCTTATCCGCAGGAAAACCGGCCTTCAGCGCGGTGTACAATTCTCCGCCGGATACGACGTCCACGCCCATATTCTCCTCCGCCATTATCTTATATATATATTTGCAGGAGAGCGCCTTGCTGGCGTAGAGAACGATGCCGTTCCCGTCGTAGTAATCGTTCATCGCTTTGGTATACACTCTGCAGTTACGGCGAATCTCGTTTTCATCCATAACGTACGCGGGCGTGCCGTACTTCTTTGCGACCTCGGTCAGATCGGCCCCGCCTATCCTCAATTCGCCCTTTTCGTTAACGTCCAAACAGTTCATTACAAAACTCATTTGCAATACTCCTTTATCTGTATATTGTGTCGGTTATCAGCTTCAAAGTCATTAAAATCCACTGAAATTGTTTTTTATCCTTAAAAATGAATTTTATCATATATGGGCTTCTTTGTCAAATAATTAAACGGGTATAATATATAAAAAATATATTCTACCGATCCTATTCTTCCGGCGTTTTATCTAAAACAGAAAGCGATCCGTCCGCGTTTTATCCATTCGGCGCCCGCAAGTTTCGATCCGCGGCGTTATCGCAATTTGTCCCGGCGCGGTCTGCGGACGCTCGCGGCGGCTCGTTAGATCGAGGCGCCTTATACGGCTATACCCGATCGGCGGCTTGCAATTTAATTTGATCCATGATTCGATCGATCCGTAAATCGATAAAAACTCTAACTAATATAAAAACGGAAGCGGTCAAATTCGCCGCTCCCGAATAACAAACTTATCAAACTTTACTCTGCGATCAACAAATCGACCGCCTTGAGTATCCCTATCTTGGCGGCGTCGTATACTATTCCGCCCTGCATATACGCAACGTATGGCTCGCATATCGGAGCGTCCGCCGACAACTCTATCGAAGCTCCCTGTACGAAGGCTCCGGCCGCCATTATAACCTGATCCTCGTATCCGGGCATATCCCACGGCTCCGGCGTGACGTAGCTGTCGATCGGCGAACCCTTCTGGATCGCCTGACAGAATTTTATAACCTTTTCCGCCGAGCCGAACTTCACCGCCTGTATAATATCGCTGCGCTTTGTCCCGACGTCCGGACAGACCTCGAAACCGAGCTTCTTCATCATCCAAGCGCACAACGACGCCGTTTTAAGACTTTGCGCCACTATATGGGGCGCCATGAATAGTCCCTGATACATATTCCTGTTCATTCCAAGGCTGGCGCCTACGTGCTTGCCGAGCCCCGGCGCGGTCAGTCTGTAGCTCACCTTCTCGACCAGGTCGGCTCTTCCGGCAATATAACCGCCGCTCAGCGCGAGGCTCCCGCCCGCGTTCTTGATAAGAGATCCGACTATGAGATCGGCTCCGACGTCCGTCGGTTCTTTCGTCTCGACAAACTCGCCGTAGCAGTTGTCGACGATGCATATAACGTCTTTATCCGCCGCTTTTATCGTCTTTATTATCTCGCCTATCGTATCCACCGTAAGCGAATCGCGCCAGTCGTAACCCCTCGAACGCTGGATCAGCGACGCCTTAACATTATTCTTCTCTATCTTATCGGCTATCGCGCCAAAGTCCGGCTCGCCGCTTTCGGTCAGATCGACCTGTCCGTACGTCACGCCTAAATCCGCCAGCGATCCCGAATCGGGCTCGCCTCTGAGACCGATAACCTCCTCGAGCGTATCGTAAGGCCGCCCCGCGACCGAAACCAGCAGATCGCCCGGGCGCAGAACTCCGTAGAGACACGCCGCTATCGCCTGCGTGCCGGAGACGATGTTGTGTCTTACCATGGCGTCCTCCGCGCCGAATACTCCCGCGTATATCTTATCGAGGGTATCTCGACCCATATCGTCGTAACCGTATCCCGACGTCTCGCCGAAATGGGCGTAAGAGACCCTGTTTTTTTGAAACTCGCTCAAAACCTTGAGCTGGTTATACGCCGCGGCGGCGTCGATCTTCTTAAACTCGCCTTCCAGCTCCTTCTCGGCCTCGGCGTAAAGCTCTATAGTTTTTTCGCTCAGCCGGAACCTGTCTTTAAGTATCTCTATCTCGTTACTCTGCATACTCCAGATTATTCACTTCCTCTTTAGTCAGTACCACAACTCCGTTATTTTTAAGCGCTTCCAAAGATTCGTCAAGCTTATTCGTCTTTATGACAATAACGGCTTTACTCGACTTCTCGCCGATAAACGAATAGATATATTCAATGCTTATATCCTTATCCTTGAGCAAGTTTATCACCGTGCTGAACGCGCCGACCGTATCCGGGATGGATATAGCTATAACGTCGGTAACGCTCGCGGTCATGTTGTTCTCGCGCAGGACTTTTTCGGCCTTAACCTCGTCGTTTACTATCATTCTGAGTATTCCGTAATCGGTCGTATCCGCGATATTTATCGCGCGCATATCTATACCGTTATCCGACAACACTTTGGTGATCTCGGCCAGTCTTCCGGGACGATTCTCCATAAATACCGATATTTGCTTAATAAACATTCTATTACCTCCATAAAAAGATTTTTTTGGATTTGGGGTAACGTTAATAATCTTTTTTCAAATCCCAAATCGCATTTATTAAAATATTTAATTCTACCAAACTCAAACCGCTTAGGCGGCGGCTCCCGCTTACGCGCTTCTGCCCAGCTTAAACGCCTCTATGTTAACGTCTAAGACTTTCGGCGGGACCGTAGACTTTATCGCGTCGAGCCATACCTCTTCCGGTATGTCCGTAGATTTTGACATCAGACCGATCAAAGCCACGTTCACCGTCTTAACGTTTCCGGCCTTATACGCAAGCTCTTCCGCGTCTACCGAAACAACGTCGATCTCCTTATTCTTAAGCTTCTCGATTATATTCTCAGGATACTCCTTAGCGCCTATAATAACGGGCATGGGGTCTATATTCTGCGTGTTGCAGATTATGCGGCCGCCCTTTTTGAGATAAGGCAAATACCTGTACGCTTCAAGCTCCTCGAAGGCGAGTATTATATCCGCCTCGCCCTTATCCACTATCGGCGAGTCTACTTTGTCGCCGTATTTGACGTATGTTACAACAGATCCGCCGCGCTGAGACATACCGTGAACCTCGGATACCTTGACGTCGTATCCCTGACCGAGCAGCATATTACCAAGGATCCTGCTCGCCAAAAGCGTTCCCTGTCCTCCAACGCCGACTATCATTATCGATAATCCCATTACATTTTCCTCCTATATCCTAAGCGCGCGGGCCCGACGTTCGAGCCTGCGGCTATTCATAAATTCAAACTCTATCTTACGCGCCCTGTCGGACGCTCTCTCCCGTTCGGTCCGTGGCGCGGCGTTAATCTATCGCGCCGAACTTGCAGACGTTCTTGCAAAGTCCGCAGCCCACGCACAGAGTCTTATCGATCTCCAAATGGGTCCCGCGGTCTACGATAGCGCCGCAGCCCAGCTTCATGCACATTCTGCACTTTTTACACTTATCCGCGTCGATCTGTATCGGACCCGGGAATTTGACGTTCTTAAGCAACGCGCAGGGTCTCTGCACGATCACCAACGACGGCTCGTCGGCGCTCAGTTCTTCTTTCAGAACCGTTTCGCATTGCTTAAGGTCGAACGGGTCTACGATCTTGACCCTGTCTATTCCGACCGCTTTGCCCAAAAGCTCGAGATCGACCTGCTTCGTCGCCTCGCCCTTAAGCGTCTTTCCTGTCGTCGGGTTATCCTGATGTCCGGTCATTCCGGTGATCGAATTATCCAGTATCAAAACGGTGTTGATCCCCTTATTGTAAACGATCTCGATAAGTCCGGTTATGCCGCTATGTATAAAGGTCGAATCTCCCAGTACCGCGACCGTGTTCTTAGCGAACTCCTTGCCGCGGGCTAAAGACATTCCGAACGACATCCCTATGCTCGCTCCCATACATACGACCGTGTGGATAGCGTTCAGCGGCGCGACCGCGCCTAAAGTATAGCAGCCTATATCTCCGCAGACGTTCAGCTTCATCTTATTCAGCACATAGAAAATTCCCCTGTGCGGACATCCCGGACATAGAACCGGCGGTCTTGCCGGAACTTCCTCGTCCGGCTCGCTGAACTCCGCGCCCGGCTTCCCGGTTATCAGCTCCTTTATCATTCTCGTACTGAACTCGTAGCATATCGGGAACAATTCTTTCCCGATAACCTCTACCCCTATATTTCTGCAATGCTCCTCGATAAACGGGTCGAGTTCTTCCACAACGTAGAGCTTACCGACCTCGGCCGCGAACTCCTTTATCATCTTCACCGGCAGCGGATAGGTCATACCCAGCTTAAGCACCGAAACGCCGTCTCCAAACGCTTCTTTTACATAGTTATAACACATTCCGCTGGTGATAACGCCGATTTTCTTATCGCCGTATTCGATCCTGTTGAGCGGCGTGGTCTCCGCGTATTCGGTCATATCCGCTATCCGCTTTTCAACGATAGGATGCTTCTTTATCGCGTTGCCCGGCATCATTACGTATTTCGCAATATCCGGCTCGTAATCCTTTACCTCGACCTCGTCGCGCTCCTCGAGCTCGACTATGCTCTGCGAGTGCGCGACTCTTGTGCTGAGCCTGAATAACATCGGCGTGTCGTATTTTTCGCTGAGCTCGTACGCGTACTTTATAAACTCCTTACATTCGCGGCTGTCCGACGGCTCTACCATCGGTATTTTCGCCGCCTTGGCGTAGTTTCTGCTGTCCTGCTCGTTTTGAGACGAGTGCATGCTCGGGTCGTCCGCGACCGCTATGACCAGACCAGCGTTTACGCCGGTATACGAGACGGTAAACAAAGGATCCGCCGCGACGTTCAGGCCGACGTGTTTCATAGCGCAAAGCGACCTGGCTCCGCCGACCGACGCGCCTATAGCGACCTCGAGCGCGACCTTCTCGTTAGGCGCCCACTCCGCATAAATCTCATCGTACTTTGCGGCGTATTCGGATATTTCCGTACTCGGAGTACCCGGATAAGCCGACGCCACTCTTACGGAATTTTCATACATACCCCGCGCTACGGCTTCGTTGCCGAGCATCAATTTCTTTTCCATATCTTCGCTTCCTCCTACAAACTTATTTAAATCAATAACCAATCAAAACGGCGTTCCGCTTAGCGCCGTTTTAAACTAATCCTGCATTTCGTCCTGATTTCTAAGATCGATAACGCGCTTCGACTTGCCGGTCGTCCTTTCGATCGAACGCGGCTCGGCGAGCCTTAGATTAGCTCTAAGCCCCAACACGCTGTGCAGTTTGGCCGAGATCTCTTTCTGAAGCTTTTCGACCTCGCTGAAACTCGTCAGCAGCTCTCCGTCGATCAGCTCAACGACGACCTCGAGGTAGTCCAGCATGTTTTTGCGTCTTACGATCAACTGGTAGTTCGGGCTGACCTGCGGGAATCCGAGGACTACGCTCTCTATCTGAGACGGGAACACGTTTACGCCCTTGATAATGAGCATATCGTCGGTGCGTCCCTGTATCGGCGCAAGGCGCCAGTTCGTTCTGCCGCACTCGCATGAATCAGGTATCAGGTACGATATGTCTCTCGTCCTGTATCTTATGACCGGCATCGCCTCTTTCGCGAGAGTAGTTATCACCACCTCGCCTTTCTCTCCGTACGGCAATACCTCGCCCGTCGCCGGGTCGATTATCTCTATGTAGAACATATCCTCGTTTATGTGCTGTCCGCATTTTAAATGACATTCGCCCGACACTCCCGGGCCCATGACCTCGGTGAGACCGTAGTTTGAAGTCACCAGAATGCCCATCTTCTCCTCGAGGCTCTTGCGCATCTCCTCGCTCATCCCCTCCGAACCGAAAAGTCCGTATTTGAGCTTAAAATTCTCGCGGGGAATGTTCATCTCCTCTATCATCTCGGACAGGTAGATAGCGTACGACGGAGTCGCGATCAGCCCGGTGACGCCCAGATCCTGCATAAGCATGAGCTGCTTTTGAGTGTTTCCGCTCGACATCGGAACGATCATGGAACCGATCTTTTCAATACCGTAGTGGAGACCGAACCCGCCCGTAAACAAGCCGTAGCCGAACGCGATCTGAACTATGTCCTCCTCGCCGATCCCCGCCGCGGTGGCTATCCTCGCAATCGCCGTAGACCACGTATCGAGATCCTTCTTGGTGTATCCCGCTACGACCGGCTTGCCCGTGGTTCCCGACGAGGCGTGGATCCTCACGATATTCTTCTTAGGCTCGGCGAACAATCCGAACGGATAGTTATCGCGCATATCGTCTTTGGTCGTAAACGGCAGATTCTTAATATCCTCAAGGCTCTTTACCGAATCGGGCGAGATCCCCATCTCGTCGAATTTGTCTTTGTAAAACTTGACGTTGTTATACGCCTTGTTTACCGAATACTTCAGACGTTCGAGCTGGATCTCTTCGATCTTCTTGTGATCCGAGCAACATTCAATTTCCTTATCCCAAATTTTAAACATTTTCTTTTAATACTCCTTACTTTCTCCTTAAACGTTATGTTCGGTCTAAAGCCATAATTTATTATCGCGCCGTCCTCTTTAGTAAACGCCGCGCCGAAGCTCCTAATCAAATATACCTTTGATAAATTCGTCCGTATATTTAGGCGTATAGAAGCTCACGACCGGGGTCACGATAAGCGAGACCGCCATGGCTATCATGCCGAACGTCGGCGCGTAGACCGAATTGAATCCGGATACTATAGCCGGTACGATCGAGCTTAAAAAGCCGCATATCATTCCGCTCCAAGCCCCTATACGGGTGATCTTCTTGGAATACAAGCCCCAGAAATACGGGCCTAAGAACGTGCCGGCTACCGTTCCCCACGAGAAAGACATAAGCGTTATTATCTCCTTAGGCTGAAATACCGCTATCGAGAACGAAAGCCCGACAAAGATGACGCAGAGCACCCGCATCAGACCCACGGTCTCTTTCTCGCCCATATTCGGAGCGAACTGACCTTTTACAAGATCTATCGTGATAGAGCTCGCCGAGGTCATGACGACCGACGATAATGTCGACATCGACGCCGAAAGTATCAGCACGAGCAGAACTCCCATCATGACGGTCGGAAGCGCCATATTCAGCATCTCGGGCATTATCGCGTCGAATCCCTGCTCCGGGAGTTGGTTGTTTAAAAACAGTCTTCCGAACGCGCCGATAAAGTAAGCGCCGCCGCCTATCAAAAGCGCGAACACGGTCGAGATGACCGACGCCTGCTTTATGGATTTACCGTCTCTTATAGTATAGAACTTATGTACCATCTGCGGCAGTCCCCAGGTTCCCAAACTGGTAAGAACCATCAGCGATATGAGGCTGAACCAGTTTTTGCCGCCGTACCACGAGGTGAGATCTCCGCCGACGTCCGGGGTCTCGGCGAGTTGTTCGAGCCCGTTTCTAAGTCCGCCCACGACGTCGTTAGTCATCACAAAATAAACGACGAGGACGATACCCACGATCATGATTATTCCCTGCACAAAATCCGTAAGGACGGTCGCCATGTATCCGCCAAGCGTCAGATAGAGCGCGGTCAGCACGGCCATTATCACCATCCACCAGATATAATCCACAGCCGGGAAAACCGTGCTGAACAGGTAACTGAGACCCATGTATACCGAAGCCGCGTACGGCGTCAGGAATAAAAATATAACTATCGCGGAAAATATCTTAAGTCCGTTGTCGTCGTATCTCGACTGGAAAAACTCCGGCATCGTCTTGCTGCCCAGCTTATGCGTCATCCTTCTGGTCGGCTTCGCGAGTACGAGCCAGGAGACGAGACAACCGATTATCGCGTTGGCGACGCCTATCCAGACCGCCGATATACCGAGATTCCAACCGTTCTTGCCGGCGTAGCCTATAAATATTACCGCCGAGAAAAACGACGTCCCGTAGGCGAACGCCGAAAGCCACGGCCCCAGACCTCTGCCGCCGAGCAGGAACCCCTCGACGCTCTTAGAGCTTTTCATTGAGTAAACGCCTATTCCAACCATCAACGCGATATAAACGGCTAAAATAAGCAGGTTGATAACTGTAGAACTATCCATAACTTCTCCTCCGTATTGATTTTATATATAATAATGATGACATTATAGCGCTAATTTGTATATAATTCAAGGGTAATTTGTCTGATTTGAGCCGCTTTGAGCTAATAATAAGTTTTACTGCATAAAAATGCGATCTCAGACGTATCTTTCCCCTATTCCGCCCGCTTTTTATGCGGCTCTCTCAGCCGATACGGCCCTTTGCATATCCGTAAAGCTTTATCGCTTTACGCAAGTTTATTAAGCGCCTTTATCAGTTCCATTATATCCGAAACGTCCGCTGCGCCGCCGTATACGGGGATGCCGAGCGCCGCCGTAAGGATCCCGGACTTGACGACGCCGATATGCTCGGCCGCGCTATGCTCCTTTACAACGGCTGTCTCCTGCATGGATATATCGGCTGCGAAGGCCTCTTTTATCTTGTTTATAACGGCTCCGTCCACGACCGTCTCGGATATCATACGCGGGA
Source organism: Clostridiales bacterium (assembly GCA_019419865.1). Lineage (GTDB taxonomy): Bacteria > Bacillota > Clostridia > Monoglobales > Monoglobaceae > Roslinia. The sequence continues at coordinate 12,388 of JAHZIG010000020.1, read as the reverse complement.
CCGCGACGCCTCTGCCGCATTCTATTTCGGCGTTCTTCCCGGCGTCGTAAAAATCCAAAACGAGCGCGTATTCTATATCCTCCGCGTCGACGCCGACGCCCGCGCCCGGCTCCACTTTCGCGCCCCTGCCGCCTATCTCGTTCTGGACGCTGAAAACCGCCAAAATATTCCTCTTGTTTTCCGATTTTAACGTTTCTATAAGCGCCTTGCAGCAGCTTCTCCCGCCTACGGCCTTGCCGCAGAGCTTGTTGTTCAGTCTTATAAAATCCGTATCGAACGAACAGTAATCTCCGGGTCTTACATACTTCTCCGCTTCTTCCTTAGAACTTGCGCCTATGTCGATCATGAGCTTTTTGGCGGCTACCGCCTTGCCCCGCTCTTCTCTCGGTATCAAATGTATCGCTTTTCTCGATACCACTCCTGTAAGCCCGTTTACCTTTACATATCTTGACGCGAGCGCGCGGGTGTCGACCCTGCCGACGGTATCGAATTTAAGGTATCCGCTCGGGTCGATATCGGTTACGATCAGTCCGCTCTCGTCCATAGGCGCGGAAAGCATGACATATTCGCCGTCGTCCGCCGTCTTTTTGGCGACGACGTTGCCGATATTGTCCACCGTTACCTCGTCGCAGTAAGGGGCGATCTCGGAGACGATATAGTCTCTTACCTCGTCTTCATAGCCGGAAACTCCGCAAAGCCCGGACATTGTTTTTATATCGTTTATCAGATCCTGAACGTTTATCATATTTCAATCCCTCCGCATACGGCCTCATAGATCAACTTTGAAGTGTTTTCTATATCCTTTATATTGAGCGTTTCCACGTTGGTGTGCATATATCTGAGCGGTACGGATATAAGCGCGACCGGGATCCCCGCTCCCGAGGTCTGTATCGTCCAAGCCGTCGTTCCGGTCGAGCCTCCCGCGACCTCGATATCGTAGGGGATTTCGAGCCTTTCGGCGAGCTCGATCAGCTCTAAGCTCCTCTTATAGTCGAGGTTGGGTCCCCGGCATACGACCGCTCCTTCGCCCAACTTAAACGTTCCTGTCTCGTCCTTTGAATCCGGCGTCTCGCCGTGGGTCACGTCCACCGCTATCGCAAAATCCGGCGCCGCTCCGTACGCGGCGGTCGTCGCGCCCCTTAAGCCGATCTCCTCCTGCGTCGAAAAAACGACCGTCAGATCGTGCCTTAGTCTTTCTCTGTTTTCGGACAACATGTCGAGCGTATTCAGGATAGCTACCGCCCCCGCTCTGTTGTCCATCGCCTTGGACGACATATTATCGCCCAAAAGCTCTTTCGCTTCGCCGGCGAACGCCGCGGGATCGCCTATGCAGAGCTTTTTGTCGAGTTCCTCCTTTGAATGGCCCGTCTCTATATAGATATCGTCGAAGCCGGGCGCCTTATCCCCCTGCTTAAACGAGGCGTTTATCATTATCGCTCCGTCTAAGACGGCGCCCGAGGCTCCGCTTGAACTGTCGTCTTCCGCTCCGCGTTTAGAGCCGAAAATTTTAACGCGCAGTCCGGGCAGGATACCCGAATCGAAGCCGCCTATGGGTTTTACGCGTATTTTTCCGTCGTCTTCTATCTTGCTTATTATAAAACCGATTTGATCCATATGCGCCTCGAGCATGACGTTTTTGGCGTTTTTAAGGCCGCATCCCAAACGGGCGATAACGTTTCCCATCTTATCTACGCTAACGTCTTCGCAATATCCGCTTAAAATATTCTTAAGCTCCTCCGCGGCGCCCGATTCGTATCCGCTGACTCCGTAAGCGGCCGTTAATCTTTTGAGATATTCTTTTATCTGAAACATAGACCGGCGTCTCTCCTTTATAAAATTATTCTTTAAATCATAGCTTTTCTATTCTAACACAAATACTCTAAAAATACAACGCGAAAAGCGGTAAATAGACCGGTCTTTATTTCCGCTCCGTATTTTTATAATAATTACGGTTCTCAATTCCGGTTTCGCGTCATAAATATTTTCATAGGACAACTTACGGCCGCGGCCGTAAATATTAACCTGAAAATCGCCTTAAAGGGTTTATGGGTTCCCCCTTTTTAATAACCTAAATAATCTGCAAGAAATCAGGAGAACAAATGAAAACACAATCGCATCTTAAAAGAAAATTGACCGAGATCGCCGAATCGCTGACCGGCTTTATTTTCACAAACAGGATCTACCTGCTGATCGGCTGCGCGGCGCTGATAGTCGGGATAACCGCCGGCTGTTTCACGTTCACGTTCTCGGACGCGAACAGCTCCGAATCGCTCCGCGCGTATATGGATAATTTTTTCTCCGCGTATCCGCTGCTCAGCGCGGCGGAGAGCGAAATATTCAAGCTCTCGCTCCTCGAGACCGCCAAGACCGCCCTGATCCTCTGGCTAAGCGGCCTGCATCCTATTCTTATGCCGCTCGGCTACTTGCGGCTGCTGACTAAAGGGCTCGGGCTCGGCTTTACGCTCACCTTCCTGATATCGCACTACGGAGGCCGCGGGCTGGCGTTCGGCATAATATCTATACTGCCCCAAAATATAATAGCTATCCCGGCTATGCTTCTGTACGCGGCGTTCTGCGCGAGCTTTAGCGTAAACGTCCGGAAGCTGAAACAGTCCGGCTCGTATTACAAAAATCTCAGAACGCTGTACGCAAAGAATTTATACGCGCTCGTCCTATTCTGCGCGGCGCTTTTTATAACGGTATTGATAGACAGCTATATCGCGCCGACGCTGATCAAGCCGTTTTGCAGTTTTTTCGCGATATAGCCCGACGAAAACCAAGCTTCGCGCTTTCGGGATCCGGCCGCGGTCCCGGCGCGGGCGGGATATATTTTCGCTTCATCCAAATTCGGATCCTTCTACAGTCCGGAGCGCGTTTTCCGCGCACTTTTGTTTTGCCCTAAAATAATACTTGTAAAATTTTGATATATATTGTACAATACTAATATGTTTCATAATTACTAAGGAGCGGTTTATAAATACCCGTAACGCATAGCGAAAGGAGTCGAAACGATGAAAATATTGGTTATTGGAAGCGGCGGCAGAGAACACGCCGTCGTATGGAAGTTAAAGCAAAGCCCGAAGGTGGATAAGATCTACTGCGCGCCGGGCAACGGCGGCATATCGGAGATCGCGGAATGCGTTCCCATAAAGGTCATGGAATTTGATAAGCTGGTCGAGTTCGCGAAGGACAACGCCGTAGACATGACGGTCGTGACCCCGGACGATCCGCTCGCGGCGGGCGCGGTAGACGCTTTTGAAGCGGCCGGGCTCAGGGCGTTCGGTCCCAATAAGGCCGCGGCTATCATAGAGGGCAGCAAGGCGTTCGCCAAGGATCTGATGAAGAAATATAATATCCCCACGGCTAAATACGAGGTGTTCGACTCGAGCGCGGACGCTATAGAATATATAAAGAGCATGGACAAGTTCCCGGTCGTAGTCAAGGCCGACGGGCTCGCTCTCGGCAAGGGCGTAATAATCGCCGAGGACTTAGGCGCCGCGGAGGACGCCGTTCATTCGATAATGGACGATAAGGTATTCGGAGCGGCCGGAGGCAAGGTCGTAATAGAAGAATTTTTGACCGGCCCCGAGATCTCGGTGCTCGCGTTCACCGACGGAAAGACGATAAAACCGATGGTCTCCGCCCAGGATCATAAGAGAGCGTACGACAACGATAAAGGACTCAACACGGGCGGCATGGGGACGTTTTCGCCGAGCAGGATATACACTCCCGAAGTCGCCGACGAATGTATGAAGAACATCTTCCTGCCGACGGTGGAGGCTATGAACGCGGAGGGCAGACCGTTTAAGGGCGTGCTCTACTTCGGTCTTATGAAGACCGCCGACGGAGTTAAGGTCATCGAATACAACTGCAGATTCGGCGACCCGGAGACTCAGGTCGTGCTCCCGAGACTGAATACCGACCTCGTCGACATATTCGACGCCGTGATCGACGAGAAACTGAGCGACGTCGATATAAGCTGGAAGGACGACGCTTGCGTATGCGTCGTAATGGCGTCCGGCGGCTATCCGCAGAAATATCAGACCGGATATCCGATCGAGGGGATCAAGCAGGCCGAAAGCCTCGGCGCGCTCGTTTTCCACGCCGGCACAAAGTACGAAGACGGTAAGTTCCTGACCGCGGGAGGCCGCGTTCTCGGCGTTACCGCGATGGGTAAAACCCTGGACGAAGCGATCGAAAACGCATATAAGTACGTCGAACTTATCAGCTTCAAGGACGCGCATTTCAGACGCGATATTGGGATAAAGAAATATTAATTCAAGAATTAACGCCGGGGCGGTTGAGCCGCTCCGGCGCCTTTATATTTTACTTCAGAACCTATTTAAACCACTTTTTAATTCCAAATATCCAGATCTCCGCCGCGATTATCACGAAACAGATTATGCATACGATAAGATAGCCGTATTTAAAGGACAGCTCCGGCATATTGCTGAAATTCATCCCGTACCATCCGGTTATAAGGGTCAGCGGCATAAATATCGTAGTCACGATAGTCAGGAATTTCATTATCTCGTTCTGCCGTATATCTATCTGGGTCTGGTGCATCTCCCTAAGCTGTATCGAATATTCCTTAAGAGACTGGACCGTCTGATACAATCTGCCCGCTTTGTCCGAAAGCAGACCGTACAGCGCGCTCTCTCTTTCAAGCGCGTTCTCGGCCGTCTCCTGCCGGATCGTCTCGCCCACGTCGGAGATCTGTTCGTAATAGGCGCCGAGATTCGATAAATTCTTTCGGATCAAAAATATCTCCTTATCAAAGTTCTCGGCTTTTTTGTCTAAAAGCTCTTCTTCAAGCCGGGTCAGTTTTTCCTCATACTGCAGCAAAAACAGCATATCGTCTTTAAGTATGTATTCCATAAAATCCAAAAGGAATATATAAGTAGACGATATTTCCGTAATTCTTCGTCCGCGCATTTCTTCCAACGTCGACTTAACGTAATTTGTATCGTCGATAAAAACCAGTTTTTCATCAGTCGCAAAATAGCCGAACGCATATTCCTCGTCCGATAAATATTCCCTCTTGGGTATTGCGAACGTACCTATAATATAATCGCCTAATATATCCGCCTTACAGAATCTTATACTCTTTAAATCGTTTACGGAGAAACTCCTGTGAAAGATCTGAGGATAGTCGCTTTTAAGTTCGTTCAGAGTCAATATCTCTACGCGGCGCGTCTTTGAATCGGATAAATCAAAATTTTCAGATCGTCCGCCGCCATTATTTTCCCGTTTCATTGTTCCACACCCCATTTTTTGATAAAACGCGTTATAGCTAATATTAAAACGTCCCCGGCGCTCAAACTCGCGCAAAAACGACTCTACAACGGAGCCCTTCGCTCAAAATGCTTAGCTCGACGCCGCGAATCGATAAACGCGAATCGATAAAAAGGACCGGGCCTTGCATGAAACAAAACCCGATCCGCTAACGCTCGCTTAAGACGGCGTAAAATAAACTATACTACGAAATCCGTTTAATTTTTCAAATTATTCGTGGTCGTGGTCGTGATCGCAGCCGCAGTCGCAGTCGTCGATCCCCTCTAAGTCGAGTTCTATCTTCTCGCCGCAGTTGGGACACTCGATATTTCCGTCGAAGAGATCGTCGAGATCCTCGCCGGTAAGCTCTATCTCCTGACCGCAGTTGTCGCATTTGATCTCATACAAGTCGTTCTCGTCGTCGTCCTCGCCGAAAACCGTATCGCCTATTACTTCAACGACGTCCTCGAGGTCGTCGAGCTTATCCGCGATAAAGTCCGTCTCGCTCTCAAAACTCTCTATCTCCTCGGCTATATCGCCGATCGCGTCGATTATCGCGGAAAGAAGCTTGCCCTCGTCGGTGTTTGTATCCAGCTTCATTCCGTCCGCTAAGCCCTTTAAGTACGAGGCTTTATTTGTTATCTCAGACATATTCTTCGTCTCCTATCCTTCTGCGCCGTTTGAGAGGCAAACTTTCCGGCTCTCCAAACGCGCGTATTATTCAGGCGAAATTTATCATACCACCGCCCGGCTGGTAATATTAAAGCTCTCTGCGATATGAGTATTTACTATACTCTCTCCATATATTCGCTTGTACGAGTGTCGATCCTTATCTTGTCGCCCTCGTTGATAAACATAGGCACGGTAACGACCGCTCCGGTCTCTACGGTCGCCGGTTTGGTCACGTTGGACGCCGTGTTGCCCTTAACGCCCGGTTCGGTCTCGGTCACGGTGAGTTCTACGAACGTCGGCGGCTCCACCGCGAAAACGTTACCCTTATACATCAGGAACTTGACCGTCATGTTTTCCATAACGAACTTCAAAGCGTCGCCGAGCTGCTCCGAGCTGAGCGGAACCTGCTCGTAGGTCTCCTGATCCATGAAATAGTAAAGGCCGCTATCCTCGTAGAGATATTCCATATCCTTTCTCTCGATCATCGCCTTTTCAACTTTTTCAGTAGGGTTAAAAGTTCTCTCAACGACCGCGCCGGTCATGACGTTCTTCATCTTGGTCCTGACGAACGCCGCTCCTTTACCGGGTTTAACGTGCTGAAATTCCACTATCTGGTATACGTTACCCTCGTATTCAAAAGTTAAACCGTTTCTAAAATCACCCGCTGTAATCATCGGACTAATTCCTCCTCTGTTGATATAAATTAAATATTTGTATGTTTATTTTTGATTTAAATTACAATTCATTTTATACTATAACGGCAAAAAATGCAAGCGCTTTTACAAATATTTATGAATTTATCGCATTCGGCGGACGAGAATCTTCAATTAACCCTTGATTTATGGCTCCAAGACTGTTATAATTAATCATTAAGATTGCCTTTTGCGGCGATCCCATACTAAAAGATAATAAGAGTAACCGAAAGGAGAGATTTTTGTGGCGAAAGAGCTATCAAAAAAATACGACCCCAGTTCAGTAGAGGAGAGGATTTATAACGATTGGGTGAAAAACGGATATTTCCACGCGGAACCCGACGAGACCAAAGAACCGTTTACCGTCGTCATTCCCCCGCCGAACGTCACGGGTCAGCTCCATATGGGACACGCGCTCGACGAAACTCTTCAGGATATATTGATAAGAACCAAGAGGATGCAGGGCTATAACGCGCTCTGGATCCCCGGGACCGACCACGCGGGCATCGCGACTCAGATCAAGGTCGAGGAAGACCTCAGAGTAAACGAAAACGGTACGACGAGATACGATCTCGGACGCGAGGAATTTTTAAAACGCGTTTGGGCGTGGAAGGAAAAATTCGGCGACAGGATCATAAACCAGCTCAAAAAGCTCGGCTGTTCCTGCGATTGGGACAGAGAACGTTTCACCATGGACGAGGGCTGCAGCAAGGCCGTTCGCGAAGTCTTCGTCAAGCTGTACGACAAGGGTCTTATCTATCAGGGCACGCGTATAATCAACTGGTGCCCGAGCTGTAAGACCGCTCTGTCGGACGCCGAAGTCGAATACGAGGAACAGGACGGACATTTCTGGCATATCAAATATCCGGTCAAGGATTCGGACGAGTTCGTAGAGATAGCGACGACCAGACCGGAGACCATGCTCGGAGACACCGCGGTCGCGGTCAATCCGGACGACGAAAGATACAAAGACATTGTCGGTAAGACGCTGATCCTGCCGCTTGTAAACCGCGAGATACCGGTCGTAGCCGACGAATACGTCGATAAGGAATTCGGTACCGGCTGCGTAAAGATAACCCCGGCTCACGACCCCAACGACTTCGAGGTAGGTAAGAGACACAACCTTGAGCAGATCAAGGTCATGAACGACGACGCAACTATAAACGAGCTCGGCGGCAAATACTGCGGTATGGACAGATACGAGGCGAGACGCGCTATAGTCTCCGACCTCGAAGAGGCGGGTCTGTTGGTCAAGGTCGAGCCTCATAAGCACAACGTGGGCTGCTGCTACAGATGCGGAACTACCGTAGAGCCGATCACGTCGAAGCAATGGTTCGTTAAGATGGCGCCTCTTGCGAAGCCCGCGGCCGAGGCGGTCGAAAAAGGCGAGACGAGGTTTATCCCCGAACGCTTTACCAAAGTATATATGCACTGGATGAACAACGTCCACGACTGGTGTATCTCCAGACAGCTCTGGTGGGGTCACAGGATCCCCGCGTTCTACTGCCAGGACTGCGGCGAGACCACTGTCTCCAAAGAGGATATTACGACCTGCCCCAAATGCGGCGGCAAGGTCAAACAGGACGAGGACGTCTTAGACACCTGGTTCAGCAGCGCGCTCTGGCCGTTCTCAACGCTCGGCTGGCCGGATATAACGCCCGAATATAAGTATTTTTATCCTACGTCTACTCTTGTAACGGGATACGATATAATATTCTTCTGGGTTGCGCGCATGATATTCTCGGCGATCGAGCAGACCGGCGAGGTCCCGTTCAAGGACGTCTATATCCACGGACTCGTGCGCGATTCGCAGGGACGCAAGATGAGCAAATCGCTCGGCAACGGGATCGATCCGCTGGAGATAGTGGACAAGTACGGCGCGGACGCCTTGAGATTCACCTTGGCCACCGGCAATTCGCCCGGAAACGATATGCGTTTCTATATCGAGCGCGTTGAGGCGAGCCGTAACTTTGCAAATAAGATCTGGAACGCGTCGAGGTTCGTGCTCATGAACCTGAATATAACCGAAAACAAACTGCCCGACCTCGAAAAGCTCAGGCTCGAGGATAAATGGATCGTATCGAGATTCAACACGCTCGCGAAAGAAGTTACCGAGAATATCGACAAGTACGAGCTGGGCATAGCCGTCCAGAAGCTGTACGATTTCATATGGGACGAATTCTGCGACTGGTATATAGAGCTGGTCAAGCCGAGATTCAGCGAGGAAGGCGAGAGCAACATAGTCGCTCAGCAGACGCTCGTGTACGTCTTATCAAACACGCTTAAACTGCTGCACCCGTTCATGCCCTTCATCACCGAAGAGATATGGCAGGCGCTGCCGCACGAGGGCGAGAGTATAATGATCTCCAGCTTCCCGGTATACGACGAAAAGCTCGACGATCCGGACGCCGAAAATAAGATGCGGCTCATTATGGACGCTATAAAGGGTATCCGCAATATCAGAAACGAGATGAACGTTCCGCCTTCAAAAAAGGCCAAGCTGTATATAATAACGGACAAATCCGAAGTCTTCAGCATGGGCGACGCGTTCTTCAAAAAGCTCGCTTCCGCCTCGGAGATCAGCGTCCAAAGCGATAAGGACGGCGTTCCCGAAAACGCGGTCTCGGTCGTAGTTCCGAGCGCGGAGATACTGATGCCGCTCGACGAGCTGGTAGATAAGAGCAAAGAACTCGAAAGACTCGAAAAAGAGAAAAAACGCCTCGAAGGCGAGATCAAGCGGGTCGAGGGCAAGCTGAATAACAAAGGCTTCACCGAAAAAGCTCCCGCCAAGGTCGTCGAAGAAGAACGCCAAAAGGGCGTTAAGTATAGGGAAATGCTCGACGCCGTTTTGGAAAGCATAGAGAGTTTGAAATAAAGAGTTTGAAATAGAACAAGGACATATTAACGCCTCCCCGGAAGTCAAACGGGGAGGCGTCGTTTTTATTGGGCGCAACGTTGTAACGTAGCAACGTAGAGATTAGCGAATAGGAGCGTAAGGGGCTTCTGTAACGTGGAAACGGTCTCTGTAGCCGCAAACGGAAAACAACGTGTTCCAATTCCGCAAACAAAGCCGTCAGGCGTTAAAGCGGCAACTTTCACCCCTATTCGCTATTCGCTAATTCCTAATCGCTATGTTAATTTCTATGTTGACTATTTAGAGAATTTGATGTATAATAAAAGCAGAAAGGGAACTGTTTAACGGTTATCCAAAGAAAAGACTAACTAATATAGCTGCCGTTTCCAGAATTTCCGGCGGCTATATTGCTTTCATAGTGAAAACTATGAGAAATATAACAACGAGTACAAGTACTCTAAGTATATACTTCATAAGCAATTATCAACGTAGCGATTAGGGATTAGTCATTAGAGATTAGGCGCTGAAAACGCTTCTGTAACGTAAAAAACGGTTTCTGTAGCCGTTTAGGAAAACAAAGTATTCCAACGCAAACATAACCGTTCGGCGTTATACAAACAAATTTTACCCCTATTCGCTATTCGCTAATCTCTAATCTCTACGTTAACCGCTAAGTTCCAATTTCTGCTAACAATAATTATATATCATTCGACAAATCATGTCAATTTACAATTCTTTTACAACGTAAAAATTAGGAACGCGGCGCGCTTCTGTAACGTGTAACCGGCATCTAAGCCGCATAGAAAAACAACGTATTCCTTTTCGCATACGTTCCCGTCAGGCGCTTTATAAACAACTTTCACCCCCTATTCGCTATTCGCTAATCCCTAATCGCTACGTTGTTGTCCCCCCATGTCACTTTTAACGTTTTATAATATAGATAGCGCCGGTTATGCGGCGCGAATATATATATCCAGAAAGGAGATAAAAATGATAGAATTATTCGATTTGCTCGGCCGGTTTAAGGGCGTGAGGGGCGGCGGGAACAACTTTCAGGCCTGCTGTCCCTGCCACGGCGACAAGGAGCCGAGCCTATCAATTTCCGTCTCCGCGCGGGGGGACAAATATTTATTGCACTGCCACGCCGGGTGCGATACCAAAGATATCCTCGCCGCGGTCGGACTCAAATTCTCGGACGTCGATTCCACGACGTCCCAAAACTCCCCGGCTTCAAAAAACCTCAAGCCCAAATGGGCGTTCTACCTTGAAAATCTGGTCGGGGATAACTACAAGGTCAAAGCCCGCTACGACTACCAAGGCGAGCGCGGCGAATACCTCTATTCCAATATCCGGCTCGAAAACGATTCGGGCAAAACGTTCAGGCAGGGCGTGATAGAGGGCGACAGAATAAACCTGAGCCTCGGCGGCGTAGAACGCGCGCTCTACAACCTGCCGCGGATCGTTAAGACTATCCGGGCGCATAAGGATAAATACCCGGTCTATATCGTCGAGGGCGAGAAGGACGCGGAGACGCTGAAAAAACTCGGTCTCTACAACGTTACTACCGCGGGCGGCTCCGGGAGCTGGCGGAGCGAATTTAGCAAATACTTCGTCGGCGCGGACGTCGTGATCCTGCCCGACAACGACCAACCCGGGCTGAAATTCGCCGACTCCCTCGTCCGCGAACTCAAACCGTTCGCAAGCCGCGTCACCGTCTGCACAGTCTCGGACGCCCCCAAAGGCGACGTGACCGATTTCATCGAAGCGGGTCATACCAAAGCCGAACTCTTGAGCATGATAAAAGAAGCGCAGCAAAATATCGTCGGAATAACCGCGGGGATCGACGCAAGCAACGCGGAGTATGCGAATAATATTCCCTCCGCGCAAACGTCGGCGTATCCGCAAAGCGCGGCTAATTCAACTTACGCGCAAGATTCAACTTACGCGCAAACTACAACCAACGTAAACAACGCGGCGTATGCGAATAACTCCGCCTATGCGCAAACGTCGGCAAATACGCAAAATGAAGCGTATCCACTTGCCGGAGCGAACGCGACCGGTCCGCCCCGCGCGCAAAATGGAGCGAATACGATTAGTTCAACTCCTGCGCAAACGTCGCCCGGTTCCGCCCCTATTCGCTATTCGCTAATCGCTAATCGCTATTGTTGTTATCCCGATTGGCTCAACATCAAACTCAGGCAAAACAAGGACGGGAGCGTCAGCGTCAAGAAGACGCTCAACGTGGACAACCTGAGCGTCGCGGCGGGAAAGTACATCGACTTCATCGTCTCGAGGGTGGCGGGCGCGAACAACGACAGCGTGTTCGTCTACGAAAACGGGGTCTACAGCCCCTACAACGACAACCAGATAGACGAATTGATACGTAGGTTTATCCCGCAGGGAATGTCGCGATCCGCGCTGATCCGGGACGTTCGCAGTCTATTGCTCTGCTCGGCGGGCAGGGTGGTCCCGTACGAGGAGATAAACGCGAGCGAGCGGTATATCAACCTGAAAAACGGTATCTACGACCTCAAGGAGGACAAACTGATCCCCCACACGCCGAAATTGATCAGCACGATCCAGCTAAACTGCGGCTACGACGAAAACGCCGAGGCGCCGACGTTCGAGCGCTATATCGGCGAGCTTTGCACGGACGACGAGGGGAATATCGACCAAAGCGAGATCGACCTGCTTCAGGAGTGGACGGGGCTGATCCTCTCGAACATACCTATATATAAGGTAAAAAAGGCGCTGATTTTGTATTCCGCGGCGGGGAATACGGGCAAGACGCAGTTCTTATCGCTGATCGCGCATATGATCGGGCGGGAATACGTGAGCGGGTTCGACCTGCAAACGCTCTGCGGCAAGGAGGACAGGTTCTCGACCAGCGGACTTG